>CAZJWX010000007.1:0-117815 GCA_964549915.1 uncultured Anaerolineaceae bacterium | reverse complement strand
CACCAGACTCTACCTTGCTTTATCCTTCATATCCACTGTGACTGAGTACTAGCCTATGGTTTTTTTCTTTCTGTCTTCTGGTTGCTCGGCAGCAGTAGGGTTGAATTGCAGCAGATCGGTGAAAAGCTCGCTAAACACCGCTTGACCAATGTGATGCTGATGTTCACGACAATCCTGCTTTGTTTTTTCGTCCTGGAATTGGTCTTTCGCTTTACCACTGTCATTTCCTTCCGTTTTGGGACAACCGCGCAGCACATTGGTTGGGTAATCCGTTACTGGGAGCCAATCAATTCATTGGGAGAACGCGGGTATGAGCCACAACCATCCTCCGATGAGATGCATGATATTCTCGTGCTCGGCGATTCGTTTTCGGTGGGTCATGGCATCCGAGACGTAAATGATGTTTTCGCTTATCGTCTGCAGGACATACTTGGCGATCCTTATGTCGTCAATCTAACCGGGCAACCCGGACGTAGCCCAAATATCCAACATTTACAGGTTTATCCTGTAGAACCGGATATTCTGGTCTTATCCCACTATGTGAACGATATTGATCACGTGATCGAAGTAACTCCGCCGGAGTTAAAAGTACTGAGACGGTCTGGCCTCATGCGATGGCTTACCAGCAGCTATTACTTGCCAAGCTTTGCATATTGGCAGGTGTATGTCTATCCTCGTCTGGCGTCCGATCAGGAAGATTTGTTGCTGAGCCTATATGCAGAGGAAGACTCCTGGCGTGCTCATCAGGAACGTTTGCAGCAGATAGTGGATTGGGCGGGAGAACGGGACATACAGATAGTTTTGCTCTTATGGCCCTACATGTACGATGTAGATGCCAGCTTGAGTGCCAATGAGCGTGTGGCAACATTCTTCGAAGAACAGGGTATTCCCGTTGTCCGCATGCGCGACGACTTGCGACAAATCTCCCTGCAAGAACGGATCGTCAATAACTTCAACACGCATCCCAGCGTGGTCTCACATCAACTCGCAGCCACTGCCCTAGCTGATGTTATCCAGGATATTGCCGACGATTGACCGAGTTGTATCGTGAGTTTCACGGTTTCAGGTTCATAGGCATCAGCCATTCAATTTTTCAAGAGGAGCGAAGATCACTCCTCCGGTGCAACTTCCGAAGGTGGGCGTTGCATCTCGTAGAATTCGCGAATGAAGGCATACTGGCTGCCCGCCATGCGCCCCACCGGACGCAGCACTTCGGCGTCGATGTAGTTGCCCTCGCGGAACACCTGCTCATCGAAGTGCATTCGCAGCACTTCGCCGATGACGATATGCCCTTCGCCGACTGCCACCACCTGAGTCAGCGTGCACTCGTATTGGATGGGGCTTTCCGCAACGCGCGGCACGCTGACGACTTCGGACGCAAGGGGAGTGACTCCGGCGCGTTCAAATTCATTCACCGCTGCCGCCGCCTCCACGGACGTTTTGACCATGGCTTCCGCCACGGCTTCGCTGACGAAATTGACGACAAATTCGCCCGTCGCCACGACATTGTGATAAGTGTCCTTGCGCTGTCCATCGGTGGAGCGCCGACCCACGCAGAACAAGACCGTCGGCGGCGTATCCGTCACGGCGGTGAAGTAGCTGAAGGGAGCCAGGTTGTGCACGCCGTTCGCATCTACACTGCTGACCCAGGCAATCGGGCGCGGCACGATGCTTCCGGTCATCAGCTTATAGACTTGCTTCGGGTCAAGTTCTGCGGGATCGATGGTTTTCACAATAAGCCTATCCTCAGTTTGAACTGGTATACTGACGAGTGTTCACAGAGGATACTGAAGAGAACCCTATCATGGCAATGGCACAACCCGACGAACAAAAACCCCTACGAATGAGCGAAGCCGAATACCTCGCATTTGAGGAAAAGAGCGAGGTGAAGCATGAGTTTGTGAATGGCAATGTGTACGCAATGGCGAGTGCAGAGTGGGATCATGTCATGATCACCCAGAGTGCAAGTTCCGCCCTCTATGCACAACTTCGAGGAAAAGGCTGCCGGGTGAGTTCTCCAGATTTGCGACTCAAAGTGGCATCCAAAAAGGTCTCTTATCGTTACCCGGATGTCATGGTCATTTGTGATGATCCACAATTTGTCGAGAATCGCACGGATACGATCACAAACCCCACACTGATTGTAGAAGTGCTCTCCCCATCTACCGCGCTGGAAGATCGCAACGCGAAATTAGATGAGTATCGCGCGTTGGAAAGCGTTCAAGAATACGTGTTGATTTCAGTGGATGAGCCAAAAGTCGAGGTCTTTTCCCGCACCGAAAGCGAAAAGTGGTTGTATACATCGGTCAAGGGATTAGATGAGCAAATTGAGTTGGCGTCTATTGGCTGTATACTTCCCCTGGCGGATGTCTATGAGCAGGTCGGTAACGAACCTGCTGGAGAACAAGATGTCTAATCGTTTCTGGTATTCCTGTCACTCAAACATCGAAAGCTGCTTGGTGGATTCCGGTACCTCAGCTTCGTTCGTGAAGCGCTCTTGAACAAGCTGCTTGAGGGGTTCGATATTGGCGCGGTTGGTTTCTTTGCTTTTGAAGAGCCGTTTCGCGCCGCACTGGATCAAGTATGTGTTTCCTTCGTTGCTATGCGTCGCTTCCTCAAGCTAAACATACTTTTGAGGGTTTCAGGTGACATAGCATAGACATCTGCCAGAGATAAATTTTTCTCTGTCATCTTGGAAAGCATAAGTTCGTGGCGTTTCTTGCCAATTCCTTTGATGTCTTGCAAATTGGGCAGTGTCATGACGACCTTCTACTGATAACAGAGGCTGCCAGTCCGTAAACCGTTGCGCCCGCTTCTGTACTCACCCCTTCTCAATCTCGCTGCGGACGGTTTCCAGCAGGTTGTCGGCGCGGATCTGGGCGAGGGTGTAGCAGGGGCCGCCGAGCTTATCGGCGAGGCGCTGCGCCAAACCCTGGTCGAAGGCGATGTGCTCCATGTTGATCGTCACCGTGCGAATATCCGCCTCTTTGATGAGGTGCGCGACCTGGTGCGCTTCGTCCTGGGGCGAACTGCTGCTCATGCTGACGTTGCCTGCGCCGTCGGTCAGCAAGATCATGATGGGCATGATGTCGGGATTCTGTAGCTGTTCGCGGCGGATCGTCTCGTAGCTCAGCAGCAGGCCAGCGCTCAGCGGAGTCTTGCCGCCGACGGGAATATCCGCCAGGGCTTCCTTCGCCAGGGTGACGCTGTTGGTCGGCGGCAGCACCAGCGACGCCCGATCCTTCTGGAAGACCACCAGCCCCACGCGATCCCGGCGCTGGTAGGCGTCGGTCAGCAAGGACATGATCGCCCCCTTGGTAGCCTGCATCCGTTCGCTGACCGCCATACTCCAGGAGGCATCCACCGAGAAGAGGATCAGGTTCGAGGCTTTTTTCACGCGAATCTTGCGCTGGAGGTCGCCTTTGCGCAGGGCATAAGCCATACCCGTCTCTTCTTTTTGCTTCACGCGGGCTTTCTGGTGCACGGCAGCGGCGCGCAGCGTCGCATCGAAGGCGATGTCGCTGGTCTTGTTGCCAGCCGGCACGGCACGCACATAGCGTCCGCGTTTGCGTTCCGTGATCGTCGTAGAACGCCGTCCGGATTGCCTGCGCGACATCTTATCCAGTTGCGTATTCAGCTTGCGCGTCTCAAATTCGGGGGCGGCTTCGAATTTCTGCCCGCCTTCCCACCAGGAAGCGTCTCCGCTGGGGAAGACATCCTGGCGAGAAGGGGATTGAGGGTGATTCGTATCCGGTGCCTGCGTCTGGGCGTCGTCCGGGTTCACTTCCTCACTTTTTTTTTAGCGTTGGCGTCCGCCTGCTGCGAGTTGGCTTCCCCGTCTTCGCTGGTCTCCTGGGCGTCGCCGTCTTCGTCCATCTCGGCACGCTGGTCGGCAATGCGATCTTCGAGGTTTTCCAGTTCAGCGTTGGCATCGGTGAAGGGGCCGCGTTTGAGGCGATGTGGGATGGCCAGTTTGATCGCCAGTGCAATATCCTGGTCATTGATGGAGGTGCGGCCTTCGTAGGCGGCATGAGCGCGTGCGGCCTTCAGCACCACCAGGTCGGCGCGGTGCCCGTCAATCTGCAAATCCGACATGATCCCGGCGATCAGGCGCAGGTCGCTCTGTGTGTAGACGACTTCATCAACGATCTTGCGGGCGGCGGCAATGCGCTCCGTGAGGCTCTGTTCTACAGGCCCCCATTCGGCCTTGAACGCTTCCGGATCATCTTCAAAGGCGATGTGTCGCTGCAAAATCTCCACGCGCTCGGCGGCGCTGCGGATTCCTTCGACTTCGACGGAGAGGGCGAAGCGATCCAGCAACTGCGGGCGCAAATCGCCTTCTTCGGGGTTCATCGTGCCCACCAGGATGAAACGTGCCGGATGACTGAAACTGATGCCTTCACGCTCCACGATGTTGACACCCATTGCGGCGCTGTCCAGCAGCAAGTCCACGATGTGATCGTCGAGCAGGTTGACTTCATCCACATAGAGGATGCCGCGATTGGCGCTTGCCAACACGCCCGGTTCGAAGTGCCGTTCGCCTTTCTGGATCGCCGCTTCGATGTCCAGCGTGCCCACCACGCGATCTTCCGTCGCGCTCACGGGCAGGTCAACGAAGCTGGTACGGGAAGTCGTCGAGGGGATTTCGCTGGCATTGCGGCCTTCGTAGCGCTCCCGCGTCATATCCGACCACGTATCCGGGCGATAGGGATCGTCGTTGAAGGGCGAATCCGCGACAACGTGAATTTCCGGCAGCAGGGCAGCCAATGCACGAGCCGCCGTCGATTTACCGGTACCGCGTTCGCCGCGAATCAGCACACCGCCGATGCGCATATCAATCGCGTTGAGCACCAGCGCGAGGCGCATCAAGTCTTGTCCCACGATGGCTGTGAACGGATAAACGGATGGGCGCTTTGTCATGGGGGTCGCTTCCTCTACAAAATGCCTGAATGATAGCGAACAAGTAGTATACGGGAGCGGCTTGCATGTGGCAATTGGCAGTGTGAGTCCTTCGCGGCTGTCTGCTGCCCTGTATAATGGGGGCGATTTGCCGACGATACGGAGACTCTATGCCCAGCCTGCAAAGCTACCTGATCCGATTCTTGCTCTCGCGTCGGAAACGCGCCGCACCGACCCGCATTGAGCAGCGGCGCGAAGTGAACCGGCGCAAATCCAGGCGCACGACTCCACCGCGCCGTGTGACCTTTACCGAGGCGACGATTGGGGGTGTGCGCGGATTGTGGGCGACGCCGGAAAAGGCGAAAGATCGCACCCTGCTCTATTGGCACGGTGGCGGTTACTGCATGGGTTCCCCGGAGTCATACCGTCCGCTGGCGGGAATGGTGGCGCAGCGCTGTCGCGCACGGGTCTTCACAGCGGATTACCGCCTCGCACCGGAGCATCCCTTTCCGGCAGCGTTGGAAGATGCGCAGGCCGTCTACAGGGGCTTGCGACATGCGGGGCATTCGCCAGAAAACATCGCGCTGGTGGGTGACTCTGCCGGGGCGGGGTTGGCCCTGGCCTTGCTGCTCCAACTGCGCGATAGCAGCGAGGAAATGCCAGCAGCAGCGGCGCTGCTCTCTGGCTGGTTTGACCTGAGTTTCGCTAGCGAGACCTATCGCACGAACGCCGAACGCGATTGGTCGCTCTATCAGCCAGAGCTGGCGTGGTTCGCTGACATGTACATCGGTGACTATGAAGCGCACAATCCGCTGATTTCGCCCGTGTATGCTGGCCTGGGGGGCTTCCCCCCGCTGCTGCTGCAAGTTGGCGAGGAAGAACTGTTCTTCGGCGAGAATCAGCGCATCGCGGAGAACGCTCGACAGGCAGGTGTGCAGGTCACCTTGCAGACCTGGGCGAATGTGCCGCACGTCTGGCATCCCTTCGTGCCCTGGCTGCCCGAGGCGAATCAGGCACTGGCGAAGATTGCGCGCTTCATCGAGGCGAACCTCCCATGACCACCATCCGCGACGCTCTGAAGTCCGCCTATGCACAATTGGCGCGTTCCAGCACGCCGCGCCTGGATGCTCAGGTTCTGCTCTGCGAGGTGTTGAAAGTCGAAAAATCCTATCTCGTGGCCTTCGACGAGCGCGAACTGGCACCCGCAGAATTGCACGCCTTCGCCCGCATGCTGGCGCGCCGGGAAGCGGGCGAACCCATCGCCTACATCCGGGGAACAGCGGAATTCTACGGCCTGGAATTTGCCGTTTCGCCGGATGTGCTGATCCCACGCCCGGAGACCGAACACCTCGTTGAAGCGGCGCTGCAATGGGGGCATCAGCGCGACTCGCGGGTCGCAGCGGATATTGGCACGGGCAGTGGGGCGATTGCGGTCACGGTGGCCAAACACCTGCCGGGTTGTGCCATGCATGCGGTGGATGTCAGCGAGGCGGCGCTGACGTTGGCACAGCGCAACGCACGGGCGAATGGCGTGACCATGACTTTTCACCAGGGGCATCTGGCGCAGCCCTTGATTGAGGTTGGGATGCGCGTCGATTTGCTGTTGGCGAACCTGCCCTACATCCGCAGCGACGAACTGCCTACCCTGGAGGTCAGCCAGCATGAACCCCTCTCGGCGTTGGATGGTGGCGCGGATGGGCTGGATTTCATTCGCGAGTTGCTGGGGCAGGTTCCGCAGGTCTGTGAGGCGGGGGCGCTGATTCTGCTGGAAATTGGCGCGGAGCAAGGGCGGGCTGTCGCGGATTTCGCGCGGAAAACCTTGCAGCCATCCAGCGTGCAGGTCATGCAGGATTATGCAGGGCTGGATCGCGTGGTGCGCATTGCCCTGCCATGATCCCGCAGTTCGCCACTGGCTCCAATATCGGTGTGTCGATGCAGAACCTCCTCAGCAGGTTCCGGGCATTTGTGAGATCGTGTTGGTAGGTGAGGACACAGCGGGGAGGGCCTATGGTAGGCCCCTCCCGCGAAGCGATTATTTCCCCAGCCGCTTCTTCAATTCCTCGTTGAGCGCAGGCAGCACTTCGTACAGGTCACCCACGATGCCGTATCGCGCCAGCTTGAAAATCGGCGCTTCGCCGTCCTTGTTGATGGCGACGATCAGCTTGCTGTTGCGCATCCCGGCCTGGTGCTGGATCGCGCCGCTGATGCCTGCCGCAATGTACAGATCGGGGTTGACGACCTTGCCCGTCTGCCCGACCTGATGCTCGTAGGGGATATAGCCCGCATCGACGGCAGCACGGCTCGCGCCAACCGCCGCACCCAGCGTATCCGCCAGCGGCTGAATGATGGTAGCGAAGCCATCTTTGGCCTTGAGCACGTCTTCCGCTTCATCGCCGGAGAGGTCCTTGGGGTTATTCGCCATGCCGCGCCCGCCACTGACGATGATCGCGGCGTCGTTCAGGTTCACCTTGCCCACTTCGCTGGCGAAATCCTCGACTTTGACGCTGATCTCGTCCTCGCTCAAGGCGGGGTCAACCGTCGTGACTTCGACGCTGCGGCTCTCGTCGCGTTCATTGGGGGCGAAAGCGCGTCCGCGCAGGGTGACGAATTTCGTGCCTTCGCTCAGGCGCATCTTGTTGATGACCTTGCCCGCGTAGCCTGTGCGCGTGACCTCAATCGTGCCGCCGTCCACGCTCAGGTCAATGGCGGACGAGGCCATGCCGCTGTTGGTATCGGCGGCGCTGGCGGCCAGCAGTTCGCGTCCCCGGCTGCTGGCAACCGCGATCACGGCTTCCGGAGACTGTTCCTGTACCAGTTTGGTCAGCAGCGCGGCGAAGGGTTCCAGGCGGAATGGCTCCAGCGTCGCATCATCGCAGACGAGCGCCTTGTCCGCGCCGTAATAGCCCGCTTCTTTGGCGATTTCGCCCGCGTTCTTGCCGAAGACCAGGGCGGTGACATCGGTTCCCAGTTCGCTCGCCACCTTGCTCGCAGCGCCGAGCGCTTCCCAACTGACGCTGTTGGCAGCGCCGTCGAAGGTTTCCACAAAGACAAAGACGCTCACAGTACCTTCTCCTCCATCAGCTTATCGACCAGCTTGGACACTTTTTCCTGTACGCTTTCGCCGTCAATGACCTCTGTCGTCACGTCGCGCGGCGGCGGATTCTCGTAGCCGACCAGTTCGCTGGCGGGGGCAGGCAGTTCCACGCCCAATTCGGCAGGAGTCCAGACATCGATCTGCTTCTTGGATGCCTTGCGGATGCCCATGAAGTTCGGGTAGCGCGGCTCGTTGATGCCCTTGAGGACGCTGACCACCACTGGCAGCTTGGCCGTCAGCACTTGCTTGCCCTCTTCCAGCGTCTTCTCCACCTTGATCGTGCCCGCGTCCGGGTCGAGTTCCAGGATTTTGGAAACGTAGCTGAGCATCGTCCAGCCGAGCTTGCGTGCCGTCTGGTAGGTCATCATATCGGTATCGACATCGACATGCTCTTTGCCGAAGATGACCAGTTGCACATCGCCGATCTTCTGCACGGCGGCGGCAGCGAGTGTCGCCCACTGCACACCATCGGATACCTGCAAGCCTTCTGCGTCCACGCGCACCGCGTCCTTGATGCCCATCGCGATGCTGTGTTTGAGCGCATCGTTGTGCATCTCGCCGCCGATGGCGACGACCATCGAATCGCTGTTGGTGGCTTTGGCCTGGAGGATGGTTTCTTCGAGGGAGTATTCGTCCCAGGGGTTAACGACGGTTGCCGCGTTCCCCCAGCCGACAGTTCCATCGGCACCGACTTCGACTTTCGCCGCGGTGTCGGGGGTGCTGCGGGTAAAGGTTACGATATGCACGTAAAACCTCCTGTATGTAAGAAAGACAAGTATTCAACGTCAACAAAAGCCGATTCTAGCAGGTGAATCGGGCATTTATCACCTGCTTATTGTACCGCAGAAGGGGGGAAAAAATCGAATGTAGATTTGATTATTTGCGGTTCAAACGGTGAAAAAGCTGCATGGGGAGCACGGGCGAAGGGCGGCACGAAGTTTCCCTGCACGCAGTGGCGGGAGTGATGCCCAAACAAAAAGGACGATCCGCAGTGGATCGCCCTCTGATTGCTCATGTGTCGGCTCAGTCGCCCGCCGGGCTGGGTGAAGGCTGCATAGCGCCGCCGCTCGGGGTACGCACATCCGGGTCAGGCAGGCCGAAGTGACGGTCGATGGCATCCAGGTATTGCCTGGAAGCTTCCGTACCGTAGCCGTAGGGGTCTTCGAACGGAATCGGATCTTCTTCGAAGTTGTAGGGTGGCGGCGGGCTGGTGGTCGCCCATTCCAGCGTCAACGCGCGCCAGGGGTTCGCGCCCGCCAGCTTGCCGTTGTAGAAGCTCCAGATCGCGTTCCAGACGAAGATCAGCGTGCTCATGCCCAGGACAATCGAAGCGATGGTCGCAACGACGTTCAGTGCCTGCAATTCCGGCGTATGGTTGTAGACCGCCACGCGGCGCGGCATACCCAGCATACCGAGCATGTGCATCGGGAAGAAGGTGAAGAAGAAGCCGAAGTAGGTCAGGCCGAAGTGCCACTTCGCCAGGCCCTCGTCCATCATGCGCCCCGTGATTTTCGGATACCAGTGGTAGAGGCCGCTGTAGATGGCGAAGACGCTGCCGCCGAAGAGCACGAAGTGGAAGTGGCTGACGACGAAGTAGGTGTCATGCACGTGAATATCGAAGGGCACCGCTGCCAGCATCACGCCGCTGATGCCGCCGATGACGAACATCGAGAGGAAGCCCAGGCTGAAGAGCATCGCGCCCGTATAGCGAATCTTGCCGCCCCAGATCGTGCCCAACCAGGAGAAAATCTTGATGCCCGTCGGCACCGCGATGATCATGGTCGTGATCATGAAGGGGATGCGCAGTTCCGGCTGCAAGCTCGTGAACATGTGATGCGCCCAGACCGTGAAGCCGATCAGCGCGATCGCCATGCTGGACATCGCAATCATGCGGTAGCCGAAGATCGGCTTACGGCTGTGGATGCTCAGCACTTCGCTGAGGATGCCCATGCCCGGCAGCACCATGATGTACACCGCCGGATGGCTGTAGAACCAGAAGACATTCTGCCACAGCAGCACATCCCCGCCCTGCGTCGCGTCGAAGAAGGTCGTGCCTGCCACGCGATCCAGCAGCATCAGGGTCAGCGCACCCGCCAGGAAGGGGGTCGCCATCACGACAATGATGCTCGTTGCCAGAATCGCCCAGCTCAGCAGCGGCATCTGCCAGAGGCTCATGCCCTGGGGACGCATGTTCAAAATCGTCACGATGAAGTTGATTGCGCCCATGATCGAGCTGATGCCGAGCAAGTGCAGGCTCATCGCCCAGAGCGTCTGCCCATCCCCGCTGTATTGCAGCACGGTGCTCAGCGGCGGGTATGCCGTCCAGCCCGCTTCCGCTTGCCCGACGAGGTAGCCCGCCAGCAGCATGATGCCCGCCGGGGGAATCAACCAGAAGGCGAAGGCGTTCAACCAGGGGAAGGCCATATCCTTCGCGCCCAATTGCAGGGGCAGGATGTAATTGCCGAAGCCCGCAAACATCGGGATGATGAACAGGAAGATCATCACCGTGCCATGAATGGTGAAGAGGCTGTTGTACGCCTGTCCGCTCGCCAGGAAATCCAGTTCCGGCGTGAGCAGTTCCCAGCGGATGCCGAGCGCCAGCGACCCACCGATCACGAAGAAGATGAACGAGGTGATGATGTACTGCAGGCCGATGATCTTATGATCGACCGACCAGGTGAGCAGGTCACGCAGGCCGGGAAATTCAAATTCCGGTTTTTCGCGCTGCTGCCCTAACGGGACAGAAATCGTAGCCATTGGTCAATACCTCTCTTTGTTCCGCTTGGTGCTTTTGGGATGTTCTCTACAGCAACCCCTCCCTGCGTCCCCCGATTGCAGAGGGGGGACGGTAGAGGGATTTATTCGTACTCGTCCGAGAGCGCTTCCAGTTCTGCGACCAGGGCACCCGTATCGCCGTCGAAGTTCCCCTCGGCATCGAACGACCAGTTTTCCAACCCGCAGGTGCTGTCTTCCGGGTCGCCAGAGTCGGTCTGCGTGCAGAGGAAGGCGACGATGGCGATCAGATCATCCTGCGGCATGGCTGCCGGGTCGTAGACGCGCATCTGGTTCGAGTAGCCCGGCACCAGATATTCTCCCGGATGACGCAAGGACTGCGCCAGATATTCCGCGCCATTCTCCACATCTTCTAATTCAGCGGCACGGTCGCCAACGCGGCTGCCGATGCCTGTCTGGTTCGGCCCCGTCACGCCCTGCCAGGAGGGGAAGGCGTCCAGGACGTGGCAGCCCGCACAGCCGTAGGAGTCGATCACGTTGCGCCCTGCGACGATCAAATCCGCCGGGGGAGTCGCATTCGCCACCACGACCGGATCGTAAAAGCTGGCGAGATAAGCTTCTTCACTTTCGTGAACGATCAGGTTCGTCCACATTTGCCCGTGTCCGCCACCGCACAACTCGGTGCAGATCAGGCGGTATTCGTTGTGGCGTCCGCCCAGGCTGTCGGCGGCGATGAAACCCGTTGCACCCTCCGGCGAAACGACCTCCACCCAACCATTGCCATCCGCATCCAACGCCTCAGCGGTGGGTTCCACCAGCCCCAGCGAGACCGACGGCATGAAGGCGTCATCACTGGCGGGGGCTTCGTAAACGACTTCCGACGAGTCGCTCTCTTCCGCGTAAATGGTGAAGGGCGCGAAGGCCGCCGCGTATTCCCATTCACCCGTATCAACCGGGGTGAAGCGTACTTCCGTCACGCGACCCGGCAGCAAGTCCTGCTTGACGCGCATCGCCGGAACCCAGAAGGAGTGGATGACATCCGTCGTTTCCATCTGCAATTCGACGTCCTGCCCTACGTAAACGTGCAATTCGGAGTCGCTGAAGACCAATTGCTCATCGTTATAATCGACATCGTTGGTCAGGTACTCGAACGACCAGGCGTAGCGCTGCCCGTAGGCATTGACCTGGATCGATTCGCCGTTAACCAGATTGGGGGTCTCAGACGGTTCGATGTTGGCCCGCCACTGGACGAAGCTGAGGATCGCCAGCACGACCACGATCACGGACGGGATCACCGTCCAGACGATTTCCAGCATGGTATTCCCATGAATGGAGGGACCGTCCGTCGTATCTGTGGGTTTCGCGCGAAAGCGAATCGCTGCGTAATAAATCAGGATTTGTACGAGGGCGAAGACCACGCCGCCGATGAGAATGAAAATGGTGAAAAGCGCATCCGTGTTCTGTGCCTGTACGGACGCCTGCTCCGGCAAGACCCCCAGCGCGGGCAAAAGCAGCGCCAGGATCACGCCGAACGCCAGACTGATGACCCCGATCACAATGAATGGGATCAATCCGGCCTGCTGTTGGTTCGGACTTGTATGCATATCCATAAGGGGATGTTCCTACCTACAAGGTCATTCGATAGTTCGAGAAATCGGGTGCAAAAAATCGCCGAAGGTGGTTCGCCGCAGCCTGCCTATGACGAACGTCCTGTTTCAATTGTGCTATTTTACACAAAACCACCCGTATCTTACCAAAAAGGCAGGGCGTTCACAAGCGAACGGACTCATGCTGTCCCCGTTTTCTAAGTAATCAGCTTACGCTTATGGGAGGTATTAGTAATAGAATTGCAACGGCGTCACGTCCGCCCTATGAAAGCCCGGATGTGCCCGGCGATTTCCGCGCCTTTTTCCTCCTGCAAGAAGTGTCCCGCGCCTTCGATGGTGATTTCGGGCTGACCCTGTGCGCCAGGGATCCACTTGCGGAAGAAGCGTTCGCCGCCAGCCGTCACCGGGTCTTTGTCGCTGAACATCACCAGCGTCGGCTTCTGCCAGGTCTTGAAGATTTCGCGTGCCTGCTGGCTCAGCGCTGCGCCAGGCATATCGGGGGTGCTCGGCACAATCAGCGGCATGGCGGCGACTCCAGCGCGGTAGCTGGCATCCGGGAAGGGGGCGTCATAGGCGGCGGCCACATCATCGCTGATCTTCTGCTGCGAAGTCATCCCCACGAGCTGCCCTGGCTCCAGGCTGGTGCCCACGCGCCGCGCAAATTCCTGCCAGCGCGTGAAGCCTTCACCCAGGGGGATGTCGCCCGTGCCCAGCCCGGTATTCATAATCACCAGCCGCTTGATGCGTTCGGGATGATGCGCGGCATAGGGCAAGCCCAGCAAGCCACCCCAATCCTGCACGACCAGCGTGATGTCCTGCAAATCCAGCGCTTCCACAAAATGCACCAGCCATTGATAGTGAAAATCGAAGGTGTGGTCTTCGAGGGTGGCGGGTTTGTCGCTGCGCCCGAATCCCAGCAGATCCGGCGCGACCAGACGACATTCGTCGCGCAGGGCGTTGATGATGTGGCGATACAGAAACGCCCACGACGGTTCCCCATGCAGGCAGAGGATGGTTTCGCCGCTGCCCTCATCGACGTAATGCACCCGTGCTCCTTCGATGGAGTCGAGGTAGTGCGGCGCGAAGTCATACCCCGGCAAACTGGCGAACCGTTCATCCGGCGTGCGTAAGAAGTCCATTGTGAGTCTCTTTCAAGAAATCTATTGGCGATGCGCGGGATTGTAGTGCAAGCTGCCGCAGAAATCGAATGCTAGGGCGATTCGATTTGCTCCCGATACCACGCCACAGTCCGCGCCAGCCCTTCTTCGAAGCTGACCAGGGGCGTGAAATCCAGCAGGCGGACGGCTTTTTCAATGTCGGCGCGGGAATGCAGGATGTCACTCTCACGCACCGGGGCATATTCTGGCTGAAGGTCGCTGCCGAGGATGTCGTTCAGCGTCTGCACAAGCTGGTTGACGGTGATCGCCGTGCCCGTCGCCAGATTGATGACTTCGCCAGCGGCATTGGGAGCCGCCGCCGCCAGCAGGTTGCCTCGCACCACATTTTCAATATAGATGAAATCCCTGGACTGTTCGCCAGTGCCGTAGATCGTCGGCGCTTCGCCCTGCACCATGCAAGTGATGAACTTGGGAATCACCGCTGCATAGTCCGAGTTGGGGTCTTGCCGTGCGCCGAAGACGTTGAAATAGCGCAATGCGACGGTTTCCAGGCCGTACGTCGCGTGGAAAGCCCGGCAGTAGACCTCCCCGCTGAGCTTGGCAGCGCCATAAGGCGAGAGCGGCGCAGGCGGCAGGTCTTCGGATTGCACGCCGTGTTCGTTGTCGCCATAGGCCGCGGATGAGGCCGCGTAGACCACGCGGCGCACGCCCGCATCACGCGCGGCAGTCAGCACGCTGAGCGTCCCCGTCGCGCAGATTTCGTGTACGCGCTGCGGATCATTCACGCTGAGCGGTACCGAGGGCAGCGCCGCCTGATGGTAGACCACATCCGCGCCCTGGAAAATCGTCCGCAGCGCATCCGTATCCAGTATGCTGGTCTGGTGCAGCACGAAATCCCCCAGGGACTCCAGATAGGCGATGTTGCTGCGCCTGCCCGTGAGGAAGTTATCGACGATGTGGACATCGTGCCCATCCTGAATCAAACGGGCGGCAATGTGCGAGCCGATGAATCCCGCGCCACCCGTGACAATCACCTTCGTCTGCGTCATCTGCATGGCCTGTCCAATGGGGTCATCATTCGGGGAAAATCGCTTTCACTGGGATCGTCAAACCCGGCAACCAACCCTCACCGGAGAGCGTATCTTCTAGCCCTAGCACATCCACAGATTGTCCTGCGCGGTGGATTTCAACTTGCTGCGCGACATAATCCACTACCCAGACCACAACACCTGCTTGCAAATAAATCGCTAGCTTGCGCCGAAGGTCGGTCTGTTCGGTGTTGTTACGGGGTTCAGAAATGACTTCTACTGCCAGCACAGGGGGAATCGGTTCATAACCCTGGCTAGTGGGAAGCTCTCGTACATAGGCGACATCTGGCGCAAAAATGTTGCCTTCAATGATGAAGCCGCCACCTTTGCCCGTTACATAGCCACTTTTCCCATTGCTGGTCAGCCAATGTTGGATCGCATACAAAATCAAACCCGCAATCACCGAGGTAAATGGATTGGGAGGCACTTCGACAATCTCCCCGTTGATGAGTTCAAAGCGCTTGGGTGCATTCTCTGGTTGCTGCACGAAAGCGGTAAATTCTGTAATGCTAATCTGGCGAATGTCAGTGGGCATGATTCACCTCCCTGGCCTGCTTGCATTGTAGCATGGGGCAGCAAAAGCACGATTTACTTGCGGGCAATGAGGAGCGTCATGAAGTTAAAGGCCCAGGGCGCAACGACGCGCAGCGCATCCCCCGCAGCCTCGCCGATGAGGCTGGTGCGGTAATAGCCTTCGCCCTGGAAAACGTTGCCCAGGCCCCACAGCGTGAAGGAATGCGAGGTTGGTAGCGCCCGCACAACATCGAACCCGACGGCGGTACACGCATCGATCAGTTGTTGGCGCGTGTAGGTACTCTCGTAGAAGTCGTCTTCGATGCGTTCTTTGCCCTGCTGCTGACGCCGCCACTGCGCCAGCTTCCAAACGAGGTTGGGATACGGAATCGTGATGACCGCGACTCCGGCGGGTTTCAGGGTGCGGTAGGCTTCGCGCAGGGCAGCGCCCATCCCATGCTCGAAGTGTTCCAGCACGCCGAAAGATAGATAGGCTCCCAGCGAATCATCCGGAAAGGGCAGCGCGTGAACATCGCCTGCCAATAGTTCCAAATCCGGCGTGTGATGGCGCGATGTGTGCAGGGCATTTTCGGCATAATCCAGCCCGATGACGTGATAGCCCCGTTCGCGCAGGGTAATCACGGCGGCGCTGAGGCCGCTGCCCGCTTCCAGAATGACATCATCCTGCGGCAGGTAGGGCAAAAACGCTTCCATCGTGCGGCGGGCACGGCGATATTGCATCGTCTGCAACTCGACTTCCACCGAGGCATCATCCCAGATGCGCTCCCAGGCGTGCCGTGTGCTGTCATATAAGGACATCGTTTTTCCTCTCGTGTGTGGGCGCGGGAAACTGGGGAAATTCAAAGCCAGAATGCGGCATACAACCAGCCGACCTCTTGCGGCGTGGGCGTGACGACGGGGTCAGGCTGGAGCAGGGCGGCGAAGACGGTTGCCGCGATCAGCAGCGCCAGCGCAACCAGCACAAAAATCGCGCCGATGCGTCGGTAGCGCCCATATTCATCAACGAGAAAACTGCCGTCGGTGTACGTTTCTTCTGCTTCTGGAGGTGGATTCTCTGCATTCATGCGGACATTCTAGCACAAGATGCCACCCCAGAAGCAGTGTGAAGGCGAATAGAATCGAACATCATGCGGTTGCGTTCGTGCGTTGCGCGTTGGGTGGCGATTGGGCATGACAAGTTGACGTCTGATCATTGAAGTACCCAACGAGCCATGTTTCCGCTGGTATCCCGCCCTTGCGACCTCCTACAGCGGAGTGTCCTCCCTCCTTGCGTCCCCCTACTGTGGAGGGCAGACGGAAGGCGAAAACGGGTAATTCGCAATGTTTCGCCCGCTATTCTCCCCTTCTGCACGCCATGCACGGTTTGAGGCGGATTCGCCCTGGGAGGCGCAAAAAAGGGACGCTCCGTGAAGCGTCCCTCTGGTTCGTGCTATGTGGGTTGGGATTGTGGGATTAGTCGAAGGGGTCGAAGATGACTTCATCACCCGTCACGACCAGCAGCCCTGGCTCTTCTGCCGTGCCGATGGCGGCGACGATGTAGAACACACCGTCTTCCAGGTCGATGTTATTCGCGCTGGCCAGAACGGCATCGCGATTCTCGGCGACGGTGATCGTGAAGTTGATTTCGCCCGCCGGAATCTCGCGGGTGAAGCCGCCGTCGCTGTTGGCAGAGGGGAAGCGCAGGCTCTGCACGAGCAGGGCATTGCTGCCGTAGACATCGACACCCGGCGCATCTTCAACCGCATGGATGAAGGTCACGCGGG
The DNA here is from genome assembly GCA_964549915.1 of uncultured Anaerolineaceae bacterium. Classification (GTDB taxonomy): domain Bacteria; phylum Chloroflexota; class Anaerolineae; order Aggregatilineales; family Phototrophicaceae; genus JAUZRW01. The sequence goes on along the minus strand of CAZJWX010000007.1, from coordinate 100,979 downwards.
CATTGTCTTCCGAGATGGGGTTGCCGTCTTCCACGATGACCGTCGCGGTCAGCGTCCCGGCATCCACCGAGCCGACGGCAGCGATAGTCTGCACGCTCTGCTCCTCGAAGGCCACATTCAAGGGGCCAATCACAGCGTCATCCAGCGACGTGCCCGCCGGGGCGACGGCAATGCTGTACGTGCCCGGTTCCAGTTCCAGGAAGTCCGTCACAACCGGGTATTCCAGTGCTTCGACCGCGACTTCACCATCGACGTAGACATCGACTGCCGGGGCATCCGGCGAGAAGTGCGCTACGCGCACCTGGGCAGCGCGCTCCACTGCGACGGTGCGCGGTTCCGGCGTGGCCTCTGTGGCGAAGTCTTCGGGCTGGAAGAGCGGCATCACCAGCACTTCTTCCTCGCTGCGTACCAGCAGCAGCGGGTTCTCCGGCGTGCCAACAGCGGCGATCAAGTACGGGGTTTCCGCTTCCAGCGCTACGTTGCTGGCGCGGGTCAGCACTGCGTCGCGATTCTCCGCAACGGTGACTTCCAGGTCAATTTCGCCAGCGGGCAGGTCGCGGGTGAAAGCGCCGTCATTATTGGCGGAGGGGAAGCGCAGCGCCTGCACGAGCAGGGCATTGCTCCCGTACAGATCCACCGCAGGTGCGCCTTCGATGGCGTGGACGGTGGTGATGCGGGCGAAATTCGCTTCGTAGGGGGCAGCCAGGTCTTCCTCAAACACCGTCACAGTCAACGTTTCTGCAGCCAGCGAGCCGACTGCCGCTACCGTTGTGAACGTGCCTTCGTCCAGGTCAATCGTCGCCGGGCCAATCACGGCGTCATCCAGCGACGTGCCCGCCGGAGCAACGGCGACTTCGTATTCGCCCGCTGCCAGTTCCAGGAAGGGTGTCACATCGGGGAAGGCCAGGGCTTCCACCGCGACTTCACCGTCTACATAAATATCGACTTCGGGGGCATCCGGCGAAAAGTGCGCCACGCGCAGATTCGCGCTGAGGTCTTGTGCCTGCGCCGGGATCAGCACAAGCAAGAGGGCAACGAACACAAAACTGAATCGATGCATTGAGCGTTCTCCTTTTGAAGTTATAAACCGTTCAGGAAAGCTTGTTTCCTCCTTGAGTATATTCAGGAGGAGACGCGCAACGACAATGCATATGGATATGAAGACATTCACAATGAAATGTTTATATCCCGGACGATGGAACGCACTCAGAGGATTTCGAAGAAGCGCAGCAAGGCGAAGATCACCACGCCTGCCGTCAGCGCCAGCGGCCAGTTGCTGCGCAACAATGCGATCCAGGGGACGCGGTGCCCCATCTCTTGCAGCTTGTTGCGCAATTCCAGCGGCCCCGGTTCGGTCAGGGTGCTGCCATCCGGGAAGCGGACGGTGGGCACGCTCTCATGGCCGCGATTGACGCGCCGCACGTATTCGCGGGCGGCTTCGTCCTGGTAGATGTCGATGCGCAAGTAGGGGACCTCGGCCTGCTCCAGCACGCCGATGACTGATCCCGTCATCGGGCATCCCGGACGGGTGTAGACTTGAATCGGATGATCGGACATTATGCTCCTCTCGATGTTTTGAATGCTGCACCGCCCTCCCGGTAGCTCAGCAGCTTCGCAAAGCGGGCAGAGCCAGAGCGCGGCGGGATTCGGCACGCCGCCGGGAATCATGCCTCTTGCAGCAGCGTCTCAACGACGGCCTGCAAATCCTGCGTGCTGGCAGGCTCGGCGATTACGGTTGGTGTGACGATGGGCGTGGGCGGCGGCTCCAGTTCGTCCAGCAGTTCTTTCGCACGCGCCTCAACCATAGCGATGGCGGTTCGCGGATAGCGCATGACCAACTGCACCAGCGATAACGCCCCGTCTGCATCACCGGTGGCACGTTTGACGCGAGCGATGCTCACCAGTAAGAAGAGCAGCATCGCCAGCGGGAGGCCGTCATCTTCGCGGGTGGCCGTCAGGGCGCGTTTATAGTGATGCAGCGCCTCGTCCATATCGCCTGCCAGGAAGGCCAGTTCACCCAGGCCGATGTATCCCTGCACGCGGATCGTCAGGCTGCCGATGTCTTCGCCGATGCTCAGCGCCTCACGGATCATCGTATCGGCCTTGTCGCGCTTGCCCTGCATCAGGCAGGCCAGGGCGAAGCTCACCAGCGACGCGCCCTCCCCCCGGCGGTCGCCGATCTCCCGCGCAATTTGCAGTGAATCCGCGAACATCTGCTCCGCACCGGCGAAGTTCCCGCTGTTGAGGTCAATGCGGGCCAGGTCGCTCAGCGAATCCGCGATGCCGCGCTTATCACCCAGTTCGCGCCGGATCGTGAGGCTCTCGCGGTAGTTCGCCCGTGCCATTGCGGTATCACCCGTTGTGGCAGCGACATTCCCCAGCAGGCTGAGCGAATGCGCCGTGCCCATGCGGTCGCCGATTTCGCGGTGTAGCTGGTAGCTGCGCTGGTAGGCTTCCAGGGCTTCCCGGTAATTGCCTTCCATGAAGAGCAGCCCACCCAGGTTATTGAGCGTGAACGCCATGCCGCGCTTTTGTTGCATGGTGGCGAAGAGGTCGTAGGCTTCCTGGAAGAGGCGATGCGCCCGCCGGGTCTCGCCCGTCTCGCGCAGGATTTCGCCCAGGTTATTCTTGGAATACGCGATCCCGGTGGGCGAGTATTCCATCGTCTCCACCGCTTGCAGCACAGTCTCGTAGATGTCGCGTGCGATCTTGAAATCCCCGCGCAGGAAGTGCGCGTAGCCCATGTTGCCCATGCTCATATACCAGGGCATGACGTGTTTGCGCGTTTCAGGGTCGCGCTGCGAGGCGCTATTGCAGGCATTCAACGCGGCCTGGGCGCAGGCGATGGCCTCATCGTAGTCGCCATAGGCCATGTGTGCGTAGCTCAGGCCATTGTGTGCATACGACAGTTCCAGCAGGTCGCGCTCCTCGAAATATTCGACCGCGCCCCAGTTCAGCCGCAGCACTTCGTCATGTGCGCCGAAGCGAGTGGCCAGCCATGCCTGCCGCACCCGCGCCCGCCAGTAGCGGTCTCCGCTATCCCCGGCAGCTTCCAGCGCATCCGCCAGGCTCTTGAAGGCTGTGTGCCCCTCCAGCAGCAGGCTGTGCGCCAGATAATAGAAGATCATCGTATCCTGCACATCGTCCAGCAGGGGGTAATGCCCGTGCTCCACGACGTTGCGCCACATCAGGCGGACATTTTCAATCTCGGCGTCCATCGCGCGAATAGCGTTGATTTCACGCTGTGTGTTGAAGGCTGATGCCAGCTTCGCGGCGAACTGCGCGTAATACTGGGCATGTGCCCTGTACGTTGCCATCTTCACCTCCGGCTGGTCGCGCAGTTTCTCTTCGGCATACTGGCGCAGCATTTCATGCACGAAGAAGCGCCCCAGCGGGTCGCGCCGCAGCAGCGACTTGTTGACCAGATTCGTCAGCGTGCGCAGCGAGGCTCCCGCCACTGTTTGGGCGGCTTCGCGGGCGAAACCATCCCGGAAGACCGAGAGCTTGAGGAAGCTCGCCTGCTCTTCGGGAGTCATCAGATTCCAGGAATAATCGAAGAGGGAGCGGATGCTGCGGTGGCGTTCGGGTACATCGCGCAAATCCGTCTCCAGGAAATCCAGGCTGCCGCGCACTTCGGAGACGATCTCTTCCAGCGGCAGCGCCTCCAACCAGGCCGCCGCCAGTTCGATGCCCAGGGGCAGCCCCTGCACCAACCGGATGATTTCGGCGACATTGTGCGCGGTTTCCTGGTCATCAATGGCGAAATCCGGCATCACGCGCAAGGCGCTCTGCGTGAAGAGCTTGGCGGCGGGAAGCTGTACCAGCCAATCCGGATTCTCTCCCAATTCGTTGGGGATCATCATGCCACCGACTTCGTAGATTTGTTCGCCGCGCAGCCGCAGCCGCTCGCGTGAGGTCGCCACCACGCACAATTCGGGCGATGCGCTCAGCAAATCGCTGACCAGCCCTGCGCCGTCCGTCACATGCTCGAAATTATCCAGGATCAGCAGCATACGCTTCTCGCGCAGGTAGTTGAGCAGGTCGTCGCGCGTATCGGCGCTGCTGAACTCCAGGCCGATTTGCTCGGCAATGGTGGAGACGATGAAGCTGGCGTCTTCGATGGAGGCCAGCGGCACGAAGTAGACGCCATCGCCGAAGGTTTCCAGGTTGCGCTCGGCGAGGTGCAGGGCGAGGCGCGTCTTGCCGATCCCGCCAGGGCCGAGCAGCGTCACCAGCCTGGCACCAGAGCGGAACAATTCGCTGACGTCCGCCAGTTCTTGCTCGCGTCCGACGAAGGCGGTGGGTTGGTTGGGTAAGTTGTGGGGGATGCGAATGCGCTCCACATCGGAGATTGGCGGGAATTCGGTGGTGTGCAGTTGAAAGCGTCCGGTGGAATCATCCGCCGAGACGACGCGCTGCAAACTGGTCGTTGCACCGCGAATGACCACTTCGAGTTCCACGCCGACCATGCGCACGCTGGGGATGCGGGCGTCGCGGTTCTTTTCCAGCATGCGCTGCACCAGATCGACCAGGGCAGTCGGTAAATCCGGGCGTACCTGTTCGATGCGCGGCACGGGATGAGTCAGGATGGCGTTGATGAGGGGGGCGGCCTCCATCTGTGGGAAGGGACGCTGCCCGACGAGCATCTCGTAGAGCATGATGCCGAACGACCAGATGTCCGAGCGCTCGTCCGGTTCGTTGCCCTGGAAGACCTCCGGCGCGATGTAGGCCATGGTGCCCACGATGGCCCCGTCTTCCGTGATGTGCGGCTCGCTACCCAGGCGTGCCATGCCGAAGTCGGTCAGGCGTGGGGTGCCATCTTCTGCCAGCAGCACGTTATCCGGCTTGATGTCGCGGTGCAAAATCCCCAGGCGATGCGCCCGCGTCAGGGCATCCGCCAGATCAAGGGCGATGTAGAGAGCACGCTGTACGCTGAGCTGCTTCTCTTTTTCCAGCACTGCCCGCAGCGATCCGCCGCCGACATATTCCATGACGAGGTAATGCGCCCCGTCGCACTCGCAGGCATCCAGCATCTTGACAATATTGGGGTGGTTGAGCTGGCGCAGCGCTTCGCCTTCGCGCTCGAAACGCCGAATCAGGTCTGGATTGCGCCGGATTGGATCCGCCTTGAGCATTTTGACGGCTACTTCCTGGCGCGTGACTGCATCGACCCCGCGATAGACAGCGCCCATGCCGCCCTGACCCAGAAACGAGTCGGCATCATCCGGCTTGATTTCGAAACGGTTGTTGATGAAGGTCGTATTGGGTCTCATAAATCCATGCTCTAACTCAGTGAACAGTCGCCGCATACGACAGTACATTACTTAGATTGTGCGATGGTGATGTACCTTACGCGCCGGGCATAAGAAATTCCTGTGAACGGGACATCAGCCCGGGGCGGGTTTCCTCGCCAGTCCGGTGCGCATGCGATTTTCCTACAGCCAGAAACGCCAGCCAGAAACGCTGTGCCCTCAATGGACTGGCGGTTTGTCGCGCTACGCCTATTCTGTGCAAACGCTCATATGCTCTGTACGGTTGCTGCACCAATTCGTTGTGCAGCCGTTCTTGCGCTGCCCATTCACAGCCTGACCCCAGCCTAGGCGCATAAGATTGCGCAAAGCTAACTAACCCCCACATGAGACTTCCCGACGATTTGCAGGCGGCAGTAGCCATCGAAAGACGTTTTGTGATATGGTAAATGCATCCGACCGTCCCAAACTGTTCTTTGTTCCGAGGTAGAAAACACCATGTTTAGAGAGTTGAATGCGTATCCCAACCGTTGGGTCGTGAAATCGGTGGAAGCCCTCCTGGTGGTGGGGATCATCCTCTTCGGCCTGGACGCCCTGAATGACCTGTTCGTAGTGGAACCCGCCAAGCAGCCCAGCGCTGCCGGAGTCGAGATCCAGCCCTATGTGGAAGAGATCGCGCCGACCTTCACCGCATACGATTACTGGGACATGGGTCTGGTACACCAGACTCGCGGCGAATACGCCGAAGCTGTGGAAGACTACACCCGCGTCATCGAACTGGACCCGCAATTGGTGAGCGCGTTTTTGAACCGCGGCGTGGCCTATGAGCAGATGCAAGACCGCCGCAGCGCTGCGGAAGATTTCGACCGCTTCCTGGATCGCCAGGGTGTGGAAGTGCTGGATCGCGGCACGATTGAGAGCGGCGAATTGGTCGAAGCGCGTATGGCCACAAACCGCGTGCTGGAATATCACTTCGAAGCCGAGGCCGGGCAGGCGCTGAGCGTGGATGTCGAATCGGTCTACGACAATGAAGTCGATCCGATCATCGTAGTGGTTGATGCTGAGGGCGAACCCGTTGCTGCCAGCGACGACATTCTGCGCCAGGACGGCAGCCTCATCTCCATGAATTCGCGCATCAGCAATCAGTTGATCATTGAAGACGGCACGTATACGCTCCGTGTGAGCCACGCGGGTGGTGGCGAATACGGTGCCCTCCATATCGTCCTCGACCTGGACTGAGCAATCCAGCCAAACGAGTGGGAGCGCCCCCGTGCGTTCCCAATGCCTTCCTCGCATCATAACAATTTCATCTACAAACACGCGCTCAGCACTACAGCTCTGGCTTAATTTCGCCGTTACCCACCCGGCAGCGGCGGATTCTCTTGCAGGCCGATGTACGCCTGCGGGAAGCCAAATTCATCCAGCAGGCTTCGCGCCAATGCCAGTGCATCCTCCACATCTTGCTCATAAACGATGTAGCTCATCTCCAGGATTCCGCCCGAATGGTGCAGGTTGTGCCAGCGTGCCAGCGGATACAGGCGCGTCTTGACGGCGACGAACAACTCTCCCGCGAGATCCTCGGTCTCCACTTCGCAGACGATCAATAGTATCACGACGATCCCTCGTCACGCTCTTCTGGGGGGACGCCGCGAGTATACCGCACATTGCGCCGATGAGGCAGCGAATTTGATCCCAATTCGTACTTGTATGGGTCAACCAGCCGTATATTCGAGGCGCGAAGAGCGAAGCGGCAAACAAGGCTCCGTATAACAACCCTGTAACATCGCCGTTTCCGGGTGCGGGGTAGGGGTGGACGCGCTATACTCTGCAACAATCAACCTCGATACCATCGGGCACTATTCGTATGCGCATCGACCGCCAGCGCTCGAACCTCACCTTTCGTCCGCGCCGTTCCCGCTGGAAGGGCTGTTTGCCCCTGCTGACGTTGATCGGCCTCTGTGCCCTGGTCGGCTGGCTTGGTCAGGCACAGATTGTGGATTGGATGCGGGTCTGGCTGGAACCGGACGCCGCTAATCTGACTCTCGCCGATGTCCAGGCGGCGCTTTCCCAGGGCGATCTGGAACGGGCGGCGCGTTATGCCAGCCAGATGCGCGACCATGACCCCGCCGACCTGGATGCTGCCGTGCTGCTGGCGCGGATTCTGCTCTATCGCAGCTATGTTGATTACAACACGGATCATCATCGGGCGGAGGCGCTGGCGCTCACAGAGGACCTCATCCGCCGCTATCCCTCGGATATGCGCGTCGTCGGGGCGCACGCGCTGACTCAGCAAATCAACAACCTGCCGGAAGACGCCGCCCGCACTGCCCTGCGCGTCATCGGGCGCGATCCGCAGAATATGCCCGCACGGTTGGCGCTCTCCCTGTCCTACGCCAGCCGGGGACTCTTCGATGCTGCCCTGCGCGAAGCCCAACGCGGCGTCGAAATCGCGCAGACGAGCGCCCCCTCCTGGCTGGCGGATGCCTACTGGGTGCTGGCCCTGGCCTATCGCGACCTGGGGCGCTACGACGAGGCGGCGCTGGCCATCGAGCAGGCCATCGCAGTCAACAGCCGCTTGCTACACCTCTACTTCGAGCGGGCCTCCTACGCGCTGCAAGTCGGCGATGCAGATCGAGCGACGGCGTTCTACTTCAACGTGCTGGCCTTCGACGAAGGAAATGTCAAGGCGCGGATTCGCCTGTGCGAACTCAGCAGCAACCTCGCTGAACGCGAAGCAGCGATTGACTGGTGCGGGCAGGTGACGGAACGTGCGCCGGGGTGGTCGGAGGGGTGGTACCGCCTGGGGCGCGAATACTATTTGCAGGGGGATTACCCGCAGGCGCAGCAAGCCATGAGCCGCTGCACCTCGCTGGAAGTCGCCCAGGGCGTGCCCATCGAAGAGCGCACCCTGGAATGCTGGTTCATTCAGGGGCAGGCCGCAGAAGTTCAGGGCGATTGCACCAATCTGCTGCGGCTCTACGAAGAATTTCAGGAGATGGCGGCTGTCGCCAACCTGGCGCAGACCTGGGTCTACCCACCGGGCGGGCCGCCCATCTGCACCACGCCGCAGCCGACGCTGCAAGGCTAGGGCGCGATCATGGCAGCCCAGGTGGTTCCATCGGCGAACGTTGTGCCTGGTAGAGCGAGTCTTCGCCTTCTTTGGCGTATACCTTGATAATGTATCACATGTATAGTGAGGATTAGTAAGATCGAATCATGGCATTCTGTCCAGGTGGGTGACCGCAGGCGTCCTGTGCCCACCGCCGTTCGTCAGGGTGCGATGACTGCGGCAGCGGCGTCCGGCGTCACGGCGAGGTCGAACGAGGGGCCATGTCCCACGCAGATGATCTGCGGCGCACGTACCATCACCCGCCTGGCGCTCTCCCGTGCCTGTTTCGTGTCCCAGGTGATGAAGGACGGAGTCAGCCCCAGTGATCCGCTCATGGCGAAGAATAGATCCGGCGCGAAGAGGATGTGCTCGCGCTGCCAGAAGTAGCAGACGTTATCTGGCGTGTGTCCGGGTGCGGCGATGGCCTCAATACCGCCGCCGATGTCGATGACCTGCCCGTCTTCCAGCACCTGTTCGACGGTCACTTTCGGGATCATCAGGCTCTGCATCGGTGCCATGAGCCAGTTCAGCGCGGCTGCGTGGGGCGGCGCTTTGCCCTCGCGCAGGTAGTTCGTGGTTTCCCGCCCTGCGTAGACCTGTGCCCCGGTCGCCTGCTTCAGCCCGGCGAGGCTCCCGACATGATCCAGGTCGGCGTGTGAAACCAGAATGTGCTGGATTGCATCCGGCTGGTAGCCCAGTTGCGAGGCTGCCTCCAGGATGGCGCGTGTATTCCCCGGCATGCCGCTATCCAGCACGGTCAATTCGCCGGGGTCGGTTTCCAGCAAGAAGACGTTGACGGCGCTGCCGACCTGGTAGAGTCCTTCGATAATTTTCTGCATATGGGTCAGCCTTTCGCGATTCGGGAACGAGTGGTTGCCTGACTCTACTGCGAATGCCGGGGTTGCGCGAGGGCATTCAGGCCAATCGCAACCCATCGCGCTCGCTGTAGGCATCAGCAGCGGGGAGATGATGGCACGCTTTCGCGGCGATTGTGCCCTGTTCTCATGGGATGCGGCAGCGCCGAAGTGCAAAAAAGGCGTAAGCAATGCGCCAGGATATGCACAGCGTGGCGCAGTCGTCAGGTAGGCGGCGGGGGCTTTTGCTATCATTGCCTCCAGAATTCAACATCATCCGCGATATTTCGCGACAATTTTGAGGATTTGTATCATGCATAGAACCCTTCTTCTGCTGATTTCGCTGGCGCTGCTGCTGGGAAGCTTGCCAACGCAGGCGCAGCAAGCTGTCGAAATGCCGACCGAGGCCGTGCGCTGGGATGGCGAAACGCGCTTCAACATCCTGGTATTGGGGATGGATCGCCGTCCTGGAGCGCGGGATAACCTCAACGTTCGTACCGATGCCATCATGCTCGTCAGCTACGATCCGGCGACGCAGCGCATCGGCATCCTGGATATTCCCCGTGATTTGCATGTCGCCATCATCGACCTGGAGGATGAACTGGTGCGCATCAACACATTGCTCGTGCGAGGAGAGAGCCGCGCAGAAGGGTACGGCCCGTACTTCGCCATCGATACCTTGCAGCTCAATTTTGGCATGTACATCGACGCCTATGTGGCCTTCGATTTTGAGGCCTTCATCGGCTTCATCGATGCCATCGGCGGCATCACGCTGGATGTACCGTATGACATCTACGACCCGACCTACCCGGACATGAATTACGGCATTGATCCCTTCTTCATCGAGGCGGGTTTGCAGGAGGTGGATGGCGAGACGGCGCTGAAATACGCCCGCACCCGGCATGGCGACAACGATTACGCACGAGGGCAGCGGCAGTTGCAGGTCGTCACCAGCGTCTTCGAACGGGTCAGCGATCCTACCGTGCTGCGCGAACTGCTGATTTCTGTGCCTGACCTGCTGCAAACCCTGGAGGGGCACGTCTACACCAACATCGCCACCGACGAATTGATTCCGCTGGGTGTGGCGATGATGCGGGTAGAGCGTGACGCGGTGACTGTCGGGTCGATCAATCAGCAGTACAGCTTCAACTATACCTATCGCAATGAGACCGTGCGCGTGCCAGACCGGGAGCGGCTGCCGCAACTGCTGACGGAGATCTTCGGCGAGGATTACTGGCGCTGAGGGTCGCGAATCGCGGCGATCACTGATCCACTCCAAAATCTGTGCCTCGGCGCTCCGAGCCTGACCTTTCACCTGGTCTAATTGAGGACTTCCTGATTGCCGAACAGGGTCTTTCCGGCGTATCGTTAAAGCCACTGGCGTGGATTTACCATTCCACACTCTCACACAAAACAACCCGTTTTGAGGCCAGGACAGGCTAGAAGAGATACCTTGTTAAACGAGTAACCATTCGTACCAGAGCACGGAAAGCCCCATGTCCCGCACACAACAGGTCAGGCGCGTCCTGCTGATCACCCTCTTTCTCAATGTGCTGGTCGCCTTCGGCAAGATCCTGCTGGGGGCCTTCAGCGGCTCGTTGGCGGTATTGGCGGATGGCTTCCATTCGTTGACGGACGGTGCCGGGAACGTGGCGGGATTGGTCGCGACCAGCATTGCAGCCCGACCCCCAGACGAGGATCATCCCTATGGTCATCGCCGCTTCGAGACGCTGGCGGCGCTGCTGGTCGGTGGCCTGCTGCTGCTGACGGCCTGGGAGATGCTGCAAGGTGTGCTGGAACGGTTGCAGACCCAGATGATCCCGGAGATCAACGCGCTGTTGTTCGCTGTGCTGGGGGCGACGCTCCTGATGAACATCGGCGTCAGCACCTACCAGATTCGGGCGGGGCGGCGCTTGCAGAGCGAGATTTTGCTGGCGGATGCACGCAATACGCGCGCGGATGTTTATGTGACGCTCTCGGTGATCGGCAGCACGGCGCTGGTCTCGCTGACCGGGCTGGCCTGGATTGATGCCGCCGCCGCGCTGGTCGTCATCGCGCTGATTGCCCATGCTGCGTGGCAAATCGTGCGCCAGACCGGGAGCGTGCTGGTGGATACAGCGCCCTTCACGTCGCAACAGGTGCGCGATGCCCTGGCAGCGGGTGCGGCGCTGCCGGAGATCCTGCGGGTGCGCAGCCGGGGAACCGCCGATGACGCCCACATCGACCTCGATTTGCTCGTACCCCCCGCCATGACCGCCGACCACAGCGAGAGCCTCGCTCGCAAGATCGAACAGCAACTGCGGGAAGCATTCCCCGGCGTATCCGAAGTGAAGGTGCAATTTCTGGCGCAGAATGCCGACGCCGATGATCCGATTCTGGTGGCCCGTGCGCTGGCGGATGGCCTGGGACTGAGCACGCATGAGGTGCACCTCCTGCAAGAAGGTGGCAGCGGTTTGCTGGAACTGCATGTCGAAGTCCCTGCCGGGCAGACGCTGCACGACGCCCACGCCCAGGTCAGCGCATTGGAGCGCGAACTGGTACGCGCCCTGCCGTCTGTGGGGCGTGTGGTCACCCATATTGAGCCGCGCCAGCCGCAGGCCGCCGCCGAGAGCAGCGCGACCTCGCAATCGCAGGCTGAGCGCATCTGCAAGCGTGCCCGTGCCTATTTGCAGGCGGCTTACCCGCACGTGGGCTGGCATCACTTCGCCACCCATGCCACCCCGCACGGATTCGCCCTGAATCTGCACGCCGCACTGCCGCCGCAGATCAGCCTGGAAGCCGCCCATGAACTGGCGGAATCCGCCGAGGTCAGCTTGCGCGGTGCGATGCCGGAACTGGCTCGCATCACCATCCACACAGAGCCAGACGAACAGAGCAAACCGCAGGATTGATTTCGGGCTTTGCGCATGCGCTCGATTGGGGTATACAGGCAGGATGACACCACGCCGGAAATCGCGCGTGCAGACCCAACACGGGGTTGCGCCCTGCGTTGCCCCTACCACCCATGCACAAGGAGAAACCCGATGCAGCCCATCGAAATCACCCCCATCGGTATCGTGAAGACCGATGTCAAAGACGCCGTTGATACCAATTGGGGCAAGGTCATCAGCGAGATTCACCTGCGCGAAGAACTGGCCCCCGGCCTGCAAGGGCTGGATGATTGGTCACATCTGGTCGTCATCTTCTTGATGCACGAGACGCAGTTTGACCCCGCTGTGCACCTCATGCGCCGCCCGCAAGAGCGCGACGACATGCCCGAAATCGGCATTTTTGCCCAGCGTGCCCGTCATCGCCCCAATCGCATTGGCATCACCGCCGTGCGCTTCATGGGCAGCGCTGGCGCTGTGCTGCGCGTCAAAGGGCTGGACGCCATCAATGGCACGCCCGTCCTGGACATCAAGCCCTATGCCCCGGCATACGACGGCGTGACGGAACCGCTGGTTCCGTCCTGGTTCATCCGCCTGATGCAGGGCTACTTCTGAGCCGCGCATCACAGGACGTTCAATCGGGTGGGGGGGTGCCGTAAACGGTCGTCCCCTCTGGGTTGACGTAGGCCGGGGGAGGCTGGACATCCCCACGCACCTCCGTGAACCAGGAGGCGACCCACCCCTCCTGGTTGAAGTTCGGCCCATAGCTGACGTAATACCACGTCCCTTCCACGCCCGGCTCATCGCCAGAGAGGGCCAGCACGCGAATCTCCGCACCGGGTTGAATCTGGTCGATGCGTTCGTAGCTGGTATCTGGCCCGCTGCGTACATTCAATGGGCGCGGGTCTTCTTCTTCGACGATGATGCGTGGGATGAAAAACTCCGCCGTCACGCGCAGCGCCTGCGCAGTACCCAGGGCTTGCTGCGCTTTCTCCCCGTTGAACTCTGCCGTCGCACGGGCGCTCTGCGCAATCGCCTCATTGGTGACTGCCAGCGACTGACCCCGCGCCGCATCCGTCGCCAGGCTCCAGGCCAGGTTGCGCTGGCTCTGCGCATCCTGGAAGAGCAAGAAGGAGAGCAGCGCCAAGCCCAGCGAGATGACCAGGGCGGCGCTGACGCCGACCAGCAAGCGGCGCTGACGGCGCTGCTGCCGCTGGCGGCTGGCGAAGATGTATTCCTGGTGCAGCCCTGTGCTCTGCGGGGATTTCTTGCCGCTCTGGGATAACCACTTCTCCGCCGTGATAATCTCTTCGGCATCCAGCAAGTAGCCGTCTGTGCGCCCCCGCCGATCCCACTCACGGGCGCGGGTCAGCAGCCGGGTGTGCTCGCGCACATAGTCCAGGTCGGTGTCGAGTGTCTTCAGCAGTTGGCCGAAGGCTGCCTCAAATTCGCGCCCGGCGAAGATCAGCCAGTTGTGTGTGGAGATCGTCGGATGCAGCTTCGCCTGAAGTTCGGCGTCTTCCACCGCTTCGTGGAGCAAGGGAATGATGCGTTTGCCGCCCTCTACCGCGTGTGCCACTTCCTGGAAGCAAATATCGGACTCGGCAGAGCGGGGGCTGATGACGAACGCGAAGCTATCGGCGGAGTCGATCCCGGCGCGAATTTCGTCCCACCAATCCGCCGTCGGCGGGATGTCCTGCCAGTCGATCCAAACATCGCGTTTCGCCTGTTCCAGCGCCTGATGAAGCTGCTGAACGAAGGACTTGTCTTTGCGGGCGTAGGAGATGAATACATCCGGCATCGGAGCGCCTCTCTGCATAACGGTTCAAATTGCACATGCTTCAGTATATGCCAGAATCGGCACGGGACGGGCAGCGTCGTCGGATTGCACGGTTGGGGGATTGTTCAGGTTTTGCGCAGGATGCTGTAGCGGTTCATCGCACCGCCGGCTCCGTCTTCGCGGAAGGTCGTCACCTCGTCCAGCCCGGTTGCCGCGACCAGCGCCGCATGTTCATCTTCATCGACGTAATGGCAGTAGCGCAGCGCCCGCTCCCCCGCACGCCAATCCAGGAGGTGATCGCCCGCTTCCACTTGCAGGTCATCCGGCCAGGGGACGATGCGCTCGCGAAAGCGCTCGTACTCGTAAAAGCACCAGGCCGCGAAGCTCAAAAGGCCGCCCGGTGCGACCCGCGCCGCCAACTGTGCCAGGTAATCGCGCCGGGCTTGGGCACCCGGGACGTGATGCAGCACGCCGAAGAGCACGACGAGATCGTATGGGACTTCGGGTAGGGGTTCGTGCAGCAGGTCGTACTGGCTCAGTTGGGCGTGGGCGAGGTTCGCCTGTGCCAGCGCGTCCGCAGCGAATTGCAAGAGTGCGGCGTTGTTATCCAGGCCGTGATAGCGCACTGCGCCGGGGAAAGAGTCCGCCAGGAAGAGACCGAAGCGCCCATTGCCACAGCCGACATCCAGCACCCGCAGCGGCGGACGCAAATGCTGCCGCAGCCGCAGCCACCCGGGCCAGGCACGGCTGCGCGTCTGGTCGAAAGCGGCAGCCGTCGCGGCATAAAATTCGCGGTTGATCGCGTTCAGGCGTTCTCGTGTATTGGCATCCATAGGGCTGCCAGTGTACGCCAGCCGCCACCGCCGCGAAAGGGAAGGTCTTGCGATCAGGAGTTGATCAGCGTCTTCAGCAGCGCTTCCAGATGCTCGATTTCGACGCGCAGAATCGAACCCAGGCGCTGCAATTCCGGGTCTTCCCATTCGGCCATCAGCGTGATGCCCAGGTGTAGCGTATTCAGCCGATTGTTGATCTCGTGGATCATCTTGCGGCGGGGGTAGACACTCGCACTGCTGGCGGCGGAAGTGGTTTCGAGCGATGCATCTTTCAACATCCGGTTATTCCTATCGCGCTCGTGGCGAGCGCCTCAGCCTTGTTTCTTCCATAATAGAGGGTTTTGATCTCGTTAGCTATCAATTGTTTCGCAATTTTTACACTTTCCAAACCGCCAGGGTACACAAGTACCATCCAAAAAATAAACCCTTGTCCACTAGTGGACGATTGCTTATCCTGATGTTGGTATTTGGTTGCTTGCATTGTGAAGAATGTGCCCTATGACCCAGACCACCCCCAAAGAAGACCGTCGTGTGCGCCGGACGCGGCGCAGGCTGCGCGATGCCCTGATTCAGCTCATCCTGGAACAAGGTTACGAGAAGATCACGATTCAGGAGATCACCGATGCAGCGGATTTGAGCCGCGCGACATTTTACCTGCATTACAAGACCAAGGACGAACTGCTCGCCAGCAGCCTGGAAGAGATGTTCGATGAACTGGTGGCTTCCATGCAGAGCTTTCTGATGAAGCCTGACCTGGACGAGCACAGCGAAGCCCCGCCCAGCCTCGCCGCCTTCCAACATGTGGCGGAATACAGCGAGTTGTACAAGTCGCTGCTGGGAGACCGGGGCGTGAGTTCTGTGATCTACCGCACCATCGACTACATCGCGCGTCTCTTGCGGCGTCAGTTCGAGCGGTTGCTGGGCGAAGAACCAACCCGCACATCCGCGATTCCTTATGAGATCGTCGCGCAGTCGATGGCGGGTGCGCTCTTCGCCCTGGTTTCCTGGTGGCTGGAGAATGATATGCCGCATTCACCGTTGGAAATGGCGCGTATGTACCATCGGATGACGACTCCCACGCTGCGTGCAGCCTTCGGCCCGGAGTTGTTGCAAGCCAGCGCACGGCAGCGCTGACGCTCGAATCCGCGTGCTGTGTGCCCGGACAGAAGGGGCAGGCGGCATTCGGTGGCTACATTCGGTTAGGGATTGATTGGTATTTGTGCAAAAAGGAGCAATCTCGGCGGATTTGTGTACAATACCCGAGAGATTGTTGGATTCATTGGGGCAAATTATGCAGCAGCCAACCAGATTTCTTGAGCCAGATTGGGATTTAGATTTTGGGAAACCGCCGCAGTTCGAGATGCGCTTCGTGCAGATGACATCATCCGGTGTCTATGTGCTGGGCGTGGCACACAGCAGCATCCAGGTCGGTGACCGTTTCCACCGCGTGAAGTGGTTCCCGCCGCGAGAAGTGCCGGATGCGCACAGCGGGCAGTCTCTGGCGCGGGTACGCTTGAAGGTCGTCAGCATGACTGCCTTCCACAACGTGATCAACCGCGCCCACGCCGCCATGAATGTCGGCATCGAATTTGAGGGCGACGGCCTGCCGCTGCTGAATGCCCTGGATGAGCAGGGTTGGTGTTATGACCAGGGGCAGTATCACCAGTGGGCGGAGCGCGTGGACGCCATGCCCAAGCTGGTTCTCACGCGATGAATGCCGCGTTCACCATTGATTTGATCGAACAGCAGGGGGCGCTGCTCTTCGTCGGCGGCAGCAGCCTCCTGCCGCTGCAAGTGGAGGATGCCTTCCCCACGCTGTTGCAAGATGGCAAGAGCGCCAAATCACGGCGTACGCTGGGAACGATCAACCTGCGCATTCAGACCTTGATCGTCGATGGCGAACCCGTCGACGCAGTGGCGGCGGATCAAGCCGCGCTGCTGGGGCTGGTCGGCGATGCGGCTCCCCTGCTGGCAGCGGCGCAGTCGCTCCGTTGGCAGCGCAAGGGCAAGCGCCTGATCCGCACCAGCGATGACGCCCTGACCCTCGCGCTGGATTCTTGAACCGTGCCCTGCAAATCTCAGCCCAGCGGCACGGTGATGTCACAAATCACCGTGTAGGACAGGCGGGAGCCAACGATGCGATAGGTTCCCGCCTGCGCGATCCAGCCTGTGCTGAAGGTGCGGTAGTAGCGTTCCGGCTCGGCGATCAACACCGGATCGCTGACGCTGACCCAATACCACTGTTCGTTGATCGTGATGCGCCCCGGATCAATGCGTGGTGCTTCCAATGCTTCGGCAAGCGTCTCCCAACCGCCATCGACGAATTCAATCGTCACGTACTGCCCCGCACGCACTGGCCCGTTGAGCGCCTCGCAGCGTTCCAGCGAAAGCGTATTATAGCCTGGCGGCTGCACCACATCCGTCACCGGAATCTCGGTGCATTGGCCCTCAGAACGTCCGCTGCTGGCGAGCATCCAATGCCCATTGCTGAGCTGCCACCAGGTCGTCCCCTCCGAATCCGTCAGGCGCAGCACGGGCGTGATGCGCGAACCGCCGCGAATCTCACGAATCACCTCGTAGAAGGTACCCGGCCCGGCGTAGAGCGTCAGGCGGGAGGCCGCTGTGCGGATGCAGCGCTGGCTGGCGGCCTGCGTCTCATCTTCGGCAATCGGAGTCGGTTCAGCGGTCAGGGCGGCAATCTGCGCTTGCAGAGCTTGCGGCGTGATGGGTGCAGCGACCTGTACGCGGTAATTCAGGTTGTTGACGGGCAGGGCGCTCAAATCCGCCAGGGCATAGGGTTCGGCGGGGGGAATCTCGCCGCTGAGGTTCAAGCCAGCGTCCAGCGGTAAGGCCAGCCGCGATCCGGCGACTGCGTACTGCGGCTCTGCCCCCGCCTGCGCGATCAGGTAGCCGTCGATCACATGGAGCGTCAGGGCGGCATCCGGCGCGGCCTGCACGAAGGCCGTCCCCGCCAACGCCAGCGACACGCCGTTCACCGTCAGTTCAACCGTCTCTTGCGTATTGGGCGTTTGCAGCATCACGCCGCTCTCCGGTGCGCCGTCGCAGAGCGCGTCGTCGCTGCCCGTGACGACGGTCATCACCTGGAAGGGGCGCAGGAAGGGGGTGTTCTCATCGACGATGTTCAGCGTGGAAAAATCTTCCGTCGCGGCGAAGACGCTGCGCGACACCCAGCCGATTTCGGCGCGATCCGGCATTTCGACGCGCAGCCAATCGCCCTCCGCCGTGATGCCGTTGGCCGTCACTGATGTGCGCAGGGGCAGTTCCGCCAGCAGATCGCCCGCTGTAGCGCTGGGCAGGCTGCGTACATTGACCGTTCCCGTGGAGGTGACGCGCACTGTCGGGCGTACAGGGACGAGGTTGGTCAGGGTGGCATCGCCATAAGCCAGCACCAGCAGATTGCGCCCCGGCTGGCTGCTGACGATGCTGGCCTGAAGCTGCATCTGGGCAATGCTCCATTCTCCGGCAGCAGCGCCCCCCACCACAAGCTGCTGCATCAAAGCGACCCCGGCGCGTTCCCCCGGCAGGGAGAAGCTGGCGCTGCTGCTGGCGTCGAAGGTCGCGCGGACGCTGCCGTTGCCGTAACAGGCTTCGTCGCGCCCGACATCGGTGCAGGCGGCTCCGGCGCGGGCGAAGGCTTGCAGCACCGAAACCGGGCATTCGTTCTGCGCAATTGCGGGTACGGTGCTGAGCAAGACGAAGAAGACCACGAATGGGAAGAAAACTGGCGTTCTCATAGCGGCAGGCCACCTCCACGAAGCGATTTTCTAGACTATAGCACGCAAGGGGGCGGTCAGGCTGCACGCCGCTGCCTGTGCGTAGGGCTTGCGTCGAATATTCGGTGACGTGGGGCGAGCCAGAAACCGCCCCTGAACATCCTCTGAACAAGGCTGCGGTATACTGACGCAGAGCCAACGGAGCCAATGACGGAACATGCGCACACTCACCTGGAAAATCACGCTCTCCTTGATTGCGACCTCGCTCCTGGGCGTGGTCTTCGTGGCGGTCTTCGCCGGGGTCTTCACGCGCAATCGCTTCGAAGAACTACGCCTCGCGGAAGCGCGGGAGGCCATCCTCACCCGTGCCGAGGCCTATTATCGAGAGAACAACACGCTGGCGGGCGTCCAGAGCGTGCTTCCGGTTCCCGGTCAGGCCCCGGGCGAGATGGCGCAGCGGCGCGGTGAGGGACGCCAGCGAAATGCCGCTCCAGTCGCGTTTGTGTCGCAGTTCTATCTGGTGGATGCGGACGGGATCTTGCGCACTGTCGCGCCCTGGCAAGCGATCGGGGAGCGCGTGCCGCCCGAAGTCCTGGAGCGCGGCGAACCGTTTTTCGTGGATGGCGAACGGGTGGGGACGCTGATTCAGGTCGATCAGCCCCCAGTGCGCGGTGACCTGGAAAGCCAATTCATCCAGGAGGTCAATCGAGGATTGCTGCTCGCGGCGTTGAGCGTCCTGCTGGCGGCTTCGCTGGTCGGCGTGACGCTGGCACAGCGCCTGACGACGCCTCTGCGCGAGTTGACTCTGGCGCTGCGCGGCATGGAAGCGGGCAAATTGGAGCAGCGCGTGAAAACGCAGTCGCAGGACGAAATCGGCGACCTGGTGATGACCTTCAACCGGATGAGCGCCGAAGTCGCTCGCGCCAACCAACTGCGCCGCCAGATGACCGCCGACATCGCCCATGACCTGCGCACACCGCTGTCTGTGATTGCGGGTTACCTGGAAGCCCTGCGCGATGGCACGCTGCCGCCGACCCAGGAACGCTTTGAGACGCTGCACACCGAGGCCACGCTCTTGCAGCGCCTGGTGGAAGACCTGCGCACCCTCTCCCTGGTCGATTCCGGGGAGTTGACGTTGCAGCCCGAGCGCATCGAATTGGGCGATTTCCTGCGCGATGTCGAACGCTTCTACCAACCCCGCGCTGAAGCTGACGGAATCACCCTGCATGTGCAGCTCGCGCAGCCGCTGCCCGCGTTGTGGGCAGATCGCATGCGCCTGGGGCAGATTCTGGGGAATCTCATCAGCAATGCGCTGCGACATACGCCCGCCGGAGGCCGCATTACGGTGGGCGCGGAAGCGGCGGACGACGCGCTGCGGCTGTGGGTGCGGGATACGGGCGAGGGCATTCCGCCGGAGAGACTCTCGCAGATTTTCCACCGTTTCTACCGGATAGACGAAGCGCGGGCGCAGGAAGGCCAGACCGGCCTGGGGCTGGCGATCGCGCGTGGGCTGGTGGAAGCGCACGGCGGCATGATCCGCGCGGAAAGCCAGCCGGGGCAGGGCACAACCATGTACATCACATTGCCCCGGGGCGATGGCTAGCGGACGAATTCATCTCCCTCTGTCCTCAGTAGGGAAGACACCGCGCGCGCTCCCTGGGAAGCCCACGAGACCGCCCCCACAACCATTACGCGACCTGCGTCTGGCGGGCGATTCCCCTGCGCTGAGAACCTGCATTGTGCCCGTTGGCGTCTCTCGGGTACACTGCTTCTGACTGCTTCGAATGGAAGCCACTGGCGTGGATTGGCCCTTCCACTTCTCACACAAAACAACCCGTGTTGAGGCCAGTACAGGCTCGAAGAGGCACCTTGTAAAATACGACGAGCTTTCGAGAGGGGACATTTCATGCGCCGGATGCTGGTGTTTGTGGGCAGCGTAGTCGTCAGTGGCGTGCTGCTGTGGTGGATCGCACGCGATGTGCCGCTGGCGGAGGTGGGACGGGCACTTGCACAGGCCAGCCCTTTGTGGATCGTCCTCTGCCTGCTGATTTCCGTCTCGGGCATGTGGGCGCGGTCGACTCGCTGGCGCGGCCTCTTGCAGAATCGCATCAACCCGCGTGACGGCTTCTTCATCATCGCGGTCACCTTCCTGCTGAATCAGCTTCCGCTGCGGGCGGGTGAAGTGGCACGCAGCCTGCTGGCGGCACAGCGCGGCGTCCCGGTGATGACGGCGGCGACCAGCATCGTCGTCGAGCGCCTGCTTGATCTGCTGCTGGTGGTGCTGTTGCTGGCGGCAGCCATCACGCAGATTCCCGATGCCCAGCCAGAGATCATCCAGGGCGCGGCCTTCCTGGGCGCGTTGGGGCTGGTGGGCTTCGCCGTGCTGCTATTCTTCGCGCATCGCCCCCGTGTGGCGCAGATGATGCTGGATTTCATCCACCGCATTCTGCCCATCCTCAAGCGTCTGCCGCTGCAGAGCATCCTCGATCATGTGATTGATGGCTTGCAGCCGCTGACCAATTGGCGCACATTCAGTCATGCCCTGGTCTGGACGCTGATTTCCTGGGCACATTCGCTGGGCGCGATGTACGCCCTGGTGCGTGCGATGGACATCCAGGAAAATGCCTTGCTGCTGGCGACATTGGGCGTGACGCTCGCCTCGTTCAGCGTGGCGATTCCGCTGAGCGTGGCGGCTATTGGCCCCTTCGAGGCGGCGATTGCGGTTGCGGCGCAGTTAGTCGGCCTCAATGACGAAGTGACCTACGTCGCGCTGGGCTTCCTCACACACGGCATCACCGTGCTCAGCTACATCCTGGTCGGTGGAGTCGGGCTGGTCGTGCTGGGGGTCTCGCTGGGAGATGTCTTCAAGCAGGCACAAGCCGAAGAGAAAGAGAAACACGCTCCCGAACCCGTGACATAGCGGGGCGCGGGGACGCTTCGTTGCGCACATCCCCGCCGGAATCCCGTGACGCTAGCCCCCAATCGGCTCCCAGCGGAAACCATCGTCCACAGCGCGGACATAGCCCAGCGCCGGGAAGGGCATGTGATACAGGTGCATCAGCAAATTTTCATCGGCGGCCTGCTGCAACAGGCGGCGGCGTGTCGGCACCGAGATGCTGGCATCGGTGTCGAAGGACATTGACCATTCCGGGTGCACGAACTGCGCCCGACGATGCAGGATATCCACTGCGCATAGCAGGCGCTCTCCCTTGCTTTCGATCAGCAAGCCCGTGTGACCGGGGGTGTGACCATAGGCGGCGACCGTCTTCACGCCGGGGATGATCTCGTCACCCGCTTCGAAGAGCACGACATTTTCGCGCACGACTTCCAGCGGCCTGCGCGCCTCTCCCTGGGCTGCGCCATCCACGTACCAGTAGGCCCATTCCAACTGGTTGAAGGCGTGCTCGACGTTGGGGAATTTCATCTGTCCCACTTCGTCCATCAGCCCGCGCACATGGTCGCCATGTGCATGGGTGATCACGACGCGCGTGATGTCCTCCGCGCCCAACCCCATCTCTTCCAGCCCGGCGAAGAGGTTGCCCGCGTCTGGTTGCATCGCTTCGCCGAACCCGGCATCGACCAGCACGGTCTCATCCCCGGCCTGGATCAACAGGCAGTTGAAATGGTGTTCGTCCTGGTCGGGGTCAAGGCCATGGGCTTCGTAGGCGGCGCGTGCCGCTTCCGGCGTCACTGATAATTTTTCGGCAGTGGCTTCGATAGGGGCGGGGCGGATGGCGTCGTTGAGGACAGTCACGGTGATGTCGCCGATTTGCAGGGCGTGTTTCAGTGCGGGCATGCGGGTTTTCCTTTGCCATTGGCGTTCATTTATGCGGCACTTCCAGTATATCGCGGCCTCGGATGCGTGTCAGGCGCAGGCTTGATGCAGGGGGGCATGTCCAGTATCCTGAACCTATGTTCCAGGAGCCGCATGTGACCGAAGCAATCCTCGCTGATCAAGCCGATGGCCTGGTGGTACAGCTCAGCACGGATCGTGCGAGGGAGCGTTATCGTCTGCTGGCGGCCTACATCCGCCGCTTGCGCGAAGCGCTGGGACGCCGTCGTGCCTATTTCCTGGATTTACGGGCCGGGGCGGGCAAGGTCAAATGCAGCCCCAGTGGGATCGTCCTGCGCACGCCACCCCTCGCCACGCTGACAGTCCCGTCTCCCTTCCAGGGCTACTGGTTCGCAGAGCCGCACAAGCCCGAACGCGAAGCGCTGGAACAGCGCATCCGCGCCAGCGATCACAACGCACTGGTGCACGTCCTCAAGCAAGAGCGGCTGCCCGCCATGCAACAAATCGCCGCAGCGCTGGCTCCCCTGAGGGGCAATAACACAGTGCTGGCCTATCTCGACGCTGAAAACGTCGGCCTGGATTGGGCTGTGATCGAACTGCTGAGCGACCTGCCGCAGGCCGAACTGCTGCTGGATTTCAGCGGGGCGGGATTGGTGAAGGGCGAGAATGTGATGTACGACAAGAGCCGGCAGGAGCGCTTCGACGCTTTTTTCGGCACGAGCGCCTGGCGCAAGCCCTATCAACGGGTGGGACGCCAGAGCAAAGCACAGATTCGCCGCGCCCTGCTCGATTTCTACCGCCAGCGCCTGGGCGAGATAGGGTACACGCAGGTGCGCGAATACCTGCCGGATGCGGACAGCCGTGCGCAGTATCGCCTGGTGTATGCCACGCAGAGGGTGGATCGCAGCCGCCTCTGGCAGGAGGCCCTGCGCAGCACGCGACAACTGCCGCTCTTCTGAAGCCACTGGCGTGGATTGGCCATGCCACTTCTTCACACAAAATCACCCGTGTTGAGGCCAGGACACCCTAGAAGGGATGCCTTGTTCAATAAGCGAAAGGCTATTTCCGCACGTCGGTGTCTTCGTCTTCATCGCCGAAGAGGGCACGGAATTCCGTATCGCCCATATCGGGGTTCCACTCATCCGGCATCGCCCCTTTCGTCCGCGTGACCAGCTCCCCGCCCAGGTCGCGCGCGATGCGTTCCAGGCGGCGCGGCTGCACCCAGATCACGCTATCGACCTGCACGGCAACCGCTCCGGCGTCCAGGTAATCGCGGGCATCTTGCAAGGTGTGGATTCCGCCTGCGCCGATGATGGGCACTTCGCGAATCCGGCGTGTGAGCACCCCCACCAGCCGCAGCATCATCGGCTTGACCATCGGGCCATACACGCGCCCGCTGACCAACCTGCCGCTATGTGGATCGCGTGCGGTGCCACGCGGCGGCGCAGCGATCACCAGGGCATCCGCCCCTGCTTCGGCAACGGCTTCCGCCAGTTCGCTGGCGGTGATGGCGGGCAGGCGCACCAGAATCGCTTTCTCGGCGACCGCCGCCGCCCGCGTCAGCGTGTAGGCGTCATCCGGCGTGATGTCGTCATCCAGCCCCAATTCAATCGCCGCGATGCTCTCTTCCCAATCGAGCCGCTCTACCGAAAGCTGTACGTGCTCCGTATTCGTGCCGACCAGATGCAGGATCATCGGCACGGGCATGGCTTCCCAGTGGTGGCGATTTTCCTTTATGGTGCGGCTCAGGCCGGGATTGGGCAGCCCGGTATGCACCAGTACCCCCGCATCCAGCGGCACAACGCGCGGCCCACTGGCAGGCGACCAGGGTTCGTAGGTGACGGGATTGGTGACGAATGCGCCCAGCTTCTCGTAGTTGATGATGTTGCGATACTGCCCACCGTAGCCCATCGTGCCCGCAGCAGGCATCACGGGCGAATCGACGAAGAGGCTGTATTTCCCGGCGCGTGTGATCTGGATCATGGCGTGTCCTGGATTGGTTATGTGATGCTCTAATGGTAACGGATTTTGTGCACTATTGCGGACATGGGCTACAGGGTGGTCGCCGCAAGCCGTGCATAGTGTAGAGAAGGGGCAGAAGAGCGGGGGGGAACTTGCACAGCGGGGCGTGCTTCTGGGCTTTCCTTTGTGTTCTTTGTGACTTTGTGGTTCAAATCATTTTGCAGCGATTGCCCTGCCTGGGCTGCTATATGCTCCCGCCATTTCTCCTCTGGTATCCTGATGGCCCTCCCCCAGGCTGTTTGTAGCTTCCTCCAATCTCAGGGCTGGCTTATCGGAGATGACAGTGAATTGCGATGTCAGAATCCCGGCGGCATGCTGAACCTGCCTATCCAGGCCGCGCCATGCGGTATACGATTCGGTCATCGTATTGCACCGCAAGGAGCCTGTTCATGCCACGCCCGCCCATTGACCATTTTCGCTTCATTGCCCCGCTGTATGACCACGTCTTCGGCGGCGACTCGGAGAATTATCAGACGCGCCAATTCCTGGATTTGCCGATTGAGGGCTGGCTGTTGGATGCGGGAGGCGGCACGGGACGTGTGAGCCAGCATTATGTCGGGCAGGCGGCGGGGGTCGTCGTGCTGGATGTGTCGCTTGGGATGTTGCAACAGGCATACGAGAAAGGCGGATTGCAGCCAGCCGTCGGCGCTGTGGAGACGCTGCCGTTCCCGGATGGGTTCTTCGAGCGCATCCTGATTGTGGATGCCTTCCACCACTTCTTCGCGCATCAGGCGGCGGTGCGAGAATTATGGCGCGTGTTGCAGCCGGGGGGACGCCTGCTGATAGTAGAACCGAATATTGCGCGTTTCCCGGTGAAGTTGATTGCACTCGGCGAAGCGCTCTTGCTGATGCGCAGCCGCTTCTTCTCGGCGCAAGCCCTGGGTGCGCTCTTTGCAGATTATGCCGACGCCCGTGTCCACATCGATACCGATACCAATCCGTTCTACATTCACCTCAGCGCAGAGAAACACGCCGGGCGCACCTGACGGCACCAGCGGTCACGCCGGGTTTGTTTGTCGCCCATTAACCTGTTCCCGCTGCCACCGATGCCACGACGCGCAGGGTGACGAAGCTCTCCAGAATTGCGGCGAGGATCAGCCCCGGCAGGATCAAGCCCAGGCCGATTTTGACGACATCGCCCATCGCGCGAAGCCAGGTCTGCCCGACGGTCATGTCCTGTGATGGTTTGGTGACCACCGCCCCGGCGCGGAAAATCGCCGCTGTCGCCAGCAGGATCACGGGAATTTCGATGATGCCGTGTGGCAGCACCGCCGCCGCAAAAAGTGCGCCATAGCCTGCCGGGATCAACTGGCTGGCGAGGTAGCCCAGCACCACGAAGACGAAGGGCACGAGGATGTAGGTCATCACGCCGAAGCTGAATATAGAGAGCGCCAGGGCGATCAACAGCACACGCCCATTCTGCCAGAGGATGAATCCCAGGGCTTCCGTCTCGCTGAAGCCGCCGAGTCCGCTGGTGGAGATCGTCTCCAGGTCGAGCGATTCGCCGGAGATGGGCAGCGAATAGGCGGGCTGCTGCCCCGCCACCCAGCCCAGGGCGAAATACACGACGAAGACCAGCAGCGAGACCAGAATAGCGCCGCGCAGCCGACGCAGCGAATAGGGGATCGCCCGCGTGTACCATTGCCAGAGGTTCGCCGCCACTGTGCCTGAATCGTCTATGGTGCGTGCATGCCGCCAGATTCCGCCCAGCGTCTCGCGCAGATTGAAGCTGTCAATCGCACGTCCCAGGAGCGCCTCGCGGTTGAAGAGGCTGGTTCCCACGCGCAGCAGCAGCGCCGTAGAGACCAGCATCCCCACCAGAATCGCCCACAGAGATGCAATTCCAGTGGGCGAATCAGCATCCGGTGCCAGGAAGATGATGACGGCTTCGGCATTCACGATCAACGTCATGGGGATGATGATGAAGCTCGCCAGCAAGTTGGATGCCCGTCCGCTGGTGGTCTGGCTGGAGACGACGACTGCTCCGGTGACCATCACCAGGGCCTGCGAGATCGTCAATAAGAAGATTTGCAGCGTCAGCACGGGGGATGGCTGCCACTCCGCGCCGTTGATCGAGAGCGTAATCAGGTAGAAGGTCATCGCGCCAAAGCTGGCGACCAGCGGCGGCAGCATCGCGGCCAGGGTCTTGCCGATGTAGAGTTCGGTATTGGTCAGCGGCGTGCTCAGGAGCGGCTCCAGGCTGCGCCGTTCTTTTTCGCCGACGAAGGTCTCCAGCGCGATCACCAGCGAGATCGAAATCGGGAAAAAGCCTACGACCATCAGCAAGAAGGGCACAAATTGCCCGCCGAGGTAGGCCGCGTCGTACTGCGCCAGGAAATTCGCCACCAGCGTCGCTGCCCATTGCGCCAGAAACGGAAAGAAGAAAGTCAGCGTCACAATAGGGCCGATGATGCGCCAGTCGCGCAGGCTGTCGCGCACTTCGCGCTGGGTGATGATCAGCGCATTTTGCAAGGTGTGGGTCATGCCATTCATGCCGATTCTGCCTCTTCCGCTTCGTCTTCCGCGACCACTTGCAAGTAGATGCTCTCCAGCGATTGCGTCACCTGCGAGAGCGTGACGACCTCTGCGCCCAACTCCTGGCAGCGCGCCAGCACACGCGGATTCGTCGTATAAGGATCGTCCGTGCGGTATTGCAGCCAGTTCAGGCCGATACCCTCCACCTGCACATCCAGCGACTCCGCCAGCCCATCGACCTGCCCATTCACGCGCAGTTCCATGATCGGCTGCCCGACGAACTGCTGCGCCAATTCATCCATTGTGCCCTCGGCGATGATGCGCCCGTGCCGGATGATGGCGATGCGATTCGCCAGCAGTTGCGCTTCGGTCAGGTTATGAGTCGTGATCAGGATGGTGCGCTCGTCGCGCTGCAATTCGATGATCGCTTCGCGCACCTGCCGCGCACTCTGCGGATCCATCGCTGAGGTGGGTTCATCCAGCAACAAAACTGGCGGATCGTGCAGCATCGCGCGTACCAGCGCCAGTTTTTGCTTCATGCCCTTGCTGTATTCGCCCAGGCGCTTTTCCAGCGCATCCCCCAGGCCGAAGCGCTCCATCAGCGAGCGGGCGCGTTGCTGCCGTTCCGTGCGTGGAATGTGGTAAATCTGCCCGAAAAAATCCAGGTATTCCAGGCCCAGCATGCGCTCGTAGAGGCCGTGCTGCTCGGTGAGCACGCCGACATTGGCGCGGACTCTGGCCGGATCGCGGACGACATCGGTTCCGGCGATCTTCGCCCAGCCGCTGGTGGGGGGCAGGATGCTGGTCATCATGCGGACAGTGGTGGTCTTGCCCGCGCCGTTGGGACCGAGCATCGCCAGGACTTGCCCTGGTTGCACGGTCAACGTCACGCCATCCACCGCGCGGAAGTCATCGAAATCCTTGGTCAATTCGTGGGTTTCAATCATGGGGTCTCGTAGAGGTTGCCATTTTGCCCGTCAGGTCGACTCGTATTATGGCACAACCACAGTGGGGCTGCGCGTTAAAAGACGACAAGCATGGAGCAGGCGTCGCCAGCCAACCGTCACCAGGCCATCAGCGTGAAGTCGAAGAGGGGCAGCAGGCGATCCTCATTCACGCCCGGTGCCGGGATGCGCTCTCCGCCTTCCCACCATTCATAGACCGTCAGATAGGCGGTGAAGGGCGTTCGCTGCATGTACTGGATGGGCAGTTCAATTTCGCGTTCCTCGACGTACAACTGCCCCGGTTCCCAGGCCGTCAGCGCCTCGGCGGGAGTGCCGGGCAAATTCGGCTGCAAGTAGATGGCCCGGGGTGCGCCGTCGCTCTGTGCGAAGAGCGCGTCAAAATCGCGCCGGAAGAGATGTACCCCCACGCTGTATTCGGCTTCTTGCGGCTCATCGACTGACCACCAGAGGCGCAGGCGCACCGTGCTGCCCTCCCGCCAGACGGGGACGCCTGCGTCCAGCGTGCCATCGGCGTTCAGGATTTCGTAGCCATGAAAGCGCATGCCGTTCTCGAACAGGATGCCGTTGGGGTCAGGCGGGGCGACGAACAACTGGAAGAAGAAGCCCGGCCTGCCGTAAAATTCCGCGCCGATGCGTCCATCCAGCACCGCTTCCCGCGTCTCATCATCTTCCTTGGCGTTGACGCGCACATACCACACGCGCCGCTGTTCTGTGGTGGGGCGCTCCACGATGTGCAGGCCGTTGGGGAAGTAGACCATCTCGTAATAATCCCAGACTTCTGCGCGCAGGTTGGTGCCTTCCAGGTCGGGGTCGAGCACCAGCACATCGCCGGGACGGTAGCGCTCCGCCAGCCATTCGAAGGTCGGTTCGAAGGCGGCGATGGGTTCTTTGTAGCTGGCGATGTCTTGCGGCACGAAGAGCAGCAGCGCCAGACCCGCCGCCGCGATCATGCGCCCGATGCGCGGCAGGCGCGAGAGGCCGTACCCCGCCCAGAGCGCAATCGCCAGCGCCACCCACCAGGCATAGCGCGGCTTGAAGAATGAGGTGCGCGAGTTGATCCAGTAGAGCAGGCACGTACCCAGAATCGCCCAGATCAGCAGCCAGAGGTGCAGCGGACGCAGCGGCTTGCGCGAACGCAGGACGATCAGCACCGCCGCCAGCAGCATGATCCCCAACCAGATGACGTAGGCCGCGCCGAAGTACTCCGTGAACATCTCGTAGACGGCGGTGGGCAGGGGGGGGAGATTGCGATCATAGACGACTGCCGTGCGCCGTGCGACGATCCCCAGCTTGTTGATGATCTCCGGCGCGCCCAGCAAGAGGGCGATGCCCCCCGGCAGCCACCAGCGCCAGATGCGAACGCCGTAAAGAAACAGCGAGAATCCGCCGAAGACCATAAAGGCGAAAATTGCCGATAGGGTCAGGTAGAACATGCCCGCCATCAACGCACCCAGGTGCAGCGCCCTCCACAGACTGGGGCGCTCGAAATAGCGCATGACCAGCAGCAACCCCAGCGGCAGCAGCAGCATGACGAAGGCATAGGCACGCAGCAGCAGGCTCAGGTAGACGACATAGCCCAGCGCGGCGTAGGCGAGCATCGCCAGCAGCCCCGCATCATCGCTCTTGAAGAGCTTGCGCCCCAGGTGGTAGCTCAGGGCGCTGCTCATCAGGAAGAGCAGGACAGACGACAGCCGCAGCATCACCGGATGAAAGCCAACCAGCCCGCGCCAGAATCCGACGCTGAGGTAATATCCCGCCGGCCAATCAAAGGGCGTGCGGGCGACGATCTCTTCTGGCGTGCCGATGCTCTGCCAGACCGACCAGACCTCATCCTGGTCGAAGCTGAGGTCATTCAGCAGCAGCAGGCGGCTGACCGCAATCAGCAGCAGGGCCGCTGTCGCCCAGAGTACGCGCACGTGATTCTTCGGGATGGTGGAACTCGATTTGATCATTGGGAATTTTCACTCAGTTCGAGTCGTATTCTGCGTTTTCACTCCAGATGGACGCACCCAAAAAACTGAACCACAAAGCCACGAAGGACACAAAGAAAGCAGCAAACAATCAGAGGCAATTGATTTCGACGCCTTCTTTGTCTCGTGTATTGTAGGGGTGGAACATGTTTCGCCCGCTTTCTACCATCCGTAGCTTTGTGTTCCGCATTTGGTGTGTTGAATCTGGATTTTTGCCTTTATCTGTATATTTTTCTATCTTTGGGACGGAAACTGTCTACGACACTTTTCACGGTCGATGTCACCAAAAATGTACATTATCCCTCAATCCCTCAATCCCCTCTCCATCGCAATAGGCAGGGGAAGCCCGCCGGATTCTACGGTCTGCGCAGGGGATTGTGAAGCCTGATGCGTGCGCCGTATAATGGAGATGTCGGGCAGGCGAGGGAATCGCGGTTTGCCATAGGGCAAACTGAGGAAAGTCCGCACTCCACAGAGCACGGTGCTGGATAACGTCCAGGCGGGGCAACCCGACGGAACAGTGCAACAGAGAGCAGATTGCATCTCGCAAGGGATGTGAGGGTGAAAGGGTGCGGTAAGAGCGCACCAGCGTCCCTGGTGACAGGGGTGGCTAGGCAAACCCCACCGGGAGCAAGGCCAAGCAGGAGCATTGGGGCGGCTCGTCCCACAAAAAGCTCCGGGTAGGCTGCAGGAGGTGCCTGGTAACAGGCATCCCAGATAGATGATTCCCACCCGTTTACGGGGACAGAATGCGGCTTATACGCCTGCCCGACCCGCTTTCATGCGCGGCACGCTGAACCGGGAGCATCACCCACCATGCTCCCGCGTGCTGCGACCGGGCATGGGGTTCTTGTTTTCTGGGGCATCCGCAGCGGAAGATCAGACGTGTGCACAGGCGGAGGACATGCCCCCGCCTCTATTGGCTGCCCATTCAAGCGGATTGCTCGCCATCAACAGCCATTCAGACCAACAGGCGCATCGGATTCTCGATCAGTTCGCGGAAGTGGTTGCACCACTGCGCACCCTCAGCACCATCGCTGACGCGGTGGTCGATGCTCAGTGTGACCTTCATACGCGTGCCGATACCGAGCGTGTTGTCTTCCTTGACTACGGGCACCTTGCGCGACATGCCCACCGCCAGCGCCCCGGCCTGCGGCGGATCAATGATGGCGCTGAACTGCTCCACATTGTAGGCTCCCAGGTTGCTCACCAGGAAGGTGCCGCCCTGGATGTACTCCGGCTTGATCTTGCCGTTGCGCACATCGTCGAAGACCATCTTGTGGTAGCGTGCCATCTCGCTGAGCGTGGTTCGATCCGCATCCGGCGAGACGACATTCACCAGGCCGTTATCCGGCAGCGCCACCGCAATCGCCACGTTCACGCGCTGATGGCGCACGATCTTGTCGCCGTAGTAATGGCTGTTGAGGTTCATGAACTGGCGCTGGGTCAGGGCGGCGGCTTTGACGATCATATCGTTGACCGTGATCTTGATGCCTTCGCTCTCCAACTGCGCGTTGAGCTGCTTGCGCAGCGCCAGCAGCGGTTCCATATCCATTTCGACCGTCACATAGAAGTGCGGCGTGGTGTTCCAACTGGTGATGGTGCCCCTGGCGATGGCCTTGCGCATGCGGCTCATGTCCTCGATGCCGACCTCATCGCTCTCTTCGGGCAGCTTGCCGTAGCTCTGGTAGGCCGGGGCACCCGTCGCGGCAGGCTGGCCTGTTTCAGCGCGGACGCTATCCGGCACACGGGGCTGCTGCTGCGCCTTGCTCGGGTCGAAATTCTCCACATCCGACTTCGTGATGCGCCCGCCGGGGCCAGTGCCGGAGACCTGCGCCAGATCAATGCCGCGCTCTTCTGCGATATTACGCGCCAGCGGCGACGCCTTGATGCGTCCATCTGCCGTGCGGGCAGCGCCGTTGCTGCTGGGCTGCGCCTGGGCAGGTTCGGGCGGTTCTTCGGCTTCTTCTGGCTGTTCTTCAGCGGCGGCTTCTTGCGGCTGCTGTTCTTGTTCGCCAGCGCCAGCTTCCCCCGCTTCGCCGATGCGTGCGACGACCGTACCCTCCGGCACTTCTTCGCCGACTTCGACCAGCGTCTCGGTCAGCACGCCTGCCGCCGGGGCTTCCACTTCCACCGTCGCCTTATCCGCTTCGAACTCGGCGATCACTTCGCCCGCACTCACTGAATCGCCCACATCTTTGAGCCAGTTCAGCAGCAGGCCATCCATTGTCAGGGTTACGTCCTGCGCCATTTATATGATCTCCTTCACTGCGTTGAAGACATCTTCAGCGGTCGGATAGGTCAGTTCTTCCAGCGGTCTGGTGTACGGAACGGGCACATCGCGCTGTGTGACGCGCAGGATGGGTGCATCCATCCAGTCGAAGCAGTGCTCCTGAATCTGCGCCGCGATTTCGCTGCCGAAGCTGTAGAACTGGTGCGATTCTTCGACGACGACGGCGCGGTTGGTCTTCTTGAAGCTCTCGAAGATGATCTCCGTATCCAGCGGCCTCAGCCAGCGCACATCGACGATTTCGGCGCTGATGTCCTCTTTGTCGAGTTCTTTGGCGGCCTTCTGGCACCATTCTATCGCGCGCCCGTAGGTGATGAGCGTCACATCCGTCCCTTCGCGGTCGATGCGCCCCTTACCGATGGGAACCATGTAATTCTCGTCTTCCGGCACGGGACCTGGCTTGCGGTAGAGGCCGATGCTCTCGCTGAAGAGCACGGGGTTATCATCGCGGATCGAGGTCTTGAGCATGCCGTAGGCGTCCGCGCTATTGGACGGGTAGGCGACGTAGAGGCCGGGGAAGTGCGCGAAAATCGGCTCTGGCGTGTGGCTGTGCGAGGCCGTCGCCTGGTCGCCCCAGCCGGAAGCGGCACGGAAGACAACCGGAACTTTCACCAGGCCATCGAAGAAATAGCGCACTTTTGCGGCATGGTTGATGATGGCGTCCAGCGCCAGGAAGGCGAAGTTGATCGTCATGAACTCGGCGACCGGGCGCAATCCCGCCATCGCCGCGCCGACCGCGACGCCGCCGATGCCCATTTCCGCAATTGGGGTATCGCGCACGCGCTTCTCGCCAAATTCTTCCAGGAAGCCGCGCGTGACCTTGTGGGTACCTTGCCAGTAGGCGACTTCTTCGCCCATCACGAAGACGCGCTCATCGCGATGCATCTCTTCCATCAGCGCCTGACGCAGCGCCTCACGCATCGGTAAGTTTTTGCCAGCCATTTACGCCTCCTGCTCTTCCGCTTCCACGTATACGTTGGCATACAGCTCTTCCAGCGTATCCGGGAAGGGGCTGTTCTCCGCGAATTCGACGGCTTCCTGGACGATCTGGTGCGCTTCTTCGTGGTATTTATCCAGGTCGCTCTGATCGACGGATTTGTATTCGTTGGTCAGGTGATTGCCCAGGATGGCGATGGGGTCTTTTTCCTGCTTCCACCGCTCCAATTCGTCGGAGAGGCGCGTATTGTACTGCTTATCGGAGACGCCATGACCCCGATAGCGGTAGGTGATCGCCTCGACCAATGCGGAGCCTTTGCCACTGCGGACGTATTCATAGGCTTCGCTCAGCTTCTCATATACAGAGATGACGTTCTGCCCGTCCACGCGCCCGAAATCGGCCACGCCATATGCCTCGGCACGTTCGTGGAGCATGGGGTTCCCGGCGGCGCGGTCGGTCTCCGTGCCCATACCGTACCCGTTGTTTTCGATCACCCAGATCACTGGCAAATCCCAGACTCCGGCGAAATTCAGCGCTTCGTGGAAGTAGCCGTTGTTGGTCGCGCCGTCCCCCACGAAGGAGAGCACCACGCCGCCAGTCTCTTCGTATTGGCATTGCAGGGCGATGCCGGACGCCAGCGGCAAATGCCCGCCGACGATTGCGTAGCCGCCCCAGAAGCCCTTGTCCGGTGCTGCGAGGTGCATACTGCCGCCCTTGCCGCCGCTGCTGCCGTCGCGCCGTCCCATCATCTCTGCCATGACCGCATTGACATCCATGCCGATGGAGAGGGCGATGCCGTGATCGCGATAAGCCGTGATGACGTGATCCTTGCCCATTTCCATATTCGCCATCGCACCCACGCCGACTGCTTCATGCCCGCTGTAGAGGTGCAAGTAGACGCCAGTAATGCGCTTCTCGTTATAGAGCTGCTGGCAGGTTTCTTCAAATTCGCGGATCAGCACCATTTGCCGATACCAGTCCAGCAGCGTCTCTTTATTCGGTTTCGCCATGCAAAACTCCTCGAGATGCCTGTATAGGATATGTGTTGAGCACATGTAACGTAAGGATTGTGCGTAGTGTACGAATTGTAACCGTTGCACTGAACGGGGTCAAACCTGTGCGTACAACCTCTGCGTGCACATTTCCAACCTGCATTGACCCCGATTCAGAAGTATGCTATATTGGCTTCATGTGTGGGAAATTAGCGTCATTCACTTCTCCCCCACAGCCAACTGGAATAGCCGCCCTGTCTTCACCACTTTGATCCATCTCGCATTGTAGGAGCACGAAAGCCTACACGGTGCAGGCATTGCATGGCAGCACAGCAACACATCGTTGTTGGCATCTCCAGGTAGAGAAAAACCATCGTTGGTCGCGCAGAGAACTTCGCTATACCAGAAATACTGCCATACCTCCTGGCAAACCCCTCAGATGCTGTGACCAACGGGGATAGAGCATATGGTAATTGAACCAGGAATCCAATTCGACCCAACAACCCATGCAGAGCGAGAACATCCTCCGTTCGGGTACTCTGCGCCCAATGAGTAACCCCCATAATTGCAGGAGCTGCGAACATCTATGGAAATTGTAGAGCTTGAAGGCAAAACCCTATCGGAATTGCGTGCGATCGCGCGCGACATCGAAGTCCCGCGCTTCAGCCGGATGAAGAAGCCCGACTTGATCATCGGCATCATGCGTAAAGAAGCGGAACGTCAGGGGCATGAACTGCGCGGCGGCGTGCTGGATATCGTCGATGATGGAATCGGCTTCCTCCGTGCGGAGAATTACCTGCCCGGTGGCGAAGACATCTATGTCAGCCAATCGCAGATCAAGCGCTTCAACATGCGCACGGGCGATATGGTCATCGGCATGGTGCGCCCGCCCAAGGACAACGAGAAATATTATGGGCTGCTGCGTGTGCAGGCCATAAACGGGCTGAACCCGGAGGAGATCAAACGTCGTCCCAATTTCGAGACGCTGACGCCGATTTTCCCGGAAGAGCGATTCAACCTGGAGACGCGCCCGCACATCCTCAGCACGCGCGTCCTGAATCTGATTGCTCCCATCGGCAAGGGGCAGCGTGGTTTGATCGTATCCCCGCCCAAAGCCGGTAAGACCACCGTCCTCAAGGACATCGCCAACGCCATCAGCAGCAATTATCCCGAAGTGCATTTGATGATCGTGCTGATCGGCGAGCGCCCGGAAGAAGTGACGGATATGGATCGCAGCGTGGATGCCGAGGTGATTTCCTCGACCTTCGACGACCCGCAGCACATGCACGTCCGTGTGGCGGAAATGGCGCTGGAACGTGCCAAGCGCCTGGTGGAATTGGGGCGCGATGTCGTCATCATGCTGGACAGCATCACCCGCCTCGCCCGCGCCTATAACAACGTCGTCCCCACCAGCGGACGCACGCTTTCCGGCGGTCTCGACCCGTCCGCCGTGCACCCGCCCAAGCGCATCTTCGGCGCGGCACGCAACGTAGAATTTGGCGGCAGCCTGACCATCGTCGCGACCTGCCTGGTCAACACGGGCAGTAAAATGGATGATGTGATTTACGAGGAATTCAAGGGCACGGGCAATATGGAACTGCACCTGAGCCGTCGCCTGCAGGAACGCCGTATTTTCCCGGCTTTCGACATCGGTCAGTCCTCCACGCGCCGCGAAGAACTGCTGCTGGGGCCGGATATTTTGCAGCGTGTCTTCACCATGCGCCGTATGTGGAATCATCTCGCCGAGCAGCAGGATATGGGCGAAGTGGGTGCGACGGAGCAGTTGCTCAATTCGTTCCGCATGTTCCAGACCAATGAGGAATTCCTCAACAACCTGCCCGGCAGCAACGAGAACGGTAACGGCAACCGCTTCTACTGAGGCTGTGCCGCCACTGTGCCGCCACAAAGAAAGCAGACACTGCCATGACGCAACCCAAAATCCCCATTGCCAAACCGCTGCTGGGGGATGCCGAAGCTGACCTCGTTCGCGATGTGATCCACAGCGGGTGGGTCACGCAGGGGCCGCAGGTCAGCGCTTTTGAAGACGAATTCGCGGCCTATGTGGGCGCAGCGCACGCGACGGCAGTCTCCAACTGCACGACCGGGCTGCATCTGGCGTTGAAGGCCGTTGGCGTCGGCGCGGGGGATGAGGTCATCACGGCCAGCCACAGCTTCATCGCCACCGCCAACAGCATCCGCTACTGCGGCGCGATTCCCGTTTTTTGCGACATTGACCCGCTGACGTACAACATCAACCCGAGACAGGTCGAAGCCCTCATCAACGAGAAAACGGCGGCAATCCTCTGCGTGCATCAGGTGGGGATGCCCTGTGATATGGCGGCACTGCTGGAAATCAGCCGTAAGCACAACCTGCCCCTGGTGGAAGACGCCGCCTGCGCCATTGGCAGCGAGATCCGGCACGAAGGATCGTGGCAGAAGATCGGTGCGCCCCAGGGGGATATTGCCGTCTTCAGCTTCCATCCGCGCAAAGTCATTACGACGGGCGATGGCGGCATGTTGACCACCAACCACGCCGCCCACGACGAGCAGTTCAAGCTGTGGCGGCAACACAGCATGAGCGTGCGCGATACCGTGCGCCACAGCGCCCAACAGATCATCTTCGAGCAATACACCGAGGTCGGCTACAATTACCGCATGACGGACATTCAGGCGGCGGTGGGGCGGGAGCAGCTCAAGCGCCTGCCGCAGATCATCGCACGCCGCCGCGAACTGGCTGACCGCTATCACGAACGGCTGGCGAACTTCCCCGGCCTGTCGATACCGCACGAGCCGGAGTATGCCCGCAGCAACTGGCAGACGTATCTGCTGCGCCTGGATGCAGGGCTGGATCAGCGCCAGGTGATGCAGCAACTGCTCGATCTGGGGATCAGCACCCGGCGCGGCATCATGAACGCGCATCGCGAACCCGCCTACGCCGACCAACCCTGGCGCTGCGGCGGAAAGCGCCCCGCCTGCGAGTGCGCCGCCGGAACCTGCGCGGCACTTGCCGAGAGTGAAGCCGCCCAGCAGCAGGCCATCGCCATCCCGCTCTACGCCCAGATGACCGAGGCCGAACAAGACCGCGTGATCGACGCGCTGCAACAGGTGTGCGACAATTGGTAGGCCGTCGTAGGCCTTTCATGGGCGCTGGGTGAGCGTCCGCGAAATCAACTCTGAAAAAGCCCGACGCAGGAAGTAAGACGTGCGTCCGTTTGTGCATCTGAAACAGTGAATTGATCGGGTTGATCCGTTGACAGCATTGCTGCCGCACCGTACACTCAGGGCAGTGCGCAATCTGTAGGAGTACAGATCAATATGATTCGCGCGTTTTGTTGTTGTCTGAAGCGCAGGAAACGCTAGCACTTCAGACGACGGCAGCCAACAACATCCAGTAACACCGATTGCCAACGGCACAAGAAGTGTGAAGCGGCTCCTTCCCATAGGAACCCTTCCTTCGCATTCCTTGCTTGCGGTTGGCTTTTTTGTTGGGTCGTGCGCAGCAGTGATTGTGAAGACAGCACCGTGCCACCAATCATCCCAGGGGAGGAACTACCATGAGCGCTCTTTTGAACGTAGCGCCCTTCGTCGCAGGCACAGCGCCTCATGCGGTGCGCCTGGAAACGCAAATCGGCAACACGGCCCTGCTCTCGTTCCGCCGCGTGACGGCCCACCTACCCGCCAATGTGCAGGTGTACGCCAAGGCAGAATGGCAGAACCCCGGCGGCAGCGTGAAAGACCGTGCGGCCTATGAGATCGTCCGGCAGGCCTTCGTCGAGGGCAAGCTGGGCAAGGGGCAGATTTTGATGGACAGCACCAGCGGCAACACGGGCATCGCCTACGCCATGCTCGGTTCGGCGCTGGGATTCGGCGTCAAGCTCTTTTTGCCGGAAAATGCCAGCCCGGAGCGCATCGCCATTCTGCGGGCGTATGGCGTCGATCTGACCTTCACTGATCCGCTGGAGGGCAGTGATGGCGCGATTGAAGCCGTGCGCGAACTGGCCGAACGGGAGCCGGAACGCTACTTCTACGCCAACCAGTACAATAACCGCGCCAACTGGCAGGCGCATTACAAGACCACCGCGCCAGAAATCTGGGAGCAGACGGCGGGGCAGGTCACGCATTTCGTCGCGGGGCTGGGTACCAGCGGCACCCTGATCGGTACAGGGCGACGCCTGAAGGAGTACAACCCGGCGATCCAGGTGATCTCAGCACAGCCGGATACGGCCTTTCATGGCATTGAGGGCTGGAAGCACATGCAGACCGCCATCAAGCCCGGCATTTACGACGAATCGTTTGCGGATGCTGACATGGGCATTGAGACCGAAGCCGCATACGAGATGGCACGTCGAATCGCCCGTGAAGAGGGCTACCTGGTGGGGCCTAGCGGTTCGGCGGCGTTGGTCGGGGCGCTGCGCGTGGCGGAAGGCATCGCTGCGCGTGGCGAAGCTGGCACCGTCGTCACGCTTCTCCCGGATAACGCCTACAAATACCTCTCGGAGAGCTTCTGGCAGGGCTGAGGGCGACTCCGGCACTTGCCCGCTGATCTCCCTGTGAACGTAGGTGAATGCAGGGACGCGGCATCGGTCATGGGTCAAACCACCATACGAGCCTGTCCTGGTTCTACGGTGGATGACCTGCCGTGCTGTCCCTGCGCCGAATGTCATGGATTTCCCAGGAAATTCGTCATCCCTGCGGCGCATTGCATGTAACCTTTTCTCCGCTGTTGCATCAAAAGAGCAAAGCAAGCAGCACAAACGCATCCCGGATGCTCTGTGCAATTGCAGTTCACGCTCAGTTCAATCTCAGTGGAGGAAAGACCATGACTCGCAATATCGGTAGTGTTGATCGCATCATCCGCGTGATCCTGGGGATCGGCCTGATCGCCCTCGGCTTCTTCTTGCAACCCACCGCTGGCACGCTCGGGCTGGTGATCCCGATTATCATTGGTGCCATCCTGCTCATCACTGCTGCCATCAACTTTTGCCCGATCTGGGCTGTGCTTGGCATTCGCACGTTTCGCGGCGAGAATTAAGTAAAGCTTGAGGCCGCCGCACACTCCGCATCCGCAGGCGGCCTCTTTACCCGGCGACAATCCCCCGACAATTCTCTGTTTTCCCCCGACTGAGGTTTGCCCGAATCCACTTCATTTCCCGACTTTTCAGGCCAATTTCGCAAGAAACTATACAATTCGCGTAGATTTTTCGGTAATCGTTTTCCGATTCGGTCATTCTCTGTAATGGTAGAGGGTGGCGATAAGGAAAAATGAGAGAAATTGGACTCCGCTCACATTCCCGTGTACACTGAAAGGGAAACTAGTTTTTCTCAATTCTTTCAATTTAGTATGACGGGGGCCAGCCATGATGACAGACCTGACCAATGTACCCTACGACGCCGCTATCGCCACGAAAGATGAAGAAGACCGCCCCGATTTGATTAAAGTTTCTGCTCGTTCGCGTTCGACTGCGGTCGCGGGCGCGATTGCTGGAGTCATCCGCCAGTTTGACTTTGCCGAAGTGCAGGCTATTGGCGCTGGTGCGGTCAATCAGGCGGTGAAAGCCTTGGCGATTGCGCGTGGTTACCTTGAGCGCGATGCCGTCGATATCGTCTGCATGCCTTTCTTCACTGAGGTGGATATCGACGGGAGCGAGCGCACCGCCGTTCGTTTCCATGTCGAGGCACGTCCGATGCCTTCATCGTCGACGTAACCGACATGCGGGAACTATTGAGGAGGGGGCGTCCAGCGCGGACGCCCTCTTGCGTTTCAGGAGGTGCAATGCACGCCTCCACCATTGCCAGCATCCCCCCGCCGCGCTAGACTTCCTCCACTTTGATGACGAAAAACTGGACTGCAACCCTCAAGGGGATGTGATATGGCTGCGGAGCCGCGCGTGATGGTGGTGCTGCCCACCTATAACGAACGCGAGAATCTACCGGATATGGTGACGGCGCTCTTCGCGCTGGAGATTCCCAACCTGCATATTCTGGTCGTTGATGATGACTCGCCCGATGGCACCGGGCACATCGCGGATGAACTGTGCCGCCAATACGATGGCCGCGTGCAGGTGCTGCATCGCGAGGAGAAAGCCGGGTTGGGGCCAGCCTACCTCGCGGGCTTCAAGTATGCCATCCGCGAAAAAGCGGAGATCATCGTGCAGATGGATGCTGACTTTTCTCATCAGCCGAGCTACCTGCCGGAATTGCTGGCGAAGCTGGAACATGCCGACCTGGTGCTGGGGTCGCGCTTCGCGGATGGCGGCAGCGTTGACCCATCCTGGGGGCTGTATCGTAAGCTGCTCTCCTGGTGGGCAAACCGCATCTACACGCCGCTGATCCTGGGGCTGCCTGTGCGCGATGCCACCGGGGGGTACAAAGTCTGGCGGCGCGAGACGCTGGTGGGTATGGGTATTGACCGCGTGCAATCCAACGGCTATGTCTTCCAGGTGGAGATGACCTACGTCGCGCACAAGATGGGGTACAAAATCGCCGAAGTGCCGATCTACTTCCCGGATCGCCAGCGGGGTGAGAGCAAGATGGACTCGTCCGTCGCCATCGAAGCGGCGCTGCGCGTCTGGCAGCTTCTGCTTCGCTATCGGTCGCTCAACGACAGTGCCCGCGCCGAAGACCCGCAGAGCGAAACCGAAGAATCCGCCCATCCCGCCCAGGTTTGAAGCCCAGGCTGCGCAACCGGGCTGGAATGGAAAGGGTGCGCGGCGGGCTAATTCTCGTCTTGCTTCGTGAAGTCACCGTCCAGCACCTTTTGCCAGTCGATTCCCTCGGTGATCCCCGGCTCGAGTTGTTCCAGGAAACTGTAGGCTTTTTCGAACTCGTCGAACATGGCATTGCGCTCTTTGTGCTCGCTGATCATATTCTGGAAGATGCTGACGAAGGAGCGCGAGACCGGATCGGTGGTGAAGGCCACGCTGCCCGCCCATCGTTCATGCTGCGAGAGGCGGCTCAGCATCTGGATCAGGCGAATGTCGATGATGCGCCCGCGTCGCAAGTCCGACATGAAATACAGTGCGCCGCACTCCTCCGCCGCCAGAAGCTGCTGTAGTTCCATGATGAACTGCTGTGCCTCGTTGATTCCAGGCGTCCGCGACCACGTGATATAGATTAAGTTGTCTTTCAAGCGATGGATTTGGTAGGGTTGGGAAAGCATATGTTGCATCTTTTCGTAATGGTCTGGCAATAATTGTAATACAGTTCAGACGCAAATGACAACATCCACCTTTGGCGAGGCCCAGACGAAAGGAAAAGGGGACACCATCATGGCGTCCCCCCCAGGCGTCCGGCTATGCACGACGGCGTCCTCGGTTGATGAACCACAGCACCGGCGTGAAGAGCACAATCGCCGCGATCAAGACTGCGACCAGCAGCGCCGCAATCGCCAGCGCCGCCGTATGGAAGGCCGTCGAAAGCATCAGGCTCAATTCGCCCGCGATGTCCAGGCGCACCGTGCCGCGGAAGGCATAGTTCGCCAGCGAGATCGGGTAGCTCTGCAAATTCAGCAAGATGCGCGAACCGCTGAAATCCAGGATCAACCAGCCAATCGTCACCACGCCGAAGAGCACATTGAGCAAGCTCCAGATCGTCACTTCTTCCGGCGGCGGATTCTTGAACTCGCGCAGTTTGAACTGGGCGACGAACACGTAGGCCCAGGCCAGCAGCACCACAATCGCCACCAGGGCCAGAATGAAGATGCGCTGTGGAATCTCCGGCAGGAAGTTGAAGGTCAGCGGAATGATGATGATGCCCATCGTCAGGCCATGAATGATCTGCGAAGTGCGCAGCGACCCGGCGTGCAGGTTGATGGCGCGTACGCTCTGCAACCAGAGGATGCCCAACGCCTGCATCAGCGGAATCACACCCAGCGGCAGCAGGGTCGGCAGGTTGAAGAAGTTGCCGACGTTCAGGGCGATGTCGCGCTGTTCACCCACTTCCAGCACGGCAGCTTCCATCTGCCCGTAGATGTTGCTGTTGATGAGGAAGAGTACGAAGAACAGCAGCGGCAGCACCGCCAGCACGATGGAAGCGAAGGCGTCCTGCGTGGGGGGGCGCACGGGTTGTTCCGGCGGCTGTTCGTCTGGCTGGCGCACTCTTAGCAGCAACCCGGTCAGGATGCCCCCGGCGAAGGTTTGTAGGGCGATGGTCAGCATACCGATGACCGTCCCTTCCACGATGGTGCGGTAGACACCATCCAACCAGGTCTGGGCGAAGCCAGCCTCATTATTTGTGAAATCCTGGTAGAGGAAGACGAAGGTCTCTCGGTTGGCTGTCGCGCCGCTGAGGGCACCGACGAAGAGGGTGTGTACCAACAAGGCGTAGAAGAAGCCGATCACCAGCCCGGTCAGCACACGAGTCTGTGGCGTGGGCGCTTCCCAGCGGTTCGCCAGGTAACGAACCGTGATCGCCAGCCCCACAATCAGGAAGATTTGCTCTGCACCGACGAGGGACAGCGCCGTCACTTCGCTGAGAGTCTGTTCTGCAACCAGCAGCCGTTCCAGCACAATACGGAAGACAAATTGTCCGATCAACCCCACGATCAGGCCACCCCAGAGGCCATAGGTCAGCATGATCTGGATCGAATCCGGCATCGCTGCCGGAGTCGGCGCGACGGGTTCATCCCAGCGTTCCAGGTAACTATCGGAATAGGTACTCATATCGGTTTGTCATTTCGCCTTTGATGGTGTGAACACTCTACACGGATAACGGGTGCCATTCCGAAGAGCGGCGACAGCGTTTCTCAGGGGCGGCGGTTGGCGGCCTGGGTCGCTGCGCCATGCATGAGGCGCACCAGCAGTATCCCCGCCAGCAGCAAGGCACCTGCGCCCAGCAGCGTATATACGCTGTTGCTCTCCACCGTGACGGGCAGGCAGTCGCTCTGTTTCGGGTTGGCCGGATTGTACCAGACCGGGAAGGTCTCGCCTGTTTCGCTGGGCAGGAACGTCCGCACGCCGATGCTGCACAGGTCAACCGTGACAACGGTGGCACCATCCAGCGTCCCCTGTACATCGGCTCCCCAGCGCAGGGGAACGAAATTTTGCTGCTGTTGCCCCTCGACCTCCCAGGCATAGATCAGCCGTCCGTTGGCGACCTCCACGATTTCCGCCTGCGTCCGCACC
This sequence comes from uncultured Anaerolineaceae bacterium, assembly GCA_964549915.1. GTDB lineage: Bacteria > Chloroflexota > Anaerolineae > Aggregatilineales > Phototrophicaceae > JAUZRW01. Next base: position 57,987 of record CAZJWX010000007.1, on the reverse strand, counting down.
CAATCTCCGGAAAGGCGCTCTTCGCGCACCATCCCCGTCACGAGCAGGCCGAGACCCAGCGGAATCAACAGCAGGGCCAGCAGCCCCGCCAACCAGGTACGTAAATAGGCAAAGGGCAGGCTGCGCGGCGCTTCCTCGACAATCGTCTCGGTCGGGATATAAATATCTTTGCTGTCGCGTGCCGTGTCCATATTCCTCACTTTCTTATTCCCAGGTTTGTCCCACTGTATCATACCATTACGTATCGCGCGTTACCGCAAAGAAGCGTCGGATTTCGGTGAGAGCCTGATTGATATTCACGCCATCCCGCGCCCAATCCCAGGCAGCATCCGCGTAGGCGACCCCGCCTGCACGCAAGTTGTGTGGCTTCCAGAGGGCCAGGCTGTTCGGGGTGTAGGGCGCATAGCGTGCAGGATCAGACGGTCCCAGAATCATGGCTGTCTTCGCGCCAGAAGCCGCCGCCAGGTGCGTCAGCCCGGTGTCGTTGCCGATGTAAAGCAGGCTCTCTGCCGCCAATGCCCCAATCTGCGGGAAGCTCAATTCGCCGATGAAAGGCACGGCAGGCTCTGGCAGGTGTTCCTGCACGGCCTGCACGATGGGCGCGTCATCTGGCCCCGCCACCAGCACAAGCTGAGCGCCGTGATCCGCCGCCAGTGCTGCCCCCAGCGCGGCAAAATTCGCCGGAGGCCAGCGTTTGCTGTCGAAGACCATGCCGGGGTTGCTGCCACCTGCCGGATTGATGACGAGGTAGGGCGTACGCACCCCGCGCCCTCGCAGCAGGTTCTGTACTGTTGCGCGAGCCTCGTCCAGCACGGGAAGATTGGCGGATACTTCGCCCGGTTCCACCCCCAGGGCGCGTACTGCATCCAGGTAGATGTCCGCTTCGTGGCGTGGCTGCGCCGGATCGACTGCTGCGCGGTGCGTATAGCCGAAACCGCGTCCGTTGCTATCCAGCCCTGCGCGAATCGGCGCGCCGCTGAGCCGCACAGCAGCGCTCATCAGTGGGGAGCGCACCAGCGAGACGATGATGTCGTACTTTCCGGCGCGCATCTGCCGCACAAAACGCCAGAATCCGCCCCAGGTTTTCACGGGCAGGGCGGCGCTGCCTGTATCCAGCACGGCATCCAGCGCTGGATGGTATTCTACGGCGCGGCGCGACCACCCCCCCACCCCCCAGGTGATGTGCGAGTCCGGGTAGGCGCGGCGCAGGGCGGTCAGCGCGGCGGTTGCCAGCACCACATCGCCAATGCAGCAGGGTCGGATCAGGAGGATGCGCATGGGAGCCTCTTGGGGTTGGATGGGGGGATGGGGCGAAATGCAGGTGTAGGGGGGCGACGAATCATGCTCTGACGGATGATCCTTGTTGCCCCCTCCCTGAGTCCCTCCCCACCACGCAGGGAGGGACCTGGTTTGCCCCTGCGCAGCGGGGGGACGGCAGGGGGTAGAACGCTCCGCACCACCTCAGTAGGCCCTGGCGAAGAGCGCCACCTGGTCGCCGGTTTCGCCTGTGTAGAAATTCTTGCCCGTGCCGTCAGCGGCATCGAAGGGATAGCAGCGCAGGCTGGCACCAGTATCTTCCTTCACTTTGTCCTCGGCTTCGCGGTCTTCCGTCCACCAGCCGCGTGCCCACTTGCCACTGGCGATCACTTCCTTGAATTGATCGTAATCTTCGACATCAACGATGTTCGAGTCGCGGAAGTCCGTCGCCTGCTGCAAGAGCGACGCCTGAATCTCCGTGAGCATATCGCGCACCTGGGCGACGATGTTCTCCTGGCTGACGAAGTGCTTGCCCGCCTTGCCCGCGATGTCGCGCCGCACCAGCACGCAGTTGCCCTTTTCTACATCCCTGGGGCCGACTTCCAGGCGGATGGGCACGCCGCGCATCTCCCAGTCATTGAACTTGAAGCCGGGGGTCTGGTCGCGGTCGTCAAGGTGCACCCGGAGTCCGGCGTCTTTCAGTTCGGCGATCAGGCGCGTCAACGTCTCCATGACGACGGCTTTCTCTTCTTCCTTCTTGAAGATCGGCACGCCGACCACCTGAATGGGCGCGATCACAGGGGGCAGCCGCAGCCCGATATCGTCGCCGTGCGTCATCACAATCGCGCCGACCATGCGCGTGCTCAAACCCCAGCTCGTCGTCCAGACGTATTTGCGTTCCTGGTCGCTATCCAGGAATTGAATGTCGAAGGCTTTGGCGAAGTTCTGCCCCAGGAAGTGCGAGGTGCCGCTTTGCAGCGCCTTGCCGTCGCGCATCATGGCCTCGATGGTCGTTGTGTAGACTGCGCCTGCGAATTTCTCGCGCTCGCTCTTGCGCCCCTTAATCACCGGAATCGCCGCATCTGTGATGGCGAAATCGGCATAGACATCCAGCATTTGCCGCGTCTCCGCTTCGGCCTCTTCCTTCGTGGCGTGGGCGGTGTGGCCTTCCTGCCACAAGAATTCGGATGTGCGCAAGAAGGGGCGGGTCCGCAGCTCCCAGCGCACCACGTTCGCCCACTGGTTCAGCAGCAGGGGCAGGTCGCGGTATGACTGAATCCAGTTCTTGAAGGCGTCCATGATGACCGTTTCGCTGGTAGGGCGCACAACCAGCGGCTCCTCCAGTTCTTTGCCACCTGCGATGGTCACCACGGCCAATTCCGGGCTGAAGCCTTCGACGTGCTCCGCTTCGCGCCGCAGGAAGCTCTCCGGGATGAAGACGGGGAAGTACGCATTTTGATGCCCCGTTTCCTTGAAGCGGCGATCCAGGCCGCCTTTGACGCCTTCCCAGAGTTCGTACCCGTACGGCTTGATAATCATGCTGCCTCGCACCGGACTGTGTGCGGCGAGGTCTGCCTGGTAGACGATTTCGTTATACCACTTGGAAAAATCTTCACTTTGGGGTGTTAACGCCATTGGGTTCGCTCCTTGTTGAATGCCCGCCAAGTATACCGCGCAACGCCCAGAACGGCAGGCCGCGATCTGCTGCGCTGGTGCACGCCTGGCCTCATTGTATGCTGAATGTGCGCGGAATGGAATGGCCTTTCAAGAACCTTTGTGAACTTTTTGGCTGTGCATCCCTCCCAACTGCGCGGTGACGGTTCGCCGATCCATGAAATGGCTCTGTTGGCGAACCCATGACTCTTCGTTGTAGGTAGCAGGAGCTTGTTGGCTGGCGGGGAGCAACCGCAGCACAAAGCCCTGATCCTGATGGGCATGGCCACGCGGGACGCCGCAGGTGCTCATCGTGTGCACTTTCCAGATTCGCTGACAATCTGCCGCTGATGCGGTAAGGTTGTGCGGTTTGCTGCTGTCGCCAGTGGGCGTGGATTTGCCATGCCACTTCTCACACAAAACCACCCGTTTTGAGGCCAGGACAGCCAGCAGAATCACCTTGTTAGATGAGAGACACCCTGCCAGATCAGTACACATGAGGAGCACCATGCACGATTTCGCCATGCAGTCTACCGCTGCCGAACTTGAACATACGATTCGCGCCAACCGCCTGCTTGCTATTCCGGTTCCCTGGCATGAGGAGTTGATTCATCCTCATTATGATGGATTGTCCCTGCGCAATGTGCCGCACAGCGTCGCCGCGCTACTGGGTGCGCCGCTGCCGGGGAGCGTTCCCCTGGATGATACCGTCTGGGGTGGGGAGCCTGTGGCGGGGTCAGTGGATCGCGTGGTTTTCTTCTTGATGGACGGCCTGGGCTACAAGCATCTCAATATGCTGGCGGCGGAAGATGACGAGATTCGCGCCATCGTCGGCGAACTCAGCGAAGGGCGTGGTGCGCTGCCGCTGACTTCCGTCGCACCCAGCACGACCGCCGTCGCCCTGACGACTCTCTGGACGGGGGCGGCTCCGGCGGTGACGGGCATCACCGGGACGACGGTCTACCTGCCAGAATTCAACACGCTGGGGAGCATGCTCGGCTTTCGCCCGATGAATGGCAAGCATCCCAACAATGTGTTCGCGGACTGGGGCCTCGCCCCGGAAGAGATTGTCGGTGTGCCGGGGCTGGCGCAGCACCTCGCGCGGCAGGGCATCGCGACGTATCTGGTGACGCAGCGCTACCTGGCAGGCAGCGGACTCTCGCGCATTTTGCACCGCGGGATGCCGTCGAAGAATGTCTATGGCTACGTCTCCAACAGCGATTTGTACCTGCGGCTGGAAGATGCCCTGCGCGATACGCAAGGCCAGCGCTGCTACATCCACATCTATTGGTCTGGGGTGGATAGCGTCGCACATCGCTATGGGGCACACAATCGCTACACGCATCGCGAGATCCGGCAGCAGCTACGCGATTTGCGCGATGTGCTGAGGCAGCCCGGAATCGGCGATGGGCGCACGCTGGTACTGCTGCTGGCGGATCACGGGCACTACGACGCGCCCAACGAAATTGACCTCGCCGACGACCCCCAGACTCGCCCGATCCGCGAGGCGATGATCCTCGGCGCTACGGGGGATGACCGCCTGCGCAACCTGCACCTGCGGCCTGGCCACGTCGACTCGGTGATGGCATACGTTGCTGATACCTATGGCGACCATCTGGCTGCAATGAGAGTGGAGGAACTCCTCGCTGCCGGATTCTACGGAGACGCCCCGCATGATCCGCGCACATCGCTGCGCATGGGTGACCTGGTGCTGATCCCGCGCCTGGGCTGGGTGGTGCGCGATCCGCGTGTTTTCAATATTCCGTTGGTTAGCCAGCACGCCGGACTCAGCGATTGGGAGATGCTCATCCCGCTGCTCTGGAAGCGGATTTGAGTCCGGGAGTGAAATGCTTGGGAGCATCCAATGCGCTGTCACTTGTTGAATAAGGTGGTTCTTCCGGCCTGCCCTGGCCTCAATACGGATGGTTTTGTGTGAGAAGTGGCATGGCAAATCCACGCCAGTGGCTTCACCGCAAACTTACTTGCCCGGACTGCCAGATTTAATGACCCTGCAAGGTGCAAAGCGGTAATCTCAGTAACATCAGAGGGAACTGGATCGTAACCCATACCGCTATCGCGCCATTTCATCTTATGTTACGATCTCGCTGCGCTGTGCTACACTGGTCCTACAGGTTGTGCCGCGTACCCTGTCGCTTCAACAATCATTCGTATCGTAAGTGTACTGTAGCTGGTACTAACGTTGGATTGATCGTACAGATGACTGACGAAACGCCCCAAACACAGACCGACTTGCTGTCCATGGAAGACGCCATGAGTGAAGATGACCAATTGTTGCGTGCCGCCCGATGCAGCGTCTTTCTGTTGGATGCCGACTGCCGCTTTCTCAGTATAGGTGCTTCCATCGAGACAATCACGGGTTATGCGCCGGGTGCCCTGCTGGGGACATCCTATTACGATCTGATTGCCCCGGACTGGCAGGCGGAGATTGAATCGACGGGCTGTCTGCGTGTCGAGGGGGATGCCCGCAGCCGAGAATTTCCCTTGCAGACGGCAGACGGCGCTCTCTGCTGGGTGCGTCACACTGCGATTTTGCAGGAGCACGAGGGAGTGGCGCAGTACCGCTGCATGATCCAGGACATCACCGAACTGAAAGAGACGGAACGCGCCCTGACCCGCGCCGAACGCCGCAACCAGGCCCTGCTGGATGCCCTGCCGGATATGATGATGGTCGTCTCGCGTGATGGTTATTTGACGGGCTTCCACATCAGCACGACGGAAGACCGCCTGCGACCGGTGAGCGACGCCAGCCCGGACGGGCGCTCTGTTCGTGACCTGGGCTTGCCGGATGTCGTCACGGATGATCTGTTCATGCACCTGGATCTGGCGCTGGATGTCGGCGGTGTGCAGACCTTCGAATTCCAACTCCCGGTGAACCAGGGCAGCAGCGATGCGGATCGCGATTTCTTCGAGGTGCGGCTGACCGCCGTCAACGACGAGGAAGCGCTGGTGCTGGTGCGCAACATCACGCCGCTGAAGCAGATTCAGCAAGAACTGCGCCAGCACATTGATACGCTGCATACCGTCCGCGAAGTCGGCATCGAGCTTTCGGAAAATCTGGAATTCAGCTATGTGGCACCGCTGGCCCTGGATGCCGCCGTGCGCCTGAGCAATGCCAACAGCGGTTTCCTGGCGATGATGGGCGAAGCGCCGGAAATCCTCAGCGTGATCGGCAATTATGACCGTAATGAGCTTTTGGCCGCGTTGAACAATCCCAGCGGGGTGATTGCCCGTGTGCTGGAATCGCAGAAGACGGAACTCATCAGCGACGTGAACGCGGAAGCGGGCTATCAGCGCTTCGTGCCCGATGCCAGGGCGCTGATCGCGGTGCCGCTGCGTTCGCGCGAGCGCTTGATGGGGCTGCTCTACCTGGAAGCCCGTAGTGCGGAACGCTTCAACGAGGAGCGGCTGGAATTTTTGCGCCTGATTACGGGGCGTATCGCGGCCTTCCTGGATAATGCGCGTCTGTATCGCCAGACGCAAGAACAACTGGACGAATTGCAAAAGGTCTATGATGCGGTCAGCCAGCTTGAACAGTTGAAGACCGATATGATTCGCATCGCCAGCCATGACCTCAAGAATCCGCTGGCGGCGATCCTGGGTTACGTCGAGATGCTCACCTGGGACGGGGAGGAGAACTTCGACCCGACGCAGCGCGAATACCTGCAGAACATCGAGACCGCCGCCAAGAAGATGCAGCGCATCACCAGCAGCATTCTCTCGCTGGAGCGCATCAAACAGATGGCACAGCAGACCGACCGGGAGCGCATCGACGTGGCGGAACTGGTGCGGCGTACGGTCAGCGAGCAGATGGATTTCGCCGTACGCTTCAAGCATGTCATCAACCGCCATGTGCCAGAAGAGCGCATTGAGGTAGCCGGCGATCCAATCCAGTTGCATGAAGCGCTCTCCAACATCATCAACAACGCCATCAAATACACGCCGAAAGAAGGGCAGATTGATGTCTCGCTGCGCGTCGTCGATAGGCTAGTCCAGGTGCGCGTGCGCGATACGGGCTACGGCATCCCCGAAGACAAGCAAGAACGCCTCTTCGCGCCCTTCTACCGGGCGAAGACCAGCGAGACGCGGGACATCGAAGGCACGGGGTTGGGGCTGCACCTGGTCAAGAACATCATCGAGCGCCACGACGGCAGCATGTACTTCCACAGCGTCTATGGCGAAGGCAGCACCTTCGGCTTCGATCTACCGCTGTGGCAGGACGACGCGCCTTGAGCCAGATGCGCGCGGAGGCAGGGTTGATGGACGACGAATTGCGCGGATGGTCGCTGCCGGGTGTGGCCGCGCTACTGCTGATCCTGGTGCTGATTCCCTGGCTGCCCTATCTGGGTGACAACACGGCCTTCCTGGATGGGCTACGCTTCATGGGCAATGCCAGCCAGAACAGCTTCTTCCTGCATCCGGCACGCCTGCTGACTCCTGCGCCCTGGGTGCTGGCTTATGGCCTGACGCCGGATTCATTCCTGGGTGCACAGCTTCTGATGATCCTCGTACAGTGGGGAGCTGCGCTGGCGCTGCTGGCGGTTCTACGCCTGATGCAATTCCCGCCCCGGCTGCACGCTGGCTGCCGCATTGGTCGTCACGATGTTCTACGCAGTCTTCGCGGCGGATACGGGCAAATTCTGGCTGGGGACGCTCTCCTCCCAGAGCAGCAACCTGACCTTCTTGCTCTCGGTAGCTTTTTTCCTGGGGTACTGCCGCCGTCCCTCCCCCTGGGCTGCGCTGGCGCTGCTGCTGGCGATGGCCTACACGCTGAACATCCACGAACGCTATTATTCCCTGATCCCGTTTGTGCCGCTGCTGGCCTGGCCTGCGCTGCGCAAACACCCGCTGCGCCTGCTGAGCCTGTGGTTCCTGGTGCCGCTGCTGCAAGGACTCTACATGGTCTATGCGCTGCTGACGGCGCAGGCCGATGCCTATCAGGTTTCGGTGCTGGCGCAAGATGAGACCTTGCTGGTAACGCTGACGACGGCGGCATCGCTTTCAGTGGTCATGCTGGCGCTGACGCTGCTGCCCCCTTTGCCCGCCGCTTTGCTGCCGCTGCCGTTGGCATTGGGTTCCCTGGCGGGAATCCTGAGCGCTGGCGCGGTCTGGGGCTGGGTGCGCAAAGGGTACGCCCCCCTGCGCGGCGTGCTGCCCTATCTGCTGGGTGGCCTGGCGATCATCGTCCTGGGCTATATCCCGTTCTCGATCACGGCAGAATACCGCGACCTGAGCACGCGCACGCTTTTTCTGAGCATCATCGGCGGCGCACTGGTCTACGGCGTGGCGCTCTGGTTCTTGCTGCGTCCGCTGCCGCGCTCCACAGTGCTGCTGGCGCTGGCGGTCGGGTTGGTCGTGCTGCTGAATACCGAGCGCAATCTCGTCGTCCACAGCCAGTACCGTGCTGCCGCCATCCAGAATCAGCAGCAGATACAACAGTTCCTCGATGCGGTGGGCGAATTGCCCCCGGAACATCTGCTGTGGGTCGTGGTTGATGAGTCCGTGAATCTGGGTAATCTGCGCTATGACTGGTTCATCCAGGCACAACTCACCTACCTCTACGAACATCCCATCTTCGTTTGCCTGATGGTGACCGGGGAGAGCGACCTCATCAGCGACTCGCCGCACTGCGAACTGACGGCAAATGCCGTACACCTCGCCCCGTACCGCGAACGCACAGCAGCCGTCACCGTGCCTTACAGCGAGCTGGTCATCGTGCGCGTGACGCCGGATGCCAGCACCCGCACAGGGTATGCTGTGGCTCTGGAGTCCGTTCTACCTGTCGCTGCGCTGCCTTTTCCGGATTCGGCTGCTGCTGCCTACCAGCCCGCTACTGTGACTCAGCCGTTTGATGCCGGCACGCGGCGCTACCGTGCCTTCGCGGACGGGTTGTGAATGATGGGAGTCCGGGGAATCGAAAAACCCCCGCGAAGCGAGGGTTTTCGTGTGTAGCCAATGCTGAACTCAGTCAGACTTACTCCATCGGCGGCACGATCACAGCGTCGATGACGTGGATCACACCGTTGGTGGCTTCGATGTCAACCAGTTCCAGGATGATGTTGGCTTCGTTGATCTGCACGCCGTCTTCGGTGACGGTGATGGTTGCTTCGCTGCCATCAGCCATTTCGATGGTGGCGCTGCCCATGTCATCCACGAGATCCGGGATCTGGAAGCTGTAGACGGTGCCGGGGAAGACGTGGTACTGCAGGATGGTGGTCAGCAGTTCGGTGTCTGCAACGATGTCTTCCAGGCCTTCCACAGCGGCGAAGGCTTCGTCGGTGGGAGCGAAGACGGTGACTTCAGCAGCCGGGTCGGACAGCAGTTCCAGCACAGCCGGATCAGCAGCCTGCACGGCGGTCAGCAGCGTGGTGAACTGCGGTTCTTCGGCTTCGGTGCTGGCAACCACGATGTCAGCGATGGTGTCCAGCTCGGGCACGATCACAGCGTCGATGACGTGGATCACACCGTTGGCAGCTTCGATGTCCACCATTTCCAGGACGAGGTTGGCTTCAGCGACGGTGATGCCTTCTTCAACGCTGCCAGCGATGTCGAAGTACTGACCGCTGAGGGTCACGACCGGGAAGCTCGGCGTCATGTCTTCCATATCTTCCATGCCTTCCATGCTGGCTTCCAGGTTGGCGACGACATCTTCGGACATCACAACGCCTTCAACCACATGGTAGAGCAGGATTTCGTTCAGGCGGGGGGTGCCTTCTTCGGTCAGAATTTCATTGAACGCTTCTTCACCCAGGGCTTCAGCCAGGGCAGCGAAGGCAGCATCGGTGGGCGCGAAGACGGTCAGTTCAGCTTCCGGGTTGCTCAGGGCTTCCAGAATGCTGGGGTCAGCGGCCTGCACAGCAGCCAGCAGCGTGCTGAATTCCGGTTCTTCGGCTTCAGCGGAGCTAACAACAATTTCAGCGATGGTGGGGGCTTCTTCGTCCTGTGCGAAAACAGGGGCAACTACCAGCATAGCCAGAACAGCCAGGGAAACGAATACACTCAAGACCTTGCGCATTACCATATCCTCCAAACTTTACAGGGGTCATTACAATGTCGCGCGACGTTTCCCAAAGTAGTCTCGCTTCGTGAGGCGATTCCTAAATTTGGATTAGGCAATTATGAACACCATAAGAAATATGAGTTCTGGGTAAGCATCAGCGGGGGATGGTGAACCAAAGCCGTAGAGCTATCGATATAAAATAATTCCATTCACGCTGAGCACTCATGCATCCGGCACCGCATCCGGCTTGTCAGCAAATCAATCCTGCCTTACCATCGCTGCGGTCTGTTTCGTATAACCCTTTGATTGCACCGGAGAGTAGCAACCGCTATGGCAAATTCTGCCGCTAAGACAGCGAATCCAGGCGGAGCCGCCGCACGTTTCGGCACCTTTGCCGGGGTCTTCACCCCCAACATCCTCACCATCCTGGGCTTGATTCTCTTCCTGCGCATGGAATACGTCGTCGGGCAGGCGGGGTTGGGGGGAGCGCTGGTCATCATCCTCATCGCCAACAGCATCTCCTTGCTGACGGGACTCTCGCTGTCGGCGATTGCCACCAACATGACCGTGCGCGCGGGCGGCAATTATTACATCATCTCGCGCTCGCTGGGGCTGGAAATCGGCGGCGCGATTGGCATCCCGTTGTATCTCTCGCAGGCCATCAGCGTCGCTTTCTACGTGATCGGTTTCACGGAAGCCTTGCTCGCTGTCGAATTCTTCCAGCAATTTGATCCGCGCATTATCTCGACCATCGTTGCGCTGACCTTCGTCGTCGTCGCCTATGTGGGCGCGGATTTCGCCCTGCGCATTCAGTTCGTCATTCTGATCATTCTGCTCTTCGGGCTGGGATCGTTCTTCTTCGGCGCGATCATCGACCTGGGCAGTGCCAATCCGCCGCCGCTGCGCCCGAATTTCTCCCCGGATGTGGGCTTCTGGGCGGTGTTTGCCATTTTCTTCCCGGCAGTGACGGGCATTGAAGTCGGCACATCGCTTTCCGGCGACCTGAAAAACCCCAGCCGCAGCATCCCGCTGGGTACGATTAGCTCGATCCTATTCACGGCAGTGGTGTACATCGGTGTGGCGCTGGCCTTCGCCTCAACGCTCAACGCCGAGCAGCTTCTGGGCGAATCGCTGGCGATGCGCCGTGTGGCTATCATCCCGGATTTGATCCTGGCAGGTGTTTGGGCCAGTACGCTCTCGTCCGCCCTGGGCAGCGTGCTTGCCGCGCCACGCACGTTGCAGGCCATCGCCAACGATGCTGTCGTGCCGCGTTGGATCGCCTCGCGGTTGGGCAGCAAGACCGAGCCGCGCATGGCGGTGCTCATCACGGGGACGATAGCCCTGACGGTCATCTGGGCGGGGGATTTGAACGCCGTCGCGCCGGTGATTTCGATGTTCTTCCTGAATACCTACGGCATGGTCAATCTCACCAGCGCGATTGAAAAAGTGGTGGATACGCCCAGCTACCGCCCCCGATTCCGCATTCCCTGGTGGATTTCGCTGTTGGGCGCGGTGGGTTGCTATGGGGCGATGTTCCTCATCAACACCCCGGCGACCATCTTCGCTATTGTGGTCAGCTATGGTTTCTTCCTCTACTTGCAGCGGCGCTCCATCGAGCACACCTGGGGCGACGCCCGCAGCGGGGTCTGGTTCGCGATTGCGCGGTGGGCACTGCTGAACCTGGAGAAATCGCGCTGGACGGTCAAGAACTGGCGTCCAAACCTGATCGTCTTCACCGGACAACCGCACAATCGGCAGCAGTTGGTGGAAGTGGCGGAATGGCTCAGCCTGGGGCGCGGGCTGGTGACCTTCTTCCAGTTGATCATCGGTGATGTGCAGGAGCAGGGGCGCAGCGCCCTGCGCGACAAAGCCCGCAGCGCCATCCGCCAGTACATCGCGAGCAATCACATGAGCGCCTTCGCAGAAGCCGATGTCGTCCCGGATTTCCGCACGGGCGCGGTGCTGATGGCGCAGTCACACGGTATCGGCGGCATCACGGCCAACAGCGTGCTCATGGGCTGGAGCCGCACGCAGGCGGGGCGCAGTATGCAGATGCACCTGCTGCGCGATCTGGTCACTCTGCATAAATCCGTCTTGATGCTGAATTATTCGCCGGAACGCGGATTCGGCGCACGCGAACGGCTGGATATCTGGTGGCAGGGGCGCGGTGGCAACGAAGACTTGATGCTGCTCCTGGCCTATCTCATCGAGCGGCACCCAAGCTGGCATGATGCCCAGGTGCGGCTGATTCGTGTGGTCAATAACCACAAAGCAGTCGCGCACACGACCGAGCATATGGAGCAGTTGCTGAAAGAGGTGCGTGTGGATGCCGAGCCGCTGGTGATCGTCAACGATGACCCCAACAAGCGATTCGCCCAGGTCATTGAAGAGGCCAGCGTTCACACAGATTTGACGATTCTGGGGATGGCGCTGCCGGAGCCGGACGAGGTAGATGCCTATGCGGAACGCCTGCATCGCTTCGTCTCGGCAGTGGGGACGGTGCTGCTGGTGCGCAATGCCGAGACGTACGATCTGCTGGAGGAGACTTGAAGTGCAGCGCAAATTATGATGCCAGTTCAACCCTCTGCGATGCGCTCCTCTTCATCGAGGGGGTCTTTCGTGCCGTATACACGATGCTCGAATTGATAGAGCGCGTAGAGCGTGAACCAACCGAGCAGCGTCGTCATGATTGCCAGCAACCATGCCCCCGTTCCGGCGGTCAGGCCGATGGCAGCGGTGAGCCAGATGGAACCCGCTGTTGTCAGGTCGTGGACGCGGTTCTGGCGCACGATGATGACGCCAGCGCCCAGGAAGCTGATGCCGGAGATGGCGCTCGCCGCCACACGTCCCGGATCGCCCGATTCGAAGCCGAAGCGCGAGATGATGCCCAGCAAGGCCGCGCCCAGCCCGACCAGGATGTGCGTGCGCAGCCCGGCGGATTTCTCGCGCCGTTCGCGGTCAGCTCCTAGCAGTGCGCTCAACAGCACCGCCAGCAGCAGCAGCAGCGATGTCTCGAATTGTTGTACAAGGGTGAACATGCTTCCCTCCCCTGTGTGTGTCTATCTGTTCTCTCAGTTTATCATGCGCAGATGAGTCCGCGCTGGGCGCTGATGTCTGCGAAACGTCAGAAGAGTTTACCCTGATCTGTATTCGACACAGACATCGCTCACGAGGTTCTTGACAATCCCTTTAGCGCACATCGGTCATGGGTCGCTTCCTAAAGGCTGTGGAAGACGGATTCTCAGGGGTTTTTTCATTGTCTCGCGGCTGTTTGTTACGGACAATGAAGCCACTGGCGTGGATTTGCCATTCCACTTCTCACACAAAACAACCCGTGTTGAGGCCAGGACAGGTTAGAAGGAACATCTTGTTCAATAAGAGGACGTGATCGCATGGGAGACTCGCTGTTGAAAACATCCGCTCCGCTCTGGAAACGCACGCTCATCTGGGGACAGCGCTTGCTGCTGTTCGGCCTCGCCCTGTACGGATTGGCGGCAATCATCGGCCTGCTGCTGGCCTTGATTCCCCTGAACCGCTCTTACTGGGAATTTGGACGCATGGGACTCTGGTTTGCGCTGCTGCCCGTGCCGCTCGCTTTTCTTCTGGCGGCCTTGCTGCGCGGCTGGCGTGTGACGCTGCTGCTCTCCATTCCGCTGTTGGCCTGGGCGATTCACTACGTCCCGCAATTCATGCCCAAGAACCCGACTGCGCCCGAGGGAGCAGAGACCTTCACCGTGTTGACCTATAACGTGTTCACGGAGGATGAGGGCAAGGAAGCGGTGCTGGATGCGATTCTGGAGGCCGATGCGGACATCGTGGCGCTGCAAGAACTGAGCCTGACCGTTGCCGACTATCTGGAAGCGAATCTCGCCGACGAATATCCCCATGCCGCCTTGCACGGGCAGCAGTGGAATACGTACCGGGGGCAGGGCATTTTCAGCCGCTTTCCCATCGTTGAAGATGAATTCTGGATCTTCATGGATTTCTTCCGCAAATCACACGGGCAGCAGCGCGTCGTGCTGGATGTGAACGGGCAGCCGCTGATCGTCTACAATGTGCATCCCTGGCCGCCTTTTGAGTGGTACGGCGGGTTGGACTTCCACTTCTCTTCTACGCCAGATACCGCGCACCGCACCGCCGTCGAACGTCTGCTGGCGATGATCGACGAAGAAGACGCGCCGCTGCTGCTGCTTGGGGATTTGAATACCAGCCCCTATTACGAGGAATATCGCTGGATCAGCGAACGCCTCACCGACAGCTACCGTCAGGCGGGGGCTACGTTGGGGATGACCTATCCGGCCTGCGGGGTCGGCCCCCTGGGGGCGGTCATTCGTATTGATCTCATCTTCCATAGTGCGCAGATGACGGCGCTGGATGCTGCTGTGCTGGAAGGCTGCCCCGTGTCCGATCACCATCCGGTCTGGGTGCGTATGGCGCTGCATCCCTGAACAAAAATCCCCTCCGCGATGCTTCGTGGAGGGGATGGTTTCGTTCGTTTCGTCCGGCAACCTGACGCCTCACTGCAAGCGCAGGCTCTGCATCTGCACTTCTTCCATCGCCTCGATGGTATCTTGCAGGTTGTTCACCTCGTCCTGGATTTCCAGGCGCAGGCGCTGCTGCTTGCTGCCATCTACGCCGCCCTTCGTACCCAGAAGCGACATTTGCGCGTACACCGTCCCCAGCGAGGAGAGCGTGCTCTCTAGCTGGATTTCGGCGCGTTTGACGCTGTTCTGCGTCTGCTGCAAATTCATCTGCTGCTGTTCCAGGAGCTTGAGCTGTTGTTCCAGGTCGCCGCGCACCCGCTCATCCGTCTCCAGTTCGATGCGCGTGCGCACACTGCGAATCTGGTCGGGGACGCGCTTCAGGTCACGCTCTACGATGGGGTTGTTCTCGAAGTTGTCGATGTGCATGGCGAGGTCATACATCGCCGCAATCCAGTCGTTGACCTGGGCGATGGTCTCGCGGAACTGTGCCCGCATCCCGGCGTTATGCTGCTTGACCATGTTCAACATGTTGCGGCGGTAATCCATTGCGCTGCGCAGCCGCTCCCGCGAGTCGTTGTTGCGGATCGCCGCGAGATCGTACTGGCTCTCGAACTCACGCGCCATCGCTTCATCCGTCTCTTCCGGGTCAGTGAGGGTTGACCAGAGCAAGATGCCTTCCGCCGCGCCACCCAGGATCAGCCAGAAGAAGGCTGGCAGGGTCGCACCCAGGATCTGGAAATCCCCCACGCCGAAGAACAGCACCAGGGTCAGCAGCAGGGTAATCATACTCTCCCAGCGGAAGATGGCGTTGCGCACCAACGTGCCCATCACCCGTCTGCGAATTGCATCGCGTTCACTCATGTGCTGCTCTGCTCCCTGTTTTGCTCGCTTGCTGTGTTGCTTGGTTATCGTTTGCTACCATCAAGATACACCATTCGCTCGTACACGAACAGCCATTTTGGGTTGCATTGTGTGGATTCTCGTACAGTCGGATTCTCGCCAAGCCACTGGCGTGGTCTCGATATGGTCACGTCTCCCACAGTAAACATCGTCCTTGTGGTCATCATGACCTGTGAGAGACACGTTGTGAAATCCGTATGGTTGCGCAGCAGTTTCGCTGAAGGTGCCGCGCCGCTGCTGCTTCCCGGAGGGGGACGAGGGCGCACTCACAGAATCCGAAGCAGGGTCTGCCGGGCAGTCCCTGCTCTATCGTCGCGCCGCGTGGGAGCGCCTCAGCCTTCTTCGCTGCCCAGGAGGCGGCGTTTGCGCTCTTCCAGTTGCAGTTCAATCTGCCCACCGCCGATGGCTTCGTCGATCTCTTCGCCCAGGTTCTGGCTGGCGATCTCGTAGCGGGCATCTTCGCGGTCGAGCCGGGAGCGGATCTGTTCCGTGAGGGAGACGATTTCCGCGTCGTTGCTGTCCGCCAGCATATCCAGGCTCTTGACCGTCTTGGTCATCTGCTTCTTGGTTTCCATCAACTCGATGAGGGCACGCAGGCGTTCGCGTTCCTGCTTGATGGTGGTGACGCGGGATTCTAGCTTCAGGCGCATATCCAGCATCTTGCGATACTGCTCTTCCTGCACCTGCCACTGTTCGTAGTATTCCTGCGCCAGTTCTTGCTTGGTATTCAATTCCGCCTGGGCAGCCGCCGCCAGGTCATCCTTGCCCTTGAGGATCAGCGTGTCGATGTCGCGATCCAGCTTTTCGGCCTGGTTGGCGAATTCTTCGTACTTGCGTTTCAGCGTGCGGACGTTGCCGCCGACTGTCGCCGCCGAATCTTCCAGAGCTTCCAGGTTGCGTTCGACCTGGCGGATGTATTCATCCATGACGCGCACGGAGTTGCCTTCCAGCGCACGATCCACCAACCCGTGCATGTTCGCACTGAGTAATGTACCGATTTTCTCGAATAGGTTTGCCATTGCTGAGGCCGCCCCCTCACTCAAATTACCCGGTTAAATGCTTGCCGATCAGTATAGCACGAACCTTATCCCGATGACAAAGCTCGCTCACCCACGATTCACGGGCGTTGCTATACAGCGCTATACGCAGCCACAACGGTCAGGGTTGCAGGGGAAGGCGCAATGTGAATGTGCTGCCTTCGCCGAAGGTGCTCGTCGTGTCGTAGCTCCCCTCGTGCAGGTTCACAATCCCGGCGACAATCGCCAGCCCGGAGCCTGCGCCCTGGTCTTCGTATTCTTCCCGGTTGATCTGGTAGAAGGGTTTCCAGATGTTTTCCAGTTCATCTTGCGGGATGCCGCGTCCTTCGTCGGCCACCTGGAAGACGATGTCGCCGCCCTCTGCGAAGACCCGCGTGGTGATGGTAGCGCCTTCTTCGGTGAATTTCCCGGCGTTATCCAGCAATTCGCGCAGGGCAATGGTCATATACTGCACGTCGAAGGTCGGCGTGGGCAGCGCGGGGTCGATTTCGGTGACGTAGTTGCGCGGCCACTGCGACGATACCTGACGCACGGCGTCATCCAGCATGTATTCGAGATTCTCGACCGGGCGCTGGCGCCAGGCGGCGGTCTTGGCGGCCTCGTCGCTGTCCAGTTCCACCAGCACGATGAAATTCTCGACCAGACGCCGCAAGCGATCCGCGCCGGAATTGAGGCCGTGCAGGAAGGTCATCAGTTCTTCATGGCTGGAGCGCCCTGGCTCGAAATCTTTGAGCATCTCGGCATAGGCCACGACCAGCGTCAGCGGCGTGCGGAACTCGTGGTTGAGGATGGTCAGAATCTTGCGCTTCTGCCCCATCATCTCGTCTTCCTTCACGCGGCGGATGTCTTCCTGGCGGCGGATGGTGGCTTCTACGGAAACGACCAGGCTCTTCGCGTCGAAGGGCTTGGTCAGGTAGATATCCGCACCCAGAATCTGCCCCTTGTGGACATCATCCGGCTCGCTCTTGGCAGTCAGGAAGATGAAGGGCACCTGCACCCAGCGGTCTTCCCTGCGCACATGCTTGAGGAATTCGTAGCCATCCATCTTAGGCATCATGATGTCGGAGACGATGACATCCGGCGAGACGGTTGGATCGCTCTGTAGAAGTTCCAGCGCTTCCAGGCCATTTTTCGCAGTTCGGACGGCATAGCCCTCTAGTTCCAGGATGTCCTTAACGCTCGAAAGCAAGCGGACATCGTCTTCCACGACCAACACGCGACGTTTACGCGGTGGGGCGGTCTGCTCCTCCAGGGAGTCGACCTGGTTGGCTGCATCTGAATTGGTCATCATCTGTATCATGGTCTCTCGTCTCACCTGTTCTGTTCCAATTATAGGGCAAGTCTGCCGCAAGACCCTTAATGCTCGCAAATCAGCGGATCAACGATAGCAAATCCAGCAGCAGACCGTAGCCAGTTTCCTTCCGTCCCGCCCCTGCGCCGACCAGGGTCACATCCCCCAGCAGGTCTGTGCGGAAGGTGATGGCGTTGGTCGCGCCGCCGACCTGCGCCAGGGGGTCGCTCGCGGGAAGGCGCATCGGCTGCACGCTGCCGCCATCCGGGGTGGCGCTGGCGATCAACTTGTAGCGTTCGCCTGCGGCTGCCGCCGCCTGCACATCGGCCTGCGTGATGCCCGTGATTCCGCTCACGTCCAGGGCATCCAGCGTGGATGCCTCGCCGTAGAGCGCAGCCATCAGGATCAGCACCTTGCCCGCCGCGTCCCAGCCTTCCACATCGCCGCTGGGGTCGGTCTCGGCGTAGCCCAATTCCTGCGCCTGTTGCAGCGCCGCCTCGTAGGAGAGGCCCCCTTCCATCTGCGTCAGGATGTAATTGGTAGTGCCGTTGAAGATGCCGCGTGCCTCATGAATCGTGCAGCCCGCCAGCAGTTCCAGCCCCGTCGCAATCGCAGGTGTGCCTGCCATGACGCTCGCTTCGTAGCGTAAATGCAGCCCCCTGGCGGCAGCCTCTTGCAGAAGCTGCGGCAGATGCAGGGCTGTCGGCCCTTTGTTCGCCGTGACGACGTGCTTGCCCGTTTCCAGCGCGGCGCGGAAATGCGCAAGCGCCGGTTGTGCTGTCTCCAGGTTCGTCGGCGACGCTTCCACCAGCACATCGGCCTCTGCTGCGCGAACCAGCGCTTCGGCGTCTGCGAAGTCTTGTTGCAACCCGGGCGAGGCCGGGTAGTGGCGCAGGCTCCCACCTTCGATAGCAGCCAGTAACTGCGCCAGGTCGAGTCCTTCGGGATGGTAGAGGATGCCGCGCGAACCTGTCGCCACACCGACCACTGTCGCCTCCAGCCCCTGCGTTACCAGATGCGCAGCCTTTTCCTGCAAAATCTCCGCCAAACCCTGTCCAACCGTCCCGAACCCGACGATCACAATCCGCATTTTGCTGTCCTTACTTGTAGAAAACCGATAAAGATTTCGCCCCTCAGCGGGGGATGGCACCGACACTACAATAACATGTTCCTGCGTTCCTGCAGGGCGCGGATGACTTCGCGGTCAGCTTTGCCGAAGCTGTAGCGCTTCAATTCTTCTTCCGTGACCCAGGCCCAGTCCTGCGCTTCGATGGCCTGCGGTTCCTCGTATGGCGGGACTGCGCCCAGGTAGCGGCACTCGAAGGCGTGCAGGGTGATCTTGAAGTGGGTGAAGGCGTGCTTCACCCGCACGAAGAATGCGCCGACTTCGACGCGAATGGCCAGTTCTTCTTCGAGTTCGCGCACGAGGCAGGCTTCCAGCGATTCGCCTTCTTCCTGCTTGCCGCCGGGAAATTCCCAGAGGCCCCCCAGCAGGCCATCTTCCCGCCGTTGGGCGATCAGCAGCCGCCCCACTTCGTCGCGAATCAGCCCGGCGGCGACATCATAGTGCGGCGTGGGTTGTCGTCTGGATTTCACCGGGCGTTGCGTTTGGGTGCCGTTGGCGTAGGCTGCGCAGTGGGTTTGCAGGGGGCATTCGCCACAGCGTGGGTTGCGCGACAGGCAGATGCGCTGCCCCAGCTCCATCAATGCCTGGTTGTAATCGCCCGGGCGCTCCTGCGGCAGCCACTCTTCGGCGATTTGCCACAGTTGATTTCTGGTGCGAGTCTCGCGCACATCATCCGGCAGGTCGAGCAAGCGCGAGAAGACGCGGATTACATTGCCGTCCAGCACCGGGGCACGCTGCCCGAAGGCGATGCTGGCGATTGCACCCGCCGTATAGCGCCCGATGCCGGGTAGTTCCAGCAGTTCCGGCACCGTTCGCGGGAATTGGCCTTGCAATTCAGTTGCAATGATCTGCGCGGTTTTGTGTAAATTCCGGGCGCGGCTATAATAACCTAGACCTTCCCACTGCTTGAGCACATCGTCCAGCGGTGCAGCGGCTAGGTCAGAAATACTGGGGTAGGCGGTCGTGAATCGCGTATAATAAGGTAGGACGGTCTCGATGCGGGTCTGTTGCAGCATAATTTCCGAAAGCCAGACCCGGTAAGCGTCCGCGCCGCGCCAGGGCAAGTCTGCCGCATGGTGGTCGTACCAGGCGATCAGTGGGGGAGCAATATCAGCAGGCATGATGTTCCTTCCATCGTTCGACAACAGCGTGTTTTTGCCGTCAAGCGGCGTCCAGCCAGACAGGGGGCTGTCCGCTTGCGGTTCACAGGATGATTTAGGAAGTATAACAAAGTGTCTTTCGTACTGAAGGCGGTTCTATCATGAACATTGATGCGTCCGTATTCATCCTGGCAATCACCGGTGCGCTGGTGCTGGGTGCTTTACACAGTCTCAGCCGCGCGATATTTCAGGGTACAGATAACGAACCAGAGACAACTATGCCAGAACACGAAGGTGCATTTCTCATTCATCTCCCCAACGGACAGTACGCGCCGGCGATGCGGCTGGAAGCGGACGCTGACCCCAAACGTGTGATCGATACCTTCGGCTTGATTACGCCGCGCCCCACGATTTTCATCACAGGGGGGGCGGGTGGCATGTCTGCCGAAGACATCGAACGCACCCGCGAGATCATGGAGAAAGGCGTGGCGGCTTTTGCCCAGCAAAACGGGATCACTGTGATTGATGGCGGCACGGAAGCGGGTGTCATGCAGATGATTGGCGAAGCACGCCAGAACAACGGATATACCTTTCCGTTGATTGGCTGTGCGCCGCTGGGCCGGGTGAGCTTCCCCGGATGGCACCAGGGCGAACCGGACGCGGAATTGCAGGATGGGCATTCGCATTTTGTGCTGGTCAACAGCGACGAATGGGGCGGCGAATCACAGATGATCGTCAACCTGACACGCGCCATTGCCTCGCGCACACGCCCGATGATCGGCATTCTCATCAACGGCGGCACAATCTCCACGCAGGATGTCTTCCTCGCTACCACCCAGGGCGATGACCGCATCCCGATTCTGGTGCTGGATGGCAGCGGGCGTGCCGCGGATCACATCTCCACCGCCTTCAAGACACAGCAGAGCGACAATACGCTGATTCGCGCCATCATCCAGGGCGGCGACATCCGCCTGACGACGTTGGAAGAGGGGGTTGCGGGGGTGCATGAACGGCTCAGCCGCCATTTCCAGACGGCGCAGCGAACCTAACCTTCGCTTTCGAGCATCTCCTTGAGCGCTTGCCATTCCTGCTGCGTCTGGCGTTTCAGGCTGCTGGTCAGGAACGGGGTATAGAAGAAGAAAATCCAGGGGGTTCGTATCTCAATGTGATCCCGAACCACCGTCTCGCGCCCGCTCGGCGCAAATTCAATCGAGCGCACATAGGGGAAACGCCCGTGCATCCCCTTCAGTTCCACGCGCTTGTTGCGCTGCAAATCCGTGATGTCCACATTGACGAAGATCGCGCTGCCGAGGAAGTGCTTGGTCATGGCGATCATCGAACCCGTGCGCAAGGGGTCTCCTGCTGTGATGCCGATGCTCTGCACGGATGTGCGCCACGCTTTCATCCGCTCGGAGTTGCTAAAATCCGTCACAGTTCTGTATACGTCACTGATCGGTCGCCCGATCGTGATCGAATTCTCGATGGTCGCCACGTCTGGTCTCTCCTCTGGTAAACCCGGGTCTGCCGCCCGATTATAACGCAGACCCGGCACAATGGCTCCACTGCTGGAACAACCCGGCGTCACCCCTCGCTGGTGCCGCCAACTCGCAGCGAATCCAGGACGGACTGCAAGGCCGCAATTTGCTCTTCGTCTGCTGCCCCATCCGATGTGTACATCTCCACCACCGCCAGGAAGTTTTCCTGCTCGATGAAGAAGACATCAATCTGCCCATTGGCGAGTTCTTCATGGCCTGCGACGCGGTAGCTGCGGCGCAGGTCGCCATTGGGGGCTTCTTCTTCGTCGATGAAGGTCAGGCCGTCCTGAGCATCATAATAGCGTTCGCTGTAGGATTCTGAGGTGGTGCTCCCCATCGTGACGAGGGCAACCGTCACATAGACATCGTCCGCCCCTTCGGGGCGGTAGACATGCAGCAGGCGGTTCGAATCGGAAGCGTCAGTGTAGCGCTGGGCAGGGTTCGGCAGCAGCAGGGAGTTGGGCAGCGAGATGGCGTAATTCTCCGTGCTGATGCGCTGCGATCCGGGCGGCGGTGTGGGCGTGGGCAGTGTGCCGCTCCCGGCGAGTCCGGGAACCAGCAGCAGCGCCGCCCCACCCCCGACGACGATCAGCACTAGCAGGCCGACCAGCAGCGGCAATGGACTGCGGCGTTGTGGTTGCGCTGCCGTCGCGCCATCTGCGACCGACCCGGTCGCGCTGCCGATTGCGTCCGTCCCGGTGGGTGCGGCACCTTCTGCGGCGGAGAGGCCGCTGGGTGCGCCTTCGGTTCCGCCGATGACCGTGCCGCCGTGACTGGGCAGTGGCGTCAGGTTGTCGGTGATGGTGCGCTCGTGATCGGGTTCGGTGGGTGCGTTGGAAGCGGCGGTATTGTCCAGCGCGTCGGAAAATGCCCTGGCCATCTCCGTCGCGGACGAATAGCGGGCGTCCGGGTCTTTGGCGGTGGCCTTCTCGATGACAGCCTGCACCGATTTGGGCACGCCTTCGCGGAACTGCTCCAACGGCGGAATCGGCTCGTTGAGGTGCTTGAGCAGTACGCTCATCGGCGTTTCGGCCTGGTAGGGTTCGCGTCCGGTGATGAGTTCGAAGAGGACGATGCCCAGGGCGTAGATGTCGCTGCGTGCGTCAATTGCCGTGCCCTGCGCCTGCTCCGGGGACATGTAGGCGGGGGTGCCGATGATGGCGCTTCCGGTCAGGTCGCTGCCCATCACGCGGGCGATGCCGAAGTCGCTCAGGTAGGCGTTGCCGTTCTCATCCAGCATGACGTTGCCGGGTTTCAGGTCCCGGTGGATGATGCCCTGCTGGTGCGCGTAATCCAGCGCTTCTGCAATCTGCTGGAAGGGCTTGCGCAGGTCTTCCAGCTTGGGGACTCCGCGCCGCACCATCTGCGCCATGCTGCCACCACCCAGGTAGCGCATCGCGATGTAGGGTACGCCTTCCGCCTCGCCGTAATCGTAAATCGGCAGAATGTGCGGGTGCTCAAGCTGGCTGATGACTTCTACCTCGCGCTCGAAGCGTTCCAGGAAGCCCGGATCGTGCAGGAAGTGCCTCGGCAGCACTTTGATGGCGACGGTGCGGCTCATGCCGCGCTGGGTAGCGCTGTAGACCGTCGCCATACCCCCGCGCCCAATCTCCTGGATGATGGTATATTGACCTAGCTGTGCGCCGATCAGCGCATCATCGCGTTTATCGCTCATTGCGTCTGTTCCACTCCTGAACCTGACCCTGTTGGTTGCTCCGGTCTGTACGGCGTGCGCACACCCCGGCTGTTGCTGCACTTTCGCCTCGCTATCAGTGTAGCGCACGCTTGCGGATTGCGAAAACGGCAGCGCCGGGATTGTATCACGGTTGGCCGGTGCCGATGTATCGCGTTCTCTGTATGCCTCCTTGCGTCCTACTGCGTAGGGGAATTTCTCGTTGGCTGTCGTGTCTTTGTGCTTTAGCTGGTGCGATTGCCCTGTTCCCGATGCTGGCTGAAGCGCATACAACCTGCTATGCTCCCGGTGTCAGGAATGACAGCACCGAGATCGGAGTCCCATGCCCCGACTGCTCTATAACGTCAACATCCCGCGCTTCTTCGTGTCGCATCGGCTGCCGCTGGCGCTGGCGGCACGTGATGCCGGGTACGATGTCCATGTGACCACATCGGACGCCGACGCCGAGAATGTCGCACGCATCAAAGACAGCGGCTTGACTTACCATCCGCTGCCCCTGGCGCAGCACGGCACCAACCCCCTGGGCGAGCTGGCTACGCTGCGGGCGACAATTGCCCTCTACCGCCAGCTTCAGCCGGATATTGTGCATCATGTGACGATCAAACCCGTGATTTACGGTGGGTTCGCGGCGCGGCTGGCGGGAGTCCCGGCGGTGGTGGGAGCCATGAGTGGATTGGGCTATGTCTTCATCGGTGAGGGGACGAAATCGCGCATCTTGCGACAGATCGTCCAGCCGCTGCTGCGTGCTGCTCTGCGCCGACCCAACACGCGCATGATCTTCCAGAATCCTGATGATCGCGAGCGTTTCTTGCAGATGCGTCTGCTGCGTCCGCAGCAAACCGTCGTGATTCGCGGGAGTGGTGTGGATGTGACGCACTTCACGCCCCAGCCAGAGCCAGACGGAAAGCCCGTCGTTTTGTTCGCGGGGCGGCTGATGCGGCAGAAGGGCGTCCATGCATTCCTGGAAGCGGCGCGTGCGCTGCACGAACAGGCGCGTTTCGTGGTGGTGGGCTATGCCGAGGCCACCAGCCCGGATATGGTCTCGCCAGAGCAGTTGCAGCAGTGGGCGGATGAAGGCCTCATCGAATATTGGGGGCGGCGCGATGACATGCCCCGGGTCTTCGCGCAGTCGCACATCGTCTGTTTGCCTTCCACCTATGGCGAAGGCGTCCCCAAAGTGTTGATCGAAGGGGCTTCCTGTGGACGCGCCCTCGTGACGACTGATACCCCCGGATGCCGTGAAATCTGCCGCCACGAGGAGAACGGCCTGCTCGTCCAGCCGCATGATACCCCTGCCCTGATTGCCGCGTTGGAGCGCCTCATTGCCGATCCCACCCTGCGCCAGCACTATGGCGCACGAGGCCGCCAGGTCGTCCTGGACGAGTTTTCGCTAGAACGAGTCGTCTCCGCGACTCTGGCGCTGTATGCGGAGATGCTGGGGGAGTAGGCGGGAAAGCCCCGACACCGCATCCCAGTCGGATCAGCCCCCATTTTCCTCCAGGTCATTCAGCAACCAGACGATGGAGCGGCGCAGGTCTTGTTCCAGCTTTTCCGCGCCGGGGATGCTGTCTTCGTAGACGATGAAGCGCAAATGCCGGATGTCGAAGGGAATCTGCTCGAAGTCCTGGGCCTGGGTCAGCAGCAGGGCGGGCTTGCCCAGGGTGTGCGCGATGCCCAATTCGTAATAGACATTGGCGTTGATCTCACTGGTATCGGCGATGACCAGACGGCAGGCATTCAGCGCCGCCCATACTTCCTGCATGATGGCTCCGGTGACGGATGTGAAATCGTCCCCGCGCTTGATCGTCAGGTTCAAATCCGCCGCAAGGGGCTGGATGATGTTGCGATACACGGCATCGTAGCGCTCGCGGAAGGGCATGATCATGAAGATATCCGCCTGGAACTGCGTACCGCGATCCGGCTCCCCGAAGATCGGTTCGACGGTGATCAGGCCGTCACGGGCTTCCTCCTGGGCGCGGCGCTCCACATAGGTCTGCGCATCGTGCAATTGCAGCGCACGCCGCACGATGGCTTCTAGCTCGTCTTCCGCCAGTTCCAGCGCCCGATTCACCACGCGAGTCAGCGCGTCCGGGTCGGCGTAGCCGGGCTGGTAGCGCTCGTCTGTCGTTGGCTCAGCATCGGGAGCCATGGTTGCGTCTTCAGCGGGGGCGGGCGCAGGAGGTGGGACAGCCTGCGTGCTGACTTCGCGCAGCTCTTCGTCCGTTGGCGGGGGGAAGGCATTCTGGCGCGGTGGACGCAGGCGGCGCAGCGGACGAGTCTCACGGTATTTGTCGATTTGTAGCTTGAGCTGCGCGGCGAGGTCTTCCGCATCCTCAAATTCGTTGATGATGTGGTGCTGCTGCAAGTGGTCGAAGAAGGCTGCCTGGCGTTCTTCGACGGGCTGGTCGAAGTGGGCGGGGCGGAAGATCAGGCAGGGTTTCCCCAGGCTGACCGCGTAATGATATTCCTGCTCGGCATAAGAGCGGGTTTCACCGGGGGGCACTGCACCATATACTGCGCCGTAGATTCCCAGAAAAATCTCGGATTGGCGAATGAGTTCCTTTGCGATTGCGCCGGGATCGTCGCTCGCAGTCAGGTTACGTTCGTCGTCCACCGAGAGAGGGTCTTCGTCAATGTGGAAGAGGGCGCGGCGCGCCACCGCGAGGTACCGCTGGCATTGGGGTTCACCGCTGACGCTGATGAATACGCGGAAGGCCATGTTGATGACTCCTGATGTGGATGATGTCCATACGTGAAATCATGGTAGCACGAATCGCGCCATTTCCTACCGAACCCTAACCGATTTTTGCGCCCCCGTCGTCGATCTGCGCCATATTGAGTATATCGACACTGACCAGGGAGGGAACGATGGCGTACAAGATCACGGATATTGAGGGAATCGGCCCCGCTTTTGCGGAGAAGCTGAGTACCGCCGGAGTCAAGACCGTCGAAGGGTTGCTGAAGAAAGCTGCGGACAAATCCGGGCGCAATGCGCTTGCCGAAGCCACGGGGATTGATGCCAAACAACTGCTCTCCTGGGTCAATGCTGCCGACCTCTTCCGCATCAAGGGTGTCAGCGCCCAGTACTCGGATTTGCTGCACGCTGCCGGGGTGGATTCCGTGCCGGAACTGGCACGGCGCAAGCCGGAGAATCTGCACGCGAAGATGGCGGAAGTCAACGCGGAACGCAAGCTGGTGCGCCAGCTCCCCAGCGTGAAGGGCGTGGAAGACTGGGTCGCCCAGGCCAAGAGCCTGCCCAGGGTCATCACTCACTGAGGGACGGGCGTGTGGAGAAGGGTGCACGATTCTGCGCCCTTCTGATGCAATCGCCTGCCACTGGCGCTGGCTCCCTGCTACAATGGGGCGCGAACACAGCCAATGGAACCGAAGGAACGACACATGGCGGATTATCCACAGAAGCTGCAAGAAACCCTCGAAGATTTCTCCTTCGTCACCAGCCGCGCCGAACGGCAGGAATATTTGATCCAACTGGCGGATCAGTTTGATAAGGTGAAGGTGCCGGAACGAATCGCCACCCAGCCCTATGACGAATCCCACCGCGTCCCGGCCTGTGAGAGCGAAGCCTTCGTCTGGTGGGAAGAGAACGACGATGGCACACTGACCTACCATTTCGACGTGCTCAACCCGCAGGGGCTTTCCGCGATGGCGATGTCCGTCGTGCTGGGGGATGCCTGCTCCGGCGCGCCGCTGGAAGAAGTCGCTGCCTTGCAGGGCGAAGTCGTCTTCGACCTCTTCGGCAAGAATATCTCGATGGGCAAGGGGCAGGGCTTGATGGGCATTGTCAACATGGTCGCTGCCGCCGCCAAACAGCGCCTGAACCAGCGTGCATGAAGCCACTGGCGTGGATTTGCCATTCCACTTCTCACGCAAAATCACCCGTGTTGAGGCCAGGACAGGCGAGAAGGAACACCCGGTTGAATAAGTTGTGCAGTTCGGTCTGCGCAACCTGCCAGGTTCACGCCTTGGGCTTCGGTTTGCCCCGCTTCCCCCGGTACAGCCTGCCGGGTACAGCAAGCATTAACCAGTCCCCTCCTGGGTTCGGGAGGGGATGCCGGGTGACGGTGAAACAGCGCATCATGCATCTGGCAAGTAGGCGCGGAAGACATCCCAGGCGGGTTTGGGCGTGTAGTCCGCGTTGAGCATCCCCAGCGTACACAGATAGCCTCGCCAGCGCTCCTGATACACTTCGGGCAGCTCCTCCAATGAAAAGTACTCGTTGACCAGATCGCAGGTTTCCTCATCCCAATCATAGAGCGTGAAGATCGTCACGTAGCGCACATTGGGCTGCTGCCGTAGCAGCGACAGCATCACATCCAGGCACTGCGCCTGATATTCCGGCGAACTGTTGTTGTTCTCCGCAGAGGGGCAGCCCAATTCCGTGATGACGATGGGATCGCCGTCGTAAATTTCCAGATAAGTCTCGATGAAGGGCGGGATCGCATCCAGCGGCAGGTTCTGGAAGGTTTCCAGGCTCCAGCCGTAGTAATTGAAGGCGATGATGTCGGTCACCGGGCGCAGCGCCTGGAAGACCTCGCCCTGTTGCAGCACCTCAGTGCCCGTCAGCGTCACGCCGACCGTCAGCGCAGGTTCGATGCTGCGCACATGCGCCCGCGCCGCTTCGATCAGCCGGGCGTAGGCAGCGGGGTCTGCATCCGGGATGTCCGTCATGTACGAATCTCCCTCGTTGCCCAGCAACAGCAGGAACCCGCCATTTTCCAGCAGCAGCGGCACTACCTCATCCAGCAGGGCATTGAGGCGCTGGATAATCAGTGGGTCATCCAGCGACAACCCCTCGCGCAGGTCGGTGCCTTCTTCGTTCGCCAGGTCGTGCGGCAGGGAAACTTCGTCAATATCCAGGATGGTGATATTCAAAAGTGGCTGAATCCCCAGGCCGTGCAGCCATGCCAGCGTATCCGCCAGCGACTCCAGGTCGTATTCGCCGGGTTCGGGTTCCAGTTCTGGCCAATCGACATAGAAGGTGAAGGCGTTCATACCCTCTGCTGCCGCCTCGGTCATAGCCGCATCCAGCGCCGCGTCTTCGGGAACCGCGCCGCTGCCGAAGAAGGTCGTCCCCAGATTCCACTCATCTTGCAGCAACGGAAGCGCCGCCGGGTCAGCCGTCTCTTCCTGTGCGGAAACGCCGAAGGCCAGCAGCATCAGCGCGAGTCCGAGCAGCCAGCCGAAACGAACCAGGTGTTGCATCATCAGTCGTTCTCCTTGCTTCTGTTCACGACATTTCGTTATACGCGCCGCCAGGCCGAATGGTGGCATTCTGGGCGTGTATTAAGGGGTTGCTGGGCCACGTTGGGGTACACTGGCGGCAATAGTGATCGTGAACAGACTGTGAGGGAAGGCCATGCCAAAACCACTTGAGGGAGTGCGCGTGCTCGATCTAACGCGCCTGTTGCCAGGGGCGATTGCGACCATGCTGCTGGCGGATATGGGCGCGGAAGTCATCAAGGTAGAAGACCCCATCGCGGGAGATTACGCCCGCTGGATGCCGCCCCTCGTTGATGGGCTGGGGGCATTCTTCCGCGCCAGCAACCGCAATAAGCAGAGCATCATCCTCAACCTGAAGGAGCCGGATGGGCAGCGCATCTTCCATGAACTGGCGAAAACGGCGGATGTGGTCATGGAGGGCTTCCGCCCCGGCGTGACTCGCCGCCTGCGCGTGGATTACGAACGCCTCAAGACCACCAATCCGCGCATCATCTACTGTTCGCTCTCCGGCTGGGGGCAGGACGGCCCCTACCAGCCGATCAGCGGGCATGACCTGAATTACATCGCGCTCTATGGCTTGTTGGGTGGCATGCAGGACCCGCAGGTGCTCGGCGGGCAAATTGCCGATGTCGGCGGCGCATATGTGGGCGTGATGGGCATCTGCGCGGCGCTGTTCCAGCGTGAGCGCACGGGCGAGGGTGATGCGATTGATGTCTCACTGGCGGAGAGTTCGCTGCCCTTCGCCTTCGAGCAAATGGTGGAATCGATCAACGATCATCGTCCGGGTGGGCACGGGGTGCTCACGGGCGGCGTGGCCTACTACCACGTCTACATCAGCCGCGACAACAAGCCGATGGCGTTGGGAGCCATCGAGCCGAAATTCTGGGCGAACTTCTGCAACGCCGTCGGGCACCCGGAATGGATCCCGTTGCAGCAGGAAGCCGACCAGCAAGAGCGCCTGAAAAATGACATCGGCACGCTCTTCGCCGAGCGAACGGCGCAGGAATGGCATGAACTTCTGGCTCCGGTCGATTGCTGCTTCACGCTGGTGACGCCGCCGGGGGATGTCGTAGAGGATCCGCAGATTCAGGCGCGGGGGATGATGGGCATTGGTGCGGATGGTGTCCCCTGGCTGCGATCCCCGGTGCGCTTCCAGGATACGTCTTTCAGTCCTGGCAACGTCCCGGATTACGGCGAACATACGGACGCAGTTCTGCGAGCCGCAGGCTACAGCGAGGATGACCTCGCGGCATTCTACGCACGCGGCGTCATCGGGCGCAGACCCGTAGCGTGAGCGAGGGACACCTGCATAGCCGGGGGCAGCGAGATGCGTCTGTGTGCTGCCCCCGGCTGAAATCCCTCCCTGTCACGTCAGGAGGGATCTGGTTTCCCCCTCAGGCTGTGGGGCCATGGCAGGGGGAGGCAGTGTCTGGCGGTCAGGCGGGGGTGACGACATCGCCATGCAGCATGGCATCCAGGGCGTGGCTGATGGCTTCCGCATCTGCCGCTTCCGGCAGCACGCGAACCGGGTTGCTGAAACGGCGCGTATCCCAGCGGTTCGGCATGTCGGAAAGCAGCAGAATCGGCGGGTGTTCGATGGTGCGCAGGTGGTAGAAGGCGTCTTCTGCCAGCAGCATATCGCTGCCTGCCTCAATCACGATCACATTCGGGTGCGAGAAAATCGTCTGGGCCAGCGCATCGCGCAGCGTGGGAGCGTGGAATACGATCCAACGTCCGTCTTCTGCCAGGGTTTCCTGGCGCTTGCCAGTGCCGATGACGAGCATGATTTGTTGTTGAGTCATGGATTGGTCTCCGTATCCAGTGCGTTGCAGTGATGAACTCATGGTATGATGAAACCGCGCTGCGAAACCATCAGATTCTTGCGGTACTTCTGATCACTGGCTTTGCAATCGAAAGTGTTTTGCCGTGAAACCTTTGCAATCGAATGTGGATCATACAGACTGGGAAATCCTGCGCGAATTGCAGGAGAACGCCCGCATCAGCTACGCGGAACTGGGGCGCAGGGTAGGGCTGACATCGCCCGCTGTGCAGGAGCGTGTGCGCCGCCTGGAAGACGCAGGCATCATTCAAGGCTACCATGCCAGGGTGAACCCGGAAAAGCTCGGCCTACCCATTCAGGTGCTGATCCGGCTGCAAGGGGAATGCCGCAACAAAGAGCGTGCCGTCGCCGAACTGCGTGCCATTCCACAAATCTTGCGTGCCTTCCATGTGCTGGGAGATGATTGCTTCGTGCTGCTGGCGGCGCTGCCGGAAATGTCGAGCCTCAATCCGCTCTTGCAGCAGCTTTATCGTCATGGCGAGACCGTGACCACCGTCGTGCTGGATTCGCCCATCACCAACCGCGTCATCACCCCGCAGACCTTACAGGGCATCCTGCAAGATCACGATGGCGTCTCCTGAGTCTCCTCGCATTTGCCAGATGCCAATGACGCGAGTCCGCCATGCGGGGATGGTGCCGTTCGCTTGTACCGCTGCCTGGAAGGGCGGTGACCGACGCGCCAACCCACCCTGGAAATCTGCGCGGCGCACGCTACAATACAAGGCCGTTCTATCCACTCGAACATTCCATTTACGATCGACAAAAGACCGGGGCGCGGCTGACCCGGTACGACGAGTTACGAGGGAAACACTGTATGGCTTCATATCATGGCCCGAAGGCGAAGACTCAGCGGCGCTTCGGCGAATTGCTGATCCCCCGCCCCAAGTATTCGCGTGTGCTGGATAACCGCTCGTACCCGCCGGGCCAGCACGGGCGCGAGAAATCGTTCCGCAGCGGACGCCGAAGCGACTTCGGCTTGCAGTTGGATGAAAAACAGAAGCTGGCTTTCATCTACAACATCCGCGAGCGCCAGATGCGTAACTACTACAAGAAGGCGGATCAGCTCCCCGGCACGACGGGCGGCAGCTTGCTGATGCTCCTGGAGCGCCGTCTGGACAACCTGGTCTACAAAGCGGGCTTCGGGGCAACCATCTGGGCGGCACGCCAGTTGGTCGTACACGGGCACATCCTGGTGAACGACAAGCGCGTTGACCTGCCCTCCTACCAGGCGAACCCCGGCGATGTCATCGCGCTGCATCCGCGCATGGCCAGCAACGTGCATGTGCAGGAATGGATCGAACAGGTCAGCGCCTACCCGCCGTACCTGGAAGTCAACAAAGAGCAGCGCACCGCGACCTTCACCCGCATCCCGGAAGAAGGCGAAGTGCAGATCCCGGTCGATGTGCAGCTTGTGGTTGAATACTACAACCGCCTCACCTGATCCTACCGAAACAAAACCAACCGACAGACGCCCCTCCTACATGTAGGGGCGTTTGTTTTTCCGGCGTTCAGGCATCGATTCCCCAACCCTTGACGCTGCTCACCTTGTTTCCCCCCGACATCCGACTACAATAAAGTCTCAGAAACACTTGCGCACCGGGAGCGAACGCTATGGCGTATGGTCGTCTGGATGTCTACTGGCCCGATGGTCGCCTGGAAACCTACATGCTGGAAGAAGATACGATCTCCGTTGGGCGGGCAGACGGCAATACCATTGCCCTGGATACGGAGACGATCTCGCGCTATCACTTCAGCATCATCAAAGAAGGCGACTCGATCCGCATCACCGATCTGGCTTCCGCGAATGGCACCTACCTGGACGGCATCGCGCTGACGGGCAATCAGCCGCATGAGTTGGGCGATGTGGAAGAGATCCAGGTGGGATCGCTGCGCATCATCTACCGCAAGGTGGACGATTCGCCGACGGTGATGATCTCGCCGACGGAAGAGGACACCGTCCCGGTGACGGACAGCCTCTCGCTGACGCGCATCTCCCTGGATGCGACCCGGCTGGATGTCTGGCCTGCTTCCAACAGTTCCACCAGCGAACTCTCGATCACCAATCTCAGCGATGAGACGCGGCGCTTCACAGTGCAGGCGTCCGGGCTTCCGGGCGAATGGATGCGCATCGCCCGCCCGGAAGTGGAATTGGAGCCGGAAGAGACGGCTTACGTCCTCATCAGCATCAAGCCACCGCGCCGCCCGAATGTCGCCGCCAGTCAATACACGGTCACGGTGGAGGTCATCCCCGGCGATGCACCGGAGCAGGCACTGCAAACCACGCTCGAAGTCAACGTGCACACCTATTCGGGTTTCGGCATTGCGCTGGCTCCCCAGCTAGACGCCGATGACCCGATTTCGATCTTCCTGCATAACCAGGGCAGCGCCCTGCTTTCCATCGGACTGACAGCGAGGAGTACTAACGGTGCCCTGGCGTTCGACCTGCCGGAGCGCCCGGTGAGCTTGCAACCGGGGCAGCGCCTGCGCGTGGATGCGGGCGTGAAGGCCAAGAACCCGCCGTTGGTTGGCGCGGTGGAAAGCCAGCCCTTCATCATCGAGGCGCGTTCCTATGATGCGTCGGGCTTCCTGGCGGCGACCGAGGGCAAGGCCAGGGTCTCTGCACGCTTCCCGCTGTGGGGGGTCATCAGCGTGGCGGGAATCGCCCTCTCAATTGTGATCGTCGGCATGCTGGCGGTGCTCGGTCTGCTGACGCCGCCGGAACCGAGCATCAGCAATCTGGTGTTGAACGCCGAAGAAGTGCCACAGGGCGAGCTGCTCACACTTTCGTTGGAACCCCAGAATATCGAGAGCATGGACGTGCTGGTGAACAATACCGTCGCGCTGGCGAACCTGCCGGGGGATCAGACCAGCATCGCGCTGGATACATCCGAATACGAAGGAGCGCTGGAAATCGACGTGTTGGGCTACCGGGGCAATGCAACTGTTGAGGCATCGACCTCCGCGACGGTCTACGTGCCGCTGCGCGTGGTCTCCTTCAGCGTCGAACCGGAAACGCTCGTCCGCCACACGGTCAACACCCTGCGCATCTCCTGGGAAGTTGCCGGGGCAGAAACCGTCCGGCTGAGCGGACTGAGCGAATTCACCAACCAGCTCTTCCAATCCTCTACCGAATACGCCAGTACGGATACGCTGGAAGGGGTTGCCGGGGTGGCGCAAGCACCGCTGCAAATCGTCGTGCGTGCGGAAGACGCGCGGGGCAACCTGCTGGAAGAGTCCTTCGCGGTCGATGTCATTGATCCGCTTTGCACGGCGACACAACCTGTGATGCTGCTGGAAGGCCCCGATGAGCGTTACCAGCAGATCAGCACAGTGGGCGAGGGAACCAGCGTGATCGTCACGGCACGCGATGCTGATACGGGCTGGCTGCGCGTGCGCCTGACGGGGGAAGTCACCGGGTGGGGGCCGCTGGATGCCTTCGATTGCGCCGATACCTTCGAACTGTCGAATTTGCGCATCGAGACCGATTTGCCGGAACTGCCGGAAGAGACGCCGACAGCGGTTCCACCTACGCCAACCCCATCGCCGGAAGAGACGCCGCAGGTTCCCGCCCCGGCTGGTACTGCCGCCGACGATGAATGAGCCTGCCATGCACACAGAACCGTTTCTGACGCGCCCGGATGTGCGTTACAGAGACAGCTACATCGCGGCTGTGCGCGAATTTCATGCGGAGGGCACCAAACCGCCCTGGAATTACGAGATGCTGGAACGCAACTTCGACGAATTTGTGGCGCTGCGCCTTTCCTACGCCAGCGACCCACCGCCGGGATACGTTCCGCAGACGGATTACTGGTTGATCGCCGAAGGGGTCTACGCGGGGCAAATCCACCTGCGCCATCATCTGAATGCGACGCTGCGGCGCTATGGCGGGCACATTGGCTACGAAATCCGCCCCGGCATGCGGCGCAAGGGGTATGGTACCCTACAGTGCGCTCTGGGCTTGCAAAAAGCCTGGGACATGGGGCTGGAGCGCGTGCTCATCACCTGCGACGACGACAACATCGGCTCCATCAAAATCATCGAAGCCAACGGCGGCGTGCTCGAAAACAAAATGGATAATGGGCGGCGCGTCCTGACTCGCCGCTACTGGGTGAAGAAGCCCTGCCCATAGGTTCGGTATGCGGTCAAGGTAGCCGGGCTTTCACTGCCGCCTCAATGTGACTCACACGAAATTCGCTCATGGCGCTTGCTCCTTCACCGGAATGCGCATCGTGACCAGGGCGGCGCGTACTTCAGCGACGGGTAAGCCCATGACGTTGGTGTAACTACCGTCGATCTCGCGCACAGGGCTGAATCCGTTGTGCTGGATGGCGTAGCTCCCCGCCTTGTCGAAGGGATCGCCCGTTGCGATGTAGGCGTCGATTTCGGCATCCGTATAGTCCCGCATGTGGACGAGCGTCTTCACGGCTTCGGTATGCCGTTGCTGACCGCGCAGCAGGGTGAAGGCCGTGCAGACCAGATGCGGACGATTTCGCAGGCGGCGCAGGGTTGCACGGGCTTCCTGCGCGTCGGCAGGTTTGCCCAGGATGTCGCCATTGCTTTCGATGCCGATGGTATCCGCCGCCAGGATCACCACCGTATCCGCCGCGAGTACGGCGGCTTCGTCGTCGATTTGCTGTGCGACAGCAGCGGCCTTCTCCTGCGATAGGCGCTGAACGTAGGCCAGCGGCGCTTCGGTGGGCTGCTGGGTCTCGTCAATGTGCGGTTTGATGACCTCGAAGGTTTCGACGATGCCTGCCAGCAGTTCACGGCGGCGCGGCGAACTGCTGGCGAGGATGATGCGTGTCATGAAGGGCGACTCACTTTTCTCTGTACGATGTTACGGCGATTGCAGCGACGGATCGTTGAGCCAGATATCCTGGCTGATGTAATTTGCGCCTTCGATGGTGTAATTGGTGCTGTAGCCATAGGGCAGTTCGAAGACATTCAGCCCGTTGAAGGTCGAGACAATCGGCACGAACTGCCCCGTCGCGTTGTCGAAGATGCTCAGCACAGGCTCACAGACGACCTGACTCGGCTCCCGGCAGATTTCCAGCGCCACCTGCCAGGAATTGATCTCCGAGCGCTGCAAGAGGTAATTCACGCGGATGTAATTCCAGCTCACCGGGGTCTTGGCGGCGGTTTCGGGCGTGCCTTCCGCCGGGCTGGTCGGGATCGGCGCAGGGGGCGTATTGGCTGTGATGATCTCCAGCAGCGGGCCGCTGCCAGTGGGCGTTGGCGTCGGCGCGGGGCCGTTGCACCAATCCGCGTCGCAGAAGGTCAGCGGGCGCACGCCATCCAGCGTGGGCAGGGAGGCGAACGTGCTCTCCGGCAGGGTTGTCCAGCGGCGGTCAATGAAGAGCGCGAAGTCCTGCCCGCTGACGAACATCATGTTGGACTCGTTGAAATTGCGGTACCACGCCCGAAATTCCACGCCCCAGGGCAGCACACCCATGTATTCGGTTGCGGCTACATCCAGGTAAGCGAAGGCATTGCGCGATTCCGCCACGAAGCGCTGGTCGCCCTCTGGCTCTTCCGTCGCTTCGGTGATCTCCGGTACGGGTGGATTCTCCACGAAGTCATTCACCGAGATACGGACCACTTCGCAATAGTCACCGTTGACGCTTGCCGGGCTGGGTACCTCGTAGCCCAGTGCCGCTTCCGCCAGGAAGACCAGATACTGCACATTCGGGTTGCAGGCGAAGATGGGGTCATCGCCCTGCCAGCCCGTCGGGCGCACGCCTTCGCCCAGGGTGGCATCCGCCAGCAGTTCCAGGTCGAAGCGCAAATTGCGGAAGGTCGCCAACTGCGAATCGCGCAGCGTTCCGATGTATTCCGGGGGACGCACGCCGCGCCCCAGGATGACATCGGCGAGCACGTTCATATCGATCTGAAGATCTTGCGCCAGTGTGGGCGAATTGATGTCGGTGTTGTCGATCCAGCCCGGCGGGCGGTTGTTCACCCCCAGCAGTTCATCGGCGAGGCGTTCCAGGTCGCCGCGTACTGCCAGGATCAGCGAGGGGACATTCTGCTCGGCGGCTTCGGCTTCCAGCGCACCCGCTCCCAGCGCCTGATCGATCAAGGTCTCTTCGATCTCGATCTCCACCGAACCACAGTAATCGACCACTGCTTCGGAAGTCGTGGGGCGCGTGTTGTAGAAGACATCCAGCACGTAAAGGCTGTTCATCACCGTGCGCGAGCAACGATAGGACGGCACGCCCCCGATCCATTCATTGGGGCGATTGTCTTCGCCCAACCAGGCATCGGCGGAAAGTTCCAGGTCGTGCCGCACATTGCGGGCGACCAGCCGGGGATTGTTGGTCGTCGCACCGATCCACCCATCCGGGCGCGAACCGCTGCCGAAGACGGCATCTGCCAGCACTTCGTTATCAAACCAGAGATCCGCCAGCATATTGGGCGAGGTCACCTCGGTATTGCCCGTCCAGAACTCCGGGCGCGACCCACCGCCGAACACGCGATCCGCCAGCGTTTCCAGGTCAGTGCGGAGTTGCCCCAGTTCCAACTGCTCGATGTTCTCCTGCGCAGCCGGAGCCAGCAACCCGGTGGCGTGCAGCCCCATCCCGACCAGCAACAGCAGCATTCCAAAGCGCAAAACCAACTTCATGCCCACATACCTCACACCGTCTCGTGTCTCGTTTACCATCCCCAGTATACTCCGACGGCGCAATCCTGACACGCGCTCATCGTACTATCGTGGGGCGCAGGCGGCGGAATCACTCCCGCAGCGTGCGGATGTAGTTCACCAGATGCCAGCGCTGTTCGTCGGTCAGGTCGCCAGTGCAGGGCGGCAGGTCGCGCCAGCCGCGTTCCGTCGCGCGGAAGAGGTCTTCATCGCGCAGGAAAACAAGCTGGTTGATCAGCGCTCCCAGGTCTTCGTTGCCTTCCCAGGCAGCACAGGCCTCGTTGTACAGCGGTTCACCCACTGAGAGCGACTCCGCATCCGGCAGAATAGGATTCACCAACTGCGGCGGCGGATTGAGCGCGGCCTGCTGGGCAGCTTGCTGCTGTTGGATGAAGACGACGCTGAAGATCAGCAGGGCAGTGCTGACCACGATGGCGCTCACGGAGATGGCGATGTTCAGCAGCGACCATTCCATACGTGCCGCCAGCGCCTGCAACGAAGGCCAGAGCACGTAACCCACCGCTGCCGTCGTCAGGAAGGCCATCAGCAGCGTGAACCACGAGGGCGGCAATTCCTGGATCAACGTCGCGTCGTCGCTGATGTTCCATTCGAAGGCTGCGCGGGTGAAATCGCCCGTTGCGTCACGCAGATCAATCAATGTCCACCAGCGCCCAATCTCGTCAATGCGGTCACTCGCCAGCACGTAAAGGCCGTTTTCGGCAGGTTCGGCGATTTCCCAGGGGCTGCGCTCGCCCAA
This sequence comes from uncultured Anaerolineaceae bacterium, assembly GCA_964549915.1. Classification (GTDB taxonomy): domain Bacteria; phylum Chloroflexota; class Anaerolineae; order Aggregatilineales; family Phototrophicaceae; genus JAUZRW01. The sequence goes on along the minus strand of CAZJWX010000007.1, from coordinate 20,415 downwards.
TTGGGGGGCGACGAACTGCACTTCGGCCTGTAGGCCATCGGCGGCTTCGCCGTCCCGGTTGACGACGATGTCCAGCGTATTCACGCCCGTTCCGCCGGGAGTGATGGCGACCTGTACAGTGGTCGCGTCGATTTCCTGCACAGCGTTGGGTGTTTCGATCTCGCGCTGCAAGAATTCCGGCTCCGGGATGGGGGTCGCGCTCAGCAGGGCTGCCAGGGAGATCGTCGCCACCGCGAAGACCGTCTCCACCCGCAGCGAGACGCCGAAGCGCCGCGCCCAATCCGCCAGCCGCTTGAAGGGCAGCCAGCGCAGCAGGTGCGGTCGCAGCGCCACATGGTGCAGGGCGGCGACCAGCAGCAGCAGGGCGATCATGCCGAGTTTGTAGCCCAGCGCCCTACCGTAGGTCGTCGTCAGATCATTGGGGGAGAAGAACCAGTTGCTCGCGCTGTAGAGGCCGGAGGTGATGACGACCAGCAGCGCCCCCACTGCGTAACGGCTGAAGCGGCGCATGACCGGGCGCAGCGCCTCCCAGCGTGCTTCCTCGTCGTAAGGCCGGAGCGCGACGGGCAGCACCAGCGCCAACGCCGCGATGCCGCCGATCCAGAAGGCGACAGCCACCGCGTGCAGCCAGTGCATGGCGATGGCGACCCAGGGCATCACCAGCGATCCGGCGGCGTGGCTGTTGACGGCCTGCGCCCCCAGCAGCAGCGCCAGCACCCAGGTCGATGCCACCCAGAAAGAGCGCACCGTCTTGGGATACTGCCCGCCGAAGTACTGCGCGGCTCCCAGCAGCAGCGCCACTACCAGCAGCACCAGCATGCGGAAATTCCAGACATCGCCGAAGCGCGACCCGATGCGCACCACTTCCCAGAGGCCGCCTTCCAGCGCCAGATCGAGCGAGACGCCGAAGAAGATCGTCGTCTGCTGCAAGAGCGCCATCACATTGGCGTAGGCGGCCACCAGCAGCGCCCCCCACATGAGGATCGTCAGGCGGCGCATGACGCGCGGCGGCAGCAATCCACGTGGATGCTTGCTGCTGCCCCAGATGGGTACCAGCACATGCGCGTACAGGATCGCCGTGCCGAAGAGCAGATAGGTCGAATTGAAGAGCAGCGCCTTCCAGATCACTTCCAGCGGACGCGCTGTGTCGTCGGCTGGCTGCCCCTCCACGCCGCCGACTTCCTCGCCGACGAAGAAGACGCGCGTCTCGACGATGACGTGCCCATCGCTGGCGAAGGCCGGGCGCAGTTCCACGACGTACGCTCCATCCGGCAGCGGCTCTGTCAGGCGCACCACCAGCAGCGAATCGTCCTCCTCGCTGACGCCACCTTCCGCGATCACATTGCCCTGTTCATCGCGCAGATTGATGCTGCTGAATTCCGGCTCCAGCCCTTCGCTGAACCAGTATTGCAGGCGCGCGGGGGAGCGTTCCAGCGTGGCGCGATCTTCCGGGATGCTGCGAATGACATAGCCGTGCGCGGCGGCGGGGTGTGTGCTGGGGGCGAAGAGGACGAGTGCAAGCAGAATCAGCGCCAGCAGGGGCTGCATTTTGAGTGCTGAGAGCGGTTTTGTGAACACAGACGATACGCTTTGCCGCCTGATTCTGGGTTGTTCATCCCGTCTCTCAAGCTCAATCTCCCCCGCGTGTGTGGGGGGAGTCGCTAAGTGCTTCATCCGGCAAGTATGCAGAAAACACTTCGCACCCGATCCTGCGGCCAGTCGGTGCAAGTCCCCTCTACGAAGTGGAGGGGACTTCGGGGAGGATTTCGGAACGTTTTTCGGACAGAGCACTAAGCCACCTCCCTGGGAATTGGGGTTGGGGGGTGGGGCGTCCTGTTCGAGTACTGCAACCGGCTTACAACGGCCTTCCTCGGAAGCTTTTACGGAATAGGGAGAGAATTTTGCGCGCAATTGCTGAAGTGAGTACCAGTTCATCGCTTCATCTGGGGAATGTTGTGACGGTTTTCACGAAGTGTACTGCCTTTGCTGCGGCGTGGGTAGGTCGCCTGGGAAAAACGACATGGTTGCCGCATGTGATGGTAACTTGACCGCCGGGGATGGGGTATGTTCTCCTTGAGAATAGCATCCAAATTCAGGCAAAGGGGGCGTGGGATGGAACACTTACAGGGCGATGCCCTCAGGCAAACGGTTCGGGCACTGGCGGACGACATCGGGCCACGCCCCGCTGGCAGTCCGGCGGAAGAGCGGGCGCGTAAGTTCCTCAAAGCCGAGTTGATGCGAGCGGGCATCACGCAGCAGGAACGCCTGCCCTTCATGACGGTCAATACCTGGGGCTATGGCACGGTTGTACCCCTGCTGATGGCGTTCGCTGGTGGCCTTCTGGCACACGGCAAAACTGTCGGACGCATCCTCAGCACTGCGGTGAGTTTCCGCGCGGCCTACGATCTCTGGAAGCACCTGACCTGCAATCGACTGGAACAGCAGCTACTGTATCCCTTGTACCCGAAGGACTCCGGTGGAACGCTGCTCGCTCGTGTGAAGCCCCGGGGCGAAGTCAAACACAAGGTCGTTTTGATTGGGCATACGGATACCAACAAACATCGTCCTTCATTTTCACCTGCGATGAAATCCAGCATCGGCATGTTGAGCCTGTTGTTCTTCCTGCTGCCGATTGTACAGGGTATGGCGAGCTTGCTGGGCTGGAAGTGGTTGCATGGCTGGCTGCAACGCTTCATCTACACTGCCGCAATCGCGCTCATCGCCGATGAACTGGATGAATACGTGGACGGAGCCAACGACAATGCCAGCGCCGTCGCCTGTGTGCTCGGAATCGGGAAACAGGCCAGCGCCACGCCGCTGGAAAACACCGAAGTCTGGCTGGCCTTCACCGGATCAGAAGAGATTGGCTTACAGGGTATGCATGTCTTGCTGGACAATTACGGCGATGAACTGCGCGATGCGTATTTCATTGATTTCGAAATTGTGGGCAAGGGCGATATTTTCTATGTGACACGCCACAGCGGCTTCATGACCGGAACCGATTATGAGCCAGATGTCGAGTCGCTGCGGATCGCGCAAAACGTCAGCGAGCAACATCCTCACCTCGGCGTGATGGGGCGTGAACTCGTGGTGAACGAAGAAATTGCCGCATTGCGTCGGCGTGGCTATCGGGGCATCTGCCTCGTGGGGCTGGATGAGACTGGCTGGCTCCCGAACTGGCATCGTCTCACCGATACCAGCGCCAATATTGACCCTGAACCGTTGGAAACAGCGGCAACCTTCGCCTGGGAGATGATCCAGGTAGTGGACTCGCTCAGATAGCTGATTGCTCATATCCCGCATGTGGGCAGGTCTGGCCTGCCCGCGCCCCCCATACCAGCCCGCGAACACCCTGGATATTCCCCCTTCCTCCGCAGTCGATGCGCAGCCGTCCGTGATGACGGTTGTCGTTGTCAGCAGCGTGTAATGGTCATCTTTACTTAATATAGCGAAAATTTCTCCCTATCAGGCGTGCAAACGCAAACGAAACCTAACGTCTTCAATGGGGCAAATTACGTTGCGCATATCGTTGTGCAAATGTAAAAACAGAGAGAGGCCAACGTCGCACCGTTCAGGGGGATACATTATGTGGGGTAAAAAGGGGTTTTCGCTGTTGGGGCTGGCTGCAATCGCAGTCTTTTTGTTCTTGAGCGTCACGACCAGCCAGGCAGATGCTGCCAGTGCGGAGCGCAATTCGCAGCGCTCGCTTCCGGCAATGCTGAATGGGTGTCTGCCACCGGGCGCTTCCCATGTCAATTCGTCGCTTTCCGGCGACCTCGGCGGATTCATGAATATTGTGCAGCCAGGTGTAGCCTTGGATCAGGCGCAGACGCGCGGCGAAGAATTGCCGGAGTTGTTCAACGCCAGCGTCGATTCTGTGGTGGAAGGGCTGGCGCTGCGCACAGGCCCGTACCTGGGAGCATCGCTCGTCAATGTGCTGCGCCCTGGTCGCCCGTATACCGTCTCTGCGCAGAACAGCGATGAAGTCGTCTTCACCTGGTACCTGACGACCGTCCCCAGCACCGGGCAGGTTGGCTGGGCATCGGGGCGTTACCTGCGGGTCGGTGATCCCGTTTCGGGCGGCGTCAATTGCACGATCACGCCTGCGCTGGCACTGTGGGTGATCCAGCAGCTATTCCCGCAGTTTGAAGACATCATCGCCGCTTATGAATGCGTGGTTGCCGTGCAAGAAGGGGATGCAACTGGAATCACGGTCGAGTGTGGCGGGATCATCGCGGATGCTCTGGGATTCGGGCTGGTCTTCGACGCTGCTGATATTCTGCTCACGTTGGACGAAGCCTGCTCACTGAGCAATGTCCAGGTGCAATGTACGATCACACCCAGCCTCGCACTGTGGATTATCCAGCAGTTGTTCCCGCAATTCAGCGACGCCATTACGGCCTACGAATGCGTCCTTGCCGTCGCCAATGACGATTTTACAGGCGCGGCGATTGAATGCGGCGGCATCATCGGTCAGGCTCTGGGGGTCGGCATCATCTTTGAAGTGGCGGATATTGCCGTCACGCTGGATGAAGCCTGTTCCTTCAATTCATCCGGCGGCGGCATCACCGACCCTGGCAACCTGCCCGTGCTCACGACGGTCTTCGATACGTTGGATACTCTGGCGGATACGGGGGTGATCGCTGCCCCGCGTTCGACGATGAACATTCGCCTGCGTCCCAGCACCCGCATGCCGATTCTGGGTCAGATGCCCTGGGGCGATGAGGCGCAGTTGCTGGCGCGAACGGTGCAAGACGGCGAAGACTTCTGGTATCTCGTGCGCTATGAGGAAACCATCGGCTGGATTTACGCCCCATACGTGAGCGTGCGCGGGGATATTCGTCTGGTGCCTGTATACTGAGGGCAGATGCCTACAGATATGCTTCTGGTGGGTAGGATTTGCCTGCCCGCCCCCGCAGCCCATCCCGAATGGCTCGTAAGTGAAAGCCCAGGGTGCGGATTCCGTGCCGTCCCCTGCGCAGCGCGAACAAGCCGAGCAGCACATCTTTCAGCGCGGCTTTCACCAGATCTGGCGTGCTGCCCCAGCGCCGGATGCGAATCAGTTGATTGCGATGACGGTAATAGCGGATGATGTCGCGCAGGCGGCTGTATCCGCTGGATGCACCTTCGCTCTCGTGCAAGATGTAGGCATCCGGCACGAGCCAGCGCTTCACACCGCCCTGCCGCAGCCGAAAGCAGTAATCGACCTCTTCGGAGTACATGAAGAAGGTCTCATCCATGAAGCCCTGCGCACGCACCAGGTCGAGCGGCAGGAAGAGACTGCTCCCCGCCAGCGCGACCACCTGGCGCGGTTGCTCGTCCGAGAAAACTTCGCCGAAGGTGCGCGTCGTCCAGGGACTGAAGATGATCTCGCGGTAGGGTTCATTCAGGTATTTTCGGTGTAGCAACACGGGGTACGCGCTGCGCGGCTTCCCGGCGGTTTTTTCCAGCGGCGGTGACCCGTAGAGGGCGACGCCGTGCTGCTGATAGGCCGCGATGAAGGCATCCAGCGTATCCGGCTGCAATTCGATGTCCGTGTTCAACAGCCAGAACGCATCATAAGTTCCGGCGAGTGCCAGTTTCAGCGCCAGGGCATGCCCCCCCGCATATCCGTGATTCTCATCGGCTTCGATCAGGTGCACATCGTCCGGCAATCCGTCGCGCAGTCGCGCCAGTGAGTCCGGCTGCGAGGCGTTATCCACGACGATGATGGCCTTGTGGGGATAATGCTGCCCCTGCAATTGGCGCACGCAGTCGAGGGTGCGCTCGGCACCGTTCCAGTTCAGCACGGAGATCAACACGCGCGGTTGCGTCATGGTCGAATCGCCCTCATTCGGTGGTGAATGTTCGATTGGCCTTCCCGGATGAGCGCTGCCTACGGTAGCACAAAAGTACGGGGTGCAAAACGGTTGCTGTGCGCCCATCAGCCGTCATGCAAACGACGTGCCCCTGTCATAGAATAGAGGTATGAGACTCTTACGACGCCACTTCAAACGGATATTGCTGATCCTCGGCGCGGCGGCGCTGGCCTTCGCGGTCTTCACGTATTTCTACGTCTTTCACAATCTGCCGCCGATTGACCAGGTCGAAGCGGGGCTAGCCCTGCCGAGCACGCGCATTTATGACCGCAACGGCGCACTACTCTACGAGATTCTGCCGCCGGAGCAGGGGCGCAACCGGGCGCTTCCGCTGGACGAGATTCCGCCGTACTGCGTGAACAGCTTCATCGCCGTAGAGGATGCCAACTACTGGTCGCACCCCGGCGTCGATCCAGTAGGCATCGTCCGCGCGGCATGGATCAACCTGCGCGGCGGGGCGATCATCGCAGGGGGCAGCACCATCACGCAGCAAACCGCGCGGCTGCTTCTGCTTGACCCGTCGCAGCGGACGGATCGTTCCGTGCGCCGTAAACTGCGCGAGATGGTGCTGGCGATCCGCTTGCAGAACCAGACCAGCAAGCAACACGTCCTGGAACTGTACCTGAATCAAGTCTACTTCGGCAATCTGGCCTACGGCATTGAAGCCGCCGCGCAGACCTACTTCCAGAAATCGGCTTCTGAGCTGGCCGTTGGCGAGTGTGCCCTGCTGGCGGGCATCGTGCAGAATCCCGTGCTGCATGATCCACTGACGAATCTGGACAGTGCCCTGGAACGCCAGCAAGTCGCGCTCGATTTGCTGGTGCAGAATGGCTATCTCACGCCAGAACAGGCCGATTCCGCGCGGCGGGATGAATTGCAGTTTGGCAGTGTGCGCTTCCCGATTGAAGCGCCGCATTTTGTGATGGCGGTCTGGACACAACTTGAGCGCCTCTATCCCGAAGAACTCTACGGCGGTGGATTGGACGTGGTGACGACGGTGGATTTGAGCTGGCAGCAAGCCGCGGAAGAAATCGTCAATCGCCAGCTTGAGGGCTTGAATCACCCTATTGACCCGGGTGCCGTTCCCGCCAATGCCAACAACGCCGCCCTGGTCGCCATTGATCCCTTCACAGGGCAGGTATTGACCATGCTCGGCAGCCCGGATTATTTCGATGAAGCGATTGACGGCGCAGTCAATGCGGCGCTGGCTCCACGCCAGCCGGGAAGCACGCTCAAGCCCTTCACCTATGCGCTGGCGATGAACCCGGAGAGCGAAAATCCGTACACGGCGGCGACTGTCCTGCTGGATGTCGAGACACCCTTCGTCACGCGCCGCCTGGAAAGCTACACCCCGGCAAATTATGGCCTCGTGGAGCATGGCCCCGTCAGCGTGCGAATTGCCCTGGGGTCATCGTTCAATATTCCGGCAGTGGTAGCGCTGGAACACGTCGGCATTCAGAATTTCATCCAGTTTGCGGGGGATATTGGCCTGGATACATTGGCGAGCAATGCCAATCTCGATCTGGCGATCACGCTTGGTGGTGGCGAAGTGCGCCTGCTCGATCTGGCGCAGGCTTACAGCATTTTCCCCAATGGCGGCTACCGCATCGAACCATCCTTCATCCTCAGCGTGACCACGCGCGACGGCGATTCGCTCTATGAATGGCAGGCTCCTGAACTCAGGCAGCAGGTACTGGATGAGCGCATCGCCTGGATCATCACCGATATTCTCGCCGACAACGACGCCCGCATCCCCGGCTTCACAGTCAACAATGCCATGCGCATCGGGCGGCCTGCGGCGGCCAAAACGGGAACCACGACCGATTTCCGCGATAATTGGATCATGGGCTACACGCCGAATCTGGTAGTTGGCGTCTGGGTCGGCAATGCGGATAACTCGCCGATGGTCGATGTGTCGGGGATTTCTGGCGCGGGGCCGATCTACAATCAGTTCATGCGACGAGTCTTGCTCGGTCAACCGGAACTCGATTTTTCCGAGCCACCAGAAGGCATCATTCGCGTGGAAGTCTGCGCTCTCAGCGGATTGCTGCCGAAAGACAATTGTCCGCTGCGCAAGGTCGAATGGTTCATTGATGGCACGCAGCCCACCACATACGACGCGTATTACCAGGACTTCGCCATTGATCGAAACACCGGGCAACTTGCAGACGAATCCACCCCGCAGGAAGATGTGGTCATCGAGACCTTTGTGGTGCTGCCACAAGAAGCCCGTGATTGGGCTGTGCGCAATGGCCTGCGCTTGCCACCCATCGGAGCCGTCATCGAAGCGCCGGATTCCACCGTTGGCTTGCGTCTACTGGAACCTGACCCCTACACGGTTTTTGAATTGTCGCCGATGATCCCCCGCGAGTCCCAGCGCATCCGGCTGACGGTTGGCGTTCCGCCGGGAACCGAGCGCGTGACGTATTATCTGGATGATGAAAATCTGGGCACGGTGGAGGGCGATTCCTGGGATTTGTGGTGGACACTGGAACTCGGCGAGCATGAACTCATCGCCGAAGCGACCCTCAGCGATGGCAGCATCGTGCAAAGTGATCCGCTGCCCTTCACCGTCGAAGAATACAGCGAACCGGAAGACCGTATCGTGATGCCTGGGGAGTGAGCTTGAAAAATGAAACGATGTCATGTAAAAACTCCAAAGGTCACCGTTCGTTACAGTTGAAGTTATGGATTCGATTATGCAAAAACAAAGACTCGATGTATACATTAGTAGCACATCACTTGATTTAGCAGTCCATCGTGCTGCTGTACGCGATGTGGTTTTAAAAATGGGCATGTACCCAGTTGGTATGGAAAATTTTAGCCCAACACTAATGAGTCCAATTCAGGCGTGTTATGAAACAATTCAAGAAGCTGACATATTTGTTGGTATCTATGGGGTTAGATATGGATATATACCTAATAACAACTCTCAATTTACTACTATCGACGGCACAGTCCGAAGTGTGGATGGGCAAAAAAGTATCCCCCACATGGAATATCTATGGGCATTAGAACGCGGAATTCCGATTTTACTCTTTATTATGAATCAGGAACACCCAGTATCTGCCCAACATCTTGATAACAGCGAATCGCTTTCTAAATTGGACGATTTCAAGCGCGATATCTCCTCGAATCATGTCGTCAGTTTTTTTAGAAGCCCAGAAGATTTAAGTTTTAAAGTGACATCTGCTTTGGCAACCCTACGTGACACAGCCTCAAGTGACAATGGTGAGGCAGGAAATTCTCAAATCAACAAAAGAAAAGAGCAAGTTTTTGTTGAGAATTTTGATAACAGGGTAACGGAAGCTGTAATTCAAGCTCTAAAAATCATTGGTTTCAATCATTCTGATGACCCTAAATATCAGGTTACTAATAACGATCCACGAGCTATACAGATCATACCGACCTTCTCAACGCCACCTTCCACGCTTCCAGATTATCAGTGTGATGTTTTTGTTATAATGCCATTCGCAGAAACATTTAATGCAGTATACACAGATGCATTAAAGCCATTATGCAAAGAACTCAACTTAACAATTAAGCGGGGTGATGATTTCTTTGCAAATCACTATATCATGGAAGAAATTTGGTTTGCAATCTACAATTGCCGCATTGTGATTGCAGATTGTACTGGAAGAAACCCCAATGTGTTTTATGAGTTAGGGATAGCTCACACACTGGGAAAACAGGTAATTCCCATAACTCAAGACGGAAAAGATGTACCATTTGATGTCTCAGGCCGACGTTTTATTGAATATGAAGCCAGTTTTTCTGGTCCCAAGAAATTACAGGAAAACTTAAAAGCAGCAATAGTTCGAATACTAAATCGATTAGATAACGAATAAATATATTATGATTACAAATTTACAAGCTTACCAATGACTTTGGCAACCAGATTCTCCAATTAAGTCGTGTGAGTTTACAGTTCTCGAATCGCTTGCCGAAAAATTCACTCCTGCTCCAGCGTCAGACGATAGTCCCCCACGGTCACGCCATCACGGATGCCGAAGCGGGTAACGGCGATCACATAGCGCCCGTCTTCCGGCAGCGTATAGGTAATCTGCGAGAGATTGAATTGACCTTCTTCGGCGTCGTCGTTGGTGGTGAGATTGACATCATTGGAATTGCGCAGCACCAGCACCGGATCGAGATTCCCGGTGATGCGCTCTACGGTGATCGTTATCGTATCGCCTGCGCCGCCCTGGAACTGGTAGAACTGCGCCCAGACTTCATCGGAAATCGTGCCGACCAGTGTTTGCTCGTAGACAATCAGGATATCGCCGCCCTGGCTGGCACGCTGCTGCTGCGAGGGAGATGTGATGCTGCCGCGATTGGCGAGGAGGGCGTCGCCGTCTGCCTGCACGAGAACGCTCGTTTCGTAGCGTTCGCCGGGTATGAGCACCTGCCCCCCTGTGCCGCTGGTATCGACGATGATTTCTCCGCCAACTTCCACCTGCAAATCGAAGGCGATGGGTTCGCCCCGCGTGCAGATATTCTGATACCAGACCCAGACGGTGTATTCCCCGGTCTGGGGTGGCTGCGTCCAGTAAACGTGCTCGACGGGTTGGGCGGTGGGCGTCTCGCAGCCCGTGTTGCTGTCAATTTGCAGTACCGCGCTATCGGTCGCAGGATTCGCCCAGGAGACGATGCGCCCGGACGGATCGCGCACGAAGAGGTTCAAATCCGCCGTGCCAGCCCATTCCAGCGTCGCGGAGAGGCTGCCGCTTTCCAGCGCGATTTGCCCGACAGAGAAATCCAGGTCATAGGCTCCCGCCGTCATGCCCCGGCTGAGTCCGGCGCGGGTCGCCAGGATGAAGTATTCGCCGTCTGCCGGCAGGGCGAATTGTGCCACGCGCGCCGCGCTGGAAGCCCCGGCGTTATCGTTGAAGGCCAGTTCGTTCAGGCCGCTATCCGCCAGAATGATATAGGGATCAAGGGCGCTGTCCTCGTCCAGCGGCTGCATCTCGATGGTCACCAGTTCCCCGGCTTTCCCGCTGAAGCGATAATAGTCGATGGGGTTGCCCTCGGTGATTTCGCCCTGGTAGCTCTCGTTGTAGGCGGCTGGCTCTACGCGCAGTTTGCCGATGTCGGCTTCCGAGCGGCGCAGTTGCAACTGAAAGCGTCCTTCGGCATTGGCGTCCCCCACGTTACGTGCCTGCACCACGTAGGGACCGCTGCGGGGAATCGTCAGCGTGGCGCGGGTTTGCGTCCCGGTCGAAGAACGCTGTACCAGTTCCTCCTGGCTCAGATCGAGAATCGTCAATTCGGGCTGCACGCCGTCGCCTTCCAGCACAGTCATGTTGATGAAGACGCGCTCGTTGATCGTGGCGTTGAAGACGTAGGAGAGTGTCTGCGTTGCCGGATCGAAGAGACCTTCCAGCGGCGCGTCGTCCGCCAGCACCGCATCTGAAACCAGCGTGGGATACAGCGAAAAATCGCCCGTGCCCGTCTGCCGCGTCACTTCCAGCAGGTACCATCCCGTTTGCGGCAGGGCAGCGTAGACGGTTTGCGTGGTCTCGGTTGTCTCAGCAACGCGGCTGAGGACGGTCAGGCTGCTGTTGAGGACGTTCAGCTTCGCGTCCAAGTCACCGCTGGTCGTCGTCAGCACCAGCCGCAGAAATTGCCCCTGCGTGCCCCCCAGCGCGAAATACTGCCGATTCTGCTCTTCGTCCAGGGTTCCGGTGCCGAAGTCTTCATATTCGATGAAGCCGAAGTCCACGCCGAACTGCGGCGACGTGTTCAGCGGGTTGTCTTCCCCGGCGGGGTCGGCTTCCATCGGAAATTCCAGCGTCAGGCGATACGTCCCCGTCGTTTGCCCCACTTCGCCAGTGGTGGAGAAGCGCGTCGCTTCCACAATGTAGGTGCCGCTGACCTCCGGCGTGAACTGGATTTGCGCGTCGCGGCTGCCCTCGGCGAAGTCGTCGTTATCCACCAGGAAGGTCTCGTTCGCGTCGAAGAGCAGCAGGTAGGCATCCAGGTTGCCTGATGTGCGCTCCATCCTGATCTGTACGGGTTGTCCTGCTTCAGCCTGGAAGGCGTAGCGCTGGCTGGTGAAGGACTCGCTGATGCTGCCTTCCACGCTCCCCGGCTGGATGAGGAAAACATCCGGCGGCAAGTCGTCCTGGGCGCGGACGAGCAGGGCGAGCGCGGTGAGAATGAGGGCGGGTACGATCAGCAGGCGCATGGGCATTTCCCTGGATGAAGCGGACAAACTACACGCCCTAGTATACGGGAGAACGCCGGGGTTGGGGATTGGTTTGCCAGTCATCGTCTGTTCCGGCTGGTCGAAATGCGTCTCGCCCCCTGTTATGAGCCAGTCGAGGAGCTGCAGAGACGCTGCAAACGTGCTGCAAAACGAAAAATGAAGGCCAGATGTGACACTTGTCATCATTGAATACCGCCTCCTGTTCTACACCCTCGCGCCACTCTCGCGCTACGATTTACTCATATTCACATATCCGAATATGGTTCGGTTCTGGCGAGGCTATTGTGGCGATTCCAACACTCGATGAATTACAGATTTTGCACCGGAATATCTGCCAGGCTGTGGGCGACCCCAAGCGCATCCAGCTTCTGTATGCGCTGCATGAGCAACCGCGCAGCGTGAACGCGCTGGCAGAAGCGCTCAGCATCCCCCAGCCGACCGTATCGCGCCATCTGGGCATTCTCAGGCAGCGGGCCATCGTTTGCTGCGAACGGGAGGGCGGAAGCAGCATTTACCGCCTCACCGATGACCGCATCATCACCGTCCTCGATTCGATGCGTGGGATGGCGCAAGACCTGCTGCGCAAGCAGGTGAGTCAATTTGATGAGCAATGACCGAACGACGATTTCCTGCAACGGAATGGAGTAGGAATAGGCAATGCGTAGAAGTGATCGGTTTATCTGGTTATTTGGGCTGCTAGGAACCGGGTTCATCCTGGTGGCAGCCGTTTTGTTGTTGGCAGCCCCCAACGCTGATGGTGCAAATGATCCCTGGGCACATGTGCCAGTGCGCGTGGCATCGACGGATCATACGCACCTGATCGAAGGGCCGCTGGAAACCGCAGAAGATGTCACGGCAGAGTGCTTGCGCTGCCATGAAGACGCTTCCCATGAAGTGATGCAGACAACTCATTGGACGTGGCAGGCTCCGGCTGTGGAAGTCTCCTGGCGCGATGAACCCGTCTCGACGGGCAAGGCCAATACCATCAACAATTTCTGCATCGGTATCCAGTCCAACGAGAACGGTTGCACGCGCTGCCACACTGGCTACGGCTGGTCGAGCGACCTCGGTGAGGACTACTTCGACGTGGCGACCGAGACCAACGTCGATTGCCTCGTCTGCCACGATACAAGCGGGCAGTACGTGAAAGGCTCGTCGGGTTACCCGGTGGAAGGCGTTGATTTGATGGTCTCTGCCCAGAGCGTGGGCTATCCGTCGCGCGAGACCTGTGGAAGCTGCCACTTCAACGGCGGCGGCGGCGATGGCGTGAAACACGGCGACCTGGATACCTCGCTGTATTTCCCCACCGAGAATGTCGATGTGCACATGGGGCGTTATGACTTCCAGTGCATCGACTGCCACCAGACCGAAGATCATCAGATTCAGGGGCGTTCGATCAGTGTGAGCGTGGACAACGCCAACCAGGTTTACTGCACGGACTGCCACACCCCCGGCACCATCCATGAAGATGAGCGCCTGTACGCGCATCTGGATACCGTCGCCTGCCAGACCTGCCACGTGCCCGAAGGCGCGGTACGCAATCCCACGAAAATCATCTGGGATTGGTCGCAGGCGGGGGACCTGAACCGCGAAGAGGACGCCCACGAATATCTCGCGATCAAGGGCGAATTCGTGTATGAGTCGAACTTCATGCCGGATTACGTCTGGTACAACGGGCTGGCAGAGCGCTACCTGCTCGGCGATCACATCGACCCTTCGCAGCCGACGCCCCTCAATCAGCCGCTCGGTTCGATTGATGACCCGACGGCGATGATCTGGCCGTTCAAGATTCACCGTGCGCTGCAACCCTACGACACCGAATACAACATCCTCTTGCAGCCCAATACAGTCGGGCCGGAAGGCTTCTGGTCGCTCTTCGACTGGGATGTGGCGCTGCGCAATGGTGCTCAGATGGCGGGGTTGCCCTACAGCGGCAATTATGGCTTCGCCGAGACGACGATGTACTGGCCGCTGACGCACATGGTACAGCCGAGCGAAAATGCGTTGCAATGTACCGACTGCCACAGCGAAGAGGGTCGCATGGATTGGGAAGCCCTGGGCTATTACGGTGATCCGATCACCTGGGGGAGCCGTTCGGTACCGCAGGTTGCGGAAGAACCCACTGTGCAAGGAGGTGAGTGATGATCGCGCTGCGAAAGCTCGTTCCGCTCTTCTTCTCGGCAGGGATCGCCTTCCTGCTGCTGGCGGCCTTCATCCTGACGGACAGCCTGGTGTTGGCGCAGGAAGAAGCAGCGAATGCCCCCGTTGAAGAGAGCGAACCCACGCCGCTGCATCCGACCTTCCCGATTCTGGATGCGGATGGCAATCACGCGCTGGAAACAGGCAAGCCCATCAGCGCGATGCAGACCTGCGGCACCTGCCACGATACGGACTTCATCGCCTCACACAGCGCACACGCTGAGATAGACGGCTGGTACGGCGAGTGGAACCCGATCACCTACCTGGAACCAGACCTCGCGATGGACGAATGGGTGCGCGAGGCGGGTTGGCGGCATGTTGGCGGCGGCCCCGCCGAAGAAGTCGGCGTGGAGATGAATTGTTTCCTCTGCCACTACGAAGGAGCCAACAATCAAGCGCGTGTGCTGGCGTTGGAGACCGGACGCCTGACGCAGGGCAGTTCGGGGACGCTCTGTGGCACGGGCATCGTCAACTTGCGTCCGCTGGGGTGCAACATCCACCAGGATGCCTTCGACGAAGACGGCAACCTGCTGACGAAATACGTGAACATCGCTGAGCCGAGCGACGCGGCCTGTGGGCAGTGTCATGGCGTCGTGGGCGAAGATGCGCAGATTCCGCTGACCTTCGACCTCTATGACATGCGCCAGTGGACGACCTACACGACAGGGCAGGTCTTCTCGCCGCAGCGCATCAGCAACAGTGGCATGAACATCGAAGACAAGACCGAACTGGCTCGCTCCTGGGATGTGCACGCCGAGCGCGTCGTCAACTGCGTGGACTGCCACTATTCGCTGAATAACCCGGTCTTCTATGTCGAAGGCGATGCCAGCCGTCCGGATCACCTGGAATTTGACCCGCGCCGCATGGAAATCGGCGATTATCTGGAGCGCCCGGTACACCAGTTCGCCAACAGCTCCCAACACAGCGACGCCTTCTCGAACTTCGAAGGAGCGATGCGCGATTGTGCGAGCTGCCACGATGCCGAATCGACGCATACCTGGCTGGCCTATCCGCAGCGGCACATGCAGGCCATGCAGTGCGAGACCTGCCACATCCCCACGTTGCACGCTCCTGCGCTGGCGTCGGTGGATTGGACGGTGCTGGATGGGCGGGGCGAACCCGTGCGCACCTTCCGAGGCGTGGACGCTGGAAGCGATCCCGACCTCATCACGGGGTACGAGCCGGTGCTGCTGCCCGACGAAGAAGGCAAAATCGCGCCTTATAACCTCGTGAGCGCCTGGTACTGGGTTTCCGGCGAAGAGGGCACTCCCGTGCCGGAAGATGACCTGCGCGCGGCATACTTCGCCAACGGCACTTACCACGCCGATGTGATCGCGGCCTTCGATACGGACGGGGACGGCACGCTGAAGACCCACGAGATGCTGCTGGATACCGACGCCGAAGAAGCCGTCATTGCCGCGCATCTGGTCGAACTCGGTCATGAGAACCCGCGCATTGTGGCGCAAACCGAGACCTACGAAATCCATCACGGTGTCACGGAGGGCGAATGGGCGATCCGCGACTGTGCGACCTGCCATACGGAAGAGACGCGCCTGGCCCAGGCCGTCGCGCTCTCGGATCGTACGCCGGGTGGCGTGGTGCCGGAACTGACGCTGGACGAAACCCGTGCGACGCTCGCAACCGACGATACGGGTGCCCTGCTGATGGTGCCAGAAATTGAACTGGAACCCGTTGATCTCTACATCCTGGGGCATGACAGCGTTGCCCTGGTCGATTGGGCGGGAATCCTGATCTTCCTGGCGACGATGGCTGGCGTCTTCGTGCACGGCGGGCTGCGCGTGCTGGCTGCACGCCGGATGCCCGCGCCGGAAGAGCCGCAACTGCGCGAAGTTTACATGTATACGATCTACGAACGCCAATGGCACTGGCTGCAAAGCGCCCTGATCTTCGGGCTGATCTTCACGGGCATCGTGATCCACAAACCGCACATGTTCGGCTTCCTCAGCTTCCGCTGGATGGTGTTGATCCACAATGCCTTCGCCCTGGTGCTGATCATCAACGCGGCGTTGGCGGCCTTCTATCACCTGGTCAGCGGCGAGATCAAGCAGTTCTTGCCGGAGCCGAAGGGCTTCTTCGGGCAGATGTTCGCGCAGGCGCGGTACTACGCCTGGGGCATCTTCCGGGGCGAGCCGCATCCGATCGAGAAGACGCCGGAACGCAAGCTGAATCCCATCCAGCAGTTGACCTACTTCGGCCTGCTGAATGTGTTGCTGCCGCTACAAGTCATCACGGGTGCGCTGATGTGGGGTGCGCAGCACTTCCCCGGCGTGACGGATTTCTTCGGCGGGCTGCCCTTCCTGGCTCCGTTCCACACGCTGATCGCGTGGCTGCTGGCGAGCTTCATCGTCCTGCACGTCTACATGACCACGACCGGACACACGCCGCTGGCGAATATCCGCGCCATGATCTTCGGCTGGGATGAGGTCGAGACGCATGGATCGGGCGAGCATGTGCAGCAGCCTGCGACGGGGGACTGATCAAACAGATGTTGTTGGCGAATCCAGCCCTTACCCTAAATCCCTCTGGCAACCGCTGCTTCGCGGCCAGGAGAAAGACTTCCAAAGCGTCTTTCTCCCCTTCTCCCAGCGTTCGGGAGATGGGGGCGGGGGATGAGGGCCAAAAACGCACTTTATCGCAGAACCTATACCCCCTCCGACTGGCTTCGCCAGCCACTTCCCCCGAATCCAGGGGCGGTTGTTCACGGAGTTCTGTTAGCCCCCTCCTTGAAGTCGGAGTGGGGGTGGGGTTGCAAGACAATGGGTACAAAACACGGAGTGAGGAGACAGGTACATGGCAAGCATCAATCCGACCATGCAACAAAACACCGCGCCAGCGGACTCGCAGGAAGCCGCCAGCGCGTCACAGGCGAGACCCTATGTGAATCCCTATCTGGCGGCGATTCTGTTGGGAGTCGTACTCTTCCTGGCGTTTTTCATCACGGGCAGCGGACTCGGCGCTTCGGGCGGCCTCAACCGCGTGCTGGTCGTGGTCGAAGACGCAATCGCACCGGGACACGTCGATAACGTCCCTTACTTGATCGACATGGCGGGCGGCGACAAAAACCCCCTCGATAGCTGGATCGTCTTCCTGACGCTGGGGACGGTGCTGGGCGGGTTCATCTCTGGCTGGCGCAATGGTCGCCTCCGTTTCGAGACGGTCAAAGGCCCCAGCATCAGCCGGAGCACACGCTGGACGATGGCCTTCCTGGGTGGCATCGCGATGGGCTACGGTGCACGCTTGGCGCGTGGCTGCACATCGGGGCAGGCGCTCTCTGGCGGGGCGGTGCTTTCGGTAGGCAGTTGGGCGTTCATGTTCGCTGTCTTCGCCGGAGCCTATGCGCTGGCCTTCTTCGTACGCAAGTTATGGCTCTGAGCCAGAAAGGAAGCTGAATCATGCCCTTCCCACTCCCACTGGAAGAACTACTGGGTCATTGGCCTTCCTACCTGGTCTATCTGGCGATTGGCTTCGCCTTCGGCTATGTGCTGGAAATCGCAGGCTTCGGCAAATCGACCAAGCTCGCCGCACAATTCTACTTCAAAGAATGGACGGTGCTCAAAGTCATGTTCGGCGCCATCATCACGGCGATGGTGCTGGTCTTCGCCGCCAGCGGCCTGGGCTTGCTGGACTATAACCTGATCTGGGTCAACCCGACCTACCTCTGGCCGGGGATTATCGGCGGTCTCATCATGGGCGTCGGCTTCATCGTCGGCGGCTTCTGCCCCGGTACGTCGCTGGTCTCGGCGGCGACGGGCAAGCTAGACGGCATTTTCTTCGTCGGCGGCGTCTTCGTGGGCATCTTCCTCTTCGGCGAGACGGTCGGCTCTTACGAGCAATTCTGGCACTCGTCCTATATGGGGCGCTTCACCCTGATGGACTTGTTCAACGTCGAGGCGGGTGTGCTGGTGCTGCTGATCGTAGCTGCGGCGGTGGCGGTCTTCGGCGTGGCCGAACTCTCCGAGCGCGTCATCGGCGGCATGGATACGCGCAAGTTCGGCAAGTGGCGCTTCGGCGCGGCTGCTGGCATCATCGTGGCGGCGGTGGGCGTGCTGCTCATCGGTCAGCCGACGGTGGATGACAAGTGGAACACCATGACGGAACAGCAGCAGCGGCTGGAAGAACGCGCCATTTACGCGCATCCGGCGGAAATCCTCAGCCTGATTGCCGATCCCAAGCTGGCGGTGCAGTTGATTGATGTGCGCGGCGAGACGGACTACAACCTCTTCCACATACTCGACTCGGTGCATGTGCCGCTGGACGATATTCCAGCTTATTCCGAAGAATTGCTGCTGGAAGCCGATGCCAGCACGCTCTTCGTGGTGATGAGCAATGACGAAGCCGCCGCGACGGAAGCCTGGCGCATCCTGACCGCGCAGAGCGTGCCCAATGTCTATGTGCTGGAAGGCGGTGTCAATAACTGGCTGGCGACCTTCAGCGGTGACGAGTTCCAGCAGACGTATCATGTGGCGGATGTGCCGCAAGATACCCTGGCTTATGCGCTGCCCTCGGCGCTCGGCTCGCGCTATCCGGCGGCGAATCCGAACCCGGATGTCTTCGCGGGCATCGACTTCGAGCAGAAGGTCGAATTGCAGGCCAGGCGTGGCCCCTCCAGCGGCGGCTGCGGCTGACCGCTGCCCCAGTACGAATACGGCAGTCGGGTGCAGGCCGCATCTGACTGCCGCACCGCGCCGCATCCTCTGTGGCGTTGTTCGCCCCCGCAGCGCTATCAGCGCTCGAAGAGCTTCATCATGTAGTTAGTGCTGAGTCCCTGGCTTTCCAGGTGGGCTTTCAATTTGCGTCGTGCATCGTGGATCAGTTTGTAGAGGGCGTTGCGGTTGGTGCCCATGCGCTCGGCGACGACATCCATCGGCACGCCGTCCAGCGTCACGGCCACCAGTGCCTGATACTGCCGCTCTGTGAGCGCTTCTTTGAAGGCCGCATCGATCTTCTGCAACACGTCATCGCGCTCGGCGGATTGTTCCGGGCTGGGCGGGGCATCCGAGATGAGGTTGGATTTGGCGGCGATGAAATCCCCATCAGCGGTCAGTTGATCCAGGCTGAAGTTCTTGTAGCGGGCGCGTCGAAGGGTGCTGATCGCCAGCCGGACGGCGATTTTGTTCGCCCAGGTGGTGAAGCGACTTTCCCCCCGGAACGAATCCAGGTTATCGATCACGCGCAGCACGGCATCTTGCGCCATATCCCCCGCCATTGATTGCAATTCCTTGGTGGCGAGGTCGCGCAGGTCGCTGCGATCCTGGCTGAGGTAGTAGTAGATGCTGCGGTGCAGGCGCTTGCGTAGGTCTTCCAGGGCGGCTTGCTGCTGCTTACCGCTGCTGCGCAGTGCCGCCAGCCATTCTTCGTTGGTGCGTTCGTCCGCCATGATCGTCCGTTTACTCGCAATATTAATCAAGACATTCGCTGCAAACGAGGCGCACAGCGAACGAGGCGTGTATCTAGCGTATGAGGGCAGCCATCGCGGTGGGCTGCCAATTATGCCGGGGCGAAGGTCACACGTACGACGAGATGCCCCAGGCGAATGTCATCCCCGTCGCGGAGGATGCGCGGTTGCTGCGCCACCAGGCGCTGCCCATTGAGGAAGGTGCCGTTGGCGCTGTCGTTATCCACGATATGCAGGGCACCATCACGGCGCACGATGCGTGCGTGCTTGCGCGAGACACCTTTTTCCAGGCCATTAGCGTCCGTCAGGTCTACCGGGGGCGCTTCATCGCTGTTGGGGTCTCTGCGCCCAATGATCACTTCGTCGATTTCGTTGGCGTTGAAGACGTATTGGCCTTCGCCTTCCACCACATTGAGAATCAGGTGCATCGCACCGTTGAAGCGAGCCGATCCCCATTTGGGCGTCCCTTCTTCGTAATCGGTATCTTCATAGCGGCGTGTCCGAGTGTTCACCGGAGCCGTCTCCAGCAGCCAACCACATCGGTCACAAATGGTCGCAGTCTCAAGGTTCTCATGACCACAATTTGGACACTTCGTCACATTGCCCTCCCAGGTGAGCTGCTTGATGTTGCACAATTATAATCTTAAGGCCAAACGTGGGCAACGGCAAACACGGGTGGGGCCAGGGCAATCGCTTCAAAAATGAAAGAAAGTTGGTAATGTGTAGTGGAGAGA
>CAZJWX010000006.1:106893-121492 GCA_964549915.1 uncultured Anaerolineaceae bacterium | reverse complement strand
TTTGCCATTCTAACATTTTACTTCATGCGGGTTCCTTTTGCTTTGTCCATCAGTTGGACGCTATATCCTCGCGTTCTACCTCGGAACGACAAGTACTGCCTCCGTCTACGGTGCTGCCGGGTCGTTCGTGCTGCTCTTGCTGTGGGTGTTCTATTCAGCACAGCTCATCTTGCTCGGCGCGGAATTCACGCAGATTTACGCTCGTCGCTATGGCTCTCAGATCGTGCGTGCAGGCAAAAAGCAGAGCCAGGAACAACCCGCCGCAAGCGCAACATAAAACACTCATGCATCAACAATCTGAATCAAGAAAGCCCTCGGCATTGCGGAGGGCTTCTTCTTTGTGGATTTGCGCGGTCGGTTGCCTCAGCGTTCGTTCATCCACTGATCAACCTGCTTACGCGCTTCTTCTTTGGCGATCCCGTAGCGTTCCTGAATGCGGCCAACGAGCTGGTCGTATTCACCCTGGGTCTGGTCGATCTCATCGTTGGTGAGTTCACCCCAGCGCTCCTGAATCTGCCCCTTCAGTTGGTTCCATTTGCCCTTGAGTTCTTGCTTGTTCAAGATGTTCCTCCTTGTTTATTTCATTGCACTGCCCTCAGCGTAGTTCATCGACTTGAGTGCAACCGATGTTCAATGCAGGAAATGCCTTATCGTAGATGAGATCAGGATTTATCTTCACCAGCCCGCCCGAAAATGAGTGCAAGATAAAAATGTTGCACTTCGTGTAAAGAAGCGGTGAGCAAAACCTGAGTCGTAAATCAGACCCCTTATACTCAGAAGTAAATCACAATCATTTGTTCTTCACGAAAGCGCAAATATGGCCTCGGTCAGTGAATTGGAAGCACGCATTGCGTCGCTCGAATACGAAAATCGGCAGCTTCGCGTCCAGAGCGCCACGCTGGATGCAATCGGCGAAGGCATTCTCAGCGTAGATGCAGAGGAACGATTGGTATTCATCAACCATGCCTTCGCTTCTATGTGGGAACTTCATCTGAGCAATTTTCAGACGGGTTCGCCTTATAAGGAACTGCGCGATCACCTGCTGCAGAAGCTGGCAGACGATCTCAACCCGACTGCAATCTCGCAATTTCTGAGCCTGGATGCTGCCGGACAGCACGTGGATATTCACTTGCAATCCGGTCATATCTTCGAGCAGTACACCAGCCAGTTGATCACCAATGGTATGGTGACCAGCACCATCTGGAGCTTCCGCGATGTCACCAAACGACGCGCAATCGAGAATACCCTGCGGCGCAATCAGCAAATTCTGGAGCGAGTCATCCGCAGCGCACCGATCATCCTCTACGCCGCTGATATGGATGGGGTTGTGACCTTTTCCCAGGGGCGTGGGCTAGAACGCATCGGCCTGAAGAACAACGATCTCGTGGGGGAGAACCTCTACGAATTATACGCCACAGATGATTACCGGATTGCGGATTTCACGCAGGCCTATCGCGGAAACGAAGTCCGCGCACAATACCACGATGACGGCCTGTATCACGAAGTCTATCTCAGCCCGCTCTTCAATGAAGACTACGAGCAAATTGGCATCATGGGACTGGCCGTTGACGTGACCGAGCAGCGCCGGGGTCGCCGGGCCATCAACCAGACGCGAGAACTACGCCGCGCGAAAGAAGCCGCAGAAGCCGCCAACGTCGCCAAAAGCACGTTCCTGGCCAATATGAGCCATGAATTGCGTACACCACTCAATTCGATCATCGGCTTCTCGCAACTTCTGGTCAACGACGAGAACTTCACGCCCCAGCAGCGCGAGTATCTCTCGCTGATTATGCGCAGCAGTGAACACCTGTTGGCGCTGATCAACGATATTCTGGAAATCACGAAAATCGAAACCGGGCACACCGAACTCAACAAGCGCGACTTTGATCTCTATGAGCTTCTCCAAAGCCTCGACTCGATCTACCACGCGAATGCCGCAAACAAGAGGCTCTCATTCATGACGCAATTCGAAGATGGCCTCCCCCGGTATCTCTCCGGTGACCGGGGCAAGATTCGGCAAATCCTGATCAATTTGCTGAGCAACGCCATCAAATACACGAAGAAGGGCTGTGTGACTTTCCGGGCTGATGCTGTTTCGGCATCTGGCACGGACAGGTATCGGCTGATGTTTGAGGTCGAGGACACCGGCATCGGTATCTCGCCGGATGAGAAGCACCTGCTCTTCGACCCGTTCTCACAAACTGAGAGTGGGCGCAGCCAGCAGTCAGGCACGGGACTGGGGCTGGCGATCGCGAAGCAGTTTGCGGAACTGATGGGCGGGACAATCAAAGTTGAGAGCGAAATCGGGCGCGGTAGCTGCTTCATTGTGGAAGTAGAAGCCGAGCCTGCTACTGCGATCCCCAAGGACGCAACGCAAGATTCGCGGCGCGTGCTGGGGTTGGCAGCCCATGGCTCGGTACCGCGCGTGCTGGTTGTGGATGACAAGTGGGAAAATCGAGTCATGCTGGCGCGAACGATGGAGCGTGTCGGGCTTTCCGTTCGCGAGGCATCCGATGGCGAGGAGGCGGTGCGCACCTGGCATGAATGGCAGCCCGACCTGATCTGGATGGATATGCGGATGCCCACAGTCGATGGTTACACAGCCACACAGCAGATTCGAGAAGAGGACGACCACAAGCAACCCGTCATCATCGCGCTGACAGCCAGTGCATTCGAACATGAACGCACGAAAGTGATGGCCGTTGGATGCGACGATTTCGTAACCAAGCCGTTCCGCGATATCGAACTGTTCGACATGATTGCCAAGCACCTGGATGTTGAGTTCATCTACGACCAGCCAAACCCGAACACGGGGGCTGGCGGCGAGTTACAGGACGCCAATCGCCTGCGCGAACGAATGGCAAATCTGCCTGACGAGCAGCGGCGTGATCTCAAACAGGTGGCTCAGTCCCTCGATTTACAGGGCGTCGAAGGTGTGGTGGAACGATTCGCAGAGGAAGACCCGGCGCTAGCAAACCGCATCCGTGACCTGGCACATGAATTTGACTTCCAGGCCATTGTACAAGCTTTGACCTATCAGGAGTAACGCATGATTGACGACTATTATCGCACAAAAGACCGCATCCTCATCGTTGATGATGAGCCAAACAACCTCAAGGTGCTCTACAACCTGTTGATCGACAATGATTTTGAGGTGCGGGCTGCACGCGATGGCAAGACGGCCTTGCAGGCGGCCCAGGACGATCCGCCGAATCTGATTCTTCTGGACATCAAGATGCCGGAGATGGATGGTTACGAAGTCTGCGAACGGCTGAAGGGTGATGAACGCACCCGTGACATCCCGGTGATCTTCATCAGTGCGCTCAATCAGACGGAAGACATCATCAGGGCATTCACCAAGGGGGGTGTTGACTACATCACAAAGCCCTTCCAATTTGAGGAAGTCAAGGCACGCGTGAATACGCACCTGACCATCGTGCACCAGCGCGAGCATGTGCTGATGCAGCAGCAGCAGATCGAAGCGATGCGGCAGCGCGACCGTGACCTGTTTGATCAATTAACGGATATGCGCGAGCAGTTCGTGCGCTCTGCCGCACATGACCTGAAGAGTCCGTTGTCGCTCATCGGTGGCTATGCCTCGTTGATGACCAAATTTGAAGAAGTGCGCAGCAACCCACAGTTGATGGAATGTGTTGACGAGATTGCAGTGAGCTGCGACGAAATGCTGCATCTCATCACCAGCATGCTGGACTACATCCGGCTGCAAGCTGCGATTGGCCCCTCATACGTGGTCACCGAATTGGGGGAACTGGTACGACAACAGGCCAGGCAGCAACAGCAACAGGCCAATCGGCGCGAAATCGAACTGAAGGTGATTGCCGCTGCTACGGAGCTAATCGTGACTGTCGATCCGAAACTGATCGCTCGTGTTGTCGATAACCTGTTGACCAATGCCATCAAGTACAGCCCTGAGGGGACGACGGTTACGATCAAAATGGAGCGCAGCAAAGGCAATGCAGCGGTTCACATCAGCGACCAGGGCAAAGGAATCCCGGAATACGACCTGCAAACGATTTTCCAGCCGTTTTACCGCACATCGGAAGCCGCACAATCGGAGATATCCGGTACCGGATTGGGGCTATCGATTGTGAAGGAAGTCGTCGAACAACACTATGGACGTGTACAGGTCGAAAGCGAGATTGGCAAAGGCAGCACATTCAGCTTCTACCTACCCTTACACGAAGTGGATGCCGTCGCTGAGCAAGCATGAGAGCAAGCATTCATATGCAAATCAGCCATGGCATCAGAAAGGAGCACCGCCATGCCTTACGATAAACGCAGTGAATTACCGGACCCCGTACGCGACAACTTGCCCTCCCATGCACAGGAAATCTACATGGAAGCCTTCAACAGCGCCTGGGAGCAATATGATGATCCCGAAGATCGACGCGGAGATGCGTCACGAGAAGAAGTCGCCCATCGCGTCGCCTGGTCTGCCGTGAAAAACGTCTATCACAAGAACGAGTCCGGCGATTGGGTACGCAAAGAATAGCGGCTCGCAAAACTGAATACAGCCTGTGAAGCCTGACGTATGCTGGCATGGCGTGTCGGGCATTGCCTATTGCACAGGACTGCCCTTTTGCCTCATGCAAACCACAATACTTGCTGTTCCATATGAGCAGTGAAATGACCGTTTCACGCCGAGGCTTTGTGAAGAATGCCCAAATTATCGAGGCTTTTCTTGACAAAGCGCCACCCTGCGTTATCATTCGGAAAACGCTTAACTATTGCCTTTTTTGAACGAAACGTGGCTTTTCATGTCTAAACTGCAAGATGTGGCCAAGCGTGCGGGTGTTTCAACAGCGACCGTCTCAAAGGTGCTGTC
Organism: uncultured Anaerolineaceae bacterium; assembly: GCA_964549915.1. Classification (GTDB taxonomy): domain Bacteria; phylum Chloroflexota; class Anaerolineae; order Aggregatilineales; family Phototrophicaceae; genus JAUZRW01. The sequence continues at coordinate 116,646 of CAZJWX010000006.1, read as the reverse complement.
CAATCGCCCTTATGTCAGTGAAGAAACCCGCGCCAAAGTGCTGGAAGCGGTTAAAGAGTTGGGGTATCGCCCCAACCTGGCTGCCCGTGCGCTCTCCTCCGGGCGCACGAACGTCATTGCTGTGATCTTCCCCGTGATCTACGACTTGATCTTCACCGATCCACTGGTCATGCGCATCCTGGAAGGAATTGAATCCGCTTGCACTGCCCACCACTATAACTTGCTGCTGAGTACGCCGCGCATCAAAGACGATGGCGACAACGAGCACTATCAGAATTTGCTGCGCAGCGGCTATGTCGAAGGTTTAATCGCCATCGACAATCACCAGCATATTTCATTCGCCAGCAAAGCGGACTCCATGAACATCCCCACTGTGGTGTTGGGCTATCACGAAAGCGATTTCACCGTTCGCAGCAACGATTATCTCGGCGGCTGGCAGATCATGGAAGCTGTGCTCGAAAGCGGACATGACAATATCGGCGTCATTTCAGTACCTGCCGAGACCAATGTCGCCGTCTCTGAGCGCCTGCGTGGGATGGCAGATGCTGCCACGAAGCATGACCGCAATTTCGAAGCGTTCCCGCACGTCGTCAGCGATTTTTCCAGCGTCGGCGGAGCGAAGGCCGCCAGGAAACTCATCGAAGAAAACAACCAGATCACCGCCATCCTGGCCTTGAACGACCGCATGGCCATCGGCGCGTTGCAAGCTGCGCAACGCCTGACCCATCGCGTACCAGAAGATATTTCCATTGTCGGGTACGACAATATTCCGTTGAGCGCAGCCATGTCCCCTGCCCTCACAACGGTCGATCAACAGGCCGTTGACCTGGGTACACAGGCCGTAGAATTGCTTTTTGCACGGCTGCGCGGTGAAGCGCCATTGACCGTTGTGTTGCCACCTCGCCTGATAGAGCGCGAGTCATTGGGGGCACGGCGATAATGGAACACCTGTACATATCCAGTGAAAGGGTCAAGCATATCGACGAGAACCATTGGCAGTCAGGAAATCTTGTAGAGTCCACTTATAGTCTGTAGGAGAAACATGAATATGAAGCGTTTGATCTTTGTACTGCTCGCAGTTTTGATCTCTGTACCGTTCGTCGCGGCGCAGGATGAAGAAGAAGTTACGCTGCGCTGGCGCACTCGCCCCGACAACCAGGCCGAAATTGATGTCTACACCGCCGCCAGCGAAGCCATTGATGCGGAATGGGAAGGCGTCGCCCTCGAGTATGAACCGGGTGGCTCGGAAACCGCCAGCTATCAGGACGTTCTGGTGACCGAACTGGAAGCGGGCACCGCCCCGGATGTCTTCTGGATTCCTGGCACGGACATTGCGCGTTTCGCCGAAGCTGGACTCATCCTGAACCTGGCAGAACTGGCTGGTGCGGATGAAGACTTCAGCGCAGATGACTTCTACGCAGGGCCGATGAGCTTCCTGACCACCCCGACCGAGGGCAACGATCCGGCACTGTGGGGCTTGCCGCGTGATGTATCTGCGTTCGCCATCTATTACAACGCTGATCTCTTCGACGAAGCTGGCCTGGACGTTCCGGAAGCTGGCTGGACATGGGAAGAGTTTGAAGAAGCCGCCGCTGAAATCAGCAGTCTCGGCGATGAAATCTTCGGCTTCGGCATGAACGCCTGGTGGGCGAATTGGGGCTACTTCGTGAACGCGGCTGGCAGCAGCTTCTTCAACGAAGACTACACGGCCTGTGGCCTGGACAATAGCGCGACGGTTGAGGGGCTGGAATTCGCGCAGAACCTCTTCGAAGAAGGGTATGCTGTGCCCTGGGGTACGGACTCCGAACCGCCCTTCCTGGCTGGCAACCTCGGCATGTTCATGAATGGTCGCTGGGCGACGCCGGGCACCATCGCCAATGCCGACTTTGAATGGAACGTAGCGCCGCTGCCGATTGGCCCCAGCGGTGAAGAGACCAACTGGCTCTTCTGGGGTGCGTACGTTGTGAACGCCAACACCGAACATCCGGAAGAAGCCTGGGATCTGGTCACCCGCCTGACCAGCGCTGAGATCCAGGGCGACATCGCCAGCCTGGGTGCCAATATTCCCAGCCGTTCTGGCGAAGCCGCTATCGACCTCTTCCTGGGCACGCTGCCCGATAGCGGCGTGAATAACCAGGCCTTCATCGACGGCACTACCGCCAGCGATGTCCGCACGGAAGCACCGCTCTTCTTCGGCAACTGGCCCGCGATTGATACCGCCTACGGCACGGCAGTGACCCAGGTCTTCAATGGCGAACTGACGGCACAGGAATTCGCGGACACCATCTGCTCGCAGGTCGAAGCTGAATTCGAAACGATGGAATAAGCCGCTCGCGAGATGTCTCTCCTTGTAGATGCGTCTCGCAAGCTCTCTGCTTGGAAGGTGGTCAGATCGATCACCTTCCCCCACGCTGCACTCAATAAAAGACCGATACACTTCAAAAGGTAGATAGGGCTGCATATGGAAACGGCTGCACGCAACAATCAGCCCCCAACCAGCGGATCGCATGAGACGACCGGGATGCCTTTGATTATTCCCGTGCATGTTGTCTGGCATCTCTTCTTGATGGTCGGCGCAATCTGGCTCTCGGTGAGGCTGCTGCAAATCGAAAACTTCCTGAATCTCGGCAGGCCGGTGCAGGTCTTCGCAGCCGTCTTCGTGCTCCTCCCCGGCGTCCTGGGATTGGTGGCAAGTTATTACCTGCTGCGACGCAACGGCATCGGGCGTTATCTATCGATGGCAATCAATTTCGGCGGATTTGCATTGAGCATCTTTGTCCTGCTGGGACTCTGGGGCGTCTATAACAGCTTTGAACGCATCGTTGATGGCATCATGGCGAATGCCACAGTTGCCCTGGGACTGCCTGCCGCCTATTTGATCTACTGGCTGGCCGGGCGTTTCGATGCAGATAGCCGCATACATCGCGTGCTGGAGATGATCGGTGTCGGCGTAGCGATGTTGACCACGATTGCGGTATTACTGCTTTCGAACATCCTGGGTGGGGCGAGCTATGTCCTCGCGCAGTACAGCAAGCCAGAAGTCTGGGTAGCGACGGCTGTGCTGCTGGCCTTCGGCTTTCTCATGTGGCGCATGCTGCAACTCGGACGCTATTTTGGCGAGACGCCAGACCAGCGAGCGGCCTGGCAAGGCTGGCTGATGCTGGCTCCGAACATCGTCGGTTTCTTGCTGTTCTTCGCCGGGCCATTGCTGCTCTCACTCTATTTGAGCTTCACGGACAGTTCCGTCGGGCAAGTTCCGAATGTGATCTTCTTCGAAAATTATGCGGAAGCACTCGCGCTGGAAGTTCAACCCGCAACACCGGAGATGAATGCGCAGGATGCCCTGAGTTTCGGCTTCCGTGTTCTGGGGGAAATCAACCTGTTTGGCACGCGCTATGTACTCGGTGCGAAGGACTTCCTCTTCTGGATTAGCTTGCGCAACACCCTGGTCTTCTGCTTGATGTTGCTTCCGCTCGCCATCATACCGGCGCTGGGCATGTCGCTGATCCTCAATTCTTCGCTTCCGGGGGTCAAGTTTTACCGCGCCGTGTATTTCCTGCCGTCTGTGGCAGCCGTCGTGGGGACGGCGCTCATCTGGCGCTGGTTGTATGATCCAGTCATCGGCTACATCAACTTCGCGATCACGGGCATCGTCAATTTCTTGAACGGATTCGGCCTGAGTGTTACCGATCCCAATATTCAATGGCTCACAGGGCCGGGCGTGGTGCTCTTCTCCATCGTGCTGTTGAGCGCGTGGCAGGTTGTGGGGTACAACACCGTGCTCTTCCTGGCGGGCTTACAGGGCATTCCGACGGTGCTCTACGAAGCGGCGCAGATTGACGGTGCAAACCGCTGGCAGCAGTTCCGGAATGTGACTCTACCGATGTTGGCGCCGACGACTTTCTTCGTCTTGATCACGACGATGGTCATGGGGCTGCAAGTCTTCAACGAACCGTACGCCCTCTTCCCCGCCAGACCGATCCCAACACAGGCGACCACATCGGTGTATTACATGTACACACAGGGCTTCAACCAATTCGAGTTCGGCTATGCTTCGACCATCGCCTGGATATTGTTCGCCATCATCTTCGGCTTCACGCTGCTGCAATTCCGGTTGAGCAACAACGAAGCTTACGACTGAGGAGAGAGACCACATGAATACAGAACGTAGACGATACGGCGGACTCACTATTCGCGGATGGATCGGCAGGATCCTGGCTTACTTTGCGCTGACATTCTTCGCCTTCCAGATGATTTTTCCATTCCTCTACATGATGTCCACTTCGTTGAAGACATCAGATGATGTGTTTCGCTACCCGCCGCAGCTACTTCCGCTGAGCCAGCGCACCACGACCTACAATGGCGAAGAAGTCCCGCTTTTCGAGTTTGAGGTCGACGGAGAGACACGGGAATTCGTACAGACCGACGAGAGCGCACGCTTTGGCTTCCTAACGACAGAAGAATTGCTCAATGTGGATTCACCCCGCGACTCGCAAATCGTGACACAGCAGCCCTTCGACGACCTGGGCGAACCCCTGCGCGAGGTCACATTACTGGAGAGTGATGGCGATGAAGAAGAATTCGACGCATATCGGGTAACCGTCGATGGAGAAGAACGCGAGCTGCTGCTGGCTTATCGTGGCACGCTCGACCTCTTCGTGGATCCGAATAACCCGGACATCCAATTGTATGCAGTCGAGCGCACGGCGGAAGCGGTTGAGTACGTCGAATTCCAGTTTGAAAACTACAATGCCTTCTTCGAGCTAGATCTGGATCGCGCTCTGGTGAACACCGCGCTGGTGACAATTTGTGTGGTGCTCGGTCAGTTGATCACGTCTATCTTCGGCGGTTATGCCTTCAGCCGGGTGAAATTTCGTGGGCGTGATACGCTCTTCCTGCTCTACCTGGGCAGTATTATGATCCCCTTCGTTGTGCTGATCATTCCGATGTATCGCCTGATGGTGATCCTGGACTGGCAGAATCGCCTCGTCTCGTTGATCTTGCCCTGGATTTTCACGGCTTACGGCACATTCTTGATGCGACAGTTTTTTATCAGCATCCCGAAGGAGATCGAAGAAGCTGCGTTGCTGGATGGTGCCAGCCGTTTGCGCGTTCTATGGCAAATCTTCGTCCCGCTGAGTCGTCCGGCCATTGCGACCCTGGCGATTTTCTCGTTTCTCTACGCCTGGAACAGCTTCCTCTGGCCGCTGCTCATCATCAATGAGGCCAATACCGAGAATCACGTGCTGACTTTGGCGCTGATTCAATTGAGCAACATCGCGGCAGACCGCCCCAACATTGTTCTCACGGGCGCAGCCATCGCGATCTTACCCCCGATGATTGTCTTCGTGCTGGCGCAGCGCTATTTCATCGAAGGTGTGGCGACCAGCGGCCTCAAGGGCTAATCAGACGAAAGCTGGCACCGAAAGTAGTGCCAGCTTCTCAACTTGCTCTGGATAGCACGCATTTACTCGCAGGTACCACTCGCCATGATGTATAGTCCTGAAATGGACTGAATGGTTACGTTTCGTTCTCCAGGACGACCTTCAGCACGCGACCACGCTGCAAGGCCGTGTTGAAGGCTTCGCCAACCTGCGCGAGCGGAAAACGGTTTGTGATTAGCGCATCTACTTCAATTTGCCCCGCTTCAAGCAGTCGAATCGCCTCCCGGTAATCGTCACCGATATACATCAAGCTGCCCAGCACGCGCAGTTCCCAATTCTGGATCAACGCCACAGGAAGGGAGACCTCTTTGCCGAAGACCCCCAGTACAATGATGGTGGCACCTTTGGCACAGGCGAAGAGGGCGGAATGCATGGATGCTTCAACGCCGACGCACTCAAGCACGACATCGAACTGGCCTTTTGGCAGCGTGTCCGTCGTCTCAAAGCCCAGCTTTGCCACCAGTTCACGACGTTGGTCATCGAATTCTGCAACGGTGACAGAGGCCGCCGCATAGGCTCGCGCAACCTGCGCTGTTAGAATGCCAATGGTTCCTGCGCCAATCACACCCACACGCAATCCCGCGATGTTCCCCGCGAGACGGACGCCATGCACGGCGACAGCCAGCGGCTCAACGACGACGCCGAAGTCATGGCTGAAGTGATCTGGTAGCACATGGATGCGATCCTGAGACACAGCAAATCGTTCAGCCATCGCACCAGGAACCTGGAAGCCCATCACGCGCAGGTCACTGGCGATGTTATAGCGTCCGGCTTCAAAGCGTGGGCGGGTGCCAGCAGGCAGCGATGGCTCGATGACGGCCTTCTTGCCAACAAGTGTCGGATCGACATCTGCACCTACAGCCATGATCTCCCCGCTGACTTCATGCCCGGGTAGCACTGGATAGCGGACGAATGGATGCTGCCCTTCGAAAACATGCAAATCCGACCCACAGATACCGACGGATTTCACCGCTAAGAGCACCTCGCCAGCTTCGGGAAGCGGTTCGTCCGCCTCAACTAGCGCAAGGTGGTGCGGTTTTTCGATGATGACATGTTTCATGGGAATGCTCTTCTTTCCAGGATGCCCCTATATCGATATGTACTTTGGAGGGTCTGCCCACTACGAAAAAGCAGCAAATGTCTCTACAAAGGCGTCTATGGCCACTGTGTGGCTCACCAGGGGTTCAACATCAACGACACCTTGCTCCAACCCCCTATGTAGGGTGTGAAAGATGTCGTAGAGACTGAACCTGGTGGTATTTTGCCGCTAGAATGCTAATATAACACTGTTTACACATACACGACTCGGCAAAGCCCATGCGACGCGAGGAACGACAGACTCTCATCCTGGACATCCTGTACAAGAAAGAGCGCGTTGAGGTGGACTCGCTGGCGACTCGCTTCGATGTCTCGCAAGAGACGATCCGCCGCGATCTAACGTCGCTGGCGGAACGTGGCCTGCTGCGCAAAGTGCACGGCGGCGCGGTGCGATTCCAGACGGCGCAGGAGGACACGTTCACACTACGTTCCCAGGTCAATCGCGCAGCCAAAGTACGCATCGGGCAGTACGCAGCACGCTTCATCAACGATGGTGATAGCCTTCTCATCAATGCGGGTACCACGACTGCGGTCTTCGCTGAGCAGCTTGGGGATAAGCAGGGACTGACCGTCATCACCAACTGCGCTCGAATCGCCGCGATCATGTGGAACTACGAACGCCAGCACAAGATATTCCTGCTCGGTGGCCTGTACAACGGCACGGATACAGAGACAACGGGCAGCATCGCCCTCGACCAGCTTCGGCAATTCCGAACCGATCATGCAATCGTCACGATTGGCTCCGTCAGTGCCGAGGGTGGATGGATGGAATACCGGGTTGAAGCGGTAGAAATCGTGCGAGCCATTGCTGAACACTCGCTTGACACCATTGCACTTGCGGATAGCACAAAACTCGACCGTTCCACCTTGCTCAAAATCGGCGATTTGAACCTGATGGATCGACTGGTGACCGATGCCTTCCCCTCCAATGAACTCATCGAAGCGCTGATCGAAGCAGATGTCGAACTGCACGTACCGGATGCTTTCATCAACGGTTGAGCAGCGAGGTGCGCTGACCACAAAACAACGACCTGCTCTTCCCCAGCGCAATATGAGATACCCCAACAGCCTGTGAGAGCACAGATTACGCAGCAACCAATCGTCTGGAACACGTCAAGCGTAGTTTGGCTCATTGGTTATAATCGAAGGTAGTTAGCAATTTCGGAAAGGATTACGAAAATGTCCGTTCGCCTGAGAGGTCGCCCCGGCGTGCTCTGGGTACTCTTTGTACTCATCGCCGTCACGCTGGGCGCGTGTAATCTGGGGGCTGCACCACCAGAGGATGAGGCGGAAATCACACCGGGTGATGTCGTCACCCTCGCACCAACGCGCACTGTACAGGGAACCGATTTGACTCGGGTCGCCACAACAACACCCATTCCCTTCTCCACCAGCGTCCCGACTTCGATTGGTCAGGCTTCCACCCCGGTGCCGATCATCCCACCAACGGTGCCACCGCGTCCGACCAATACCACAGCGCCAACCAGTATTGTCATTATCTCGCCACTGGCGGGAAATGTTGTTTCTGGCAATGTACAGGTCATCGGATCCGCCATTCATCCCAATTTCTTGCAATATCGCCTGGAATATGGCCCGGACCCGAACCCCAATAATCTCTGGTTTTCCATTACAGGGATCGTACAGACGCCTGTGCTTGGCAGTGTGCTCGGGGTCTGGACGACGAATACGGGCGGCACGCCAGATGGCACCTACCAACTGCGCCTGCGGGTCTTCTTACGAGATGGTACGCAGCAAGTCACGCAAGTCGGCGGCATCCGGGTGCGGAATCAGCAGCCCACGCCTGTGCCGACCAACACGACTGTCCCACCGCCAGTGGCTTCCTTCACGCAGGATCGCACATCCGGCGAAGCCCCTCTGGTCGTTCGCTTCACCAACCGCTCACAGGGACAGATCACGGGTTATTCCTGGAATTTTGGCGACGGAGGCAGCAGCGCCGCTGTGAATCCGACGTACACTTACCAGGAGCCGGGCATCTACACGGTCACATTGCGCGTGACCGGCCCCGGCGCCTCTGTGAACGTCTCGCGGCAAATCACAGTAAACAGCCCAGAAGCGCCGGAAGCGCTCTTCGTCCCCAGCGTCACCAGTGGCGAAGCCCCCTTGCAAGTTTCGTTCGAGAATCGTTCGTCTGGGCAAATCGACAGCTATAGCTGGGATTTCGGCGATGGTTCCGATACCAGCACGGAAGAGTCACCCACGCATACCTACAACGATGTCGGCACCTTCAACGTGATTCTGACGGTAGAAGGCGCGGGTGGATCGGATACCTACGTCAGCCAGATCACCGTCGAAGACCCGGCTGTACCGCCACCGCAAGCTGACTTCAGCGCGTCACCGCAATCAGGCGAAGCGCCGTTGACGGTCACCTTCACCAACCTGACGACGGGCGAAGCCACCCAATACCTATGGGACTTCAATGGCGACGGCGTGACCGATAGCACCGAAGAGTCGCCCACGCATCTCTATGAAGAGCCTGGTACGTACGCAGTTCGCCTCATCGCCATCGGCGAAGGTGGGCAGACGACCATCGCACGCGAGATTCTCGTGGAAGCTCCTCCGGATGCCCCTGTCGTGAGCTTCACGGCTGAACCGACCTCCGGTGATGCCCCGTTGACGGTCTCATTCAGCAATACGACATCGGGCGAAGTCACGAGCTATGAATGGGACTTCGACGGAGATGGTGTGACCGACGACACGGATGAATCGCCGAGTCACACCTATGCAGATGCCGGCACTTACACAGTGCGACTGACGGCAACTGGTCCCGGCGGCACAGACAGCGCCGAAGCGACCATTTCGGTCACGACACCCATCGTCCCGCCCACCGCTGCTTTCTCTGTCGATCCAGCCAGTGGCGATGCCCCGCTGATAGTGACCTTCAACAACGAATCGGAAGGCACGCAGCTTGAATATGCCTGGGACTTTGACGGCGACGGCACAGTAGACGCGACAGAAGCCGGCCCGCATAGCTTCGAATTCGCGCAGGCTGGCACGTATACCGCCGCATTGACGGTCAGCAACGAGGCCGGGAGCGACAGCACGACGCAGGAAATCGTCGTGAACGAACCGTTGAGCAGCCCGGTCGCTCAGTTCAGCGCAAATCCGACGAGCGGCGATGTGCCACTGACAGTTGCATTCACAAATGAGAGTACGGGTGAAATCACGAGTTATGCCTGGGACTTTGACGGCG
>CAZJWX010000006.1:0-106793 GCA_964549915.1 uncultured Anaerolineaceae bacterium | reverse complement strand
ACGGCGTGGTCGACAGCGACCAGCAAGCACCTGCGCCCTTCACCTACCAGCAGCCCGGCACCTACAATGCCTCGCTCACGGTCAGCAACGACGCGGGCAGCGATAGCATCGCGGTGCAGATCGTGGTCAACGCGCCCGTAGCCGCGCCTGTGGCGGGCTTCACCGCCGATCCCCCGTCGGGCGATGCTCCGCTGACGGTCACCTTCACCGACACCTCGCAGGGCGACAATCTCGCTTATGCCTGGGACTTCGACGGCGACGGCGTGGTCGACAGCGACCAGCAAGCACCTGCGCCCTTCACCTACCAGCAGCCGGGTACCTACAATGCCTCGCTCACGGTCAGCAACGACGCGGGCAGCGATACGATTTCACAGGAAATCGTCATCAACGAAGTAACCGCAGAACCGCAGCCGATCACAGGAGTCTTGCTCTTCGTGTCGGATCGGGACGGCAACAATGAGATCTACGCCGCCAATGCAGATGGCTCCGGTGCGGTGAACATCACCAACAACCCCGCTTCGGATACCAATCCGGTCTGGTCGCCGGATGGGTCGCAGATCGCCTTCGTGTCGGATCGAGATGGCAACAGCGAAATCTACTTGCTGGATGTGAATGATCAGAGCATCACACGACTGACGAACGATGCAGCGGTGGATACGCAGCCAGCTTGGTCGCCGGATGGGTCGCAGATTGCCTTTGTGTCGAATCGCTTTGGTGATAATGACATCTGGGTTGTGGATGCGCAGGGTGGTGAGCCTACACAGCGCACCTTTGATGTCACCAACGACCAGTATCCGACATGGTCACCGGACGGTTCGCAAATTGCCTATGTGACCAATGCCAACGGAAACGATGACATCTTCATCATCACGTCCAACGACGGCACGTTCGTCTCGCAGTTGACGACCGATGGCAATAACGATCGCTTCCCAGATTGGTCGAATGACGGCATCGTCTTCGTCTCAAACCGGGATGGACAGAACGAACTGTACATCTCGGCTGTGGACGGTAATCCGCCAACTCGCGTAACCAATAACGGGGCGAATGACCGCTTCCCACGCTGGACGCCGGATGGGCAGATCATCTATTCGTCGAATCTGGCGACAGATGGCAGCGGCGGCACAGCCGACCAGAACATCTACCTCATCAATCCGGATGGCAGCGGCGCAACCCCGCTCACCACCGATCCCAGCAACGAGAGCAACCCCGCCCTCCGCGCTGAGTAAACGTACAACGAGAAGCCCTCGTCTCCCTGACGGGGGTTTTTTCTCTTGCCACAAATGTCCAGCGCACTATACTCACAAAGTAGCGTCGTCAGTTGCAGAGTGGGATTCCGTGCGCAAACAATACGAAGCAGAGATCATCGAAGGACTGCATGACATTGCCCTGGCGGAAGTAAAAGCCGCCATCCAGGGCCAGGGACGCATCTCTCGCAAGCACCCGGAGCGCGGCATCAGCTTCCGTTACGAAGGCGTCCCTAGGGACTTGTTCAGCCTAAAAACTGTGATCGCCGTCTACGAAGTGTTGTCTTTTGATGTTCCGCGCCCGAAAGCACTGCTCGGACATCAGCATTTTCATCGCTTGCTGGACGCGATCGGACAAATTCGCGGATTATACGCGGAGGACACCTTCCAATCGCTACACATTGGCGCGGCGGGATCACAATCCAGCGTCATGCGCCGTATTCAAGATGAGATTTCGCAGCACCTCAGCCTACCCTATAACCGTTATGAAGGCGATTTGTTGCTACGCATTCGCCGCCCCCCAGAAAACGCCGATGGTTGGCAGGTATTGGTACGGCTGACACCGCGCCCCCTGGCAACACGCTCCTGGCGCGTGTGCAACATGAAGGGCGCACTCAATGCCACAGTAGCCCAGGCAATGATTCGGTTGCTGCGACCCACTTCGGGCGATGACTTTCTGAATCTGGCAAGTGGCTCTGGTTCCCTATTGATTGAACGCGCGGCTTGGGGTGCTGCACAAAGCATTGTTGGCTACGAAATCGCCCCGGATACGCTTGACTGCGCCCAGCAGAATATTGAAGCCAGCGGGTACAGCGAGATTGACCTGCGAATGGGTGACGTGACCGACTTGCCCCTACCGTCGAATCGTTTCAATACGCTGGCGGCGGATTTGCCCTTCGGCAACCTCGTTGGATCCCATGATGACAATCAAACGCTGTATCCCGCCCTGTTGCAAGAAGCGGCGCGTGTGGCTACCGAAGATGCCCGCTTCACTCTGATTACGCACGAAATCCGCCTGATGGAACAATTGCTGCAAGTTGGCTTTGGCTGGAAAGCCACCCGAGTTCTGCCAATCACGCTGACGGGGCTGCATCCGCGCATTTATGTTTTGGAGCGCACCAATGACTGAGTATCGTGTCTTCGTTGTGATGATTATCTTGTTCATGCTTGCCGCTTGCCAGACGGCAGAACCCCCAGAGGCGCTGATCGTCTACGTGGAGATGGATAACCTGGAACGAACCTGGCAGGTTCCCAATTCGATGACCGTCGAGGAATTCCTGAATGAGGCGCAGATTGAACTGGATGACGATGATCGCATTGTGCCGCCGCTTTTCACGCAAATCGTAGACGGAACACGCATCACCATCGTGCGCGTGGAGCAAGAAGAAGTCTGCGAGAATCAGGAAGTTCCCTTTGAGGTCGAAATCATCCCCAATGAAGCCTTTGCACCGGGGGAAGAGCGAGTCTCGCGCACAGGCACAGCGGGCGAGCAGCGTGTGTGTTACCGCATGACCTATGAAAATAGTGAGTTGATCAACCGCGTTCAGATTGGGCAGCCAGAAGTGATCGTCGAGCCGGTCAATGAGATTCGTGTGGTTGGCGTCGATCAAACCGTAGAGCCGATTCCAATTGATGGCACGCTGGCCTACATTAACAACGGGAATGCCTGGGTCATCCAACGCAGCAGTACGGAAAAGCAACCCCTCACGACGACGAGCGACCTCGACTCGCTGGTTCTCGCGCTGTCTGCGGATGGAGAACATCTCATTTACACCCGCGAACCCGCTGACCCGGAAGCTTTCGTCAACGAACTCTGGCTCATCCCGACAACACCTGGCGGACAGCCCGTGCAGCTTAACCCGACCAACGTTCTCTCTGCGGAATGGGTTCCGGGGCAGGAAGATACCATCGGCTATACCACCAGTGAGCCGCAAGAGCTTTTCCCCTTCTGGCGAGCACTAAACAGCGTGTGGGTTGAACGCATTGACCCAACAACGGGAGAGTCGCTCTCCATACGGCAGGTGGTTCAAGAATCCAGCGGGGGTCTCTATGGTTGGTGGGGCACGATCTACCGATGGTCGCCCGATGGAGAACGCCTCGCCTGGGTGCAGGCGGACGGCATGGGGATTTTCGATGAGGAAGGCGTGCAGCAGCGTCTCGTGTCCTACAACAACTTCCGCAATTTGCAGAACTGGTCATGGCGTTCAAGCGTCTCCTGGTCGTGGGATGGCTCCCTGTTAGCGACCACCGTACATGGCCCGCCGTTGGGCGATGAGCCACCTGATACCAGCCCGGTATTCAACGTCGTCGTGACGGACATCAACGGCAGCTTTGAAGCGCTCATCCACGAGGGGGCAGGAATGTGGTCAGCGCCGAAGTTTTCGCCCCAGGTGGGCGCTGATGCAGAAAACGCAGTCGGCTATCTGGCCTATTGGCGCGCACGCGATCCCAACGCCAGTGTCTATGGAGAATATGATCTTGTAGTGGCGGATCGGGATGGCAGCAACGCTCGTGTGATCTTCCCGCCTGAAGGGATGCCGGGCTTGACCTGGACAGACTTCGGCTTGACCCCGCAAGATTACGTCTGGTCGCCGGATGGTCGGCAGATTGCGGTGATCTACGATGGCAATCTGTGGGTTGTCGATGTGCTCTCCGGCGCGGCCAATCAGTTGACTTTCGACGGTGGTTCTCAACATCCTGTCTGGAGCGGCTAAATGCGCCGTTACGTAGTCCTCGTTCTGTTCGTGTTCATCCTGGCAGGCTCACTGAGTGCTGCGGCAGCGACCCAACATGCGAAGGATGTGCAGCTTCGCGGCTATGTTGACCCAACACAGACGGCTGACCTCCCCTACCGCATCCCCAGATTGGGGGTGAATGCGGATTTACTCCAATATAGTGAGCGCGACCTGCACCAGCACCTGACATGGATGCAGCAGGCGAACATCACCTGGGTGCGCCAATTCGTGTACTGGGATCAGCTAGAGCCTGAAGAGGGCGTTTACCAATGGCAGCCCTGGGATGAACTGCTCCATACGCTGCAAGACTATCCACAGCTACGCCTTGTCGTGGTCTTCATGCGCTCCCCTGCCTGGGCACGCACCCGTGAGGTGAGCACTGAGCCGCCGGATGATCCGGCAACCCTGGCAAGCTTCGCTTCTGCCTTTGCCGCGCGTTACGGGGAACAGATCGACCACTACCAGATATGGGATGAGCCAAACCTGGATGATGCCTGGGGACAGCGTGATCCGCGACCGGCAGAATATGCGGCATTGCTGGCGGCAGCCTACCCGGCGATCCACAGGGCCGACGAAGATGCTACCGTCCTTGCTGCCGCACTGGCACCAACGACGGAGAGAGGCGGCGCGAATATCGCCGATGTCCTCTATCTGCGCAATCTGTATGCGCTCGGAGCCAGGGACTATTTCGATGCTACAGCCGCCAAGCCCTACGGATTCAACACGACGCCGGATGACCGCACGGTGAGCGTCGAGACACTGAATTTCTCCCGGATCATCGCCCTGCGTGAAGTCATGGTTGCCAATGGTGACAGTCGGAAGGCGCTCTGGGCAAGTGCCTGGGGATGGAATGCACTGCCAGATGACTGGGACGATCGCCCGTCCATCTGGGGCAATGTGACAGAGCAGAAACGCATTGCGCATACGCTGGATGCACTGAACCGTGCAGAGCGCGAATGGCCCTGGCTGGGTGGCATGATCCTCACGCATTGGCAGCCGCCTGTGCCGGATGATGATCCACTCTGGGGCTTCTCGTTGATCGATCAGAGTGGGCAGCCGACTCGACTCTGGCAGAGCCTCACAGAGCGTCCAGCGCAAATCGCTGCAACCAACGGCCTCTATCATCCCCGTACCGAATATGCCCGCTACAGCGGTCTGTGGACATTGGGAGAACTCGGAGCGGACATTGGCTGGCTTAGTGACAGCCAACTGGAATTTGACTTCAGGGGTACGGATGTTGCGCTCCTGCTGCGCGAAGGCGATTACTTCGCATTTCTGTATCCGACAGTGGACGGGAAACCCGCAAATCAGACGCCACAGGATAATCAGGGGAATGCCTATATCCTGCTGCGCAGCCGGACTCTGGAACCAGAGTTGAACCTCGTCCCCGTCTCGTCAGGCTTGCGTGATGAGCAACATGTCCTGCGCATCATTGCGGATCGCGGGTGGGATCGCTGGGCGTTGGCTGGTTACGCCGTCAGCAATGGCAATCTGGCCCTGCCCTATCAACAACAAATTCACCTTGCGATCCTCACAGCCGGGATCGCCTTTGTGGGCCTGATCCGCTCCGCCACACGCATCCCCTGGCGTAGGCACTGGATTTTCTTGCGCAAGACAATCGATCTTCTGAGCGATACTGCACAGGTCATCATCACCATCGTTACCTCTCTGGCGATGCTGGTAGGTCTGCTGCTCACATGGGGAGCAACATCGCCGAACCTCTTCCGCCGTGCTGTGCTGGAACCGATCATTCCCATCGTTCTCTCCGGCGGTCTGATCGCCTTCGAGCCGGGCTTCTTGTTGTCAGTTGTGGCGCTGCTGCTGCTCTTTGTACTGATCTACCATCGCCTGGAAAATGGCTTGCTGCTGATTCTACTGTATGCCCCGTTTTTCCTGTTCCCGGTGGAGTTGTACCACTTTGCCTTCCCAATGGCAGAACTGATCCTCTTGCTGACAGGGGCTGCCTGGGCACTGCGCGGTGCTGCCACATGGGGACGGTGGCGCCAATCCGCCACAGCAGCGTACCCACTGCGTGTCTCCTGGCGTCTCCATCCGGTCGATCAGTTCATGTTGGCTTGGGTCGGCCTGGGATTGCTGGCGCTTCTCTGGTCGTCAGAGCGAGAACTTGCGCTTACGGAATTTCGCACGCTCTTCCTGGAGCCAGGATTGTTCTATGCGATCTTGCGCACAACCGTACGGGAGCAAGCCGGATACAGGCAACTGGCGCAGGGGTTCGTCATGAGCGGCTTCCTCGTAGCGAGCGTAAGCCTCCTCCAGTACGCACAGGGGGCTGCGATCATCACTGCGGAGGATGGCGTACGCAGACTTGCGGGCATCTACGGCTCCCCCAATAACCTCGCGCTGTTTCTGGAGCGTGTGATCCCCTTCGCACTGGCGTTTACCCTGGTTCCGCTGTCGCAGGCACGCTGGCGGCGCTGGTTGATGGCTGTAGCACTATTGCTGATGGTAGCGGCTATGCTGTTGACACAAAGCACGGGAGGGCTTCTTCTCGGAATGCCAGTGGGTGTTGCTGTCGCCCTGCTGCTGCTCTATCGTCGCCGAGCCATCCTCCCATTGCTGGGATTAGGGGGCATCGGTCTCATTGCAGCGCTCATCCTGCTACAAGTGTCACCTCGTTTTGCCAGTCTGCTGGATTGGTCTACGGGAACGAACTTCATGCGCCTGCGCGTATGGGAGAGTTCTTTGGAGATGATCGCCCAACAGCCACTCACCGGGCTGGGACTCGACCAGTTTCTCTACCAATATCGCGCAGAAAGCATCCGACCAGATGCCATCGCTGACCCCGACCTCTCACACCCACACCAAATCGTCCTGGATTTCTGGCTGCGGTTGGGCATTCTGGGAGTCATCTTGCTGATCGCATGGTTTTCCTATACAGTAAGAAAAATCCGACACCTGCAACGAAGACTACCAGAAGGAACATCTCGCGCATTGCTCGCCGGAACAGCGGGGGCGCTGGGTTCACTACTCGCACATGGCTTGATCGATAATAGCATTTACGTTTTGGATCTGGCGTATGTGTTCACCTTTTTGATGGCGATATTGGCATTCCTCTCAGATGAGGCGCATTGATGTCGCCCTACACGCGTTTGTAGCGTACGTTTGGACACCACGAATGAAAAGAAAAATGAAACGGCTGTACATCTCCATCGAGCAGGAGAAACTGCCACAACTAGCGGTTGATGCAATCGTCAATGATACGGATCCGCTCCTCAGCCTGCCCGAAGCGTGGTTGCAGCAAGCGGGACGCAAAGTGGAGACCGAGGTGAGTCTCGTCGGTTGGTGCGATGTCGGTTCCGCTACGATCACCACAGCAGGGAACTTGCCGAGCCGGTGGATCATTCATGCGGTCGGGCCTCGCTGGGGGGATGCCAGTGCACGGGGTAAGCTGGCAAAGGTCACCTGGGAAATACTTCAGCTTGCGGAGGAGAGAGAAATCACATCGTTAGCGCTGCCTCCACTCGCAACCGGAGCACACGGATACCCTGTCGAAAGCTGCGCACGTGTGATGTTGGAGCAGATCATCGATTTCGCATATGAACCACTCAACTCGCTGCGCAGTGTACGCATCTGCACGGAAAACGCCGAACAACAATCGATTTTCGTGCGCGAATTGCAGCGCCAGTTGGATGAGGCCGACGACTCTGGACAAAATGCGGCACAATTCCGTTAATATTTCAGTTTATTCCGCTTTGTTACTTGCTGTGGTACACTTTGGCGGGTATTCATTCATCATTTCCAGGGGAGAAATTGGCCTTGCGCATTCTCATCACAGGAGCCGCTGGTTTCGTGGGTTCTCACCTTGTTGATCGCTTCCTCGCGGAAGGGCATCGCGTTGTCGCAATGGACAACCTGATCACCGGCAACATGGATAACATCAGCCAGCATGTCGGCAATGAGAACTTCGAATTCATTCACCATGATGTCAACAATTACATCCATGTACCCGGCGAGATCGACGGCATTTTTCACTTCGCCTCGCCAGCAAGCCCCATCGATTACCTCAAGTATCCCATCCAGACGCTGAAAGTTGGTGCAATGGGAACGCACAACACGCTGGGCTTGGCACGGGCAAAGAATGCGCGTTATCTCCTGGCTTCGACATCGGAAGTCTATGGAGACCCGCTCGAACATCCGCAAAAAGAAACTTATGTAGGCAATGTCGATCCAATTGGGCCGCGCGGCGTGTATGACGAGGCCAAGCGTTTCGCAGAAGCGATGGTGATGGCTTATCATCGCACACATGGGGTAGAGACGCGCATCGTCCGCATTTTCAATACCTATGGCCCACGCATGCGCATGGATGATGGACGGGTCGTGCCCAATTTCATCAAGCAGGCGATTCTCGGCGAGCCACTGACCGTCTACGGCGACGGTTCGCAAACGCGGTGCTTCCAATTCGTTGATGATCTCGTCGAAGGTGTGACTCGCCTCTACAAATCCGATTTTTCCGATCCGGTCAACATCGGCACCACGCACGAAATGACCATCCTCGAGTTTGCCCACGCTGTCAACGAAATCGCGGGCAACCAGGCAGGCGTCGTCTTCAAGGAAAAAGATCGCATCGCGGGCGATCCACAAACTCGCCAACCCGACACGACTCGCGCACGCGAAATACTGGGTTGGGAGCCGCAGGTCGCGCTGGCAGACGGACTGCAGAAAACGATTGAGTATTTCCGCCAGGTCGTCTAGGAATGCTGCGACTGCCCCACCACATCCCGACCATCACCATCTATGCCGCAATTCTGGCGGCATCGCTACTAACCATCACCTCCTGGCAAGTGGGGCTTGGCTTGACCCTGCTTGCCACACTGCTAATCGCAGCCAGTCTGTCGCTCTATGTGCCGCTCATCACGCTGCTGGTTCTCGCACCGTTACGCACCCTGGTCGCAACCGAAGCGGCATGGCCTTTCCCGCTGGATGTCGGGCAAATCCTGTTTTTGGTCTTCGTCGCAGCCTATGTTACGCATCACATCTTGCGCAGAGAGCGCTTCCGCATGCGGATAACACCCTTGCACGTAACATTGGGCATCTTCCTGGTCGCGACGGGCATCTCGTCATTTACTGCGGCGGAGCAGGCTTTCTGGGCGACGGAGTGGTTTAAGTGGGTCGTTGTCCTGGCACTGCTGTTGATTGTGCCACACTTCGCCAGAGCGCAATGGCTTGTTTTCGGCCTCGTAATCGCCGCTTGCGCCAACGCGCTGGTCGGGCTGTATATTTTCCTGGGGGGAAGCGGAGCCGATCACCTGGTGATCATGGGACGGTTTTTCCGCGCTTTTGGGACGTTTGGGCAGCCAAATCCCTTCGGCGGGTTTATGGGCTTCATCCTGCCTCTTGCGCTGATGAGCGGCTACGGCGTCCTGGCACGTCTCTGGCGGCGTCCCGAACGCCGATTGACCGGCAGCGACCTCCTGATGTTGATTTTCTATGGTGCAGCATCATCGCTGATCTTCGCCGCGCTGCTTGCTTCCTGGAGCAGAGGCGCGTGGCTGGGTTTTGTCGCAGCAGGCATTGTCATAGTCTTTGCACTGCCACGCAAGCTGTGGCAGAGCCTCGCATTGACCACTACAGCCCTCATTTTCCTGCTGGCTATCTGGTTCGCAGGATTGCTGCCACAGTCGATCACGGCTCGCATTGCCAGCTCCACCGCGGAGTATTTCACCCTCTATGATGTGCGCGGCGTGGACATTACAACCTCCAACTATGCTGTGGTGGAGCGCCTCGCACATTGGCAAGCAGCGTTGAACATGGTAGATTCACAGCCCTGGTTGGGCATCGGCTTCGGCAATTACGAGGTAGCCTATGCAGATCACCGTCTGGTGAACTGGCCCGAAGCATTGGGACATGCCCACAATTATTACTTGAATATCTTTGCGGAGGCTGGCATTCTGGGCGCACTGGCGTATTTGCTGTTCTGGGGAACAGCCGTCGTGATGACATGGCGCTTGCGCTCACACCCTGACTCACTGGCAAGAGCCGTCAGTATCGGTCTCTTGGGCAGTTGGGCGTATCTGGCAACGCACAGCCTTCTGGACAACCTGTATGTCAATAACCTGTTCATCCATATCGGGATATTGTTGGTGATCCTGGTACTGTACGACCAGCAGCTATGGTCTGGAAAAGATTGGAAAAGCCAATGACACAGATCACAGGGGCAGAGCAACCCACGTCTTCCGCGACAGGGGTTGCCGCGGCCACAGAGGAGCCGAAGCACCGAGCGATTCGACTGCCAATCGATGGCCTGATTCGCAGTATCGCGAATCGCGTTGGCGGATCAAAAGCCAAAGAGGTGGAGCGCTTCCTGAAATTCGCAGCGATTGGAACGCTGGGAGCCATAATTGACCTGGGGGTCTCCAATGTGCTGATGGCAACGGTGCTGCCCCCTGTTGGCCCGAATCAAGACATCAACGTAGCGATTGCCGCGACGATCTCCTTCATTGCAGCAGTCTCCAGCAATTTCTTCTGGAATCGTTACTGGACATATCCCGACTCGAGATCGCGTTCCGTCTGGCGTCAGCTAGGCCAATTTGCCATCGTCAGCGTATCCGGCTGGCTGGCGCGTACAGCCTGGATCCTCTTTTCGACGGGGTTCATGACCGTGATCGCCAGCACAGTGCTCAATTTCATCGTACCGCAACTGGCTGAATCTGAGCATTTTGTCAATCAAATCGGCGCGACTCTGGCTGTGCTGGTCGGTATCTTCGTCGTAATGATCTGGAACTTCTTCGTCAATCGCTACTGGACATTCAGCGACGTGGATTGATGGCTACAATAGCTATCGATTATACCCCGGCATATGAACAAGGCGGCGGCATCGGTCGTCTTGTTCGTGACCTCATCAACGAATTTCAGACATTACCCACCACACACGACTACCGCTTGTTCGTCGCAGGGCTTCGTCGGGATCGCTCGCTGGCGAAGACGCCGTCGCAATTTGCCTGGCGTACAACCCGGATCTCACCAACGTGGCTGGCACGTATCTGGCAACGCGCACGGCTACCTCTACCCGTTGAATACTTCGTAGGCGACATTGACCTCTACCACGCAACGGATTTCGTGCTGCCTCCTGTCCGACAAGCAACAAGATCAATTGTGACGGTTCACGATCTCTCGTACGTGCGCGTTCCAGATGCGGCTAGCCCACGACTGAAAGCCTATCTCGATGTAGTAGTACCACGCTCAGCACAACGAGCAGATTTCATCACAGCGGACTCCCAAGCGACCAAAGACGATCTACAGGAGATTTACGGGATTCCTGAAAGCAAAATCGAAGTTCTCTACAGTGGGGTACATCAACGGTACTTCCAGAACCAAAAAGATGTTGTAAGCCCAATGACTATACGAAACATTTATGGCATTCATGACCGTCCGTATCTCTTCACAATCGGCACAGTGCAACCCCGAAAAAACTACAGCCGCCTGATCCGTGCATTGCGTATCTTGCGCCAGAATGGTTATGACATCGGCCTCGTCGTAGCAGGGGGCAAAGGCTGGCTCGAAGATGAGATGTACGCCACAATCGCCGAAACAAAGATGCAAGAATTCGTTCACCTGATCGGCTTTGCGGATGAAGAGCATCTACCAGCCCTCTATCATCATGCCGAATGCGTTGTGTTCCCATCACTATACGAAGGGTTTGGCTTCCCGGTGCTGGAAGGTATGGCCTGCCGCACGCCCGTCATCACATCGGATGTTTCCTCTCTGCCGGAAGTCGCAGGCGACGCCGCCTTACTCGTTAATCCCCTCGATGTCGAAGAAATCGCTCATGCGATTCAACGCGTTCTCGATGACAGCACGCTACGACAGCAACTGATCACACGTGGAATTGACCAGGCGCGGCGCTTCACCTGGCATCGCTCAGCCGAACACCTCGCGCAAATCTACGAGAAAGTGCTGGCGCAAAACCGCACAACTCTCTACCATTAGCGAAAAGCCAGGGGCAATTCACCGAAAGGATTCTCGCTATGGATGCCAAACGCAGCGCCGACTCATGTGTCACACTCAGCCATATGATGGGACCGCAGGACGCCAACAGTCTGGGCAATGTACACGGCGGCGTCATCATGAAGCTCGCAGACGAAGCCGGCGGTTTAGCTGCTGTACGTCACGCACAGGCACCTGCTGTCACCGTCGCTGTCGATTCAATGACTTTCATGCACCCCATTCATGTCGGCAACTTTGTCGAGTTCAAGGCGGAATTGAGCTACGTAGGACGCACCTCAATGGAAGTTCGAGTAGAAGTCATTCGCGAGAATCCACTCAGTGGCGAACGTATTGTCAGCAACATCGCCTACTATGTGTATGTCGCATTGGATGCGAATGGTAATCCCAAGCCAGTCCCGCCATTACTATACGAAACTGATGAGCAAAAAGCCCGCGCAGAGCAAGCCCAGGCACGCCAGGCATTCCGCAAGCAGCAACGCGCACAAGAGGAGACAATCGGCGAATGAGTGATGAAAAGCCACGCCAATCCGCGATCGTCAAACTGCTCAACGAATACAGCTACAAGCGCATTACCGAAATGCCAGAACCAGACCTCGGACTGGCGGAACACCGTCCCTACCCATTTCTGGCCATCGTCGGCCAATTGGAAATGCGCACAGCCTTGTTGCTGGCCGTCATCAATCCCTCCATTGGTGGCGTCCTGCTGATTGGGCCTCGCGGCACAGGCAAGACCACAGCCGTTCGCAGCGTCACGGGCATCCTACCCCACACCGAAGTCAGCGACTGTGAAGAGGGCGTCCTGCCAGAAGATCTCGAAAACATCGACGACGACATCGCTCGCAATCTCTACCCGGATTGTTACGAGAAATTCAAGAACGACGAGCCAATCTCGCACTATGAACCCGTGCGCCTCGTCGAACTGCCCTTGAACGCCCAGATCGAAGATGTCGTCGGTGGTCTCAACGAACGAGCCGCTGTGCGCAGTGCTCTGCGCGTCGAACGAGGCATCCTCTCTCGCGCAGACAATAACATCCTGTACGTTGATGAAGTCAACCTGCTTGAGGATCAAATCGTCGATGTGATCCTGGATGCCGCAGCACAGGGGAGCTACACTGTTCGCCGGGGCGCAGTGGCCGGAACCTATCGCTCTCGCTTCGTGCTCATCGGATCGATGAACCCCGAAGAAGGTCGCCTGCGTCCGCAAATCATGGATCGCTTTGGCCTGCGCGTCAACGTTCGCGGCCTGATGGAAGCCGAACAGCGGGAAGAAATCTACAATCGCGTTCGCGCCTACCGCCGCAACCCGACCAAATTCATCCGCGACTGGGAAGAAGAAACCGCCCTCACACAGGACGAAATTGTGGTCGCGCGCGAATTGCTCAAAGAAACAGTTCTGACGGAAGAGACAATCCAGGCGGGACTTCAACTCGTACAGAAGCTCGATATCGACTCACACCGTGCGGAGTACACCATGTTCGAGGCCGCCCGTGCCTACGCCGCAGCCGATCGACGCACAAAAGTCACTATCGAAGACCTGCGTGCTGTCGCCCCAATGGCATTGCGCCAGCGCCGCAGCGAGTTCATGCTCAACTTCTTCGAACAACAAGCCGAGGAAGACTCACAGATTCGCGACACCCTGGACGAAATCGCCTCATGACCGCCACCGACAATCGCACACGTACGCCTCGTCTCCCATTGCTGCTGCTATTGTTCTCATTAGCGGCTTATCTGCTCCCCTGGAATGTGAGCGCCATCAATGCGCTGACGCTGGGAGCCTATGATCTGGCTGAATGGCTCAGCCTGCATCCGGCAACCCATCCACTGCGAATACCGAGCCTGCTGCTTCGCGTACAACTCGTGCTGATTACCTGGCTCTTTGCCCTCCACTTCACCGCTCAGCCCGCCTGGCGCAGATGGTTCTGGATGCTGATGATCTTGGTGCTCAGCATAGCTCAACTGCCCCCCCTGGACTTCCTGGCGCGTCCCAACGATCCAAACCAGCAGCAACAGTTCGTGCTGGCAGCCCTGTCTCTGGTCGGCGCATTCGTCTGGTTCTGGGTTGCGCACAGGCTTCAAAAACGCTGGATTATCCTCATGCTTGGCATGAGCGGGGTAGCAACTGCCGCCATGGGAGCTATTCAGGGGCAGGCCCTCATCCAGCAATATGCCGCAGACAGTACGCCCGGCATCGGAATGCCGCTGCTTTTGTTATGCTACGGGATGTGGATATTCCAGGGAATGTTTCGCAGGGAGCCACACTGAGGAGAAAACAAACGGGATCACCCAGAAGTGACCCCGTTCTGGCAAATCACGTGAAGCTCAGGCGTTCAGGTGCGTGCCGATGTAGTTCACTGCCTGCCCGACAGTCTCGATCTTCTGAGCATCTTCATCACTGATCTCCCCGCCGAACTCTTCCTCGAACTGCATAATCAGTTCGACGAGATCGAGCGAATCCGCATCCAGGTCTTCGCGGAAACGAGCCTCAGGAGAAATGCGATCTTCCTCCACACCCAGCACCTCAACCACGATGTTCTTCACACGTTCTTCAACACTTGCCATGGTAACGTACCCTCCCATCCTTCGGAAAGTTCACAAAATTGCGATGGACATTATACTGTGATTGCTATGCGATGCTAGACCATACACAACAATCATTGACAGGTCTATAGGTCAACTGTACGATGACCACCCGACATGGTGAGAAATCACTCGTACTCCACTTAAGGAACACTGCTCTATGCGTGAAGTCACGGAACAACCCTCGATTGAACAGCGAAAAGCGGATCATGTCCGCATCAACCTGGAGGAGAATGTCAATTTCCCCACGCTGACGACGGGGTTTGAAAATCTGCGTTTCATGCATAACGCCTTGCCAGAGCTTGATCTCGCAGAAGTGAATCCTGAAGTAACGCTCTTCGGCAAAACGCTCAGCGCCCCGATTCTGATTTCCTCGATGACAGGAGGCGCAGAACTCGCCACCAAGCTCAACCACAACCTGGCCCTTGCGGCGCAAGAACACGGTATTGCGATGGGCCTCGGTTCACAGCGTGCAGCCATTGAAGATGCAGCGCTCGCTGGTTCCTTTCGTCTGCGACACATCGCGCCTGATATCTTGCTATTCGCCAACGTCGGTGCGGTACAACTCAATTACGGCTACGATGCGGACAAGATGCAGCGTGCCGTTGACATGGCCGAAGCTGACGCGCTCATCCTGCATTTCAACGTACTACAAGAAGCCGTCCAGCCAGAAGGAGACACCAACTTCGCCGGGTTGTTGCAGAAAGTCGAAGAGGTCTGCAAAAAATCGCCCGTGCCCGTCATTGCCAAAGAAGTGGGCTGGGGCTTCTCTGAGCAGGACGCACGCCGCCTGGCAGAAGTGGGCATCGCGGCCATTGATGTCGCGGGTTCCGGCGGTACCTCATGGAGCGAAGTTGAATACTATCGCGCTCCTACGCAATTCCATGCCAAAGTCGCGCGCGCCTTTGCCGATTGGGGCATCCCTACTGCCGATGCCATCCGCTACGCCCGGCGAGGCGCTCCCGAACTCCCCATCATCGCCAGCGGTGGTCTGCGGGATGGCATTGACATCGCAAAGAGCATTGCCCTGGGTGCCACACTTGCCGGATTAGCAGGCCCCTTCCTGAAGACTGCCAACGAGTCCGCAGATGCCGTCAGCGACCTGATTCGCGAACTGACCGCACAACTGCGGATCGCCATGCTTTGCA
Source organism: uncultured Anaerolineaceae bacterium (assembly GCA_964549915.1). Taxonomy (GTDB): domain Bacteria; phylum Chloroflexota; class Anaerolineae; order Aggregatilineales; family Phototrophicaceae; genus JAUZRW01. Next base: position 91,124 of record CAZJWX010000006.1, on the reverse strand, counting down.
CCAGCACAAGCACTATCGAAGAGCTTGCTCAAGTTCCGCTGATCCAGTCATAAGGACGAATCTTCCGTGGTTCAACATATCATTTCGCGCTACTGGCCTGCGGTTGAACAGACCATGCGCCAAATCGTCGCGGATCATCTCAACGACGAACCTGATTTCGGCGTCATGCTGCGTTACGCCCTGGGATGGGTTGATGAAAATGACCAGCCCTACGACAAACCCACCGGCAAACGCTTGCGCCCGACCTTCTTGCTACTATGCAGCGATGCCGCCGCAGAGACCTGGCACCCCGCCCTACCCGCCGCTGCTGCCGTCGAAATCCTGCACAACTTCTCGTTGATTCACGACGACATCCAGGACATCAGCGACATTCGTCACGGACGCCCTACCGTCTGGCGAATCTGGGGGCGTGCCAATGCCATCAACGCCGGAGATGCGATGTTCGCTATGGCTTATTCGGCGCTGAGCGCCCTCTCGCCTGCGCTCACAGCAGAGCGATTGCTGCGCGTCTGGCGGATTTTCAACGCAACCAACCTGGAACTCACACGCGGACAGCATCTCGATATGCGTTTCGAGCATCTGGATACTGTCACCGTTGAGGAATACTTATCAATGATCCGGGGGAAGACCGCCGCACTCCTCGCAGCTTCTGGTCAGTTGGGAGCTTACATCGCCACAGGTGACGAGCAGAAAGCCCAGCACTATGCGGACTTCGGTCTGAATCTCGGCATCGCTTTTCAGATTCGGGATGATATCCTGGGCATCTGGGGGGATGCGGCTGTGCTCGGCAAATCGATCTCGACAGATATTCTCTCGAGGAAGAAATCCTTGCCAATTCTGCATGGGCTGGCACAGAGCGCGGAATTGCGCGCACTATACACCAAGGAACCCTTCGGAGAGGCAGACGTTGAACCTGTTGTCCAGATGCTCGATGACCTGAGGGCACTGGAATATGCTCGTGAACAAGAACAACAGTATTACAACGCTGCCATGAACGCTCTGGAGCAGGCAAAGCCCCAGGGCGAGGCGGCGCAGCTTCTGAGTGAATTCACGGATTTTCTCTTCCAACGCAGCTACTAGATTAGCTCCCGAATGACCGCATTACTCAGCAAACGCCCTCGCTGTGTAAGGCGGATTGCTTCTTGATCCACACTGAGGAGACCATACCCCACGAATTTCTCGATGGTCTCCTCATGGAGCGCAACTGGATCAACGCCAAAGCGCTGCTGAAAAGCCTGCCGCTGAACACCGTCGCGCGTCAGACGTAAGCCCATCATCAGCACATCGCTCATCTCTTCCGTACGATCGACCTTCGTGAGCTTGGACGTTGCAGGGCTTTCCGGGAAAGCCATCACGTCCGGGGCATGTCGCATACGCTCGATATATTTCTGCGGATGTCGCAGCACAATCGTCCGCTGGTGTTCGACATATCCATGCGCACCCGGCCCCAATCCCAGATAGGGATGAATGTGCCAGTACTGCAAATTGTGGCGTGCTTCATAGCCGGGTTTGCACCAGTTGCTCAGCTCATACTGCTCGTAGCCAGCAGCAGCAAAACGTTCGGTCATCCAGTCGTACATATCTGCGGCGATGTCGTCATCCGGCTCAGCGACTTCCCCAGCCCGAACCTGCTCCGTGAGCAACGTTCCGCCTTTTAGCTCAAGGCCGTACGTCGAAAAATGCTCAACGTCCAGCCCCAGGCCCGCGTCCAGCGTTTTTTGCCAATCGTCCAGCGTCTGCCCAGGTACACCGAAGATCAAGTCCAGGCTGATGTTGTCGAAACCTGCCCTGCGACCGGCTTCCACCGCCTGGATAACCATCTGCTGATCGTGTCCTCGATTGAATAGGCGCAGTACGTGGGAATTGGCACTTTGCATGCCGATACTCAGGCGATTCAAGCCAATTGCACGCAGACTACGCAAATACTCGGTGGATAGATCATTAGGGTTGGTCTCAATGCTGATTTCGGCGTCGCTGACTACGCGAAATGAGCCATGAATCGTGTGCATCAAGGCATCGTACTGCTTCGGGCTGAGCAGACTCGGCGTGCCACCCCCGAAAAAGACTGTATGAACTTCATAACCCGGGTTCGATTTTCCTAAGAACTCAACTTCCCGAACGAGAGCCTGCACAAAATCCGGGATGAGCGCTTCCAGGTCAGTATAGGTGTTGAAAGCACAATACGAGCACATCGTCCGGCAAAATGGGATGTGCAAGTATAACGAAAGGGATTGTGCTGTATTTGTAGACAAATCGAGAATCACCTTGCAGCCAATTGCAGTGTACGGATGTGTTCAATATAATAAAGCAACACCATTCGCACCATAGTCACACTTGCACCCTGTTATCACGCAATCATTGACGAGTTTGGACTTATGCCTGATACAACGCAATTCGGTAGCCCTGATGACCCGATGAACAACGGCGACCTGAAAGTTGGCACGATTCTGCTCGCACGCTACAAGATCGAAGGTCGCATTGGTGGCGGTGGACAAGGCTCCGTTTACCAGGCACGAGACTTGAACTTCCCGGAAGCTCGCCGTCTTGTCGCCATCAAAGAAATGCATGTCACCGCCTCCGACCCGAATCTGAGAGCGTCCACGATGAAGACGTTCCGTCGCGAAGCGAATCTACTGGCCACGCTCTCACACCCGGCAATCACGAAGATTTACGATTTCTTCGACCAGAATGACCGCGCCTATATCGTGATGGAGTACATCAACGGGCGTGACCTTGAACAAATTCTGACGAAGACCAAGACGCTGCCCCTCGACAAGATCATTGATTGGGCAATTGCGCTCTGCGATGTGCTGGATTACCTGCACACACATAAGCCGGAACCGATTATTTTCCGCGATATGAAGCCCGCTAATATCATGATCGATAGCCTGGGCAAAGTGCGCCTGATTGACTTCGGTATTGCCAAAGCGCTTGTCGGCAATTTACCACAGACCATGATCGGCACTGAGGGATACAGCGCTCCTGAGCAGTATAAAGGCAAGGCAAATTCCCTGAGCGACATCTACAGCCTGGGGGCTACGCTGCATCACGTGATCACACGCGCCGATCCACGTCTGGAGCCGCCGTTCAGCTTCTCTGAGCGCCCCATCACTGATTTAAATCCGGAAGCGACGCCACAACTTGCCGCCATTATCGACAAGGCGCTGGAATTTGAACCGGAGAATCGCTACCAGACCTGTGCAGAGATGCGTGCCGATTTCGAAGCCCTGCGCTACCAGGCTGTACCCGCTGGGGTTGCCGCCGCCACGGTAGGCGCTGCTGCCCAAACTGAAGGGGCTGCACCGGGTGAAACCACCGGCTTCGGGGACGCCCCCGGCGGCATCGAACCCCGCTGGACGTTCAAAACGGAAGATGAAATCTACAGCAGCCCGGTAGTCTTTCGCGATATGGCCTTCATCGGCTCCTACGACACGAACATCTGGGCGGTCAACCTGGAAGACGGCAGCATGGTCTGGAAGCGAGCGACGGAAGGCGGTATCGCCACAACTCCTATCGTTGACGCGGAATATCGTCAGATTCTCTTCGGATCAGAAGACTATACCTTTTCATCGCTGGACTACCGCGATGGACGGCTGAACTGGTCGTACACCACAAACGACAAGATTCGTGGTACAGCACGCCTCGCGCATGGTCATGTTTTCTTCGGCAGTGACGACGGGAAATTGCACGCCCTCGTCGCCAATAATGGACGCTATCTGTGGGAATATGACTCAGCCGCGCCTATTCGCAGCACACCATTCGTCACAGAAGATCGGATTATTTTTGGCAACGAAGCGGGCGAAGTCATCGGCCTGGAATTGAGCGGACAGCGAAAATGGGGGTTCCGCACGCGCCGTGCCGTCACTTCATCGCCCGTCGTCGACCGTGACAATGTGTGCTATGTTGGTTCTTTCGACGGCTTCCTCTACGCCATTGATGCGATCAACGGTTACAGTCAGTGGCGCCTGCGCACCAATGGCCCGATCATCTCGTCCCCGGCGATTGACAACGGCTTCGTCTACTTTGGCTCTGCAGATGGCAAGCTCTACTGTGTGAACGCCCAAAGCGGCAAAGAACGCTGGACATTCGACATTGGCAATCCCATCGTATCATCCCCCAGGGTTTTCCGAGATGTTGTATACTTCGGCGGAACGGACAGTAAATTCTACGCAGTGGAAGCCCGCACAGGGAATGAACTGTGGACATTTGAGGCAGGAGGTCAGATCGTCTCCAAGCCGCTCATCACAGAAAACCTGATTCTCTTTGGCTCACTGGACAGCACATTGTACGCTTTACCCTTGGTTTCGTAGCTACTCTGACAGGATGCATGATGGGACTATTTCGCCGCTTTTTCGGAACACCGCAGGACGAGGAAAAGGACAGTGCGGTGTCTGACGAGACTGCACCGACCAGCGAACCGCAGCAAAACGAGGCCGCCGAGGAAGCCCATAGCGCGGACGATGCAGATCGCCAACCGATAAACGCTGAAGATGAAATTGAAGAAGACGAACAGAACAAAATCGTGACGGACGAACTCCGTGATGACGAACCAGATGATGTAGAAGACGCACCTGCACCGCCCGACGAGGACGAGGAGGAGCCAGGCGCAGATACGATCATCCCGGAACCGCCTGGTATCACCCGACCACTGCCAGAAGAAGCTACCAGCGCCAACAAAAGCGGCCACCTGACTTACGGGCAGGCATCTGATAAGGGCATGGTGCGCTCCAACAATCAGGATGCGGCTGTATCGTTCTATTTTGCGAGCGATACTGTAGAAGAACAGCCTGATTTTGGGATTTTCATCGTGGCTGATGGCATGGGCGGGCACAAAGAAGGTGAAAAAGCATCGTCAATGACGGCATCCGAAGTCTTGCAGGACATCTTCAGAACGGTCTTTTTGCCGATGATCTCCGGGGAAGAGATGACTGCCGAACGACTCACGATCCGCGAGGCCCTGCAACAGTCGATTCAGAAAGCCAACGCCATCATCCGCAAAGAGGTCAAAGATGGTGGCACAACCATCACTGCGATGGTCATCGTAGGCGACCAGGCACATATCGGACACGTGGGCGACAGCCGTGCCTACGTTCTGGTACCCGGCGGTGACCTGGAGCAGATCACCCGCGATCACTCGGTCGTCCAGCGGCTGATTGAACTCGACAAGATCAATGAGCAAGAAGCGGAACAGCACGAACAGCGCAATGTGCTCTACCGCGCCATCGGGCAGAATGAAGATGTTGAGCCTGATATCATGCGCAAGCGCCTGGAAAGCAATTCCTACATCCTGCTCTGCAGTGATGGACTCTGGGGCATGGTGGATGAAGCGGACATCAAAGGCGTCATCCTGCAAACTCCGGATCCACAAGAAGCTTGCAATAAGCTGATTGCACTCGCCAACACCAACGGGGGAACGGACAACATCACCGCCGTTATCCTGAAGATTCCGAGTAACTAATCAAGGCGACTTTGATGATGAACATCCAATACGATCCATACATCATTCTGGGGCTTTCGCGCAACGCGACCACAGAAGAAATCAAAGATACCTACAACGAACTTCTACGTCGGCTGCACCCGAACCAGAACAAATACAAAGCGGCTGCAGAACAGATGCATGCAATCAACGACGCCTATAACCTCCTGATGGATCCTGTTCATCGTCGTCGCTATGATGAAAAAGCCACCGAACGGATGGAGCAGCAGAAGAAATCCGGGGCATATTTCCACATGCGCCTGACTCCCAGCAAGCGTACCATCATTCCGCTGCCGGAAACGCAGGTCGTCTATCTGCTGGTAGATATTGCTGCCCCACAGGAAGGTCTGAAGCTCCTCGAAGAGCATAACACGCCGCTCAACCTGACGCTCATCATCGACCACAGCAAGTCGATGGAAGACGAAGGACGCATGAACAAGGTCAAGGCTGCTGCCCAGACCATCATCAGCGAGCTGAACCCTGATGACATCATCTCCGTTGTCTCCTTCAATGATCGCGCTACCGTCATCATTCCCGCACAAACCGCACAGGACAAGATGGCGCTCCGGGCGCGAGTCAGCATGATTCACCCGCGCGGCAGTACGGAGATTTTCCGCGGGTTGGAAGCAGGCTACCAGCAGAATCGCCAATATCTCGACCCGAAAAAGGCAAATCACATCATTCTGCTGACCGATGGGCGCACCTATGGTGACGAAGATGACTGCCTGGAACTGGCACGCAAAGCGGCGGCAGAAGGCATCAGCATCAGCGCGATGGGGCTTGGAACCGACTGGAACGACGCCTTCCTGGACGAGATGGCGTCGATTACCGGGGGTGCCTCGACGTTCATTCAGTCCGTGAACATGGTCTCAGAATTCATGGATGAGAGCGTTCGTAACCTGACCAACGCCTTTGCAGAACGGATGCAGCTTCTGGTCGCGCCAGACCCCGATGTCGAATTGGAGATGGCGTTCAAACTGGCCCCGCATCCGCAGCCACTGCCACACGAGAACGGCGTGATTCCGCTCGCCAGCCTGCAGGGTCAGCGCCACATCAGCGTGCTGCTGCAATTCCAACTGCTCGCGGAGCAGGCAACAGGCTTCCGCAACCTGGCACGTGTCGCCGCCTCTGGCGACTTGATGCAGCACAGCGCACAGCCCTATATGACCGTAGGCGATCTCGTCGTGGATGTCGCGACCCAGACAACGCAGGCCGAAGCGCCGCCGAATGCCATCGTGGATGCACTCAGCAAGCTGACCCTATATCGCATTCAAGAAAAGGCGCAGGAAGCCATCGAGAACAAAGACTACGAAGAAGCTACGCGCCGTCTCGAATTCCTTTCGACTCGCTTGCTGGAAATGGGCGAGAAGCAATTGAGCATGCAAGCCAAGATGGAAGCGCAGCACATCGCCCAGACGCGCGACTTTTCGGACGAAGGCGCGAAGAAGTCCATCAAGTATTCCACCCGTGCGCTCATCACGCCGGGGGCCGTCAAAGATGGCATCACGGCGATGTTCACCAAGCGCTTCGCAGATGACTGAGCGCACGCTGTCGGTGCCTCTCCTTGTCCGGTAGTATGGACAGGGATATAATCACACGAGGTGGGAGTGCATTCCCGCCAGCAACCTGCCACCTCGCTGCGGTCGGTTGCAAACCGATGAACAACACGAAACAGGCTCGTTCCTATGCTGAAATGTCCAAGTTGCGGCCAGGAAAACCTGGAAGGCACATTATTTTGCGAGAATTGTGGGTCTGACCTGGGAGAACTGATTGGGGATACGACCATTCGCACGCGCACCCTGATTAATGACCCAAATGATATGGCGGCGCGTTCGACCTGGGGAACAGCCCAATTTCAGAGCGGTGCATCCATCATCTTGCATGTACGTGATGCCGCAGAACCGTTGATGATTCAACCCGCTCGTCGCCTTGTATTCGGACGAGTTGACGAAAACAGCACGACACGCCCAGATATTGATCTGTCGCCCTTTGGCGCACATGAAAAGGGCGTCTCGCGGCAGCACGCCATCCTGGAAATCAACGAAGATACACTGATCTTGCTAGATATTGGCAGCGCCAACGGCACGTATCTCAATGGTCAGCGGCTGGCGCCGAACCAACCCCGCGTACTGCGTGATGGGGATGAAGTTCGCTTCGGCAAGCTGGTCACCTATGTCTACTTCAAGTAACGCGCATTTTTCAGAACAATCGGAGAGCAACCTTAGTCATCATGTATACGATCCTGGTTCACATCAACAATCAAGAACCTGTCAAGATTGATGTTGACGAATTGCCGAAACCGTCGGATAACTGCGTCATTGGGAAGAACCCCCGTGAACGTGGCGACGGTGAACTACGCTGGATTGATGAAGGCGTGACCACAGTGGTATTCCCCTGGTGGCGCATCAACTTCATCCAGGTGCTACCGTCTGGCGAAGAAGAGATGGACTTCCCGAATATTTTCCGCGAATGAAACGGCATAGCTCATGAGCAGCAATATCCCTGCAACACCCCAGCGCGACAGCAAACGGATTCTGGTGGTTGACGACGAACCACGGATGATCGGTTTCATCCGCATGAATCTGGAGCTAGAAGGCCACCATGTCATTGAAGCACATAACGGCCTGGAAGCCCTCGAAGTGGTTCGTACACAACTCCCGGATGTTATCCTGCTGGATGTGATGATGCCGGAATTGGATGGCTTCGAGACCCTGCGAATGCTGCGTGAATTCTCCGACGTGCCTGTCATCATGCTCACCGCCAAGGGGGACGAAAACGACATCGTCTACGGGCTGGAACTGGGTGCGGATGATTACGTCACCAAGCCCTTTGGCCCACGCGAACTGACCAGCCGCATCAAGGCTGTGTTGCGCCGCAACGAAAAATCGTCCCCCGAAGAAGCCGTGCTGCAAATCGATGACCGACTGAGTGTGGATTTCAATCAGCGGGAAGTGATCGTCAATGGCGAACGCATCAAGCTGCGCCCGACTGAGTATCGCTTGCTGTACCATCTCATCCAGAATGCCGGCTGGACAGTGCCCCACGAGCAACTGCTGGCAAAAGTCTGGGGATATGAGTATCGCGATGAGGCACACTATGTGCGGCTCTACGTCAATTACTTACGCGAGAAGATCGAAGAAGACCCGTCGAACCCGCACTACATCATCACGGAGCGCGGCGTCGGCTACCGCTTCGTCGATTTTCGCAAGCAAAGCTGACACTGGGCCGGGCGTTGCTCACCCCTCGCCCGGACGCCCCTTTGCTCGCATTCAGTAGCGGAAGAACCCGAAGTCCACGAAATAGCATTCGTCATCAGCGGTCACATCTTCGGCATCCATGCGGGCACAATCGAATTTGCCATGCTCCTTGAAGATGAATACGCCGCGATTGCGCCGTTTCATCTGCTTCTTGAGCGTATTCCACTGTGATTTTGATGGTTCAGTCGCGCCCTCGTGGATGGTGAAATGCGTCTTCCTGAAAATGGCGCGGAAGTGTCCATCTTCGTAGGGTTGCAGCGTCACGAGGCTGTCGCCAAAGACGCTCTTCGCGAAGGGCAACACCTGTTCCACAGTGCGCGGTTCAAACTCAGGCAATTCGTGCTGCATGACTTACTCTCTCTCGTTTCTGGTCATTGCGCCATCCATTGTGGCAACTCTCGCGATGAATACAAGGGATAGCAAAAAGCGCCCATTGCTGAGCGCTTCCGGCCTGATGGGGGTGAATACAAGACTCTACGATGCGATGCGTTGGATTCTCTTCAAATTTGTCTTGCCGTCGCTGCTAGCGGCAGCCCTCTCGCCTGATTCACAGCTACCGCACACGCGGCAGCACAGTGAAAGAATCAGCAATAGATTGAAGGTCATTTTCGTAGGGCGATTCGCCCGGTAAAACGACATGCACGCGGATATTGTTCTCGCGAATCCGCCGAATATGATCATGGTAAGGGCGTCCGGTGTAGCCATCCGTCAGGATCAGCACACGGCGCACGGTTTCTTCGTGCTCTGCCAGATGCTCCATCACACAATTGATCTGCGTGCCGCCCGTTGTGCGCACCATGCCCTGGCGCAGGCTACGCAGCGGCAGATAGTCGACCTCTGTCGAAAATTGGTAGACGTTGGTCTTGCCGCTGTGAACGTAGGGCAGCAATAAGCCGAGCATATGCGGCAGGACTTCTGACATGGAGCCAGAGACATCCAGGTACACGTGGGCGCGCACCTTGCGATCCGGCACACGCGCCTTATAGGTACCCTGCTGCTCCCAGAGCGTACCGGGCAAACCCAGTTGTCTGCGTGCAGCGCTCAGGCGATCACGCGGATTGGGCAATACGCCCTTGCCTGTAATCCCCGGAATCGGCAGGCGCTGCTTGCGACGATATTCGCCCAGGTCATTGCCCAGGGCACGGCGCAGCACCCCGGAGAAAACGCGCCGCAGTTCCTGGGTAGATGAATAGGGGTCGACGAACCAGTCGTCCATGTGGCCGCCCTGCCCCGGCGGGCCAAAACTCCCCACCGACATCGGCCACTTGCGGCTGATGCGCCCCAGAGCATCTCGCAAGAAGGCATTTTCGTAGGGATTCTGACTGTCGTGATCGCCGAGCAAGACTGGCACCTCGATCAGAAGCCCCTTCTCTTTCATATCCTGCTTGATGAGATCAAGGATCTCATCGTAGTACGGCATCGTCGGGCGGAATGGCCCCGAGGGCGGATATAGCTGGCGCAGAATGCGGCTGGTGCCCTCTGGCCCAATGTCATCCGGATACTGCGGGTTGTCTGGCCACCCTTCCGGCGGACGCAGCAGCAGGTGCGGGAACTTATCCGCCGGGTTGAGCGCCTCGAAGAAGCCGCGGTAGACGGGCTTGTCGAACTGGCGCATCAATCCCGCGTTGATGATCGCATCAAAGGCGATGTTCTGCGCCTGGGTGATGCGGGGGAAGAGGCTGGTGTGCGCCAGCATCACATGCCATAACTCGTGCATCACCAACAAGAACAAGTGCTCATCCCGCTTACAATGTTCCTTCACGAAATCCGGATTGATGAGCAGACGCGGGCGATGCTTGCATTCCATCGCTGCCGTGGGCACATCCTGGCTGGCCACAACCCCTGCCAAGCGGCCAAATGTCTCCATTTCAAAGGTTCCGGCGGGCATAGAGGCCAGCAGGCGCGAGAGCATGCCCGATGCATCGCGCGAATTCCCGTATGGGCGAGCTGGGCGGAATGGAGACTTATTCATATCGGCATCACTCCCACGCATCCACGATGCAACCCGTAGCTTCGGCAATGGCGACGATACGCGGATCATCGCAAACAAAGGTCTGCTGCAAGAAACCGGCTTCCAGCGCTAGCGGCGTATTGCCCACCAGCACACCCGCTCGCGAACGAGCCAGCACGTTCAGCACCAGACCCAGATCAATAGCGCGCAACCGCTCGACAGCAGGTTTCTGGTCGGCATTTGCCGCTTCGTCGTCATCCTCGTATTCATACTCATCATCATCGTCGTTCTGCTCTTTTTCCGGTGGGGGTGGCGCGGGCTGGATCGTGTCGATGTAAGCGCGGCGAACCCCATCCTCATAGGGGAAGAGCAGCGCCGCCCCACGGAAGCCGTAACTCTCCCAGATTTCGTCCAGCACTTCTTCGAAGCGCCCTGCCAGGTCTTTGTCGTCGTTCAGGCGCTTCATGATGTTCTCGACTGTACGCATCTCCACATCCAGCGGCATACCGAGCAAGCGCTGGAACGGGTCACCCAGACCTTCCAGAGAGAAACGCACCGCGCGGTCGTGCAGTGGAACGACCGTCCAGTCGAGGGTCGTGCGCCCCAGTCGGGACAGCCTTCCACCACCGAAGCGAGACCCGGACGAGGAGGAACTGCCAAAGGGGGAGCTGCTGCCCTGATTATTGGATGGGCGTGACGAGAAAGGGTTACGCCCCGGAACACGGCTCTGATTCTGGGTGTTATTCGTGCTCATGCCAACAGCTCCTCTCCACCGAACATGTTCAGGTCTTCCTTGAATTGCTTGAGGGCATCTGCCCAATTCTGCTGACGCCATAGATCCGGGAAGCCGCCGAGCACGTAATTGGCTTCTAACTGCTCCACCGCTCCACCCTGGCGATGCTTAAGCACCCAGGGCTTTATCTCACCCCAGACCTGCGATTCCGTCGTATTGCCGTTGACCGTAATGCTGTAGATACGTGGCGAGAGCACGCGCCCCGCAAGCTGTACCAGCGGTTCCCAGGCTGCTGGCGTCAGTTGGTGCTGGCGGCGGTAGCGCAGGAACATGGCAGTGGCCAGCCCCACCTTGCGTGCCTCCGAGGCATCCATATTGAGCACCTGCGTCACCAGGCGCGACAAATCGTCATCACTGACTTGCAATTCCTCTGCCAGCAGCAGGCGCTTGATTGGATCCTGCTCTTCCAGGATCTGACGCCAGACATCGTCGTCGAACATGCTGGCAATTTCCCAGGCCTGGCGATGGATCGCCACAATCGAGGCCGGGGTCGGCGGCACATCTGTCGCATTCTGTGGCAACCCGTATAGCAGCGCCAGTTCAGCGCTATCTGCCAGTTCCGGCTCCTCACCCACCAGCACATGGCGGGCGGCGTGGATGGCGACAATCCCCTCAATGAGCATTCGGGCACGGCGCGGACTCTGCGGCAAGCTAGCCTTGCCCAGGGCATCCACCACGCCGATGACGTAATCCCCCAACCATTCGCCATAGCGTTCGGCGACCTCTGGCAAGAGTGCCCGACACTCCTCAACCAGGGACTCCAGGGGACGCTGGAAGATATCCATGATATGATTGCGATTGGGATCGACATCCAATGCCAAAAGCTGGCGACGATCTTCACGACTGAGGTCTCGCCACGACGGCACCGGGACAACGAAAGGGAAACGATCCGTCAGTGCCGGATCAAGCGGTTCCGAACCCAGGTAGAACTCCCCCGCATTGGGGTCGAGATCCGGGTTATCCGGCGAAGGCGGGTTCATCGCAGCCCAGCGATAACGCAGATGCTGCAAGGGCATCCCCACGACGCGCTTTTCGTGGATGATCGGGAACAATTTGTTCTGCAGGTCTGGGCGGCAGCGAGAGATCTCATCAAAGAAGACGAATTCCGCATCCCAGATAGCCCCGGGTGTGGTAATAAAACGCAGGAATTCCTGCCCGTCTTCAGGCATCGGGATGCCGACGAGGTCATCGTAGTTCAATAATGAGGCATTATAATGGCGAAATGAACGATTCAAGGCGTTGGCGATGCGTTCAACCAGAATGGTTTTGGCAGTGCCGTGCGGACCAATCAACAAAAGCGGGAATTCCGTAGCAAGTGAAGCGAGAAGGATTGCATCAAGGTGATGCCAGCCATGCACATTGAGTGCTGTCGTGATACTTCGACCCAACTGTTCGGTCACTGCATCTTCTGAGAGCATCGAATTCTCCCTGGAAAGTCCTCAGGCGAAAAAATGCATATTCTTTACAACCACAACAAGAAACAAAGGATACTCTGAACCGTGCAAACACATTTCTTATCTGATAGCAACTGCACCATACAACTGCAAGTTTTTTCGCGTCGCACGATAGACACACTATCATCTCGTGATAGGAAAGTCAACAAATTGGCACTTTTTTCCTAGCAAGAGGCGGAAAGATGCTAACGTTCTCTGACATACAACTTTGTAATCCTTGATTTTTCTTGCCCGTTTTGGCGAATATGCGGTACATTTAGGCAACAAAGCGCTCAATGAACTGTAAGAAATGAGGAGAATTCCATGCCAACTTATATCGACATAGAACCTGCATTGTTGCGCTGGCAGGCGAAGCATGGCAGACGTATGACGAATGAAGAATTGGCAGAACAAGCAGGAATTTCGATTGCCGCGCTCTATCGTATGAAGTCAGGGGATATCATTGCGCCTGATTTGCGGAAGATCAATCAGATCTGTAAAGTCCTGGAATGCCAACCCGGGGAGATTATCTTTCGTGAACCAACAAGCCAGTTAAACGAAGTCACGCGACTAGAAGTCGAACGTCTGGAACTGCTGCAAGAAATTGAGAAGAAACTAAAACGCACGCAAAAAGCAAAGAGTCCCTAGCCTTATGCCCGCGCAAACCCCCTCAACGCCCTGAAAGGCCAACCTGGATTGGCCTTTCTTCTGGATGGCTTCCCCTGACTCTCAGCCGAACATCTCTTCTTCTGTCGCTGCGATTGCATGCTCCAGAATGGTCAGCCCTTCTTCGAGCAATTCCTGCGTGAGCACCAACGGCGGTGCAAAGCGGATGCCACTTGTGCCACAACCGAGGGTCAAGAGACCGTTGAGGTAAGCCTTATTGACGACTTCATCGCGGAAGTCTGGCGCAGGATTGCCGTCCGCATCGTGGAAGTCCATGCCGATCATGAACCCCTTGCCATCGACGCGAGTCAGTGAAGGATGATCCTGCATGAAGTTGCGCAGGCGCGTCAGCGTGTAGTCGCCGAGTTCGGTGACATGCGCCAGAATACCTTCCTCTTCGAGCACATCCAGAGTGGCGTTCGCTGCTGCGCAGGAGAGTGGGTTACCGCCGAAAGTACTGGCCTGTGCTCCCGGAATCCACTGCCCCATGGTGTCCTTATGAGCCACGACGGCGCCAATCGGCACACCCGAACCCAGGCCCTTGGCCAGGCAAACGATGTCCGGGTCAACGCCCCAATGCTCTACAGCGAGGAACTTGCCTGAACGTCCAACGCCGGATTGAATCTCGTCCACAATGAGCAATATACCGTGCTTGTCGCACAATTCGCGCAGACGCGGGAAGAAATCGTCGCGCGGGACGAGGTAACCGCCTTCACCCTGGATCGGCTCGACGACAATCGCAGCGACTTCGCTCGGCTTGACCTTCTTGAAGACGAAGTTCTCGATGAAGCCGACTGCATCGCACCAGCACTGCGCACAGCAGCCTGCCCCGTCCTCGCAGTTGGAACACTGATTTCGCGCGGGGAATGGGACGTGGCTCACGCCGCCAGGAATGTAGGGGTAACCTGCCCGCTGGGTGGACTTGCTGGCAGTCAACGAGAGTGCTCCCATCGTGCGCCCATGAAAACCGCCATAGAAGGCAATGATATGGTCGCGCTTCGGGTCAACCCAACGAGCCAGCTTGACCGCTGCTTCGATGCTCTCCGCGCCGGAATTGGCGAAGTAGGTCAGCTTATCCTGTGTGCTGTTTGCGCCGTGAATTGGCACGATTTCGTGCAACCGCTCCGCCAGGGTCACGGGCTGCTCACAGAAAAAATCTGTACCGCCAATGTGGATGTATTTGGCGGCCTGGGTCTGAAGTGCCTCCACCACACGCGGATGGCTGAAACCCGTTGCAAGCACCGCAATGCCGGCTGCGAAATCAATATAGCGGTTTTCGTCAACATCCCACACTTCCGCGCCCTTGCCATGGCCAATCGCGAAGCCATAGGAGCGCGTATAAGACGGTGAGAGCGCGTTGGCATCGCGCTGCACAACCGCCCGCGACTTCTCGCTCGGCTCGCGGAAGACAAATTCGTCCTGCATAATCCCCATGCTATTCACCTTTACAATTTGAAAGAAGTATCCGCTCTCTGGGTAGACACAATCACATGTTGCTGCCGAAAATGGCAACGGCAGTATAGTCCTCCGTTTGCAATCGTTCAATACGATGAAAGGCAGCGACACAAACTGTCCTGATTCGCGTTACATCCCCCAATCCCTGCTACAATATGCGGGTGATTTGGCTCAGGAATGGAGTTTTTTGTATGGATGCACAGAAATTCAAGCAAGTGATGTCGCATTGGCTTACCGGAATTGTCGTCATCACAACAGCGAAAGATGATCGTATGGTCGGGTTCACCGCCAATTCTTTCGCCAGCATGAGCATTGATCCGACGTTGGTCGTGATTACGCTGGGCAAGACACTGAGTTCCCTCGCCATCTTTCAGGAAGCAGAGTTCTTTGCCGTAAATATGCTCAGCAAAGAGCAAGCCGATCTGGGCAAAGTGTTCGCCGGAATGATCCCGGAGCGCAATGAGGATCGCTTTGCTGGCCTGGATGTAACCCGCAGTGCCAATGGTGCACCGCTGCTGCCGAATACGCTGGCCTGGATGGAGTGCAAGGTCTATCAGCGCATTGATGTAGGCGCGAGCATCCTCTACCTGGGCGAAGTGCAGGACGGCGGTTGGTCAGAAGATGCGGAGCCACTGGCGTACTACCAGCGTCAGTGGGGGGAATTCATCGTGCGCGAATGAGCGTTCAGCGCGTGGGGGTACAGCAAAGTACCCCACCCAAGTCTGTCAATCACATCACGTCTTGCGCCGCCAACGCTGCCCCAATGATGCCGGCTTCATTGCGCAGCTCAGCCGGAACGAGGTCGCACTGGGTCTCTATGCGCTTGAAGAACTTCTGATGCTTCTTGCTGACACCGCCGCCGATGACGAGCAAATCCGGTGAAAACAGGAATTCGATATGCTGAACGTAGGCGTTCAGGCGCTTGCCCCAGGATTTCCAACCCAGATCATCATCCTTGCGCACACGGTCAGAGGCGTATTCCTCGCCTTCCTCCCCGTTTTCCATGTAGATGTGCCCCAGTTCGGTATTGGGAACCAAGACGCCTTTGCGAAAGATCGCACTGCCAATCCCCGTGCCGATGGTGAGCATGATCACCGTACCCAGGTATCCTTGCCCTGCCCCAAAATGCATCTCCGCGATTCCAGCCGCATCCGCGTCGTTGAGGACAACGGTCGGGCAACCGGTCTTCTCTTCGATCATCAATTTCACATTGGTACCGATGAAGGCATCATCAACATTGGCAGCGCTGTAGGCCACACCATCCTTCATAATAGCCGGGAAGGTGCAGCCAATGGCCCCCTGCCATTCAAAATGCTTCACGATTTCCGCGACTGTGTCGGTCACCGCGTCGGGCGTCGCAGGCTGCGGCGTATCAATGCGATGCCGATCGGTAACCAGTTCCCCCCTGTGAATATCGACGATTGCCCCCTTAATGCCGGAACCACCGATGTCGATGCCCAATAATTGCATGGTCTTGCTCCTTACTCGTGGATTTTAGACGCATCCTCTTTCATTATCGCACATACCTTACGAGCTTCCATTCGCAAGCGCCAGAAATCACTGGCACAAAACAGCCAATCAACCCCCTCAACCCGAGCACCCGCGCCCAAACCCGAATAGTGCGGAAAAGCCAGATTGTGAGCAGCGGTATCCTTGCAGGGCTGTGCAATTGCTCGTACAATGACCATAGTTTGCAAGATTGCTTCTACCCCCTTGAGGAGGGAGCCGTGTCAGTTTACAAAATCGTGGTCACTGGCCCGTTTAATTCTGGCAAAACTGAGTTCGTCCGCACAGGCTCAGATATTCCAGCGGTGGAGACGGAAAAGCGCATCACCACGGAGGATCGCGGCATTAAGGCGGAAACGACAGTCGCAATGGACTTCGGGCGCATTGAACTCAACGGCGACACGGTGCACCTGTACGGAACGCCAGGCCAGACTCGCTTCAACTTCATGTGGGAAATTCTGGCGAAAGAGATGAACGGCTTCATCGTGCTGGTGGATGCTACTGATCCCCCTTCGTTTCCAGAGGCTGCGGAGCTGATCCAGCAGTTTTCCAGCTTCGTCGACGTACCACATGTTGTGGTGGCGAATAAGGTCGACCTGGAGGGCGCTGCCAGCATTGAACAGGTGCGGCGCGGAACCCGTGCCAGCGCGGATGTTCCGGTGTTGGAATGCGTCTCCGTGGAAAAAGACAGCGTGCGTGATGTCGTCATGCATATGATCCACATGCTGCAACAGGTCTAAACGCGCTCTCCCCAAAATACAGATGATCGTCAGCAATGCACGATTGACCGGGCGCAACAGCCCGGTTTTTGCGTTGATACACCTCTGATCATCGTCTGATATTCCTCTGATATGCGCTTGATACGACTCTGACGGCGTGGGCATACACTACATGTGTAAACAGACAGATAGACCGCAACATCAAAGAGGAATAGACATGGGCAAGATTGTAGGCATTGACCTCGGTACAACCAATTCCGTTGTCGCCGTGTTAGAAGGTGGCGAACCAACGGTCATCGCCAATGCAGAAGGCAACCGCACGACCCCGTCGATTGTCGCATTCAACAAGAATAAGGAGCGCCTCGTCGGGCAGTCGGCCAAGCGTCAGGCTGTTGTGAACCCGGAGAACACGATTTTCTCCGTGAAACGCCTGATGGGCAATTCGATGGATGAAGTCACCGAAGAAAAGTCGCGCCTGCCGTACGAAATCGTCGCAGGCTCCAGCGGTGACGCTCGCGTGAAGATCCCAGCGATGGACGGCAAAGTCTTCTCGCCACAGGAGATCAGCGCGATGATCCTGACCAAGCTGAAGAAAGATGCAGAAGCTTACCTGGGCGAAGATGTGACGCAGGCCGTCATCACGGTTCCGGCGTACTTCAACGACAGCCAGCGCCAGGCAACCAAGGACGCGGGACGTATCGCCGGGCTGGAAGTGCTGCGCATCATCAATGAGCCGACGGCTGCATCGCTCGCCTACGGCCTGGATAAGAAGTCGAACGAGAAGATCCTGGTCTTCGACCTGGGTGGTGGTACGTTTGACGTTTCCATCCTGGAAGTCGGCGATGGCGTCGTCGAAGTGCTGGCAACCAGCGGCGATACGCACCTGGGTGGTGATGACTGGGACAATCTGATCGTCAACTGGTTGGTGGAAGAATTCCGCAAAGACCAGGGCATCGATCTGAGCCAGGATCGTCAGGCCATGCAACGCCTGAAGGAAGCGGCAGAAAAAGCCAAGATTGAGCTTTCCAGCACGCTGCAAACCGACATCAACCTGCCGTTCATCACGGCGGATGCCAACGGGCCAAAGCATTTGAACATCTCGCTGACTCGCGCAAAGTTCGAGCAATTGAGTGCGGACTTGCTGGAACGCCTGGAAACACCTGTGACGCAGGCGCTACAGGATGCCGGGATGAGCAAGAGCGACATTCAGGAAGTGGTGCTGGTCGGTGGCTCCACCCGTATGCCGATGGTACAGGAACTGGTCGAACGGAAGCTGGACAAGCAGCCCAACAAGAGCGTGAATCCGGATGAAGTTGTCGCGATTGGCGCTGCATTGCAGGCTGGGGTGCTTTCTGGCGATGTGAAGGACATGCTGCTGCTGGATGTGACCCCGCTGAGCCTCGGCCTGGAAACGATGGGTGGCGTCTTCACCAAGTTGATCGAACGCAACACGACGATCCCGGTCAAGAAGTCACAGATTTTCTCGACCGCAGAAGACAACCAGCCCGCTGTAGACATCCGTGTCTTCCAGGGTGAACGCCCGATGGCACAGGACAACATGCTGCTGGGTGAATTTCAGCTTCAGGGCATTCCACCCGCACCGCGCGGCACACCGCAGATCGAAGTGACCTTCGATATTGACGCCAACGGCATCCTGAACGTGCACGCCCGGGATAAGGCAACAGGCAAGGAGCAGAAGATCACGATCACGGCTTCCACGAATTTGTCGGAAAGCGAAGTGGATCGCATGGTTCAGGAAGCGGAACAAAACCGCAGCGAAGACGAACGTCGTGCAGAACTGATCACGGCACGCAACGAAGCCGACAGCCTGATCTATCAGGTTGAGAAGGCGCTGAACGAACTCGGCGACAAGGTGCCTGCCAATGATCGTTCACAAATCGAAGGCCAGATTGAGAGCCTGCGCAGCGTGATGCAAGGCGATAACCTGCAGGCAATCAAGGACGGCATCGAAAACCTGCGCAATGCATCGCACGCACTCTCGCAGCAGATGTATGCAGATCAGGGGCAGGCGAATGGCAGCACAGGGCACACCGACGACACGGACGAGGACATCGTCGAAGGCGAATACAGCGAAGCCTGAGCCAGATCACAGACCTGAACCGCACAAAAAGCGCCGGACTCCGTTCCGGCGTTTTTTGTGCAACTTTGTGTTATGCTGTACGTACTGATTTCAGCCGAGCGAAGTAGACTGTGGAGGCCATATGTCCGACCAGCGATTTGACCCCATGAAGGAATTCAACAACCTGCGTTCAACCGTTGGCAAGGCGATTGAGCAGGGAATCAACACCGTGCAGCATACCGTACAGAATGCGGCGGGTGTAGGCGTTCGCCTGGATGTCTACGAGGTAGACAACGAAGTCGTAATCCGCACGAATCCTCTGGATGGCCTGCTGCCAGAGAGCATCGAAGTCAGCATGGAGGGCGAAGTACTGACCATCAAGGGCGTCACAGAAGCCGAGGAAACACCGGCGTATGCCTCGTTCTTCGTTCAGGAACGTCGTTTTGGCCCCTTCGAGCGTACTGTGACGATACCGATTCCAGTGAAATCGACCGAGGCACGCGCCAAACTGGGCAAAAATGGCTCGCTGACAGTGACCTTGCCCGTCGATACGGATCGGCAGAATATCACCGTCACACCGACGGAATAAAAACAAGCCCCGATCAATCGGGGCTTCACCATTTCACTGTTTCACCTACACTACTCCGTTTCACCCGTCAGGTGCTCATCGCGCAGCGTTGTCAACTGCGCCTCAAATTCTTCGACCATCGGCGCTTTCTCTTCCGAAGGCAGTAGAGACGCCCGCGCTGCTCGTAGCATCATCTGCTCAATCTCACTTACCGACAGCCCCGCTTCCTGCACCGACGCCAGCAAAACCTCCGTCAGCGAAGCGCCATAGACTTCCGGCATCTGCGATCCGAGAATCAGCGGAACTTCATGATCCAGCAACTGCCGCAGCGGATACTGGGCGATGCTCTCAATGCGCCCCAGGAAAACCTCGCGCATGGGCGAGATCAACACCGGAATCTCATGCTCGCGCAGATAATCCATTGCCTGCTCGTCTTCGATGAGACCCCAGGCATCGGTGACGCGGGTTGGTTGTACGACATCCATCACCCCCTCGAACGAATCCGAGTCTGGCTCACTATAGACGTGGGTCACCCGTGCAATGTCCTTGCGAGCAGCAGTCGTGAACGCCTTACGGAACTGTGCCACTGGCTGGTCGCTCTCTTTACCCACCAGCGCGAGACCGACCACATTGCCCTTCAGCGCTGTTGCGCTCGTCGCCCAACGAGAGATGTCGTCGCTCTTGCGCGGACGTTCACGCGGCATCGCCATCAACCAGCTCAGGCGAACCTGCCATCCGCGCTGTACGCGGTCAGCGCCATCATTCAGGGCATCCAGCATCTGCTGGAAGCTCAGGCCAAGGTCGGTGTAAATCGCCGGGATGACTGCGACTTCCGCATATTTGATGTTTTGCTTCGCCAGGTGAACGCCGTAATCGTAGACAACGTGTGCCAGGTCTTCCGGGTGGCGCACCCAGCCTGCGATCTCGCGCAAAGTCTCGTGCAAATGAGCCGGCTGCGGCTCTTGCAGCAACGACACCCACTCGTCGTACTGCTTGCGCTTCTTATATGTACTGGCGATGTCGTTCTGCTCGGCGATCATCAACAGCAGATCGCGCGAGACAGCGCCCTCCAACTGAACATGTAAATCAACTTTGGGCATTGCCTGAATAAAAGTTTCAACAGACATGCGAGGATCCTATCACTCACGAATTATGTTATTGGTTTTTATGCTCGATTGCCGCCTCAATCAGGCCGATGAATAACGGATGCGGACGATTAGGACGGCTCAGAAATTCCGGATGAAATTGGCTGCCGATCATGTAGGGATGGTCGCGTAATTCCGCGATTTCCACGAGAAGACCATCTGGGCTGAGACCGCTCATGACCATACCGTGTTCTTCGAACGCAGCACGATATTCGTTGTTGAATTCAAAGCGATGGCGGTGGCGCTCCGCAATCGTCTGCTGCCCTCCGTAGACTCGCTCCGCAACCGTATTCGGCTGCAAGGCGCAGGGGTATTCACCCAGGCGCATGGTGCCACCCAGGTCACGGATCCCGCGCTGCTCCAGCATCAAGCTGATGATGGGAAAGGGTGTACTCTCGTTGAATTCTGTACTGTTCGCATCTTCGTAGTCCAACACTTGCCGGGCGAACTCGATGCACATCACCTGCATCCCCAGGCAGAGGCCAAGGAAGGGCACATTGTGCTCACGGCAGTAGCGGGCAGCCATGATTTTACCCTCCACACCCCGGTAGCCGAAGCCGCCGGGAACCACCACACCATCAACGCTGGATAATTGCTCCAGGATGCGCCCTTTTTCCAGATCATCCGATTGAATCCAGTGCACTTCGAGCTTCTGGTTTCGCGCAGTTGCGGCATGGATCAACGCCTCTTTCACGCTCATGTACGCATCGTGCAGCTCGATGTACTTACCAACAATACCAATGTTCAGCGTATCGGACGGAGTTTGCATACGCTCGACCATCCCGCGCCACTCGGTCAAGTCCGGAGCCTGGCGCGGCTCAATTTCGAGGCGTTGCAGGACGTATTCCCCCAGCCCGGTCTCATCCAGGAAGAGAGGCACGGCATAGATGTTATCCGCCGTCACCAACGGGACAACTGCCTGCTCATCGACATCACAGAAGCGCGAAATTTTGCCGATGATCTCCGGCGTCACCGGGTAGTCGGTACGCGCGATAATGACATGCGGTTGGATACCCATACCGCGCAATTCGCGGACACTATGCTGCGTGGGCTTGGTCTTCAGTTCGCCCGTCGCCCCAATGTAAGGCAGGAAGGTCACATGAATGTTGAGCGTATCCTTGCGTTGCAAATCCGTGTGCATCTGGCGGATCGCCTCGATGAACGGCTGGCCTTCGATGTCGCCGACCGTACCGCCCACTTCCACAATGACGACATCGGCATCGTTTTCGCGCCCCACAAGGTTAATACGCCGCTTGATCTCATTCGTGATGTGTGGGATCACCTGTATCGTTCCCCCCAGGTAATCGCCCCGGCGTTCCTTCTCGATGACGTGACTATAGACCTGCCCTGCCGTGACGTTGGATGCGCGGCTGACGCTTTCATCTACGAAACGCTCGTAATGCCCCAGGTCAAGGTCCGTCTCGGCACCATCTGCCGTGACGTACACCTCGCCATGTTGATAGGGACTCATGGTACCAGGGTCTACATTCAGATAGGGGTCGAGCTTCTGGATGGCGACCCGCAGGCCATACGCCTTCAGGATGCGCCCGATAGCAGCAACGGTGATTCCCTTGCCGACTGAACTGACCACGCCCCCGGTACAGAAGATGTATTTGGGTTGTTTCATGCAGTCACCTGTTGGAATTTTTCCCAAAAACAGAGATAGCGGGAAGTGATTTCCCGCCTTTTTGATCGATATTCAGGATGATGACGCGAACGTTAAGGAAATGCGTAGGGATGCGTTTCGGTATCGCCTGGCCTCAGACGAGTTTTTCCAGGTCGTCTGCAGAGCGGCGCATATCCAGGAAGATCAAGCCCAGCTTGGCGTTCTGGCGCACCAGTGTCGTCAACACGGCTTCATCGCCGACCGACATGAGGATGACGAAGCCATCAGCTCCTTTGACATACACCTGATCCAGCATACCACGCCCCAATTCACCGGCAATGCGCTCACCCAGCGAGAGCATTGCAGCGGACATTGCCGACACGCGGTCTTCTTCAACCCCCGCAGGCAGCGCAGAAGCGATAATCAAGCCATCAACACTCACAACTGCGGACGCTTCGATCTCAGGAGTGGTGCTCTGTAGTTCACGCAGACGAGCTACCATCAGTTCCGTGCGCGATTTCGCCATCGTCTATTCTCCTCTCGCCAACACGCCAAACCTCACCAGGCAGACCATGATGGAATAAGCAGTATGCATACACAAATTGTATGTCATCCCCACGAGCGCTTCAAGTAAGGACGTGGACGGATGTTTGGTGCAAGTCACATTTCTTCCACATTATACCCGTCCCCCTGCAAACAGCAAGCATCTGCGCTGTGCAGAATGGGTGGCTTCAAGCTATACTGAAAGGCGGCGTACCGTTGGCAAGCCGTAGAGGAAGCCCCTCTCTCATTCTGCGAAACTACCTGCGTAACCAGACAAGCCAAATGGAAGAGAGCAATTTCATGGCGAACCGTCCCCCTCAGACGAGGCGTAGCAACGACAATAATTCCATGCGCATCGTCGCAGAGGTCACAGAGCGCATTGCCCAGAGCGTCGGGCAGGTGATTATCGGTAAGCGTAATGAGGTGCGTCTTGCGATCCTGGGGCTACTGTGCCGTGGGCACATCCTCATTGAAGACATTCCTGGCGTCGGCAAGACGATGATGGCGCGTGCACTGGCGAAGGCCGTGGGCTGCTCCTTCAGCCGTATTCAGTTCACGCCGGATATGCTGCCCTCAGACATCACGGGCGTTTCCATCTACAACCAGCGCAGCAACGAATTTGAGTTTCGCCCTGGCCCCATTATGGCGCAGATTGTGCTGGCGGATGAGATCAACCGCGCGACCCCCAAAGCCCAGGCTGCGCTGCTGGAAGCAATGGAAGAGCGACAGGTCACGGTGGAGGGCGTCACCTACCCGATGCAGACTCCCTTCATGATCCTCGCAACGCAGAATCCCATTGAGTACGAAGGGACATTCCCGCTGCCAGAAGCCCAATTGGATCGCTTCTTGATTCGCATTCAGATGGGTTACCCTGCGCCCACAGAAGAGATCACCATTCTCTCCTCGCAGCAATACCAGCATCCCATCAACAATTTGCAGCAGATCATCAGCGTGGAGGATTTGCAGGCGGCGCAGCAAGCAGTCACTGAGGTCTACGTCGCGGAAGAGGTCAAACAATACATCATCGATATGGTGACGGCCACTCGCAGGCACAGCGATGTCTACCTGGGAAGTAGCCCCCGCGGCTCATTATCGCTGTTCCGGGCAGCGCAAGCACGCGCCGCTATGGCCGGGCGCGATTACGTCATCCCCGACGATGTGAAAGCCCTGGCGGAAGTCACCCTGGCACACCGTATCATCATGGGGCCATCCGCACGGATTAAGGACATCACATCGCGCAATGTGGTTGCAGAATTATTGCAGTCGGTGCCCGTTCCCGGCGCGTCCATTCGCTGAGCCGTCTTATGCAGAATCGTCGTAATGCCATCTGGTTCCTGATGATCGTCCTGCTGCTGGCGGGGTTGTTCACCGGGCGAACTTTCTTCTTCAATCTGGCTTACCTTTTCGGCGGGCTAATGCTGCTCTCGCTGATCTGGTCGCTGCTGGCGATCGGCGGAGTGCGGATCGGTAGACGCACCCGCGTGCGGCGCTCCCAGGTAGGCCGCACATTCTCCGAAGAATTCACGGTGCGCAACGGGTTCTTTTTGCCCAAGCTCTGGCTGGAAGTACGGGATGATTCCGACCTCCCAGGACATCGTGCCAGCCATGTGATCCCGCCGCTGCTGCCGGGGCGCAGCTTCGGTTGGCGTGTGGAAACCCCCTGCGTCGTGCGCGGCGAATTTGAGCTTGGCCCCATGCTGGTCATCAGCGGCGATCCGTTTGGCTTCTACAGCACGCCACGCCATATTGACGCTGCCGAGAGCATCATCGTCTATCCGCGAATCGTCCCGCTGAACAACTTCAACCTACCGACGGGGCTGATCTCTGGCGGGGAAGCCCAACAGCACCTGACCCAGAATATCACCACCAATGCAGCAGGCGTTCGCGATTATGTACCCGGTGATAGCATCAACCGCATTCACTGGAAGAGCACGGCTCGTCGCAGCAAGTTGATCGTCAAGGAGTTCGAAATCGACCCGATGGTCGATATCTGGATGTTCGTCGATTTCTCGCGCGAATCCCTGGCGGAAGAACCCGGCCTGCGACGCTTCGCCGAACACGGCGCAGTCATCCCGATGAATGACCAGATTCCGCCATCAACCGAAGAGTACAACGTGGTCATTGCGGCCTCGCTGGCCAGCTATTTCATCGAGGATGAGCGTGCCCTGGGCTTCGCAGCCTATGCGCCATCGCGGGAAGTCTACCAACCCGAACGCGGTCATCGGCAGCTCACCCGCATTCTGGAGACTCTGGCGGTCGCACGCAGCCTCTCAGAATATTCCATGCGCGAGATGCTCGCCCTCGAGATGCCGCATATCACACGCGGTGCGACGATCATCGTGATCACTTCTTCGTTGGACAAGAACTGGGTACCGGAATTGCAGGCGTTCTCGCGGCGGGGTATCCGTCCGATGTGCATCTTCACTGATCCGAGCACATTCGGCAGCGCGGTCTCCACCGAAGAGATGCGTGGTTCGCTGCAACTGGCGCGGATTCCGACGCTGCATGTGCGCAAAGGAGATGCCTTGCAGCAGGTTCTGTCGCAGCGCCCCTACTGAAGCAACCAGCCTGGTTTGCACATGCGGGTACTCGCGCGAAACCTGGATCCGCGCGATTCAAAGTGATTTCGTCCACCAGTGAAAGTCCTTGACGTAAACGAAGTTCGCCTCTTGCAGAAGCACAGGCAGTGCTGAGGCTGACGGAACCACCGCGCCGAAAATCTCTTCGGTTTGCGCCCGGAGGTGACCATCGCGCCGAATATCCCCTTCTAGCCAGCGACCATCGTAGGTCAGAGTATATACAGGGATGATGTGGAAGGCAGAAATGGGCACTTGCTTCGCCTGTTGGACGTAGAGTGATTGGCAAGCAGATTGCTGGAAGCCAAAGCGATGGCATACTTGCTGCATCGCACGATTCCCGACCGCCACCAATGCCCTGACCATGCACACATCCGCAGGGGTCTGTCCAAGAAATGCTTCTACCAACATCGACCCAACACCCTGTCCCTTCCAGGACGTTGCCACAGCCATCAAGTCCAGTTCCATGCGCGAATTGCCCTCCAGCGACACCGTGCGGAAACCATCAACGAATCCGACCACATCACCTTCATGTACAGCGATGAGCGATACGCGCGGCGTTTGCTCGAAAAGGTCCCAGAGCCGCTGTGTATCAACGTCTTCCGCGAAGGTATCCCGGATGATTCCTGCGATTTGTGGGGCATCTTGCGCCTGTGCCTGACGAACTTGCATCATCAATCTAACCCTTCCGTGCTGTACCAGAACGGGTACACTATGGATCAATTCTACTCGTGGCGTGTGCAGCGATTGCAATTGACAACCAACAAAGCCAAATTGAACCACACAAATTCCTATCTGTATCTGGTGGTCTTCGTCAGCGGTATGGTGACGCTAGCCGTTGAATTGTCGGCCTCACGCTTGCTGGGGAACGTCTTCGGCACCAGCAACATCGTCTGGGCCAACGTCATCGGCCTGATATTGATCTACCTGAGCCTGGGCTATTTCATTGGGGGACGCTGGGCAGATCGCTCGCCCGATCCTCGGACGCTGTACACGATCATTTGCTGGGGAGCATTCCTCAGCGGGATCATTCCGTTGGTTGCACGCCCGATTCTCAGCTTTGCGGCGACGGCTTTCGCCGGGCTGGAAGCGGCACTGGCGTTAGGTTCCTTCGCGGCTGTGCTGCTGCTGTTCTCGATCCCGGTGACACTGCTCGGCACCGTCTCACCCTTCGCCATACGCCTCGCTGTGACTGATCTGGAAAAATCAGGGCAGATCAGTGGGCAAATCTATGCCATTAGCACCCTGGGCAGCATCGTCGGAACGTTCATTCCCGTGCTCTTCTTGATCCCGGAACTGGGCACAACGCGCACGTTTCTGCTCTTCGCCGCCATTCTATACAGCGTGGGATTTATCGGTTTGCTGCGCGAAAGCAAACAGCGAGCGCTCTTCACATTGTGGATGCCGTTGATCGTTGGTGGGCTGGCGGCCTTCGTGCTCAGTGGGCCACTGCGCCCCCCCGCAGAAGACGCCGTATTGCTCCACGAAGCCGAGACAGCCTATAACTACATTCAGGTGCAGGAAGATGCCTCTGGTAACCGCTACCTGTACTTGAACGAAGGCCAGGGCATCCACAGCCAGTGGCACCCGCAGAACATCTATTACGGGCGTACCTGGGATTATTTCCTGGTCGCCCCCTATTTCACGGACGAATTTGCTCCATCAGAGATGGAGTCGCTGCTGGTGATCGGTCTGGCGGCGGGGACGATCCCGCGCCAGCACATCGCGGTCTATGGTGACATTCCCATCACCGGAATCGAGATTGATCCCGGCATCATTGAGGCGGGAGCGCAGTATTTCGACATGAACGAAGAAGCCATGCCCAGCCTGGAGGTCTATGCCGAAGACGGACGCTACATGCTCAACCAGCTCGACCAGCGCTATACCGTCATCGGCGTCGATGCCTACCGTCCCCCCTACATTCCCTGGCATATGACGACGGTCGAATTCTTCCGGGAAGTCCACGATCACCTCACGGAAGACGGTGTAATGGTCATCAACGTCGGACGCACCATCCAGGATCGGCGGCTGGTCGATGCCTTGACGAATACGATGAGCTATGTATTCCCCAGCATTCACGGCATAGATGTGCCCTACTCGTTCAACACGATTCTCGTCGCAACACGCCAACCGACCACGAGTGATAACCTCGCCGCGAATCTGGCGAACCTTCCGGCAGACGCACCTCCCATGCTGCGGCAGGTGTTGACCGATAGCGTCGACGCGCTTGTGCCGACCAACCGAATCGACATCCTGTTCACGGATGATCGCGCTCCGGTGGAAACCCTCACCGACTCGCTCGTATTGAATTACCTACTGGGTGGCGCGGAGGAATTGCGTTGATGAACCAGACTCAAATCCCCGGTTGGTTGATCTTCGTGCTGCAAACGCTGCTGATGATCCTGCTTCCAGCACTGCTGGCAATTGGCAGTGCGC
Organism: uncultured Anaerolineaceae bacterium; assembly: GCA_964549915.1. Classification (GTDB taxonomy): domain Bacteria; phylum Chloroflexota; class Anaerolineae; order Aggregatilineales; family Phototrophicaceae; genus JAUZRW01. Next base: position 62,914 of record CAZJWX010000006.1, on the reverse strand, counting down.
GACTGGTGATGGCGCCGCTGTTCATGCAGATCGAATACACCCGACCCGGCTTCCCATCCGACCCTTACGGTTTCAGCGCGGATGACCGCCTGCGATATAGCCCTCTCGGAATCGAGTATCTGCTCAACGGCGAAGACATCGGATTTCTAGGCAACCAGCAATTACCCGGTGAACTGTGCTATCCGCCGCAGGACTCCCCCTGCGCGATGTTCAACTCGCTGGAACTACGCCACATGCAGGATGTGAAGATCGTTGCGACGGGCGCATTTATCTTCGGCCTGGGCGGGGTGATTGTGGTGTTGCTCTTCGCCTTCATTCTGGGGCGATTCGGCGGCGCGAATGCGCTCTACCGGGCACTCTTACAGGGCGGCCTGCTGACACTCGGCTTGATCGCGACCATTGTGCTGCTGGCAATTACGGCCTGGGATCTGTTCTTCACGGGCTTTCATGATCTATTCTTCGAACCCGGAACGTGGCAGTTCTACTTCTCCGATACGCTGATTCGCCTCTATCCAGAACAGTTCTGGTTCGACGCTTCGCTGACCATCGGTGTGCTCACAACGCTGGGAGGTCTGCTGCTGACGTTCTTCTCGTGGCGGCACCTTTCCCGAAAGGCACAGTGAACCATGATGCGATTTCTGCGCAGAATTCCCATGCTGAAGTGGCTGACTCCCAACATCGGCATCAAGCGCTGGATGTTCCTGTTCATCTCCGGCATGATGAGCATGGCAGTGGGGGTCGCCCTGCTACTGCTCAAACTCATCAATGTGACCCGCTTTGTCGCAATCCCCAATACGCTGGATTGGGTGATCATCATCCTGTCCATTGTGTTCGGCAGCGTGGTCACAGTCTTTTCGCTGCGCCGCCTGATGCGCAATATCCTCGCGCCGTACCGCCGCCATCAGCAGGGCGAAGTCATCGACATGGTCGTGCAGCACAGCAAATTGCAGCGTGGTTTCAAATATGTGGCCATTGGCGGTGGTACAGGGCTGCCTGCCTCCCTGCGCGGCATGAAGCACTACACCAGCAACATCACAGCGATTGTGACGGTGGCAGACGACGGCGGCAGTTCCGGACGCTTGCGCCGGGATATGGGCATTGCCCCGCCAGGTGACTTGCGCAATAACATCGTCGCCCTGGCGGATAGCGACAGTCTCTTGACGCGGCTCTTTCAGTATCGATTCAGCGGTGGCGACCTGCAAGGACATTCTTTCGGCAATTTGTTCATTGCGGCGCTGGCAGCCGTTGTTGCAGAAGAGAGTGGCAACCGGGCGAATAGTCTGGCGGAAGCCCTGGTGGAAGCGGAGCGCGTATTGAACATCCAGGGGCGCGTCCTCCCCGCCACGCTGGACGACGTCACCTTAAGCGCGACGATGCAGCTTGCGGGCACCAACCGTTCCATCAAAGTGCGGGGCGAATCGCAGTTTGAGCATGTAGAAGGCCGCATCGAACGCTTGCAGTTGAATCCACAAGATGCCGCAGCCTATCAGCCCAGCGTACAGGCGATTCTCGATGCCGATGTGATCGTCATCGGCCCCGGAAGCCTGTACACGAGCATTCTTCCCAATTTGTTAGTGAGCGGCATTCGCGAAGCCCTGCGTGCCAGCAGCGCTTACAAAATCTACGTGTGCAATGTTGCCATGCAACCCGTCGAAACCGAGGGGTATACCGTGGCAGATCATGTGCTGGCGCTGGAACAGCACATCGGGCGTGGCGTCTTCCAGGCCGTCCTGGCAAACAACTGCTATCCGCGTGAAAATGCGGGCAAAAACACGAAATATGTCATGCAACCAGCGGAGCATCATGAGATACACCAGCGCTATGAAGTGCGCTATACTGATTTGACGGATCATGAACGTCCCTGGCGACATGATCCGGACAAATTGGCTGCGGAAATTCTGCGGCTTTCCCAACAAGTGATCGACGTTCCGGCGTCTGTCAGCAGGCGAGAAGGAACGATCAATTGACCAACATAAAGGAGTGAAACGCTATGGCAATTCGCATCGGCATCAACGGTTTTGGTCGCATCGGTCGCCAGGTGGTGAAAACCATCAAAGAGCGCTACCCCAACGGCGAAATTGACATCGTTGCGTTCAACGATCTGGGTGACCTGGAAACGATGGCGCACCTGTTCCGCTATGACTCCGCACATGGTAAGTTTCACGGCACAGTCGAAGTGAAAGAAGACGCGCTGGTCGTTGATGGGGACGAAATCAAGGCGCTATCCGAGCGTGATCCCGAGAAGTTGCCCTGGGGAAACATGGGCGTTGATATTGTCGTCGAGAGCACAGGCGTCTTCCGCGACTACGATGGCGCATACAAGCACATCAAGGCGGGCGCGAAGAAGGTCATCATCAGTGCCCCGGCCAAGGGCGAAGACCTGACCGTTGTGCTGGGCGTGAATGATGATATGTACGATCCGGCGCAGCACAACATCGTCTCTAACGCATCTTGCACGACGAACTGCCTCGCTCCGGCTGCCAAGGTCGTCAACGATTTGTACGGCATCGAAAACGCTTACATGACCACGATCCACAGCTACACTGCCGACCAGCGCATCGTAGACCTTCCGCATAAAGATCTGCGTCGTGCCCGCGCCGCTGCCCAGAACATCATCCCGACCACGACGGGCGCAGCCAAGGCTGTCGCTCTGGTGATTCCGGAACTGAAGGGCAAATTCGACGGCATGGCAGTGCGCGTCCCCACCATCACTGGTTCGCTGGTGGACTTCGTTGCCACCGTCAGCAAGACCCCGCAGAGCAAGGAAGAACTGATTGCCGCCTTTGAAGAAGCCGCCGCTGGCCCGATGAAGGGTGTCCTGGCCGTATCGCACGAGCCGCTGGTCTCCTCGGACTATATCGGCAATCCGTATTCGAGCATTGTTGATGTGGCATCTACCTCGGTTTCCGGCAATCTGGTGAAGGTCATCACCTGGTACGATAACGAGTGGGGCTACTCCTCGCGCTGCGCCGACCTCGTGAAATTCATGGGCGACAAGCTCTGAGCACGCGAACGTTCGTCTTCTTTGTGGAGAGGCCACCTGCGCCTCTCCCCCAAACTTCCCCACACAAAACCGTACATCGAGAATAGAAGAAAGTGGACGCATCATGAACAAGAAAACAATGCGCGATGTCGACCTGAGCAACAAGCGCGTGCTGGTTCGTGTCGATTTCAACGTACCCCTGGATGGCAATACCGTCACTGATGATACCCGTATCCGTGCAGCCGTTCCGACGCTGCAATACATCCTGGAGCAGAAGCCCAGGGCACTGATCCTCACATCGCACCTGGGACGCCCCAAGGGTGAAGTCAAACCGGAATTCTCGCTGCAACCTGTCGTCCCTGTGCTCTCCGAACTGCTGACCGCAGATATCACCTTCGCCAGTGACTGCATCGGTGAAGAGGCGGAGAATGCAATCGCAGCCTTGCCGGAAGGCGGCGTAATCCTGCTGGAGAATACGCGCTTCCACCAGGGAGAAACGAAGAACGACGCGGGCTTCGCGGCAGCCCTCGCCAAGCACGGCGACATCTTCGTCAACGACGCCTTCGGTACCGCGCACCGCGCACACGCCTCCAATGTTGGCGTCGCTGACCACCTGCAAGCCGTAGCGGGTTTCTTGCTCGAAAAAGAGATTGACTACCTCTCGAACGCCATCGCCAACCCCGAACGCCCCTTTGTCGCCATCCTGGGTGGTGCCAAAGTGTCGGACAAGATCAGCGTGATTGAAGCCCTCCTGGGCAAGGTGGATCACCTGTTGATCGGCGGCGGTATGGCGAATACGTTCTTCGCCGCACAGGGTTACCGCATGGGCGATTCGCTGGTGGAAGAAGAAGCAATCGACACCGCCAAAGGCTTGCTGGAAACGGGCGGCGACAAAATCGTGCTGCCGACCGATGCCGTTGTGGCGGATGCTTTCGAGAATGACGCCAATCGCAAGGTGATTGACGTGAGGGCTGGCGTAGAAGACGGCTGGCGTATCCTGGATATCGGCCAGAAGACGATCGACCAGTACAGCGCCATTCTGGACAATGCGAAGGCCGTCGTCTGGAACGGGCCGATGGGCGTCTTCGAAATGCCGAACTTCGCCAAGGGCACCTTCGCGATTGCAGAACGCCTCGCACACGAGACCGAATCGGGCACGACGACCATCATTGGCGGCGGCGATTCGGCAGCAGCGGTGGAGCAATCCGGCCTGGCAGACAAAATGACCCACATTTCGACAGGCGGCGGCGCGAGCCTGGAAATGCTGGAAGGCAAGTCCTTGCCAGGGCTGGCGGCACTGGCCGACCGCTGAGGCCGTCCGCAGCGCAACAATCAGCTACCAAACGGGATGCGAGAGACAATGTCGCATCCCGACCAATTTGTTATACAACCCGGTTTTGAGAACAAACGTAGAGCTATGATGAAGCCACAGCGAGTCACGGCCTGTGGCATAATGGATTCCAGGTATCGAGATTGCACAGGGGCGAACCACATGGCATGGCGCAGCGGTGAGCAGATTGGCGCGTACCATCTCGAACAACAACTAGGGCAGGGCGGCATGGCGACCGTCTGGCAAGCCTACCACGCGCAGTTAGATCGCCACGTTGCCATCAAGGTGATGCATCAGAACTTCCTCGATGATGCGACTTTCACGGCGCGATTCCACCGCGAAGCCCAAATCGTCGCGCGGCTCTCGCATCCACACATCGTCCCCGTCTACGATTACGACCAGCACGAGGGGCTGCCCTTCCTGGTGATGAAGTACGTCCCTGGCGTGACGCTCAAGAAGCGGCTCGTCAAGAAACCGCCAACACTGAAAGAGATCCTCGAAATCCTCCGCGCGGTCGCCAGCGCTCTGGACTACGCGCACAGCCAGAATGTGTTGCATCGTGACATCAAGCCATCCAACATCGTGCTCGATCTCGACGAGACGCCTTATCTGACCGATTTCGGACTGGCACGGCTGGTGACGGCTGGCGAATCGACAATGAGCGCGGATATGCTGCTAGGAACACCGCATTACATCTCTCCGGAGCAAGCGCGTGGGAAAAAAGACCTGGATGGCCGTACAGATGTCTATTCGCTGGGGATTGTGTTGTACGAGCTGTTGGTCGGACATGTGCCGTACACGGGCGATACCCCCTATTCCATCATTCATGACCACATCTATACGCCCTTGCCGCGCCCCTCGAAGGTCAATCCGGAAATTCCACCTCCCGTCGAGGATGTCCTGTATAAAGGATTGGCCAAGCAGCCGGAGGAGCGCTATCAAACGGCAGGGGCGATGGTCGAGGCATTGCGGCAGGCCATTGCCGAAGCACGCCTGACGGGATTGAACCCGGAGCGCAGCCTTATCGCCGAGCAATCGCTGGCGGACATTCGCGCCGACCTGGTACAGGACTACGCGAAACCGCCGCCAACCCGGAATATGCCCGCGGAGCCGAACGCCGCCGCTGCGATCCCTGCTGCAAAGCCAGACTCCCCCGTGCTGAAGAAGAAGTGGCACCGGAATCCACGCTTCTGGCCTGTGAGCGGATGTGCCGTCTTCCTGCTGCTGGCGTTTGTCTCAGTGGCGATCATACTGAATATGTCATCCTCACTGTTGGAATTGATCCAGCTTGACACGCAAAACAATCCGTCGCCGAGTGCTGACATGCTGCGGATTCCGCCGCGTTTTGCCGCTGTAGGGGTGACGATTATTGACCATGATTACCCACTATACGCGATTCCCGAAGTCAGCGCAGACGAGGCACGCACGCTCTTCGAACAATTTCCCGAGGAAGAACTGAGCTACCTGTTGCTGGCTCGCAGTATATGGGGGCGCGATGACGACCAGGCACGGGCACTGATTCTACAGGGCGCGGCGCATGCCGATGTCAGCACACGTTATTTCGCCAGTGGAGCAAGGGTAGCCAGTGACGCAGCCGATACGGGGGCCGCCCTGGTGCTGTCGATTTTCGCCTGGCAGAAGAGCGTGACCGAACTGAGCGCCGATCAATATGAGGAATTCCGTCCCATAGTCGGCAACTACGTGTACGAAACGGCGGGAAACCTGCGCTTGCTGAACTATCAGTCACTGCTGGATACCTTTGCCACAGCGGAAGAATACGAAGCGCTCGGCCTAGACCCTGACAACACCGCGAATCCAGCAGCGATAGCAATCATACGCAATTACACCGTGCGCGGTGGAACCCGCTTTGACCAGCTAGGTTCTGCAATGGATCTCTTCATCGAGAACGCCCTTTCACGCATGGCACTCGACCCGAATTTCCAGGCAGAAGCCTTGTTGCTGCGTGGCGAATATGCTCTCGTACAGGATGATCCAGCAGCCGCAGAACGCGCCTGGAATAGTATACTGAATATGGATGATGTCCCGGAATGGATCGAAGACCGGGCAGAAGCGTTACTTACCCAAGTCTCAACAGAAGAGGACTGAATATGCGGACTCCCATCATCGCTGGAAACTGGAAGATGCACAAAACACTGCGCGAATCGGTGGAATTTGTGCAAGCACTCGCGCCGAAGCTCGCGCCCTATACCGGGGTCGAGCGCGTGGTTGGCCCTACGTACATCGCACTTGCGGCAGTGGCGGATGCGCTCAAAGATACGGACATTCAAGTGACGGCGCAGGATGTCCACTGGGAAGAGAGCGGTGCCTTCACGTCACAGGTTTCGCCTACCATGCTGCAAGGACTGGTTGATTATGTCATCATCGGGCATTCGGAGTGCCGCGCTTACCTCAACGAAACAGACGAAGGCGTGAATAAGAAGGCCAAGGCCGCCCTCGCACATGGTTTGAAGCCAATCATCGCAGTGGGCGAAAGCCTGGAACAGAACGAAGCGGGCGAAACCGTTGCTTTCGTCGGCGGGCAGGTACGCGCCGCGCTGGACGGCATTAGCGCAGAGGATATGGCGAACGTCGTCATCGCCTATGAACCCATCTGGGCGATTGGCACAGGCAAGAGCGCAACAGGCGAACAGGCCAATACGATCATCCGCGATGCGGTGCGTGGAATCGTGCGGGAACTCTACGGCGATGCAGTGGCGGACGCACTGCGCATCCAATACGGCGGCAGTGTGAAACCCAATAACATGACTGAATTCATGTCGCAGCCCGATATTGACGGCGCACTGGTCGGCGGCGCTTCTCTCAAAGTCGATGACTTCACTGAACTGGTGCGCCTTGCCGCGGAAGCGAAGGGTGTCTGATCGTGGAATTGCTGGGTCTGATTCTCACTGTGCTGCTGCTCGTAGGGCTGTTCATCGCCCTGCGGCGCATTGAACGCTGGCTGCACCAACACATCTTCAAGGTGGGTTGGCTGGTGACGCACAATTATCAGACCACGACAATTCTCTACTATACGTTCTTCCTGCCCGGCGTCGTGCTGCACGAAGTCATCTACTGGCTGGTTGCAGGCATTTTCAACGTCCGGGCAGAGCATTCGATCCAGTGGCCCGATGTCCAGGAAATCGGCGAACTCAAGCTGAATTTCGTGCAAATCTCGAATCGAGCCGCCGCCTGGCGCAAGGCGATCATCAGCATTGCTCCGCTGGTTGCGGGTATTCTGGCCACCTGGTTCATTGCTGAGAATATCTTGCAGATCACCGCTGCTGTCGCCGTGATGAGCAGCGGCGAATTGAGCGCTGTGACGGATGGGTTCGCCCAATTGACGCAGGCACCAAATTTCTGGCTGTGGGTCTACATTGTCTTCACCATCGCCAACACCATGTTCCCACAGATTCCCAAAGATTTGCGGGGCTGGCGGTCGATGCTGTTGGCGGCAGTGGCGGTCTTCGCCGCGTTGACGTTAATCGGGCTGGGGGGAGAGATCTTCGAGGCGCTTACACCGACGATCAACACTCTGCTCGATACTTTGCTGACGACGCTGGTCTTCTTGATTTCGATTGACGTGTTGATGGTGCTGATCCTGGGCACGATCGAATACACCATTGAGCGCGTTACGGGTCACAGCGCGACCTTCAAGGGCGGCAAGATGATCACCATGACGCGCGAAGAGGCGCTGGAAGAACGCCGCAAAGAACGGGAACGGGAACGCCGCCGTGCAGAGCGCCAGCGTCGCGCAGAAGAAGCACTCCCAACGACAGTGTACGCACTGGCCTTCCCGGTTCCCGGCTCCCCCAGTGATGTCGAAGTGACGCCGCTGATCACAGAAGAAGCTCCAGAGGAACCGCGCTTCGCTGGCTCTGGGGTGCCCGATGAGGAGCAAGCGACCCAACAAACCCAAAAAGAGGAAGACGCAGCTCCCGCCGCAGGTGATCTCGCTTCGCGCATCCGGATGCCGCAGCAAAGGCCGGAACCCGCAGCGGAAGAGACCGAAGCGCCAGAAGAAGAGGAAACGGAAGAAACAGCCGCAGCAGCCATTCCCGAAGAAGAAACCGCCGAGCGCGGCGCAGAAGAGCCATTGAAGCCGACATCCTTCTCGCGCAGGCCCCCAATCCGCCTGACACCAGATGCAGCAGAAACCGAGCAGGACGAGGGTGAAACCGAGGAGCCATCGCAACCCGCTGCCTTTGCACCCAGGCCACCGATTTCGCTAACTCCTGAGCTGGAGACGGCATCTGGCGATGAGAGCGAAAGCGACGACGAAGAGCCGGACGAAACACCCGCCGCTCCCGCCGCTTCCCGGTTCGGCGTCCGTCCTCCTCAGCCCACCACCAGCGCTGACGCTCGAAAAGACCAGAGCGACGACGAAGAGCCGGACGAAACACCCGCCGCTCCCGCCGCTTCCCGGTTCGGCGTCCGTCCCCCTGAGCCTGCCACCAGCGGCGATGATGGAGAAAAGAGGCCAGACGACGACGAAAAACCCGCAGCTCGCTGGCGTAGTGCTGTGAAACCATTCCAGCCGAGCACGCCAAGCGAGTCGGAAGACGAACATAGCGAAGACGACCAGAAAGCTGCGCAGGAGTCGGAGCTTGCTCTACCGAGGGAAACAACACGCTCGGCGCCCGCCCGATTCAGTCCGCGCCCCTTCCAACCCCGCCAGAGCGATGACGAAGAGGACGAAAAAACCAATGCCCCTGCACGTCCGTCCGGATTCAGCTCGCGCCTGACGCCATCACCCACGAAACCAAGCCAGATGCGTTTTGAACTGCCGGACGAGGAGGACGACGAAAAGCAGGAAGCGCCGCGCAGTTCGCTGCGGTTCGGCAGCAAGCCCTTCAGTGAGAAGCCAGCCACATCCGCCAGCGACGACGAAACCGACGACGAAACCAGCCGCCCTGACAGCACCCCGGCGGGACGCCTGGGAGGATTCGGCTCAACGCTCGGTTCCACAGCAGTAGACGATGAAGACGATGTGTACTACGACGATGAAGACGAGTACTACGACGAAGACGATGAAGAATATCTGGATTACGAGGACGACGATTGAGTGGACTCGGTCTGCGCCATTTCACGCGGCGGCATGCGCACCAGCAGCGCAAAGCCAATGGCAATCAGCGCGACCATCACGGCAAAGGCGATGAATTTGTAGAGCTGGCTTTCCAGCACCAACGTCAGCGCACCGAAGAACGAACAGAACAAGTAATAGACCAGCACAATCTGCCGATGAGTCAGATACCCCAGGTCAAGCAGGCGAAAGTGCACATGCCCGCGATCACCGTACATGGGGTTGCGCCCCCGGATGATCCGGTTGAAGACCTGCCACGCGAAATCCATCAGCGGCAGCCCCATCACAAGCAGAATGGTCGCCATTTTTGCCCCGCCGATGATGCTCAACGTACCGAGCATAAAGCCCAGCATCGGCGCACCACCTCCCAGGTAAATCGTCGCGGGGTGGAAGTTGTATACCAGGAAGCCGAGGGCAGCCCCCACCATCGCCAGCGGTAGCAGTGCAACGCTGGCCTGCGCAGGGATGACGAAGAAAGCGCTGTTGAGGAAGAGCAGGACTCCGGCAATGACGGCGACCCCTGCCGCCAGTCCATCCAGCCCATCCAGCCAGTTGACGGTGTTTATCATCAGGCCGATCCAGAAGAGGGTCAGGGTGACCGTCACCCAGAAAGGCCAGGGATCAGTTTGCTGCCCGGTGAGCGGATTGTTGAAAAACTCGATGAAAATCTGAAACAAAACAGCGATTGAAGCGGCAACAATCTGCCCCAGATACTGCGGCAGCCAGCCAAACTCATAAATGTCATCTAACAGCCAGAAGATGAAGCAAAATGTCGTCCCCAGGATCAGCCCGGTCAACCGAAAAATCTCGTTGGGGTCCTGCCTGGGTACGGGCAACCACTGCGCCGCAATCACCGCCACCACAAAACCCACGTAGACGGCGATTCCACCGAGGCGCGGCATGGGCTGCGATTCTCTGCGCCTGCCGCCGGGTTTGGATACGGCTCCCAGGCGAAAGCTCAACCAGCGAGCAAAGGGCACCAGCAGCAACGAGAGAGCAAAAGCCAGTAAGAACGTTATCGCGAACGAGACCAGTAAACTCACCGTCATCAGGCGTTATGTCCCATACATACGATCTCCGGCATCGCCCAAGCCGGGCACGATGAAGCCGATGTCGTTCAGGCGCTCATCGCGTGCCGCGACATGGATCGGCACATCCGGGTGCGCTTCGGAGAGCGCGGCAATGCCCTCGGGTGCGGCGAGCAGCCCAACGTATTTGATGCGACTCACCCCCCATTTCTTGATGATGTCAATGGCAGCAATCGCCGAACCACCAGTCGCCAGCATCGGATCAAGCACCAGGGCGATTTGCACAGTGGGCTGATCCGGCAGCTTGTTGTAGTACTGCACCGGGCGCAGCGTCTCTTCATCGCGATACAAGCCCAGATGCCAGACTTGCACGCTTGGCAGCAGTTCCATGATGCCATCAACCATGCCCATGCCCGCTCGCATAATGGGCACCAGCCCGATCGTCTCCTTCACATGGACGCCCTGCGCCTCGCCCATTGGCGTCGTCACGGAGCGCGGTTCCGTCAGAATGTCCGAGGTCGCCTCATAGGTCAGCAGCAGCGTCAATTCGCGCACAAGCTCGCGGAACGTGCGGTGATCCGTTGCGGTATCGCGCAGCACGGTCAATTTATGTTTCACCAGGGGATGTGTGGAGATGTATAGTTGCGCCGTCATATGCCTTCCCGAGGCCAAGTGAATATGCCGCCCACAGTGTACGGAGCGTTGTCACGCTTGTCAAAGCGCAGTTTCGTCCGGGCATTGCACAGGACACCCCCTGCGCTATACTACAGTAGAACAAGTGGACGCCGAACGGAGAACGCTATGTCCGACCCTGGACGCATGGTCAGCGGAGACGCCCAGCGCGACGACCGCGACAACATCGCCCTACGCCCACAACGCCTGGACGAAATGGTCGGGCAAGATACGGTACGCGAACGGCTGAAAATCATCATCGAAGCAGCACAACTTCGCAGCGAGCCAATTGACCATATCCTGTTCTATGGCCCACCCGGTCTGGGCAAAACGTCGCTGGCGCACGTCATCGCCAATGAGATGAATACCAAGATTCGCATCACCGCAGGCCCCTCAATTGAGCGAGCCGGCGATCTCGCGGCGATCTTGACTCACTTGAAAAAGGGCGACATCCTCTTCATTGACGAAGTGCATCGACTGGGGAAGGCCGTCGAGGAGATCCTCTATCCGGCCATGGAGGATTTCAAACTGGATATTGTCATCGGCAAGGGGCCAGCGGCGAAGACCGTGCGCCTGAACCTGCCGCGTTTCACAGTCGTCGGCGCAACGACTCGCCTCTCGCTGCTGGCGGGGCCATTGCGCGATCGTTTCGGTGAGCGCTTCCGCTTGAATTTCTACAGCGAAGAAGCCTTACAGACGATCATCATTCGCGCAGCCGGCAAGCTCGACATCGAGATTGAGCAGCCGGGAGCAGAGGCCATCGCACGCCGTGGGCGCGGCACCCCGCGAATCGCCCTGCGCCTGCTGCGCCGGGTGCGTGACTACGCCCAGACTCGCGCAGATGGAATCATCACGGAAGAAGTAACCAGTGATGCCCTGGCACTGATGGACATCGACCACCTCGGCCTGGACGAAATCGACCGTCGTATCTTGCGCACCATCATCGAGAAGTTCGGCGGCGGCCCGGTTGGGCTGGATACGATTGCAGCAGCGATCAGCGAAGACGCCTCGACAATCATGGATGTCTACGAGCCATACCTCATACAGCTAGGCTTCATCCAGCGCACCCCGCGTGGGCGCATCACGACCCAGCATGCCTATGAACATCTGAATATCCCCTACGAAGATCCGGACGCCCCTCAACGCCGACTGTTCTAGAGGTTTCGTTGTGAAAGTCACCGATTTCGATTACGAACTACCAGAGCATTTCATCGCACAAGAACCCGCAAATCCGCGCGACAGCAGCAAATTGATGGTGCTGGATCGCGCGTCCGACCGCATTGAGCATCGCATCTTCCGGCAGATTGGCGAATTCATCCGTCCAGAAGATGTGCTGGTGATGAACAACACGCGCGTGATTCCGGCGCGGCTGCCTGCCATCAAGCACGAGACAGGCGGCAAGGCGGAGATTCTGCTGCTGCGCCAGTTGGATGATGTCACATGGCGCGCATTGGTCGGCGGTCGGCGCATCACGGTTGGAACCGTATTGAATTTCGCCGGAAGTGAAATTCGCGCCACCATCCTGGAAGAACTGGAAGCTTCGGAACGGATTGTGCGCTTCAGCAAGCCTGTGAACGATTTGCTGGTCGAACTGGGTGAAATGCCCCTGCCGCCCTACATTCATACCCGGCTCGAAGACGATGAGCGCTATCAGACCGTCTACAGCGAAGAAGAAGGCTCGGCAGCCGCGCCAACTGCGGGATTGCACTTCACACCGGAATTGCTGAACAAGCTGCAAGAATCCGGCGTGCATCTCGCCTATTGCACCCTGCACATCGGCCTGGACACCTTTCAGCCCGTAAAAGTCGAAGCGGTCACGGAACACAAGATGCACAGCGAACGTGCGTTGTTGACACAGCAAAACGCGCACATCATCAACCAGGCGAAAGTGAACGGCGGGCGCATCATCGCTGTGGGTACCACGGCCTCGCGCACTCTGGAGAGCGCTGCCATCTTCAGCGCAGGTGGCGACCCCGCGCACCCGGATGAAGTTCCGGATCCACCCGCAGGGCAGACGGTGACTGGCTTTGAAGCGGATACCAACCTGTTCATCTATCCTGGCTATCGGTGGCGTGCGGTGGATGCCATGATCACCAATTTCCATTTACCGAAATCGACGCTATTGATGATGCTCAGTTCGTTTGCAGGGCGAGAACGGATGCTGAACGCCTACGAAATCGCCAAGCAAGAAAGCTATCGCTTCTTTTCCTTCGGGGATGCCATGCTGATCTTATGAGCACTGCGTAAGGCAGCCACATGCGAGCGCGTCCTGTAGTTACCGTTGACGATCCGACATACAAACGGCTATACTTCAGGTCTACTCCATTCCGCATGGGGTGTTTTGCTGTCTGTACATTGACCAATTTTCCCCGTCAGTTGACCCTCCATGCAGGTTTTCGGCTGCGGAGAAAAGCGAAGATTGGAGCCATATTTCATGTATGCCATCATCCGTTTGGGTGGGCGTCAGTACCGGGTCGAACCGGGGCGCTTCATTGACGTTGACCGCCTGCCTCATGAACAGGGCGAAGAGATCACCATTGATGACGTGCTGCTGCTAAACAACGACGGTGAAGTCACCGTCGGGCAGCCGACTGTAGAAGGAGCCTCCGTCACTGCGACGGTGGAAGAGCAGTTCCGGGGCGAAAAGCTGATCGTCTTCAAGTATCGTCAACGGACAAGTTACCGTCGCAAGCGCGGGCATCGTCAGTATCACACCCGCCTGCGTATCAACGACATCACTGTGTAAGCGAGTGTATCAGGGAGAGACACCACAATGGCACATAAGAAGGGTGGCGGTTCGACCAAGAATGGTCGCGATAGTCAGAGTAAGCGCCTGGGCGTGAAGAGGTTTGGCGGCGAATACGTGATTCCCGGCAACATCATTGTGCGCCAACGCGGCACCAGGTTCCATCCAGGCGAGGGCGTGGGCATCGGCAAAGACCACACCATCTTCGCCACCATTGAAGGCTATGTCGAATTCAAGCGCATGCGCGGACGCAAAGACCAGAAGGAAATCAACGTTCTGGCCAACCGCGAAGATCGCTCGACAGAAGTCACTCAGTAAGCGAATAATTCTCATCAACCTGCAACAACCATCACGCTACTTAGCCAGCAGGCTTTGCCGTGATGCGAAGGAGACAACCGAATGGCGAAAGCTGACCTGCATCCCACGTGGTACCCCAATGCTCAGGTGGTCTGCCAGTGTGGCAATACCTGGACGACGGGCGCTACTGTACCGGAAATTCGTACCGAAATCTGCTCCAATTGCCACCCGTTCTACACTGGCGAACAACGTATCGTCGATACGGAAGGCCGCGTCGATAAGTTCATGAAGCGCTTGCAGCGCCGCGACAACATCCGCGAAGCACAGGAATCTGCCGCAGCCGCGCCGACGGTTCCCCTGGATTTGCCTGTGGCGGAACTCGGCCTGAACGCACGCTTCCAGCACCTGCTTGAAGAGAACGACATCAATGTCGCTGGCGACATCCTGCGCGTTCTGCAAGAAGAAGGTGAAGACGGGCTTCTCGGCATCTCTGGCATTGGCAAGCAGGCTCTGATCGATATCAAGAAGAGCATGCGCGCCCAGGGCTTCGAACTTCCGGCGAGCGAATAAGCTCTCAGCATGATCCAGCGGTCGTCCTGCCCCTGTGGGATGACCGCTGTTTGATTCTACAGGGTCAATAGCCAACCAGAATCAGACCATTGGGCGCTGGCGCATCCCCCGCCACCTCTATACAATACGCAGGTACTACAACGTAGCCATCACCCACAAAGGCGACTGTGCTTTTGTTTGCGACATGGAAGAAGCGATCCATGTCCATGGCTTCAGACGAACAACCCTACTCCCACCAACGTCGTTGTCTTTCCGTAAGTAGTCGGCAACCGCGACTGCGCTGGGATTTTTGTTCGATTGGGCAATAATCAGGAGTTCAATTCACGAGGCAGGAGCAGCAACAATGCGGCATGAGTTTGGGCAGATCGAAATTATCTGCGGCAGCATGTTTTCCGGGAAGACCGAAGAACTGATCCGGCGTATTCGGCGTGCCATCATCGCCCGCCAGCGCGTGCAGGTCTTCAAACCCCAGATGGACAACCGTTACGGCATTGAAGAAGTGACGAGCCACAACGGCCAGCGTGTAGAAGCCGTCCCGGTTGAAACGGCAGAACACATCCTCAAGCTATGCGAAGAAGCCACAACGGTGATCGCGATTGATGAGGTACAATTTTTCGATGCGAGTATCATTGATGTCGTTGAGAAGCTGGCTGATGATGGCATTCGCGTGATCCTCGCCGGGTTGGATACGGACTTTCGTGGGGAACCCTTCGGCTACATGCCAGAGTTGATGTGCCGTGCCGAAGAAGTCACCAAGCTGCGGGCCATCTGTGTCGTCTGCGGGCATCAAGCCAATCGTACACAGCGCCTCGTGAATGGCGAGCCGGCTCGCTACAACGACCCGATTATCATGGTGGGAGCACAAGAAACCTACGAACCGCGCTGCCGCCGCCACCACGACGTACCCCGCGATGAACCTACGGAGCCGACGTTGGAAGAGAAAGAAGTCGAAGCCTGACGATTTTCCGGTACAATGACGCCATGATGATTGAACGTAGTTAGGCAGACAATGGCGCAATCCATACGGGAATTGAACGATCGCGTGAAGAGCGAAGCGGCCTTCGTGCAGGATATTCTGGCGGAAACCCGCCGCATCATCGTTGGGCAAGATGGGCTGATCCAACGCATGTTGATCGCGCTGCTATCAGACGGGCACATGCTGATCGAGGGTGTGCCAGGACTGGCGAAGACGCTGGCGGTGCGTACCCTGGCGGCAACTGTCAACGCGCAGTTTCAGCGCATTCAGTTCACGCCAGACTTGCTTCCTTCTGATCTGGTGGGGACGCAGATTTTCAACCCCGGCAGCGGCGACTTCACGGCGCGTCCCGGCCCGGTCTTCAGCAATTTCGTCCTGGCAGATGAGATCAACCGCGCCCCCGCCAAGGTGCAATCCGCTCTGCTGGAGGCGATGGAAGAGCGTCAGGTCACGCTCGGAGAAGAGACCTACAGGTTACAAGACCTGTATCTCGTGTTGGCCACCCAGAATCCCATCGAGCAGGAAGGCACGTATCCATTGCCGGAAGCGCAGTTGGATCGTTTCATGCTCAAGGTGGTCGTCGGCTATCCCACCCGCGAAGAAGAACGTGAGATTTTGCAGCGCATGAGCGGCGAACGACCAGACGAACCCCGCGCCATCATCGAGCCAGGTCGCATCCTACGCGCCCGAAAAATCGTCAATGAGATTTACCTGGACGAGCGCATCAAGGACTATGTGCTGGATATCATCTTCGCCACGCGCAACCCGGCGGAGAGCGACCTCAAACAACTTAACCCGCTGCTATCGTTCGGGGCATCACCACGTGCGACAATTGCCCTGGTGAAAGCGGCCAAGGCCAATGCCTTCTTGCGCGGACGCGGTTACGTAACACCCGATGACATCAAGTTCGTTGCGCCAGATGTGCTGCGTCATCGCCTGATCCTGAGCTTCGAAGCACAGGCGGAAGCCGTGACCACCGAGCAAATCATCCAGCAAATCCTGAAAGGGATCGAAGTCCCCTGATGCTATCACCCGCCCTGCTGCGCCGTATCCGTCGCATTGAACTGCATACGAAGCGTCTGGTACATAATGTCTTCGCCGGAGCCTACCAATCAGCCTACAAAGGACGCGGCCTGTCCTTTGCAGCGGTACGCCCCTATGTGCCGGGGGACGATGTGCGCACAATTGACTGGAAAGTGACCGCACGCACAGGTGAGCCGTACATCAAGGAATTCATCGAAGAGCGCGAATTGACCTTGATGCTGGTGGTCGATGGCAGCGCCTCGGTATTGTTCGGCACGCAAGACCAGCAGAAGCGCGATTTTGCCGCTGAATTGGGCGCTGTGCTTGCATATGCCGCAACGCGCAACAATGACAAGGCGGGCATGTTGCTCTTCAGTGACCGGGTGGAGCGCTACATCCCGGCGAAGAAAGGCCGCAACCACATCCTGAACCTGATCCGCGAACTGCTGACCTTCGAGCCAGAAGGCACAGGAACGGATTTATCGCTGGCGCTGCGAACGGTCAACCGGGTCTTGAAGCCGGGAGCGATCGTTTTCTTGCTCTCCGACTTCATGGCAGACCCCGAAACATACCGCCGTGAACTCTTGCTCACGGGCAAGAACCACGACGCAACGGCGGTCATCCTCAGCGATCCCTTGGAAGAGAGCATTCCGGCACTGGGATTGATGAGCATGCGCGACGCGGAGACAGGCAATATGCAGTGGGTCGATACGCGCTCGGAGAAATGGCAGCAGCAGTTCTACGAACAGCAAAAGGGCATTCGCGCCGAACGCGAAGCTTTGCTACATATGGCTGGGGTCAATCGGCTGGAAATTCCACCAGACCGCGATTACGTGCGGGCGCTTTCGCTGTTTTTCCAGGAACGGATGAGGCGGCAGCGATGAAACGTCTCCTGATTGCTATGACTGTATTCTGGGCCGTACTCGTAGCCCAGGCACAGGGAAGCCCGACGGTTACACCTCCACCACTCGAAGGCCCCGGTGGCGAATTTCCGGTGCGTTTCGTCGTCCAGGGCGATAGCGTGCGTCTGGGGGAAACCTTCACCCTGACGGTACGGGCCTCCCTACCACAGGGAGCCACCGTCACCGAATGGCCAGAATTCCCCGAAGACGGCGCGCTGGAAGTGCTGCAAGCGGCCGAGGCCGTCACTGAAGCCGACGGCATCATCACGCAGGAATCGCTGGCAGTCATCTGGGAACCGGGGTTATATCTCTCTCCGGAACTCACGCTGACTTACCAGAGCGCTGGAGTGGAAACAACCGTCCCGGTACAATCGTTCTCGCTCATGGTGCCCAGCAGCCTGAGCGGGATCGAAGAACCGCAGCCATTGCCCTCGCTGCCCCCTGTGGAAATCCCTTACACACCACGCTGGTGGTACGCTGCCGCCGCTGCTGTGATCGGGGTTGTCACCTTCGCGATCATCATGGTCATACGTGCGATGACACGCGGTGTCGTCCAATCGGCGCCAGACACACCGACCCGGCTCGCCATCGCCCGCCTGGAAGACCTGGAAGCGCAGAATCTGCCGACAGAGACGGTCTATACCCTCGTGGCGGATCAGATGCGGCGCTACCTCAAGGAGCAGTTCGGCATTGATGCCGTGGAGATGACCACTGACGAACTCATGGAACGGCTGCGCCAGGACGAACGCCTGACCAAGAATCATCGCAGCAGCCTGCACACCCTGCTCGAACAAGCTGATCTGGTGAAATTCGCGCAGTTCCAGCCAGAGCCGGGGGCAGCGCAGCAGCTCATCAAATTCGCCATTCGCTGGCTACGCGAAGTCGAGCGAGAGGCCAGGACGACCGATGTTTGAGTTTCGTTTCGCCTTTCCGCTGGCGCTGCTCCTGCTGGTTCCGGCGGGGCTGCTATTGGTGCGCTGGCTGCGCGGTTCGGCTGCGAGTGCCCCTCCAGCTCTGCGCTACTCCGATACACGTTTGCTCGGTGGCCTGCCCATTGGCCTGCGAGTGCGCTTGCGCCGCTTGCCGGATGCGCTGAGGCTGCTGGCCTGGATTCTGCTGGTGCTGGCGTTGGCGCGTCCCCAATTTGGCGATGCCAGCGAAACCATCACAGGAGAGGGCATCGACATCATGCTGGCGATGGATATTTCCGACAGCATGGGAACGCCCGATTTCGGCGGCATCACCCGCTTCGAAGCGGCGAAGAACGTGCTGCGGGACTTCATCGACGGGCGCAACTTCGACCATATCGGGCTGGTAGTCTTCGCAGAAGATGCCTTCTACCAGGCACCGCCGACGCTCGACACCTTCATCTTGCAGGAGGTTCTGGATCAGGTGCCGCTGGCGGGCAGCGTCGGCCTCAGCAATCGTACAGCTATCGGCTTAGGGATTGCGCAAGCGACCAATGTCTTACGGGAGCGCGAGACCCCCAGCCGGATCATTATCTTACTCACCGATGGCGCGAACAATGCCGGGGCCGTCGATCCCGTCTCGGCAGCGCAGGCTGCTGCGACTTATGGCATCCGTATTTACACCGTCGGCCTGGGGACATCCGAGGGCGATCCACAAAACGCGCTGGATGAAGACCTGCTGCGCCGCATCGCACGCATCACCGACGGGCAGTATTTCAATGCCCTCTCGCTGGAAGACCTGCGCGGCGTATATGAGCAAATCGACCAGCTTGAACCATCTACCGCCAGCCGTGACCTGAACATCCTCTGGCAAGATCAAGCCTGGGGGTTGTTGATTACAGCGCTCGTACTGCTGCTGATCGAACGAGTCCTACGGCATACCCTCTTCCAGAGCATTCCTTGAGGAGATTGGCTCGTGACGTTTGTTTCTCCAACCTGGTTGATTGCGCTGGCGCTGGTGCCCGTTTTCGCGCTGTTCTTGCTCTGGCGAGGATGGGCGCGACGTGCAGCGGTTGAGCGCCTGGGGGATCGCGCACTGGTGCAGCCGCTGCTAGCACAGATCAACTACACAGCGCGGGGCATCAAAGCTGTCCTCTGGTTGATTGCACTGGCGGCGCTGATCCTGGCGATCGCGCGTCCTACCTGGGGCTTCACCATAGACCGACTGACAACCCAGGGCATCCAGATCATGATCGCGATGGATGTCAGCCGCAGCATGGCCGCTGAGGACATATCGCCGAACCGTCTGGAACGCGCCAAACTGGATGTGTTGGACTTGATCAACCAGTTGCCGGGTAACGAATATGGCTTCATCATCTTCGCCAGAGAAGCCTATGTCTATATGCCGCTGACCTTCGATGCGGAAGCAGGGCGCGTCTTCCTGGAAGGCATCGACACCGATATGCTCACACTCCAGGGAACCGACCTGGCGAAGACCATTGAGGTCGCCCTGGCGGCCTTCGACCAGCGTCCGGGTGCGGAGCGCGTGCTGCTGATCATCAGCGATGGCGAGACGCACGAAGAAGACCCGCGGGAAGCCGCGCAACGCGCCGCCGAGAACGATGTGACGATTTACACGATGGGGTATGCAACGCAAGAAGGCGGTTTGATTCCGCTCTACAATGAAGCGGGAGAACTGGTCGATTATCAGGCGGATGCTGCGGGCAGGCTGGTGCAAACGACATTGAATCCAGATGTGCTGCAACGCATCGCTAATATTACAGGTGGCGAATATTTACCCTACAGCGCCAACAACGCCCACAGCGCAGAATTCATCGCAGCGATGAACGAGATGCAAGGTGGTGACCTGCGTGAAGAAGAAATCACGCGCCCGATTGAGCGCTTCGGCTGGTTTGTGGCATTGGCGCTGCTGGCACTTTCGGTCGAGATTCTGCTGCCGGAGACGAAACGGGAGGCAAAATCCATATGAGAACACAAATCGGGCTGCTGCTGTTGGCTGGCCTCTTCGGTGGGTGCGCAGCCAGCGCAGCAGAATACAATAACAACGCCATCGCACAGGCCGAACGGGGCGAATACGATGCAGCCATTCAAAGCTATCAGGCTGCGCAAGTGCTGGAACCGGAAAATGCCCTGCTCTATTACAACGCTTCGGGAGCCTATGCCAGCGCAGAGCGCATCGAAGAGGCTCAATCCGCTTTGCAGCAAGCAATCCAGCGAGGAGATGACGAACTCGCCGCCGCTGCCTACTTCAACCTGGGCAATCTCGCGCTCGAAGCTGGCAATAGCGAACAAGCAATCGACTACTACCAGGAAGCGCTGCTGCTCGATCCTGATCTGGATGAAGCCCGCTACAATCTGGAATACGCCCTCGGCTTCCGCATTTCACCCACGCCGACGCCCATCGAGATGCAAACCAACCTGGAACAAGATCAGGCAGATACAGAAGCCACACCAACGCCTAATCCGGGTGGACAGACGGAACCGACGCCAACGCCGACCCCACCCGATACCTTGCCCGACCCAGGGCCATCACCGATGTTCGAAGGAGAGGATGATGAGGGCAACGAAGACACGCCCGACGAAGAAGAACTCGTCGAGGAAGAGAAAGAGGGTGATCTGGATGTGGAGACAGCCGAAGACATCCTGGAACCTGTAGATGCCAGCCAGGAGCGGATCAGCACCTTTCGTGAAGACTACAATGTGAATCCCACGCCGGAGGGCGCGAAAGACTGGTGATGCGGCGACTCCTCTGGTTGTGCCTGCTGCTAGCCTTCGCACGGGGCACAGTGGCGCAGGAAATCGACAATTTTCGCCTGGATGCACAGATTGGCGATGCTCAACCCTATGTCGGGCAGCCAATCGTATACACCGTGCGCTTCTTCTCGCGGCAGGAAGCGGTTGATGCGCAGTTCATCGAGCCGGACTTCGCCGGATTCGGGCGTTCAGCGACCCGGTTCCCGGCCACATCCAGCACAGAGACCATTGACGGCGTGCCCTTCATCGTCACTGTGCAGCAGATTGCGCTGATCCCACTTCGTCCCGGCGAGTTTACAATTGAACCATTCCGCGTTGAAATCCCGGAGACGCCCTTCCAAGAAGCTGCTGCCCTGGAAACGCCGCCGTTCACGGTGATGGTACAGGCGCTGCCAGGCGATGCGCCAGAGAATTACAACAACGCCATCGGACAATTCGAAGTCGAAGCAACCGTCGATTCGACGGAAACTGAAGTCGGCGAAGCCATCACGCTCTCGGTGACTGTCACGGGCACGGGCAACCTGGAACAGATCACCGCGCCAGAGCTGGTGGATTTGCCCCCGGCATGGCGCAGTTTCGCACCAGAGACAACGCTCGACCAGGAAACGCCAATCTTCGGTAGCAAGACCTTCCGCTGGACGCTAATCCCCACGTTGAATGGTCCCCAGGTCGTCCCGCCAATCTCCTTCACCTCGTTCAATCCACAGACGGGGCGCTACGAGACACGCCAGACCAGCTTGCTGACCATCCGCGTGACGGGAGAACCGCAGCCAATCGTACCAACCGCCATTGCGACCATCACGCCCATTCCGGAAGAGCAGCCACCGGAAATAACGCAATCGCCACAAATCGAATTTCTCGCTTTGAAGCCGATTGCCCCATCCGCTCCCTACAGACTGCCCGGCTGGTTCTGGCTCTTGTGGATTCTCCCGCCATTGGCCTTTGCAGCAGTCTGGCTGCTGAAACACCGCCAGGAAGCACCCCCACGCCCGCGAAGCATCGGTGTCAGGAGCCGGGCGCTGCAAACCGCACGCAGCCAGATTGAAGCCGCTTCCTCACTGGAACCCCGCGCCGCCTATCGTCGGATTGCAGAGGCAGTTCTGGCCTACCTCAGCGCAAAATCCGGCACAGAAGCGGATGGGGAGAACTTACCGCAAATCCCAGGGCATCATCGGCAGCCAGTCGAAACGCTATTGGAGGAAGCCCGCAGCGGTCAGTATGCCCCGATCACGGAGGCCGATAAGGCTGATTTGATCCACAGAGCGCTGCAAGTTATCGGCGAATTGGAGAACACATGGAAAAACTGAGAGTCGCCATTCTGCTGTGCTTACTGATATTGACAGGGATTGCCCAATCGCAGGAGACGGATGTCACCCAGCAGGCCGCCCAGGCGTATGTAGAAGGCAACTACATACGCGCAATCACACTCTACGACCAGGCACTGCTCGCCCAGCAGAATGGTGCGCTGTACTACAATCTGGGTGCGTCACATTATGCCGCTGGTAATCTGGCGGAAGCCCTCTGGAGCTTCCGAATGGCAGCGCTGTACTCCCCCCGCGATGCTGAGGTTCAGGCGGCAATTGTCCAGATTCGCGCCAGAAATGCCGATTCAGGAAGGAGCCAGACGAACACGATCTACTTGCTGTACGACTCGCTCAGCCGGTTGGCAACACCTTACGAGCTGGGCATTCTGGGGCTTATATTGTGGACACTTGGCTTTCTTGTGTTGATTGTAGGCAGGCTCCGCAGTGCGTGGCGCAGAGCAACTTATGGGGTTGCTGGGGGGGTAGCCGTCCTGGTCGTTATGGTGCTCTTCACCTGGGGGGTTCTCTCGTTTGTGCAGGCTCAGCGACCCGGCGGCGTCGTTCTCAGCGAAACAGCACAGGTCATGAACGGGCCTGGCATGGATTTCCTGCCCCTGTTCACGCTGAGCAATGCCGCTGAACTGCGCGTGTTGGAACGTAATGAGGAGTGGCTGCGCTTCGTCTTGCCGGACGGACGGCAAGGTTGGTTGCAAGGTAACAACGTGAAACTTATCCCAAACGATTTGGGATAAATTGGGATATATTCAGACCATTCTGGGTAAGACGGGCTATTGACCCACCTCACCCAAACAATCTCACTGCGAGAGCAAACCAGGAATCTCTTCCGGATTCTTCGCCACGCGCACGCCTGCTGCAGCCAGTGCCGCATTTTTCTCTTCAGCGGTTCCTTCGCCACCTTCGACGATAGCGCCCGCATGCCCCATGCGCTTTCCAGGAGGCGCGGTCTGCCCGGCGATGAAGGCCGCGACGGGCTTGGTCATGTTGTTCTTCACATATTCTGCCGCGACGATCTCCGCATTACCGCCGATTTCGCCCAACAGCACGACCTTTTCCGTCTCTGGATCGTTCTCGAACATCTCCAGCACATCGACGAAGCTGGTGCCGATGACCGGATCACCGCCGATACCGACGATGGTGGACTGCCCCATGCCCGCATTCATCAGGGCGAAGGCCGTCTCGTAGGTCAGCGTGCCGGATTTCGAAACCACACCGACATTCCCCGGCTTGGCGATCATGGTAGGGATGATGCCGATCTTCATCTGTCCCGGGACGAGGATGCCGGGGCAGTTGGGGCCAATCAGGCGGGCGTCGTTTTCTTTGACGTGGTTGTAAACGCGCATCATATCGCGCACCGGGATGTGCTCCGTCAGGCAGATGATGAGTTCAATCCCCGCGTCCACCGCTTCGATCATCGAATCCGGCGCGAAGGCAGGCGGAACCATGACCATCGAAGCGGTTGCGCCTGTCGCTTCTACAGCAGCGTGTACCGTATCAAAAATCGGCACTGTTTCGTTGAACCACTGTCCACCCTTACCCGGAACCACACCTCCGACGACCTGGGTACCATATTCCATCATCAGTGCCGTGTGAAAGCTGGCCTGTCGCCCGGTGATGCCCTGTACAATAACCTTGGTGTCTTTGTTCGCCAGGATTGCCATTACTGCGCTGCCTCCTTCGCCAGAGCGACGGCCTTCTGTGCGGCGTCGGTCAGAGTTTCTGCTGAGTGTAAGTTGGGAACATCGGCGTTATCAATGATCTCGCGACCTTCGGTGGCATTGGTGCCCTGCAAGCGCATCACAATCGGCACGCTGGGCTTCACCTGCTCATAGGCCTGCAAGAAGCCATTGGCCACGTCATCGCAGCGCGTGATACCGCCGAAGATGTTGATGAGCACCACTTTCACGTTGGGATCAGAGAGGATGATTTCCAGCGCGGCGGAGACTTTTTCCGGGCCAGCACCACCACCAATATCCAGGAAGTTAGCGGGGCCGAAGGTGCCTTCGCCGTAGAGGTTGGTCATGTCCATCGTGGTCATCGCCAGACCCGCCCCATTGACCATGCAGCCAATCTGTCCATCGAGCTTGATATAGCTGATACCGACCTCGGTCGCCTTCTGCTCGGCTTCAGATTCTTCTGCCGTATCTTTCATCTCAGCCAACTTCGGCTGCCGCGGCAGGGCGCTGTCATCAATGATGACCTTGCCATCCACAGCGATCAGACTGTTGTCCCCCTGCACCACCAGCGGGTTGATCTCCGCCAATTCTGCATCACTTTCGGCATAGCAGCGGTACAATTGCTGCACGATTTTCACGAAGGGACGCCATTGTTCGGCAGGGAGGTTCATGCGGCTGGCGATGGAATTGGCCTGGTAGGCGTGCAGCCCCCAGATGGGGTCAACGTGTTCGCGGACGATGGCATCGGGATTGGTGTGCGCCAATTCTTCGATTTCCATGCCGCCTTCTGCTGACGCGATGATCAGCGGTTTCCCGGCGGCGCGGTCGTTGGTCACGGCGAGGTAAATCTCTTTTTGAATGTCCACACCCGGGTCAACAAGGACTTTTTCGACGGTCAGTCCCTTGATATCCATTCCAAGGATCTGCGAAGCATGTTCGTAGGCTTCATCCGGGGTCTTGGCGAGCTTCACACCGCCAGCCTTGCCGCGTCCGCCCACATGCACCTGGGCTTTGATGACGACGAGGCCACCGAGTTCTTCTGCGATGGCGCGGGCCTCCTCCGGGGTCGTAGCAACTTTGCCCTTCGGAATCGGAATCCCGAATTCGGCAAAGCGGAACTTGGATTGATACTCATGTAGTTTCAATGCTGATCCTCCAATTCGCTATAGATGAAATAGTTTGTAAGCGGGCAAGATTATACATCATGCGGCGATAATCCGCTCAATTCACGCTTCTGGCTACAGGAACTCCATCGTGTGATTGGTGATGACCACATCGGGGTAACGGCTCTCCATCCATTGCATCACAGCCTGGAGAGTCTGGTGCGCCAATTTACTGGAATTGCTCACTGTAGTGATGGCAATCGTTGCCGACTGCCAGACATCCTGATGACCAACTTCTGCATTGGCAATATTGAACTGGTTGCGCATCTTGGCCAGCATGGATTTGAGGATACCGCGCTTCTCCTTAAGGGAAGCCACACCCGGTAGGTACAGGTCGATTTCACAAAGACCAATCACTGTTGTTGCCATAAGGGTTGGTGAGCCAGTGGTGAAGGCGGGTGATGCGGCTCTGGACATCACCTCATTGCGCAGCACGGATAGACCGATATACTCTATACCAACTTCAGAGCAGGATCAATGCTCGTACATTTGTAGATTCCATTATGCGAACTATACTGGTGGGTATAGGATCGCAAGTATTCAACGAACCAGGAGGCTGGTACATGAAAGTCCAAAGGATTGGCGGAGTCCTGCTCGCCATGTTCCTGTTCGGGATCATGGCGCTGGGAGGGCAAGCGCAGAGCGAGAATCTATTGAGCAACCCCGGCTTCGAAAGTGGCTTCCGCACAGTCCCCGGCGATAACACCCCGCGCAGCGTTGCCAGCAGTTGGCAGCCCTGGAACGTCTCGCGCAGCGAAGATGATCCTGGTTTCCAGAATGCGCAACCGCGCTATCTGGCATCCAGCAATGCAGCTACCGAGGGTGCCATTCCGCGCATCCGCAGCGGTGCAGACGCTCAGATGTATTTCTCGTTTTACGAGACGCACGACGCGGGCATCTACCAGCAGGTCAGTGGCGTAACTCCTGGAACAGAACTGCGTTTCAGCATCTATGGCTATGTGCACTCGAATAACCTGGACGACCTCAGCGTCAGCGAAGACCCCGGCGGGGTAGCGCTACGCGTCGGCATCGACCCTACAGGTGGAACCGATCCTTTCGGCGATGATGTTGAGTATTCCGAACTGGCGATCTTCTACGATACCTTCCGTCAGTACTCGGTGATTGCCGAGGCAAAAAGCGACACGGTAACCGTCTTCGTGCGCACGACGGTCAGCGAACCCGTACAATTCACCTATGTGTACCTGGATGACGCCGTACTGGAAGCAACACCGGGGCAGGAAACAGAAGTACCCACTGCCACAGCAACAGAAACGGAAGAGACGCAAGAACCGGATACTGCGACTCCGACGGCAACGGCGACGGCAACCGCAACTGCGACATCGGACAACCCCACGCCTACCCGTGAAGAAGATACGGGCGGCGTCCTGCCCACCGCAACGCCAGTCGATGCTACGGACGGCGGTGGCGCGGACGGCGGTGGCGCGGACGATGGCGTCCTCGATCCGTTCCCGGGGCGTATCGTGCACACCGTTCGCCGGGGCGATACGGTCGGGCAGCTTGCCGTGCGCTATGGGAGTTCGATTGCAGCAATTGTCGAAGCCAATGGCCTGGATGACAGCGCCTTGATCTTCACCGGGCAGGGATTGGTGATCCCGGTGCGGTTGGTTCCCACTACGGAAACCCCCTCACCCACATCGGAAATCGTCACGCTGACGCCGACCACGCCGCCGACGGGTGGGGTCACGCCGGGTGACGGCATTTACGTCGTGCAACCGGGCGACACGCTGCTGAACATCGCACGTCGCTTCAACACGACCCTGGGCACGCTGGTGCAGCTCAACGGAATCAGCAACCCCAACCGCATCTTCGTCGGGCAGCGGCTGCAACTGCCTTTCAGCACGCCGGAACCGCGACCGACAGTAGTGGCACCGACACAAGTCGTCCCGCCCACAGCGACCGCAGTACCACCGCAACCGACCACCTATGTTGTGCAGCCGGGGGACAATTTGTTCCGCATTTCATTGCGCTTCGACGTGAGCCTGGTGCAGTTGGCGAACGCCAATAACATCACCAACTACAACCGCATCTTCGTCGGGCAGGTGTTGACGATTCCGCAATGAGCCAGCACCGAATCATCCGCAACACGCGCACAGGGGAAATCGTGCTGCCCCATGCAACCTGGTGCCAGAGCTTCTGGTGCCAGTTGCGTGGTTTGCAGTTCCGCGCCAACCTGCCGGAAGGCGAAGGGCTGCTCTTCGTCGGCGATGATGAGAGCCGCATCAACACAGCCATTCACATGTTCTTCGTCTTCATGGAAATTGCTGTTGTCTGGGTGGACTCTTCTGGTACAGTCGTGGACAAAAAGCTGGCGAAGCCCTGGCGTCCGCTCTACATTCCAGGTGCCGCCGCACAATACTTCATCGAAGCCCACCCCAGCCTCTTGCAAAAGGTTGAAGTGGGCGATGTTCTGGAATTTCACGAGGTAGCCGATTGATCCGGCGAATTTTGCTGACAACCCTGGCGGCGCTCCTGGTGGTAGCAGCGCCCCTTGCACAATCACAGGAAGCCACCCAAGCACCTGAAACCGCACCTGCTGGTGTGACGATTCATGTCGTCCAGCGGGGCGAGAATCTCTTTCGGATCGCACTACGGTACGGCACAACCACCGCCGAACTCGCCGAACTGAACGGAATCAGCGATGTGAGCAGCATCCAGGTGGGGCAGCGGCTGCTGGTTCCCTCCCAGGAGGCTATCGCCGAGACGCCAGAGACACACATCGTTCAACCGGGCGAGTCGCTCTTCACGATCGCTCAGTTGTACGGCGTTTCTGTTGAAGCGCTGCTTGCGGGTAACGACATCGCCAACGCCAGCCAGATTTACCCGGGGCAGGAGTTGATCATCACGGGCGAAGTGCCAGCAGACGACAGCACGCCAGAGGCTCAAACAACGCCCCAATCCGCCCCTGACGAGATTCTGCCGACGCCTGAAGTCCCTGCTGTCGCAGCCAATGATCTACCGACCCTCAGCAGCAATATCCATGTTGTGCAACCGGGCGAGACGCTCTTCCGCATCGCGGCCAACTACGGACTGACTACCAACGAATTGGCCTCCGCCAACGGCCTCAGCGATCCCACGCGCATCTTCGTCGGGCAGCAGTTGGTCATCCCGAATCTGGACGACTCACCTGCCGCCGCCCTGGATTTACCTGCGCCGATCAGCAATCTGGTGGTTGATCCGCTCATTTTCGTCGAAGGAGAGACGGGCGTCTTCCAGGTGGCAACCGGGGTCGGCAGCACCATAACGGGCGAATTCCTGGGACAGGCACTGAATTTCGTCACCCAGGCGGACGGCAAGCAGCATGTTGCCCTCGTAGGAATTCCAGTCTTCACAGACGCTGGCGTCTATCCCGTGAGCATTTTCGTCTCTGCCGAGGATGGCACGCAGACCGAGTTCGCCTTCAATGTGCGCATCAGCGCAGGCCCCTATGGTACGCAGAACCTCAACGTCAGCGCAGAGGCTGCCAACCTGCTGGCACCTTCCGTGCAAGACAACGAGTTCACGATACTGCGCGGCGTCGTCAGCCGCTTCACGCCAGAGCGCTATCACGCGGACTTGTTCAGCATCCCGGCAGCCGCCGCGATGAACTCTCCATTTGGAACACGGCGCTCGTATAACGGCGGCCCGGTGAACGCCTTCCACAGCGGCGCAGATTTCGCTTCCGCCCCCAATACGCCGATCTTCGCAGCGGGGTCAGGGGTTGTGGTGCTGGCGGATGCCCTCAATATTCGCGGAAATACCATCATTATCGATCATGGTTGGGGTATTTACACGCTCTACGCTCATCTGACCAGTTTCAGCGTCTCGCTCGGCGATACGGTTGACACCAATCAGGTCATTGGCACAGCCGGATCGACGGGCCGCGTGACCGGGCCACACCTGCACTGGGAAGTCTGGGTCAGCGGCGTCCCGGTGAATCCAATCCCCTGGACGCAGCGCACATTTCCCTGATGACAAACCCTACAAAGCAAATTATCGTACCGGGCGTAGACAATTGACTACGCCCTTTTCACTGCGAGAAAGGTAGCACGAATGACAGACAAACCGCAGAAGCGCGAGGAAGTCGGTCACGAGACGCAAATCAGCAACCCGGCAATCGCGAAAAACGATGCGATCATCCGCCAATATGACGCGAAATACCTGCAAACGCCGCTTGATCCGCCGCCACCCTGGATGCAGTGCGGCTCGGTGCGAACGCAGGAGATCATCGACAATGGGCTGCTGCTCGTCTGCGAAAATGCCTTTGTCGAGCTGCGTTGGTTCGCTCCTCAGATTATGCGCGTGCGCATCCAGCCGGAGAGCAACGATTTCAGCGATTACTTCTCCTACTTCATCGACCCTGAGCTGGCGGAATCCGCCATTGATCTGCATATCCACGAGAACAACGAACGCATTGCAGTCACCATTGGCGATTATCATTACACCATCGACAAAGCGACGACGCGCATCACCTGCACAGATGACGACAATGAGACGGTCTTCGCGTCCACCGAGAGCGGACGTTGGCGCGAAGATGGCCAGGTAGGGGCGTCGCTGCGGATGCAGCCCACCGAAGCGAGCTATGGCACGGGTGAACGCGCTTTCCACCTGAATTTGCGCGGTCGTCAAGTGCCTATCTGGAACACGGATCCCGGCGGCTATGAACGCGGCCATGATCCCGTACACTACTGTGTTTCGTTTTATCTGGGCGTGCATGATCGTGGGACGTATGGCCTCCTGTGGGATAACCCCGCACGCAGCCACTTCGACATGGGCGCAACAGAGCCGGACAAGCTCCACATCAGTGCCGAAGCCGGAGACCTCAACTACTATCTCTTCGCTGGTGCGGATGTCAATGACGTGATGGCACAGTACACGACCATCACCGGGCGCATGCCGCTGCCGCCATTATGGGCGCTGGGCTACCATCAGTGCCGCTACAGCTACGAGACGCAGGAAGAAGCCCTACAAATCGCCGAAACGATGCGCAAAGAACAGATACCCTGCGATGCTATTTACCTCGACATCCACTACATGGACGAATTCCGCATCTTCACCTGGGATCAGGAGGCCTTCAGCAACCTCAAAGGGCTGGCGGATCAGTTACATGAAATGGGCATGAAGCTTGTTACCATCATGGATCCAGGCGTGCAGGTCAAAGAGGGGTACAGCGGCTACGAGACCGGGGTTGCCGAAGATGTCTTCTTGAAATACCCGGATGGCGAAATCGCCGCAGGAGTCGTCTGGCCCGGCCTATGTTACTTCCCGGATTTCAGCAGCCCGAAAGCGCGGGATTGGTGGAAACGACAACTCGCACCGCTGCTGGATGCAGGCGTCGATGGCCTCTGGAACGACATGAACGAGCCGTTGATGTTCCAGGATCGCGCTAAGCCCATCAGCCTGCCCGATTATATTCAGCATGAAGTTGAGGGGCGGGGTGGTACACACCTGGAGTACCACAATACCTACGGCCTCTTGATGGGACAAGCCTCGTACGCAGCGCTGGAAGCACAGCGTCCTGGCAAACGCCAGTTCAACATCATACGTGCAGGCGCTGCCGGGGCACAGCGTCATAGTCTGGCCTGGGGTGGCGATAATCACTCCACCTGGGATCATCTGCAACTCACGATCAGCCTCTGCTTGCAGCTTGGCCTCTCAGGGGTCTCCTTCACGGGGGCGGATGTCGGCGGTTTCGTCGGGGATAGCGACGGCGAACTGCTCACCCGCTGGACACAATTGGGCGCACTGATGCCGCTCTTCCGCAACCACAGTGGCTATGGCAGCGCTCGACAGGAACCCTGGAGCTTTGGCGAACCCTACACCAGCGCGATTCGCCAAGCCATCGAACTACGTTACCGGCTGATGCCCTATCTCTACACTGCCTTCGCATTCAGCGCATTCGAAGGCCAGCCCATCGTGCGCCCCCTGTTCACTGCGGAGCCGCATAATCCACACCTGCGCGATATTGACGATTGCTACCTGGTTGGTGACAAGCTGTTGGTCGCGCCCGTTGTTCAATCGCACGCGCTGCGCCGTACAGTTTACCTGCCGGAAGGCGATTGGCACGACTTCCACACGCACGAGCGCTATGAAGGTGGACGCATCATCACAGTTGAGGCTCCGCTGGATCGCCTGCCACTGTTCGTCAAATCTGGCACCGTGCTGCCGATGTGGCCTGTGATGCAGCACATGGGTGAACTCGCTGTAGAGCCGCTCATCCTGCGCATTTACACGGATATGGGAGACACGACGCTCTACGAGGACAGCGGAGAGGGGTTGGCATACCAGCAGGGAGAATACCGCTGGGTGCACTTCCACATGTTCGAGACGGCCAATTCGCTGACCATCGAACGGCGGGTGGAGGGCGCGTACCAGCCACCCTACCGGATGATCCAGCTACAACTGGTTGGAACATGGCAGCAAATTAGCCACATCGAAGTGGATGGCACTGCCCTGAATGATTGGCATACTGAAAACGGCATGGTCATTGCTGAGGTCAGTGCCAATTTCGACACACTGCACATCAGCACATCCCAAGAATAAGAACTCAAAAAGGGCGAATGTGATCTGCATTCGCCCTGCTCCAATATCCAATTGTGCTCCGCGCGTCAGTCGCCTGCCGCCACCATCTGCTGCGGCTGGTAGGCGTCATCCAGCGACTCGAAATCTGTGAACAAGAAGTGATCGTGGTAGTAGTGGATCCAGAGGAAAGCCAGGATCGACGTGTAATACGCGGTATCGAAGTGCTGGTTCACACCCATGTCCGGGCGCACGATGCCTGCCAGGATGTAGACAAAAGCGAAGATCAGCGCGGAACCGCCGAGCATCAGCGCACTCAACAGGTAGAGGCCGCGGCTGTCCTTGGTCTGCGCGCTGAAACGCGCCACCAACGGCGCTTTCTGGTCCAGATCACCGTACATCTGGCGAATCTTGATGATGTAGAAGGTGATGGCGAGATACTGGAACGAGTGCCAGGTGTTCAACCCCTGGAAAGCCGTATCCAGATTCGGCAGCAGCGGCGTGAAGAAGGCTACGATCACCGTGATGACGATGAAGGCCGTCTTGGGCCAGTTAATGATGCCTGTGCGAATTTCGTTGTAGGTCTTGGCCATATAGGCAACCAGTGCCACTGCAAAAATAGCGCTCAGCGCAACGAAGAACCACGTTTGCTCGAAGAAATCCGGGATCACCTGCCCCAGGTCATTGGTGCCGATGACGAAGGTGCCGTTGGCAATTTTGTAAGCCGCAATCGGGAACAAGCAGGTCAGGATCAGCGCATAGTCAATCAAA
The DNA here is from genome assembly GCA_964549915.1 of uncultured Anaerolineaceae bacterium. Lineage (GTDB taxonomy): Bacteria > Chloroflexota > Anaerolineae > Aggregatilineales > Phototrophicaceae > JAUZRW01. The sequence goes on along the minus strand of CAZJWX010000006.1, from coordinate 30,176 downwards.
CGAGCACGCATGTTGACGGCGCTCGGTTTCTCGGGACGGACAAACTTGTTCTCTTTGTGATTGTACAACTCAACGATGTACGTCACCTGATGCAGCACATGCAGCGACGCCCAGAAGAAGAAGACGGTCAGCAGCAGTTCCAGGTTCAGGAATGCCAGCGAAATCACGATGATTGGGATGATGATTGACGAACGGATCAGCATGGGGTACTGGCTCTTGAAGCCGTTATCCAACCCGGTGCGCAGGAAGGTGGACATCATGTGCGGGCCACCGATGGCCACTGCAACGAAGCCGTTGACGATGTTGCGGCTAAGGTCGTCGTTGATCCCAAGCGTATCACGCCCGAAGAGATAAATCAGGTATGGGAGCGGAACGACAATCACACTGAAGGTGATGAACATCAGATCCCACTTGCGGTCACGCAGCCAGAGCGTCTGGCGGCCCTCTTGCTGCGCGCTGGCGGAAGTAGCACTGGTTACGGCAGCCATTGATTCCTCCTCACAATGAAAGATAATTCCTAGACGATTCGCCCAGAAAAGTACACATGGACAGGGTAACGAAATTCATGACGAGACACAAGTGCTTCGTGCTCATAGAACACTAATTCGCAGTCGGGATGATCTCCCAGCCATTCTGGAGCGCCACACTGCGCATCCGCTCATCGGGATACGTCGCTACGCCATGCCCGACAGCCCTCAACAGCGCCCGATCCGAGTAGCTATCGGCATAGCCATAACAATCTGCCACTGTCAGCTTCGGATCAACCTGGTTCAGATAGCGCCGCACATATTCCAGCTTGCGCGGCCCCACGCAGGTATCCCCGTCGATTTCGCCAGTAACGACTCCGTTCGCGAAGATCATGCGCGAGCCAATCGCGCCATCCATACCCAGATGATCGCGAAACGCCTCCGCCAATTCGATGAACATACCCGTCACCAGGATCACTCTGGCACCATGCTCTTGATGCTGGCGCAAACGCGCGATCACGTCTTCCTGGTAGGCATCCGCCATAGCCTGTGTCACCGTATCGCGGTAGATTGTCAGCAGATCATCGCGCGATAACCCTGCGAATGAGGCCGCCATGTGGTGCAGCCAGCGATGCCGGAAAGTCGTATCCGAAATAATACGCAATCGACTCCCGATGTAAATCGGCATGAATTTGAGCAGTTCACGGCGTCCCTGCTCCTGGTCATAGAGCGGATGCTGGCGGATAAAATCCCAGGGATTACCCGCAACGACAGTCCCGGCAATATCCGAAAAGACCACTTCCGTCATCAGCCATCCCCCTCGCAAACACCGTCTGTCGTCCCACTCAACGCCCAGGCAGCATCAGCAGACTCGCGCTGGTAGCACTGGCAGTAGACGACGTTTGCATTCTCTTCGTCCGTTTCCCACAACAAGTAGGAGACGCTCTCCTGAATGCAGAGAGACTCATCATCGCGCTGTGCAACGCCCGCTCGTTTGATTTGCAGACCCCGATTATCCGCATCCATGATCAATCGCACTTCCAGACGCGGGTGATCGCTGGCATCCGGGATGCCGCCTTGCGGAATGCGAATCGTGCGCCCGCTACCCAACCAGAACATCGCAAAGGGCAGCAGCAGAATCGTGAACCAGACGACCAGCGCCGCACCACAGCCCAGGCGTCCCAGCGGGGTCGTCGGGCGTGGGATGATCGTGCGGCGGGTGCGCCGATAATATTCTTCCATCTCCGAATTCTCGGTCGTCGTGACGTTCTCTTCGCTCATAGGCTCTTTCTATGCGCCTTCCACAAAATGCATCTGAATCTGGTCATCTTCGTCGTAGCTCACATGCGCGAAGTACGGTGATGCATTTTCCGGCATTTCCAGAATACGCGGCAGAATCAAGGGCAAATCCTCTACCAGATCGGTGTTCCCGAGTTGTGCCCGGGGAACCCAATGCAGCGTCCCTTCGCGCCCTTCGTCCACGAAATCACGGCTCTCACTGTACCCTGTAAAGACAAAAAGCAGGATTCCGCTCTGCACCCCGGCATGGATATTATGCACACCGCGCAGCCGCAACGCTGGCACGTCCAGGCCACATTCTTCCCGAATCTCGCGGCGCGCGCTCGTCAGCGGGTCTTCATCCCGTTCGATGTGCCCACCGAGTCCGTTGTACTTATTGGGGAAAACACGCTTGTGTGGCGCGCGTTGCATAAGTAGTACGTCTTCCCCGTTGAAGACAAAACACAAAGTGCGTGGAATCACGATCCAGCGTGAATCGGTGGCGTCTGCTCCCTGGTCTTGTGCGCCCATCCTTACTGTTGCCTCCCGCAAAACGTCGCGTAAAATGAAACTGACTCTTGAACCATCCAACATTTCTACAATCCCTGCAAGAGGTTTTCAATAATTACTCTCAGAAGAAAGCAGAGCGCGTCGATGAATACGACGACGATCAATGCCCCGACTCCCAATTTGCAGATTATCGAGTTGGAGCGTATTCATCCCCATGAACCACACGACGAACAGCGTGCCAGGCCACTGCTCGAAAGCATCCGCCGCGCTGAATACCTCACCAACCCACCCATCGTAGCCCGTGCGCCTGATGGCGACTACGTGTTGCTGGACGGTGCCAATCGGCATTACTGCTTCCGGGCACTGGGCTACGAGCATCTCCTGGTACAGGTTGTGGACTATCACAGCGACTTCGTAGAACTCGGTGTCTGGAAGCATGTCCTCAGCGGGTGGGAGCGTGTGATGCTGGTCGATCAATTGCACAAGCACTTCGACGATGGGCTGCACATCGGTTGGGAGCGAGGAGCCGCCGCACAGATCCTGCTGCAGGACGGTCGGACGTTGGCGATTCACTGCGAGTGCAAAACGCTTGCGGAGCGCAATGCCACGCTGCGAAGTCTGGTGAGCCTCTACCACGCACACGCCCGGCTGAACCGCACCGCACTCGTCGAGCCATCGGACATCTGGTCGCTGTACCCCGATGCCGTTGCAGTCGTCATCTTCCCACACTATACGCCGTCAGATATCATCGCGGCGGCATCAGAAGATGCCCTGCTGCCGCCGGGCGTCAGCCGACATATCATTCACGGGCGTGCGCTCAAACTGAATTATCCTCTCGCCTGGCTGCGCGAAGCAACCCGCCTGGAAACCAAAAACGAGCGCTTGCAGCAGTGGTTGCAAGAGAAGGTCGCCAACCGCGAGATGCGCTATTATGCGGAGAGCACCTACCAATTCGACGAATGAGGGAGCCAGACATGCCAGCCCAAACCGTTGCGGAAGCGCTGCAAAACGCCGAACTTTACAGTGACGAATATCTCTACCGCTTCATCAAGCTGCCTGCGAATGCGGTCGTGGCGGCTGCCAGCGTAGTTGCCGAGGCAAACAACCCTTTCACTGCGCTGCTGGTTGACAAAGACGAAGTCACGCTGATGCTCGAAGAGGAAGACTATCACGAGTACCAACGCCGCTTCCTGGACGCCGAAGTCTCGGAGATTCGCTACCGCCTCATCACCTTCGATGTCGAACTGGCACCGACCCTGGTCGGGTTCATGGCGGCGGTTAGCCGTGCGCTGGCAGAAGCGGGTATCTCGTTGATGCCCTTCGCAGCCTATACGCGCGACCATATCTTCGTGAGCGAAGCTGACTACGAAGAGGCGCTGGTGATCCTGCGCGGACTCCAGGGTACGCAATCCGCATAGCAAACGATATAATACGCCCTATGACACACATTGACATTTTCAACGACCCGAACAAAGTTCCCAGACCGAAGAACGAAATCCGCATTGAGCGCCTGGAAGCGACTCCCTACCCGGATCGGTTTCGCGTCCACGTTGAAATTGCGGTGACCGCGTTCCAGGAACGCCCCAACTTGCTGCTGGTCATGCGCAGTGCAGATGGCGGTGTGATGAATGAGCTGAACATCATCGAGACGATGCACGCAGAGATGGAGTTCACGCTGCACATGCGCAATGTCGAAGACCCGGCAGGGGATTACACGCTGGAATGCGAATTGTTCTACGAGACGCGCAATCCACCGCAGGATCGCAAGTCGATCTCTTTCAGCATCCCGGCGGCAGACGAAGCAACAGACGAATAAGAATGATGACTCGTTCGCTGCGCATCCATACCCCTCACCTGGATGAAATCACCCGGCAGGCACGCGAGGCAGCGCCGGAGGAATGCTGTGGTTTGCTCGCAGGTGCGGATTCCGTTGTGCGAGGGGTTTATCCGGTGGCGAATAGCGCTCGCGCTCCCGAAACGCAGTACGAGATGGAACCCATCGGGCTGCTGCGAGCGCTCAAACAGATTGACCGAGATGGCTGGCATCCGCTCGCCGTCTACCATTCCCATCCTAGCAGCCACCCCATTCCTTCGCTGGAAGACATCCAACGGGCGCAGCAGCAGACACCGACCCTCACACACGTCATCATCAGCCGGCGACATGGCAACAGTCGGTTGCAAGCCTGGCAAATCGCCGATGGTGAGGTGCTTCCTGTCGAGTTGCTCTTCGACAATGAGCCAGGCCAGGCATTGCCCACAACAAGCCGAGCACAACGTGTCGCGATTGTGCTGGCCGCTGCGCTCGCTGTTGCTATGTTGCTAGCCGTGTCGGTCACGCTGCTGCCTCCGGCGCCGATCATCACCCCTGCACCCTGACTGTGAGGATTTGTTCATGATTGCTGCTATTTTTGCTATTGTCTACGGCCTCGCAGCAGGGGTTCTCGTCAACGTCCTGGCAGATGAGCTGCCCTACCGTCGCGGGCTTTGGTGGCCGACGTACCCTGACGGAACCCGGCGTCCCCTCCTGGCATGGCTGGGAATCACAGCGTTTCTCTTCGGCCTGCGCTCACCCCAGAATCCTGATCCGGACGAGGCACACAAGCGACCGCACCTGGAACGCGATGACCCGGGCTGGCGCTATCCACTGACGGAAATCGCGGCCATTGGTTTAATGCTGCTGGCAGTCTTCGCCACGCGGGGCATGGAGGGCATGACAGCGATTCAACTGGTCTTCTATTGGGTACATCTGACATTCTTGCTGTTGATCCTGGTGATCGACATCGAATTACGCATGATCTACTCCATTGTCACCTGGCCTGCGCTGGCCGTGGCCCTGCTGGATGCCCTGCTGGTACCAAGGCCAGCACCGCCCATTGCGGATGCCCTTGCAGGTGCAGCATTCGGTTTCGGGGTATTCTACGCGATCTACCTGGGCGGCGTCGGCTTCGTCAAATTGATGGAGCGACAGCGCGGCGAAGAAATCAATGAGGTGGCCTTCGGTTTCGGGGATGTGCGGTTGATGACCGTTTGCGGGGCGCTTCTGGGCTTCCTGGGGGCATTCCTGGCGATGTTCATCACGGTCTTCCTCGGTGCGCTGGGTGCGGTGATTTACCTGGTCGCCAAACGCTTCCTGAGTGGGCAATACCGCATGTTCTCAGCGATTCCATATGGGCCATACATCATCATCGCCACGATCATCGTGCTCTTCTTCCGCGAGAGCGTCGCAGCAGCCATCTTCGGTTGGTGAGTTGTAGAGGCAGGATGAGGCATCCGCACCTCATCCATCATCAAAGCGATGCGATCACCGCCTCTTTTTCCGGCTGCTTCTCGATGATGCCCCCACCCAGGCAAATATCGCCATCATAGATCACAGCGCCCTGCCCCGGCGTGATGTCGCGCAGCGGCTCATCAAACTGCACGTGCAGGCGATCCTCACCAAGGGGTGTCACCAGCCCGGGCTGCGCCGTGGCCTTGTAGCGAATCTTAATCCCGGCGCGGAACGGCTCATGTGGAACTTCACCGCTCACCCAGTTGACGCGCTTCGCAGTGAGTTCCGTGCGTCCAAGCTGGCCCTTCGTGCCAACGATCAGCGCATTGCGGTAGGGGTTCTTCCCCAGCACATACAGCGGTTCCGCATAGCTGACGCCGAGACCTTTACGCTGCCCGATTGTGTACTTCGCCAGCCCTTCGTGCGTACCAATCTGCTCCCCGTTCTTCAACACAATCGGCCCAGGCTGCATGATTTCTGGCGCATGCACTTCCAGGAAATCGCGGTAATCGTTCTTCCCCAGGAAACACAAATCCTGGCTGTCCTTCTTGCTCTCGACGTTCAGGCCAAAGCGTGCCGCCAGTTCACGCACTTCGGACTTGGGGAATTCGCCGACCGGGAAGAAGGTGTGCGAAAGCTCGTCCTGCCCCATCACGCTCAATACGTAGCTCTGATCTTTGCGCTCGTCGATCCCGGTCTTCAGCAAGAATTTTCCATCAGCGCCCTGGTGGATTCGCGCATAATGCCCTGTCGCCAGATAGTCAGCGCCCAGTGCCAGTGCATTTTGCAGCAGGTACTCGAAGCGAATGTGGCGGTTGCATTCCATGCAAGGATTGGGCGTGACGCCTTCCCGATGTTGGTCGATGAAGAACTGCACCACCGTCGCCCGGAAGACATCCTTCGTATCGAGCACGTAGAACGGAATCCCCAGGTGATCAGCGATTCGGCGTGCATCCGCCATCTGTTCGGGCGTGCAGCAGCGGTTGTGCTCCGCCCCGCCCATCGCTTCATCCGACCAGAGTCGCATCATCATACCGATGACTTCATACCCCTTTTCAACCAGCAGCGCCGCCGCCACCGAGCTATCCACCCCGCCGCTCATTGCAACGACGACGCGCGTATCTGCATTGCTCACTAGATTTCCTCGTGTTTCTCCTCAATTTGCGAGTGACTTCTGCAATTTGTAGAGCGCAGCCACCGATTCGGCAATCGCGTCAACGGCATATGCGATCTCATCTTCGGTCGTGTGATGGCTCAATGTGCAGCGTAAGCTCCCAGATGCCTGACTACGCGAAGCGCCAAGCGCCAGCAGCACGCCAGATGGTTCAGGATTTCCGGTTTTACAAGCCGATGCGCTGCTCGCAGCCACGCCGCGCATATCCAGGTGCATGATCAGCTTATTCGCCTCAATGCCTTCAAAGATGAAGCTCGCATGCGAGGGCAGCCGTCGCTGCGGATGCCCGCTCAGTTGCGCCTGTGGTACACGCTCCAGGACTTCGCCAATCAGCATCGTCCGCAAATGGTTCAGCCGCCCGATCCGCTCTTCGTGTTCTTCGTAAGCCAGCTCCAACGCTTTCGCTAACCCCACGATGAAGGGTGTATTGTGCGTCCCCGCGCGCCGTGCATTCTCATGGCTGCCACCGCTCTGGCTTGGCAGCAAATCCACCCCGTCGCGTACATACAGGGCACCGACCCCCTTAGGGCCATAGAATTTATGCCCCGAAAGGCTCAGCAAATCGACCTGGAGCGCCTGTACATCTAACGGCAACTGTCCCGCAGCCTGCACCGCATCCGTGTGAAAGAGGACGTTGTGCGCCCGCGCAATCTTTCCCAGGGCAGCCAGGTCTTGCACGGTGCCGATTTCGTTATTGGCATAGATCACGCTGGCGAAGCTGGTATCGTCAGTAATTGCTGATTCAAGAGCCGCCGCATCGATCAAGCCATGCGAATCGACCGGGAGGATCGTGCGCTGAAAGCCCATCACATCGACAAGCTGTGTGACGGACTTGGTGACGGCGCTGTGTTCCAGCGGCGTCGTGATCAGATGCTTGCGCCCATCTCGTTGGCGAATCGCCCAGGCAGCGCCGCGCACTGCCAGATTATCACTCTCTGAACCACCGCTGGTGAAAATGACCTCTGATGGTGTGCAATTCAAGATGCGGGCAACCGTCATGCGTGCCTTCTCAATCGCGGCTTCGGCCTTTCGCCCGAAGCTGTGCGCGGACGAGGCGTTGCCGTAAACTTCTGTGAAGTATGGCAGCATCGCTTCCACCACGCGCGGGTCGGTTGGCGTGGTCGCAGAATAATCCAGATAGACTGTACGCTGCTTGCTCATGCGAATTTCCCCAGAATATTGCTGACGTTCTTCTATTTTACGCGATGTTTGGCAGGAATTCACGCGCTGTGCTGGTGGATTTAGCGGATATTCAGTACACTACGAACGGTTTTTTGGCGGGAACCAACTGCCATTCGGCAGACACTAACCAATGTGGAGGATCCTTACATGTCTATCATCGAGAATATCTTTGGCCGTGAAGTCCTGGATTCGCGAGGGAACCCGACCGTTGAAGTTGAAGTTTACCTGGAAGATGGCGCGTTCGGGCGAGCGATTGTCCCCAGCGGCGCTTCTACCGGCGAACATGAGGCCGTCGAACTACGCGATGGCGACAAAGAGCGCTACGGCGGCAAAGGCGTGCTGCAAGCAGTGGACTCCGTGAATGATGTCCTCGCAGAAGAACTGATCGGCTACGATGCCTACGAACAGAAGCTGATTGACGATGTGATGCTGGAAATTGACGGTACCAGGAACAAGGGCAAGCTGGGCGCGAACGCCATCCTCGGCGTGTCGATGGCGGTGGCACATGCCGCTGCACAGAGCGCCGGAATGCCGCTGTATCAATACCTCGGTGGCGCTCATGCCCACATCCTGCCCGTGCCGATGATGAACATCATGAACGGCGGCAAGCACGCCGTCGGCAGCACCGATTTCCAGGAATTCATGGTAATGCCCGTCGGCGCGCCGACTTTCCGCGAAGCGCTGCGCTGGGGTGTGGAAATCTACCAGACACTGAAGAAAGTACTGCACGACAAGGGCCACTCAACCACCGTCGGCGACGAAGGCGGCTTCGCACCCAGCCTGGGCAGCAACCAGGGTGCGCTGGATGTCATCATGGAAGCCATCGAGAAAGCTGGCTACAAGGCCGGAGACGAGATCTTCATCGCCCTCGACCCAGCAACGTCGGAAATCTTCGAGGATGGTAAGTACAAGCTGGAGATCGAAGGCAAGGAATTGACCGGGGCAGAGATGGTCGATTTCTGGGCGGATTGGTGTGATCGCTATCCGATCATCTCATTGGAAGACGGCCTGGATGAAAATGACTGGGAAAATTGGGCGAAACTGGTCGCCAGGATTGGCGACCGGGTGCAGGTCGTGGGCGATGACCTGCTCGTGACCAATGTGGAAAAGGTCAAACGCGCCATCCGCGAAAAAGCCGCCAACTCCCTGCTCTTCAAGGTGAACCAGATTGGATCGCTGACCGAAGCCTTTGCCGCCGCCCAGCTTTCGCAGCGTCACAATATGACGGTCGTCACCAGCCACCGCAGCGGCGAAACAGAAGACAACACCATCGCCGACCTGGCTGTTGCCCTCAACAGTGGTCAGATCAAGACGGGTGCTCCCGCGCGTACGGATCGCGTTGCCAAATACAACCAACTTCTGCGCATCGAAGAACAACTGGGGGATGCCGCTGTATATGCAGGGCGCGCGGCCTTCACCAATTTGAAAATGGACATCTAACCGAAGGCCATCTGATCCATGCATCTGGATTTGCAAACCAAGCATACAAAGATCGTTGCCACGATTGGCCCGGCTTCCAACAACCCGGACACAATCCGGCAGATGATCCAGGCGGGCATGAACGTTGCACGCATCAACTTCTCGCATGGCGACCAGGATACGCACGGCAAAGTCATTGACATGGTGCGTGAAATTGCCGCCGAAGAAGGTGCCGTGGTCGCCATTCTGTGCGATATCCAGGGTCCCAAAATCCGCATCGGCACGGTAGCGGACGAGCCGTTGATGTTGGAAGAAGGCGACGAAATCACACTCACCATTGACGATGTACCGGGGGAAAAGGGAGTCATCTCGCTCCCCCACCCTGAATTCGTGCAGGATATCTCGCCGGGAACCTGGCTCCTGCTGGATGACGGCAACCTACAACTGGAAGTCATGGACGCGTCAGCGCGCACGCTGAAATGCCGGGTGCGCATCGGAGGGCCGCTGAAGTCGCGTAAGGGCGTTAGTGCCCCAAACGCCAAATTGACGCTCTCGGCAATCACCGAAAAGGACAAAAGCGACATCGAGTTCGCCCTGAAGAAGAAGGCCGATTACATCGCCATGTCCTTTGTGCGCAGCGCGGACGACATCCGCCAATTGCGCTGGATGATCAATTTCTTCGGTGGAGATGCGGCCATCATCGCCAAAATCGAGATGCGCGAGGCGCTGGAAAACATCGAAGAGATCGTCGATGTCTGCGAGGGCATCATGGTGGCTCGTGGTGACCTGGGCGTTGAGACGCCGGCGGAGCGCGTGCCGTTTGAGCAAAAACGAATCATCAAGCTCTGTAACCGCACCGCAAAACCCGTCATCACCGCCACACAGATGCTCGAGTCGATGACGCAGAATCCCCGTCCGACACGCGCTGAAGCCAGCGATGTCTACAACGCGATCATTGACGGTACCGACGCGGTAATGCTCAGCGCTGAGAGCGCGGCAGGATCGTATCCGGTGCGAGCTGTCGAAGTCATGGCGAACATCGCACGCACGGCAGAAGAGCACATCTGGGACAGCCGTACCCCTGTGACGGAATTCCACACCGATCAAACAGAAGGTGTAGAAGGCATCTCGAACGTCATCGGCGAGGCGACGTTCCACATCTCAGAAGCCTTGAAGCCCACCGCCATCATCACGACAACGATGTCCGGGTATACGGCGCAGCGCGTGGCGAAGGAACGTCCGCAAACGCCGATTCTGTGCATGACCCCGAATGAGAAGACCTACCGCCGCATGGCGCTGGTCTGGGGCGTGCAGCCGCTGCTCGTGCCAGAATTCAACACCATTGACGAGATGATCAGCAGCACAATCCGCGCCGCACACGACGCCAAACTCGTGCACCGGGGCGATATTGTCGTCATCATTGCAGGGGTTCCCTTCGGCGTTGCGGGGCAGACCAACCTGCTCAAAGTTCACCGCATCGGCGAGGCCGGCGAAATCTGAGCGCACATGTGACACGACGAAAGAGGCGCAGGTGGGTGACCGCCGCGCCCTTTTCTTTGCCTTAAGGCTCGTCGTCGATGTACTGGGGATACTCAGGCGGGGGATTGTTCGACGAAGCCAGCCACTTATCCGGGATGGAAGGCGGCGGCTCCGCGACGACGCGATCCACATGCCGCGACGCACTGACGGCCTGGGCATCAGGCTGGTAGCGCGTCTGGTCGGTCGCGCAGTACGGGCAAAGATTCCAGCTCAATTCCAGGAGCGAATCGCAATGCAAGCAGAGCTTCTTCAGGCGGGTATGGCAATAGGGGCATGCCTGCCAGTCTTCGTTCACGCGCTGCCCACAACCCGGGCAAGTCGGTTTCTCTTCGATCTCCTGCAGCAGCGCCTCCTCCTCCAGAGAGCGCTCATACGCTTCTGAGAGCGTCTCGCGCGGGCGCAGCATGATGTAGACGAACAGACCGGGAATCATCAGCAAGGCGACAGCCGCCGCCGCGAAGATCTGCGCCAGTGGATCGCGAGAGCGTGCCCGCATATCCCGGTACGCCCAGATGACCATCGCCGCCCAGAACGCGACCAATACGACGACGCCGTAAATCATCGCGATATTCAGTAAATTGTTACCCAAGGTAGGCTTCTTTCCATAAAGGCTTCAAGACAACGGTTACCTGCACCCGATCAAGGCAAAATCAGTATAACAAAGGGCCACGAAGACACAAGTCATGCTACACTCTCATCAAGTTCAATCAACTTATGAGCAGCGAATGGCATCCGATAGCAACTACACCATCCAACAGTTGCCAGATGACGAGCGTCCGCGCGAAAGGCTGCTGGCGCAGGGAGCAGCGGCTCTCTCTACGACCGAACTGCTGGCGATTATCTTGCGTAGCGGAACAACCAGAGAGAACGCCTTGCAACTGGCGGGACGAATCCTGGCTCAGTATGAAGGTCTTCCGGGGTTGGTACGAGTCAGCGCGGCGGAATTGACTCAACTTCATGGGCTGGGTCGCGCCAAAGCCGCACAGATTGTAGCCGCGCTGGAATTGGGAAGGCGTGCCGGGGCTGTACAAGGCGAAAAGAGACCGCGCATCACGAATGCAGCAGTAGCCGCGCAGCTCGTGCAGGATATGAGCCACCTGGGGCAAGAACAGGTTCGCGTGATCCTGCTGGATAGCGCCCGCCAACTGCTCGCAATCCATACCGTCTACATTGGAACAGTCAACACATCGGTGCTGCGTATTTCGGAAATCTACCGGGAGGCTATCACACGCAACAGCCCCGCCATCATCCTGGCACACAATCACCCATCAGGCGACCCGTCCCCGTCCCCGGAAGATGTCGAACTGACTCGCGCGATGGTGGCAGCCGGTGAATTGCTGGACATTCACTTCGTCGATCATCTGATCATCGGGCGGGATGGCTGGCGCTCTTTGCGAGAAATGCAGTTGGGCTTCAGCGACTAACCCTCTGGCGGCGTCAGGTTGGCGCTGGGTGGTACCACCTCTGCATAGCCCGCCAGCAGCAACATTTCTCCCACGAAGACATCGTATTGATGGCCGGATGCGTAGAGCATCACCCGGTTGATGACTGCAGGGCGCATATCCGGTGGCAGCAGAGAGAAGAAATTGCCTGTGCTATAGCTGTACCAGGCCTTCTCGTTGATCTGGTCGTGATCCTGCAAGCAGCTTGTGCAGCGCGGCGGGTAACTGGCATAGGCCGGGTTTGGATCGTCGCGGTAGTAGAAGCCGTGGATCCACTCACGCTCGATGCCGTTCACATCGACGTAATCCACGCGCAGCATCATGGGACATTCGCTGCCATCCACCCCGCAATCGCTCAGCGACTGGAAATTAATCAAGAAGCTCGTCTGCAATTCAAGATAGGTGAATTCATCCACTGGAATCCCATCATCGCCCAATTCCTGCCAGCAGCCCGTCTGTCCGTGCGAGGTCGCATCATCGCCGCGAACCAGGCGCAATGCCGCACGTCCCTGCCACATATCGGTCGAAAACTCGCCCGCCGGGAGCGAATCATAGTCGTTCGCACAGCCCCAGCGCACCGTGCCCTCGAAGGCGAAGAGGCCGTGCTCCAGCAAATTGCGCGGACTCTGGACTAGAATCGGTTCCGGACGATCCTGGATATAGACTCCGGCGTTGCCCGGCGTCACCAGCTTACTCGCTTCCGCACTGGGCGAAACCAGAACTGCACGCCCCTCCAACGTGGTGAGGCGGGTTCGGGTGTCGCTACGCTCGATGTTGTACTGGCCGGGATCGTCAATCAGGATGCGCACACCGTCTCGCGTGCGAAATTCCAGGCGGAACGGGCGGTCGGCGGCCTGCGAGACAAATACCGAAACATCCCCCTGCAAATCACCCAGCTCCGCGAGGTAGTAGCCATTTGACCATTCGTATCGTGGGCGGAAGGCACGCTGCATGGTGATAGACGAACTGTTATGCAGCGTAATCATGGTCAGGATCGGGGGAGCCTCCCCGTCATCCACCATTTGCAGGGTGAGCACCGCCTGTGACTGTGCATCGGTGCTCACAGTGTAGGGGAATGTCTGCAAGAAACGCGGTTCATCCCGGATGATTTGTTCGGAAAAATCTGCCGCGATCAAACCGGCGGTGCCTCGGCTCACCTGCACCGTCGTTTGCATTGCAACAGTCGATTGGAAGAAGAAATAATACACGCCGCCGGTCACAGCCAGGGTTGAACTGCATAACAACAGGAACGAAAGGAACAGAATCACCCAGGCTGTACGGATCATCCGCTTGCCAGTTGCAATAGATTTCGTCTCTTGCGTAATCGTAGCAGCCACAATACCGTCTCACACACGTTCAAAGCGGCGAAAGTATAGCATACAGTGTGCAGCCTACCTAGACGCTGCCATGTTGCGGTATAATGACGACACATTCCAAGGGAGAAATGATCCATAGTAATGGAGTATACCAATGGCTGGGCACAGTAAGTGGGCCAATATCAAGCGCAAGAAGGGTGCCGAAGACGCCAAACGCGCTAAAATTTTCACGCGGCTCGCACGCGACATCACCATTGCAGCCCGCGAAGGCGGCGGGGATGAAGACTCGAACCCCAAGCTGAAGCTGGCAGTGGGCAAGGCCAAAGAAGCCAACATGCCCAAAGACAACATCGACCGCGCCATCAAGCGGGGCACGGGTGAACTGGATGGCGGGGAAGTCTTTGAACTGACCTATGAAGGGTACGGCACCGAAGGGGTCGCCTTCATGATTGAAGTCATCACGGATAACAAGAACCGTGCACTGGCAGGCGTCAAGGCCGTTTTCAACAAGTACGGCGGCAACCTCGCCCAGAACGGCGCTGTCTCCTGGCAGTTTGACCTGAAGGGGTACATCACGCTCAAGCGGGAAGAAGGCCAGGAAATCGACTTTGACGAGGTATTCCTGGTGGCTGCAGAAGCTGGTGCGGAAGATGTCGTGGACGAAGATGGCATCATCGCTGTCTATACCCCGCGTGATGCCTTCGGCGCAGTCGAGCAGGAACTGCGTGACGCGGGCTACGGGATTGACGACGCCGAGCTACGCTGGTTCCCGCAGAATGAACTCGATGTCAGCGACAAAATCGCCGTGCAGAACCTGCGCATCATGGAGAAGCTGGAAGAGCTGGACGATGTGCAGAGTGTTTCCTCGAACCTGAGCATCACTGAAGGCGCGTTGGCAGCATTCGAGACCGCCTGATGCTCTCACTGGGAATTGATCCGGGTACGGCAATTGTGGGGTTCGGGCTGGTACGCGAACACAACGACGGTTCGCTGGAGACGGTACACTATGGCGTCATCCGCACCCCGGCCAGAACACCGATGCCGGAGCGTCTGCAAACCATCTTCGATGACCTCACCAGTTTGATTGAGGTCTACCAGCCGGACCGCGCTGGGGTTGAGGAATTGTTCTTCGCCAAGAACGTGACGACGGCCATCACCGTTTCTCAGGCACGCGGCGTGATCCTGCTGGCGCTACAAAAAGCCGGGGTTCCGATCAACGAATATAAGCCCAACCAGATCAAACAGTCGATTTCTGGTTACGGCGGCGCAGATAAGACACAGATGCAAGAGATGGTGCGCATGCTGCTGAATCTGGACAGCATCCCCAGGCCAGATGATGCTGCTGACGCGCTGGCAGTAGCCATCACAGATATTCACATTGGGCATACAACAAGCTACCTGGAATAAGTTGCGATGATTGCGAGTATTCGTGGAATTGTGGCCGTCACCAGCCAGGACCTCGTGGTCATCGATGTGGGTGGCGTGGGGGTTGAACTATTCGCCACGCGCATGGCGCTGGAACAGTGCCGCGAAGGGGACGAAGCCTATCTTCATACGCGGTTGATCGTACGCGAAGATGCGTTGACGCTCTTCGGCTTCAGCAGTGTGCAGGAACGAGAGTTGTTCGACACACTCATCAAGATCAACGGGGTCGGCCCGAAGATGGCGCTGGCGATTCTCAGCACGTTGAGCCTGGATAATTTGCGCAACGCCGTCAGCAGCGAGCGCACCGAACTGCTGACTCGCGTCCCCGGGGTGGGTAAGAAGACCGCCCAGAAGATCATGTTCGAGTTGAAAGATAAGCTCCCGGTGGGGCTGGATGCCGTTCCGGCGGGGGGCTTCGAAGATGTGAACAGCGATGTGATGGACGCGCTGGTTGCCCTGGGTTTCAGCGTCGTAGAAGCACAGACGGCCATTCAATCCCTGCCGCAAGACGCCCCGGAGGATACCGAAGAGCGCGTGCGCCTCGCCCTCCAATTCATCAGCAATTGAGCGATGCGCCGCCTGCAGAAACCCACTTTCCGGGCTATACTGCCCCCATGACACAACGACAGCGAGGGAAGCTATGGCGGACGTGGGGCTGCTAGGAAAACGCATTGCAGTGCTGGATAAAGGCTGGGTCGAACTGGTGGACTTGATGCCGCACCCGGCTTCGGAAGTCTCCGGCGATCTGGCGATTGTCAACGCCGCCCGCGTCAGTTTCCTGGGCGAAAGCAAGGGTGAGGAGCGCGACAAGAAGCTGCTCTTCTACCTGTTGCGCAATCGCCACACCAGCCCCTTCGAAATGGTGGAGTTCAAGTTTCGGGTACGTGCCCCGTTGCTCACATGGTGGCAGTGGGTTCGCCATCGCACGATCAACCTGAACATGCAATCCGGTCGCTACACACCGTTCGAGGAAAATGATTTCTACGTGCCACAAATCTGGCGCTTGCAGGCCAGCGACAACAAACAGGCCAGCGAAGGCGAAGCCCTGGAAGAGGTCAACCGAGGCTTGACGGCAGAGTTGATCCAGCACTATGAGGCGGGATTTCGGCTGTACGAAAAGGCGTTGGGTCAAGGCGTTGCGCGGGAACAAGCCCGGCTCTTCCTGCCGGGGTTCAGCGTCTACTACATCGGCGTGGTCAAGCAGGATGCACACAACTTGATGCACTTCCTGAAGCTGCGCAGGGCACGCGATGCCCAGTACGAGATTCGCGCCTACGCAGAGGCTATCTATGAACATTTCTTCAAGCCGGTTCTGCCCTGGACGGCGGAAGCGTTTGAAGAGTACCCCCTCAATAGCGATTGACCATCACGTCTGCGCCACGCCGGAAGTACTCGCGCATCACCGAACGCGCTGGCTCCTGGATGCCCACTTCATCAATTGCGGCATGCATATGCATGACCCAGCGGTCTTTCAACGCGGGCGAAATCGGGAATGGCGCGTGTCGCATCCGTAGGCGAGGATGCCCTCGCTCCGCAGCGTATTCGGTCGGGCCACCCCAATATTGCACGAGGAAAAGGTACTGCCACTGCTTCCCCGGCTCCAGGTCTTCAGGGAAAATCGCTCGCAGTTCAGCGTCTGCTTCCACCTTCGTATAGAATAGATCTACCAATTGCCAGAGCGTGTCTGCACCGCCAATCATATCGTAGATGCTCATTTCGGACTGCGCCATCGGTCACGGCTCCCGTAAACTTCCGCTTTACAATCAAACACGTCAAAGTACAATCCTATGCCGATTGCACGACGAGTATACGCCTTCATCCTATAAGGAGCATTGGAATGAAAACCTTCCTGCGCGGCAGCCGGATTCTAATCCTGCTTGCGCTTTTCCTCACCACAATAACGATTTTTGCTCAGGAATCAACTGAAGAAGCGCCCGCGGAAGCCACTGCTGAAACGGCTGATACAGCGCCGGAAACGACACCCGAAGTGACTGAGGTAGCGCCGACTGCGGCCCCCGAAGCGACACAGGAAGCCGCCGAGCCTGCGCCGGAAGTCACGGACGAACCCGCCGAAGCCACCACCGATGGCCCGGTGCGTGTCGTGGGGTCAGGGGTCGTCAATCCGCTGCTGCAGGCACTTCTTGCAGCCAGCGGCAGTGATCAGCAATATGACTTCAACACGACGGGTACTGAGGCGGGCTTCGAGCGCTTCTGCGCGGGAGAGGCCGAAGTGGTCACTTCGAGCCGCCCCATCACACAGGCAGAAGACGCTGCCTGCCGTGAAGCAGAGGTTGAATACCTCGAACTACTGGTCGGCTACCAGGCGTTGGCCTTTGTAGCGAACGCGGGGGACGAGTTCATCTCCTGCCTATCAGCGCAGAATATCAACGAACTCTTCGCACCCAGCAGTGCCGGACAGATCACGCAGTGGGGGCAGATCACCTTCGCGGAGGAAGCATCGCAGCAGCCCCCCGCCGAAGTGACCCCGGAAGCGACTGCCGAAGCTGATGACTCGCCTGCGATCAGCCTGTTGACGCCGCCACAGGATACGACGCTGTACTTCAGCCTGGATGAGGTCGTACCCGGAGTCGGCCTGCGCAGTGACCTGACGCTCGCAGAGGAGGCAGAAATTGTCGAGACTGTCAGCAATACACCGGGTGCCCTGGGAGTGGTCTCGCTGCAATCCGCCGAGGAAGCTGGCGACGCGCTGCGACTGGTGCCTGTCACGTTCAGCGGCAACGCCAGCAATTGCGTGACCCCCTCGATTGAGACGATCGAAGCGGAAACGTACCCGGCTGCCCCGCTCTTCGTCTACATGAACCGCAGCAGGCAGCCGAACATGGACACGCTGCTGAACTACATCACCGACGAAGCCAGCACAGAAATCGTGCAGGGCGAAGGTTTCACCGCCCTTACGCCGGAAACCTACGAACTCAACCGAGCTGTGGTCGAAGGCGAGGAGGAGAATCCCTTCAGCGCCGTAGAACCGACCTACGAAATCTCGCCCACGCTGGCGGGCACAGTGAACGTCGGCGGCGTACCCACCGCCTTCCGCATCGCGGATTCAGCGTCGCAGCGCTTGACTGCCAATCGAGAAGGCTTCACTGTCAATACGGATTTCGCCGGGACGAGTGCGGGCATCACGGCGTTCTGCAACGGCGAACTGGAAATTCTCTTCGTGCAAGGGGATGGTTCCCTCACGGAAGAGCAGCAAGCCCTCTGCGACCAGAACAACGTCGATAGCTACCAGACTTCGATCGGTTTCCAGGCGACTGTGCTCTTGAGCAACGCGGGTGATTCGTATACTTCCTGCCTGACGACCGAGCAGATCGCGACCCTCTGGGGTGCCCCGGCGACGGATACCATCACCAACTGGAACCAGGTGAGCGAAGCCATGCCCGACCAGGACATGACGCTCTTCGGCATCGGGCAGAGCAGCATCCTCACTGACATCCTGCTGACTCCGCCGGAAGGCGGTGCGCCGCTGCCCGTCCGCCTGGATACCGAGCAGGATTTCGATGCGCTGTATCGTGCCGCTGCAACCGCAAACGTCCCTGGCGCATTGACCTACATGAACTGGGTCGATTACCAGCGCGTGCTAGAAAATGAGCAGCAGAACGTGCAGCTTGTGGCCGTCGATGCCGGAGACGGCTGCGTTGTACCGAGCCTGGAGACCATCGAGGATGGCAGTTATCCCCTCGCGCGGGAAACGACCATGCTGGTGAACTACGCAGCGCTGGCTGCCCCCGAGACACAGGCCGTGGTCTGGACGATTTTCCAGGACGCGAACTACTCGACCATCGACAATCTGGGCTTCATTGCGCTGGACGAACGCGAACTGGATAATTTCCAGGAAGAGTTGCTGGCAGAATTCGATGCTGCGGTCGCAGCGCTGGCTGCCCAACCGGAGACGACGCCGGAACCCGCCGCCGAAAGCACTGAAGTGCCTGAGGCAACAGCAGAGGCCACCGAGGCCGAGTGACATCCTCGCAGAATGGTCACAACCCCCGTCGAGTCTGATGGGGGTTTTTCTTTTGCGGCTGTGATATACTGCTATTCTTAATACGGAACACCCTGCAATCGACGGAACAGGAGTACTCATGCGCGGAGAGTTGGTCGCGCTCGATCTGGAAACAACTGGTTTAGATATTGAAAATGATTCGATTATTGAGATTGGCGCGGTCAAGCTGCGGGATGGGGAAATCCTGGAAGAATACAGTGTCCTGATCAACCCCGGCTTCGTCATCCCAACCGAAACCACCTACATCACGGGCATTCACCAGGATGATCTGCGCAATGCCCCTACCCTGCCTCAAATTCTGCCAGATATTCGCGCTTTCATCGGCGATGCACCTGTGATTGCGCACAATGCAGCCTTCGATGTTGGTTTCATGCGCCGCTTCGGGGCACTCCAGCAGAATCTACCACTGGACACCTACGAAATCGCTTCACTGCTGCTGCCACGTGCGCCGCGCTATAACCTGACCAGCCTCGCCGCTGGCTACCAGATCGACCTGGAAAACGCACACCGCGCCCTCGATGATGCACGCGCGACAGCGATCCTCTACTGGCATCTCTGGGAGAAGGCGCTGACACTGCCCCTGGCCTTGCTGCAAGAGATCAATCAAGCGGCGCAGCGCTTCACATGGGAAGTAGGCACATTCTTCCGCGATGCAATGGAAGCGGTGCAGGAACGCGGTGATGTGGCAGCAGAATCGCCTCTTCCCGCGGCCTTCCAACCCCTGACGGAAACGCTTCCAGCGCTGCAGCCGAAGGATGATGTGTTACCAGTGGACGCCGAGGCGCTGACAGCAAAGCTCGCCGAAGACGGTATCTTTCGCGAGCAGTTCCCGCAGTACGAAGCCCGCTCGCAGCAGATTGACATGGCACGCGCCATCGCACGGGCCTTCAACGAAAAAGCACATTTGATGGTCGAAGCGGGCACAGGGACAGGCAAATCGCTGGCTTATCTGCTGCCTGCACTGGAATGGGCATGGCAGAACAATCAGCGAGTCGTCATCTCCACGAATACGATCAATCTGCAAGAACAACTCTTCGATAAAGACGTTCCAGGCATTCAGGCCGCATTGGGTAGCGACCTGCGCGCGACTGTGATGAAGGGGCGCAGCAATTACCTCTGCCCCCGACGCCTGGACGCGATGCGCCGCCGTATGCCGGGTGATCTGGATGAGCTGCGTGCCATGACCAAGATTCTGATCTGGCTGCAGGAGAGCCAGAGCGGGGATCGCGGTGAGATCAATCTGCGTGCAGGGGAACACTTCACCTGGAAGCGGCTCAGCGCGGAAGATGAAGGCTGCACCACACATCGCTGCCAGAGCGCTATGAAGGGCACATGCCCCTACTATAAAGCGCGTAAACGGGCGGAAGCGGCTCATCTAGTCATTGCCAATCACGCCCTATTGATCCGCGATGTACAGACTGAAAGCCACGTACTGCCGGATTTCAAACACCTGATCGTTGATGAGGCGCACCAATTGGAAGACGCCATCACGCATGGCATGAGCCAGCGCGTTGACCAGAGCAGCCTGCTGCGCCGCCTGAATGATCTGGGGGGCACCAACCGAGGAATCTTCGGCGATTTGCTGCGCAGTGCCCGTGACCACGCACCGGAGCGAACGGTACTGCGCCTGGAAGCCTTCATGCAGGACGTGAGCCAGGCCGTAGCGGGCATGAGTGCGGAAGTGCGCACCTTCTTCAACGCCATCGCCAGCTTCATCTACGACAGCAAGTCGGAGGGTACGTACAAGCTGCGGCTCGACGAGAAAAAGCGCGGTCATAGCGCGTTCGGCAATGTCGTCGGTGCCTGGGAGGCCCTCAGCGAATACTTCGAAGTGGTGACCAGCGCCATGCAGCAATTGAGCGCAGCAATTGCCAAATTGGGCAAATACGACGTACCGCGCCTGGACGATCATACCCACGCGATTGCCGCCGCTGCCGCGTATCTACAGGCGACGCAGGCTCTTCTGGATGCGCTGGTGCGCAACCCAGAGGCGAACATGATCTACTGGATCAACAACGCCAATTCGATTGAGTACCTATCGCTGCAAGCTGCGCCGCTGCATGTCGGCTCCATGATGGAAGCCCATCTCTGGCAGCAAAAAGACAGCGTAATCCTCACCAGCGCGACCCTGCGCAGTGCGGGAAGCTTCGACTTCGTGAAGGAGCGCCTCTACGCCGAAGATGTAGAAGAGCTAGCGCTGGGATCACCATTCGACTATCGAACATCGACATTGATCTATGTGCCTGACGATGTGCCACTGCCCAATGACAACGGCTACCAGCGTGCCGTCGAACGAGGCATTGTCGAACTGGCGGCGGCGCTTGATGGACGTGTGCTGGCGCTCTTCACCAGTTACAGCCAGCTACGCGAAACAGCCGCCAACATCTCGGCGCGCCTCGCCCTGGGCAATATCGTCGTCTATGACCAGGCGACGGGGGGCAGCCGCGAGGCGCTGCTGGATAGCTTCAAAACGACGGAGCGGGCGGTGCTGCTGGGCACGCGGAGCTTCTGGGAAGGAGTGGATATTCCCGGGGATGATTTGAGCGCTCTCGTCATCGCGCGGCTGCCCTTCGCTGTACCCAACGATCCGATCTTCGCGGCTCGTTCTGCGACGTATAACAATCCCTTCCAGCAATACGCCGTGCCCGACGCAATTCTGCGGTTCCGGCAGGGATTCGGGCGCTTGATCCGCACCAAGACCGATCGCGGGGTCGTGGCGCTCTTCGACAGCCGTGTGATCCACAAATCATATGGAATGAAATTCCTGGAAGCGCTGCCGGATTGTACGATACAATATGGTTCCCTCAGTGATCTTTCGGCGGCGGCGAAGCGCTGGCTGAGTACCGACCCAAGCTGAACACCAAGCCAAAGCGAGACAATCATGCGAACACCGGCTGGCAAAGAATGTAAGCACTATTACCAGGACTTCCATCGCGGGCGCAACATTCAGGAGTGCCGTCTCGTCAAGCAAAATCCAGAATCCGAGCGCTGGCAGCCCAGCGATTGCAGCCGCTGCCCGGTGCCCGATATTCTGCTGGCAAACGCTGATCCCGACATGGAATTGACGTTGACGATCAAACGCGGATTCCTGGGTTTTGGGCGGCGGCTGGAAGTGACGGCACGCAATCGCAAAGACGGCAGCGTGATCGAAGACCCCTATGTGGGGGCAGTGGACGACAATAATCCCGGGCTGGAAATCTTCCGGCAGGCACTGGACGACATCGACGATGATTAAAGCTGTCTTGCTCGACCTGGATAATACGCTGATCGTGAACCCGGATCGGACATTTGCATTGGCGTTTCTCCAGGCGTTGCAGCAAGCCATCGAACCCTTCTTCGGCTCGGTGGATGCAACGGCCCTCTTTCGCGAGGGGATGAAGCGTCTGAGTGGGGAGCGGCGCGGCGACGAAACCAACACCGAGCGCATCATCCGCCACGTGAGCGAAACGACCGCAAAGCCTCAGGAGACGGTGCGCGAGGCACTACGGCACTTCTATGAGACGCGCTATCCACACCTGGAAGCTCACGTGAAGCCTGTGGACGGTGCGGCGGAGTTGATCTGGCGGTTGCACAGCAAAGGCTACGCGCTGGTCATCGCCACCAACCCCATCTATCCCGCGTCTGCCGTATCCCAGCGCATGGCCTGGGGCGGCCTCCCGCTCGATGAGTCGCTCTACGCGCTCATCACCAGCGCCGACAACATGCATTTCTCCAAACCCTCCCCCGCCTATTACGCCGAAATCCTGGGGCGCGTGGGCGTAGAACCCGATGAGGCGATCATGTGGGGAGACCGCCTGAGCAGCGACATAGAACCCGCCAGGCAGGTTGGCCTGCACACCTACCACAACAAATCCGGCGAAATTGCCGATTTTGAGGGATTTCTGCAGGAACTGGAGCAACACACCGCACCGAGCCGATTGCACGCCGAGGGCGTGATTGCACAGCTACGTGGCAACATCGGTGCACTTTATGGCTTCTTGAAGCAGGTCAAACCGGAGTTCTGGTTGCAGCATCCCCTGCCGCAGGAATGGTCGCTGCTGCAAATCCTGTGCCATCTGGCCGAGGTGGAAGCGACAGAACATCGCGCGCGATTGGAAACGATCCTGGCGGATGACAACCCATTTCTCGTGGCCTCCGAGGCTCCTGGTCCGAACATCCCGGATTGTGCCGAAGAGGGGTTCTCTGTCGCGGCGAGCTTCGTAGAAGAGCGTGAAAAAACGCTCAAGCTGTTGGGGGCTTTGCCTGCGGACGCCTGGAAGCGCACGGCGCGACACAGCGTCTTCGGCCTGACGACCTTCATCGAAATGGCGTACTTCACCGCCCAGCATGATCGGCTGCATTTGAACCAATTTTGCCAGACCATCGGACGCTGCTCCTGAGCCAAAACATACCGTATTCAAACCATATTTCCCTTCGTACGTTTGAGTTTCACAACTTCAGCAGGCAGCGCTACCCTGTGCTGGATGGGGCGTGTTATGATGTCCGTAGGTGGGATTGTACACGCAGGAACCCTATCACTATGGTCAATCAAAACGGATCACGGACATCCGTCAGTTATGTACTGCTTACGGATCGGGCCGATACCTGGATAAACGACTTGCAGCAAGAACTCGCGAAGGATGGTTTCCCATTCGTACCGCTCCCGCTGGAACAGGTCGATGGGGACACAGTTCATGGCCTGTCTGCCTTGATTGCCATCATGGAGCCTGATGATACGCCTCTGCTGCAACGATTGCGTGAGCAAGAACCCGAAGCGCTCTTCATCCATTTACGGCATATCCAATCAGCGATACCCAACCCCACGGAAAACGGCTCCGTATTCGATACCATCATTGCCTACCCTACCAGTGATCTGGCGCAGCAAGTACTGCCCATATTGAAACTGCATCGAGAGAATCAGCTTTTGCGTGCGCACA
Source organism: uncultured Anaerolineaceae bacterium (assembly GCA_964549915.1). Classification (GTDB taxonomy): domain Bacteria; phylum Chloroflexota; class Anaerolineae; order Aggregatilineales; family Phototrophicaceae; genus JAUZRW01. The sequence goes on along the minus strand of CAZJWX010000006.1, from coordinate 6,219 downwards.
TTCGGTCATTGGATGAGCAAATCCAACAGCAGCAGCGCTCCTCCGATGAGATCGAGGTTCTGAAGAACGCCATCGTTCGCAATGTCTCGCACGAACTGCGCACTCCTCTGTTGCAGGTCAAATCGGCGGTCAAGCTCATTGCCGAGGATGTTTCGGAAGAGAAGTTGGTCTCATTTGCCGATACGGCGATGGCACGCCTGGAAATCCTGGTCAAGAACATCACCATGTACGGCCAAAGCCTCGACATCCGCCTGGGGCCGATTATCCTGCGTGACTCAGTCGAGTTTGCCCGGCGCAACCTGGGGCGCGTCTGGGAGCGCCGCACCGAGGCAGACCGCATCCATCTGAAGCTGCAAGAGAACCTGCCCCCAGTGCTGGCCGATAAGCAGGGCTTGAGCACAGTGCTGCAATTGTTGATGGACAACGCGCTGAAATTCAGCAGCAAGGACAAACCCATTGAAGTCATCGGCTGCCAGCGAGACGACCATGTGTATATTGGCGTGCGCGATTACGGCATCGGCATCGCGCAGGACAAAATACAGGACATCTTCGAATCGTTCTACCAGATCGACCACTCTTCCACGCGGCGCTATGGGGGAATGGGCATTGGTCTGGCGCTGGTGAAACTGATCCTCGATCATCACAATACCGAAATCCATGTGGACAGCCAACTCGGTAAGGGCAGTACGTTCTGGTTCTTGCTCCCGAAGATCAATCTCGAACGGGAAGAACCCCCAGCGTAAATGGCGAACCCCGGCTTGCATCCTGCGCGGGGTTGAGTCATCATAGCTGCAATACTGCGAAACACCCAATATTTGCGCAATTTTTCACAAATCTGAGCGCTTGGGGAATCCGGGCGTCAATTCGTTGACGCAGGGGAGCTTTTGTGTAAAATAGATTTAGATTGTTCTGAACGTAACAAATTAATGTGATGCGGAGCTTCGATGACCACTCACAATGTGATGACACGGGTGACAACTGTCGCCGATATACAAGACTTGGTTGAGGTTGGTTTGAAGGCGACTGAAGAATTGATGTTGCAGACTGTCAACAGTGAAGTGGTCGTCCTCAAAGATGCAAGCCAACATATCCTGAAAGCTGGTGGGAAACGCATTCGCCCCCGGATGACGCTGCTCTCGTACCTGGCAGCCGGCGGCGAAGATGTTCGCGAGGTCGCTGCCCCGGCAGCCGCCGTCGAACTGATGCACACCGCCAGCGTGGTGCACGATGACATCAACGATCATGGGGTGGTGCGGCGCGGTCGTCCATCGGTGAATGCCAAGTGGGGGCGCACCTTTGCTCTGCTCACCGGGGACTTCCTCTTCACCGCCGTTTACCAGTTGATGGCCCCCTATGGCGAGATGAATGTTGTGCTGGCAAACGCCGCCACCGCCCTCGTCGAAGGCGAGACGCTGCAAGCCTGGGCTGTGAAGAACAATGAATTCACCAGCGAGAACTACATGCGCATCATCGCGCTCAAGACAGCAGCGCTCTTCCAGGCGGCTGCGGAGATGGGTGCACGCGCAGCTACAGATGATGAAGACGTGATCGAAGCGCTGCTCCAATATGCCTACAACGTCGGCCTGGCCTTCCAGATCATTGATGACATTCTGGATATCGTGGGCGATGAACAAACGCTGGGCAAGACTTCTGGAATCGACCTGGAACAGGGACGCGGCATCGCTGCTGTACAGGAAGACGAAGATGACCCCATGAATGCCATCAAGCGCAAGCTCATGGGTGGCGATCGCCTGGAGAAGGCGCAGATGCAGGCGCAGATGCTGGTGCAAAACGCCATCCAGAGCCTGGACGCCCTGGAAGATTCAACCGCCAGGGATGAGTTGATCGCACTGGCGCAATTGGTCGCCAACCGTGACCACTGAGCCAATTTCTGTGACAGAACCTCAGAAAGGGCGTCGCATTGTGCGGCGCTCTTTTTCGTTTCTGGTGTAAATGATATGCAGATGCGGCAGAATCGGCTAGTATACAGGACAGTAATCACTGGACGTAACAGACATCGAAAGGCGACACGGGGTGATTCGCATTGCCACGATTGAACAAACACGCGCTATCGAAGCTGCGGCGGATGCAGCAGGCACCAGTTACCAGCAGATGATGGAAAACGCCGGGCGGGCAGCCGCCGATCGTGCGCTCGAACTCCTCGCCGGGATCGAGAGTCCGCGCGTGACTGTACTCGTCGGCGCGGGCAATAACGGCGGCGACGGCCTGGTGACAGGCCTGCTAATCGCCCAGGATAACCAGGAAGCAGAAGTCCGCTTCTATCTGTTGCAAGAGCGCGACGACCAATATATCGAAGTCGCACGCGAGGCGGGGCTGTTCCTGGCGCTCTCGCAGGATGACGCCGACAAACGTGTGCTGCGCAATATGGTCGCCAGCGCCGACCTGGTGATTGATGCCCTTTTCGGCATTGGCGTGCGGCTGCCAATCCGCGACGAAGCACAGAAAATCCTGCGTAATACGAACCGCGCCCTGCGCGAGCGGCGATCCGCTGTGCCCGAACAAGTCACCATCAACCCGGCACGCACAGGACAGATTCCGCGCCCTGCTCCGGTCAGGGTTCTGGCGCTAGACTGCCCCAGCGGCCTGAACTGCGATACGGGCGAACTCGATAATAATGCAATCTTTGCCGATGAGACGATCACCTTCATCACGGCCAAGCCGGGTCAATTTCACTTTCCTGGAGCTAACGCAGTCGGAACCCTCTCTATCGCTAATCTGGGTATCTCAGAAAATCTGAGCGAGCTGAAGGACATCAGCGATCATGTGGTGGATGCGGAATTGGTGCGCGAGAAGCTGCCAGAACGCCACGTTGACTCGCACAAAGGCACCTTCGGCAGCACGTTAGTCGTCGGCGGCTCAGTGAATTTCGTCGGCGCGCCGGGCCTATCCGCGCAGGCGGCGTATCGCACCGGAACCGGATTGGTGACAGTGGCGGGCGCGAACGTCGTTCTGATGGCGCTTGCTTCGCAGTTGCGCGAAGTCACCTGGCTGTTGCTCCCCAGCGATATGGGCGTAGTCGCAGAGGGGGCAGTTGATGTATTGCGCAAGGAATTGCATCAATATGACGCTCTGTTGATCGGCCCCGGCATGGGTATTGAAGAGACCACCAGCAAATTCCTGTTCAATCTGTTGGAGCAGAGCGAAGAGCCAAAAACGAAGAGCCGCAAGCGGTCTCTGGGATTTCAGATTGCCGAGGATACCCACGCCGAAGATGAAGCAGAAGCAGAAAACCACAGCCTGCCACCGCTCGTAGTTGATGCCGATGGTCTGACGCTGCTGGCTGAGAAAGATGCATGGTGGAAATTCCTGCCAGCGGAAACCATCCTCACACCCCATCCGGGCGAGATGGCACGCCTGGCCGGGATAGAAGTCGGCGAAGCTCAGAGCAACCGCTGGCAGTTGGCACGGGAGAAAGCCGCCGCCTGGAATGTCGTGCTGGTCTTCAAGGGAGCGCACACCGTCATCACAGCGCCAGATGGCAGACTTGCCGTGCTGCCGTTCAAGAACGATGCACTGGCAACGGCTGGAACAGGTGATGTGCTGGCGGGTCTGATTACGGGGCTTCGTGCTCAGGGGATGTCTGCCTACGATGCCGCTATCTGCGGAGCCTATCTACACGGGCTGGCCGGGGAATACGCCACCGAAGCGGGCAACGCACGCGCCGTCATCGCAGGCGATTTGATCGACTCGCTTGCAGCAGTGCTGCGCGACTTAACGGAATAAGGCATTCACTCCGGGGCGTTCTCTAGGCGTTGCCGCGCAAGGGCACGCCCCTCTTGCAGGCTCTCTTCGACGGAATCCCGCGTGATCAAATCTTGGCCTGTCTTCGCAATGCGCTCACGGGTTTCTGTACCCCGGCGCGGAACACGAAAGAACCAGACCAGCGCCCCCACAACAAATCCGATCACCGCCCCCCAGAAAAATGTCGTATCATCCAGGCGGCTGCGTTGTTCGTCGCTCATCCTGCTGTTCCCTCAGTATCGGACGAAACGTCATCGGTACGACGCTGTAGGATCCGGCTCAGACGGACAATCTCGCGTAAGAAAGCCAGCAAACCCGCAATGAAGGACTGCGACTGTACAATCGGCTTGACACTGTGCTTCTGCACGAATTGCGCTGTCGTACGTACCTCCTTGATCGCTTTTTGCGTGTCTTCCGTGATGGGCTTGACCTCACTACGCAGGAGATTCACGAAACGCGCGATTTGCACGACGAGGACACCAATGCCGACGACGATGACCAGGGTGGATACAGCCAGGGCGATATTCACCAGATTGCGGAAATAAGCAAACCAGGCTGCGGCACGCTCGCCGAAGGCGATGGCCGTCACCAGGCCGATGAGGAACAGTACCACGTAAAAGATGAGGATCGCGCTTACGCTGACAATCGTGATACGTTGGAACGTCCAGCCACCGCCGCGATTCTCTTCTTCAGCAGGGACAGCGGTTTGGGTTTGTGCAGCCGATTCTGCCATGCTTGCCTCCTATCTACGACGCGCTTGTCTGCGATCTGATGTGAAAATGAGTGCGGCAATCAGGGCGAGAATCGCGCCAGCCACCGCCGTCACGATGTACAGATCACCCACGAGGAAGAACTCAATGGCGAAAGTTTGCCCCGCGATTTGCCCCAGCGCGAACCCCACCCACGCAGAGAGCAAGAACAGAGCCAAACGCCGCGCATTCCCCCCAAAAACCAGGTGGAAACCTGCGCCGATCAATGTTGCGACGACAAAAGCAAAGACGAACAGCGGCCCCGGCATCCGTGGTTGCCAATCAGATTCTCGCCAGTTACAATCAATTTCAGTGTAACATAAAGTCTTGAGCAAAACGAGGCGTCCTGTCCGATGAGTACAACCACAATTGATCATGCGATCGCCATCGCCGCGCCCCAGAGCGTGGTCTGGGCGCAGATCAGTGATTTGAGCAAGAACCCACGCTGGCAGGCGAATTGCGAGTCGGTCTCTTACCTGACGACCATGCACAGCGGGCGAGGGACACGCTGGCGGATGCATACCCGTCGCGGCGTGGAATATGTGCTTGAAATCACTGCCTGGTACGACCGCCTCGGTTATGAATATGTCATCGTTGATGGTGCGCCCTATGCGAATAGCCGGGGACGCCTGCGTTTGCAGGAAGCCCCGGAAGGCACAGTTGTCCAGTGGACGTTCAATTATGAGATGAAGGGGCTGCTCAGTGGCCTGCGGAATTCGCTGAACGTGCGTCGCAGCCTCGACCGAGAAATCATCGAGAGCTTGCAGAACCTCTACACCTACATCAAAGAACTGTCACCGGAAGAGGCTTTTACGCCAGAGAGCACGAAGTCGCTGATCCAGGAAGCACCCGATGTGATGCAGCGAGCGAATTATCAGCCACGCCATCCATCTGCGCTGGATCGAATGAAGGCTGCTACGTTGGAAATCCGCGCCCTGGACGACGAAGAGGAAGCATTTGAAGGTGTATCCGTGCGCCGTTCCAACTCTGGCAATTCTCCATCGATTTTCGAGCCTCCAGTGGAAGACGATGATACTAGGCCTAACCCCGCCATCGCAGAGCCTGCGGACGAGCAACTTGCTGAACCAGACTTCTTGCAAGATGCATCGTTTACGGCGAAAGAACCCGACGAGAGCTTGCGACTGCCACTGCTAGATGATGAAGAAGTGCTGGAAGAGAGCACAGAAGCGGCTCCGACGCTGCCCTCCCTGGATGATGAAATGGAAGAGACATCCGACAGGCCACTTTCTGGAACGCTTTCTGAGCCGCTGCCGGATATTCCGGGGAAGCGCAGCACGCTGGACACAGCGGAAATCAGCGTTTTCGAAGTATTCGGGTTGCAACGTCCCAGCGAGACGGGGCGTATGCGTGCGGTTCAGGAAGCCGATCAAACAACATCACGCGACACAACGCGCATCATACCCGATGTGACGCCGCGTGAAGCCCCCCGACAGGGATTGCGGGCAACCTTGCGACGGCAGATCATCAAATTGCGCACCCCCTCCGCGTAACGACCGGAAACGTCCGCGACTCACTGAATTGTAACCTTCCTATATATAACGGCTGTCCTGTGCGACTGATTGTAAGGCGATAGCAAGGCTGTCAGACTTATACTCAGAACAGTCCGTTATTTTTTGTCTTTATTTCTAGCACGACACACGGGGAGTGCCTAGCTCATGGAACCCATCCGCCAAGAAGTCGTCGCACA
>CAZJWX010000005.1:0-130627 GCA_964549915.1 uncultured Anaerolineaceae bacterium | reverse complement strand
CTTTGCCATTCTAACATTTTACTTCATGCGGGTTCCTTTTGCTTTGTCCATGAGCCGTCGCCGAAGGAGGAGCCACAATCCCCTCCGCACGAGGGGATTTTTCCTTTCCCAACCCCGGCCAATATTCATCCGCCGATTTTGCAAACACCCACCAAAATCCTGTTACAATGACAACTGGACATGGCACAAATACACCGCGACGCGGAGGTTGTATGGCGTTTGAGGCGTTCATCACACGCGATCCTGATGGGCGCGAGAAGGATTTCGACCGCGATTTCGAGCGTGAACCCGTGATCCAGATCGCGCGCATGCTCTACGAACATTTTTCCCCAGGCCCCAAGTATTACGCACTGCTGGCGAATCTCTCGCTGCCAACGGGCAAGGCCGACCACACCCGCCAGGTGGATGCGCTGATCCTCAGCGAAGATGGCATGGGCGTGCTGGATTTCAAGAACGCCCATGCGCCCTTCACCCCCACGCTGGATGACCGCCCCTGGGAGTACGACAACGGCAAGAAGGTCAAGGCGGGCAGCAGCAAGAACCCTTTCCGGCAGATCGAAGCGCAGCGCGAGGCAGTTTACCTGAGCCTGAGTACGCTGCCGCTGCTGATGGACGAGAGCAAATTACCCAAGCCCTTCGTGCAGCACGCGACACGCAACCTGAAGAGCAAGAAGAGCAACAGGTCGTTTTACCATTTTGAAATTCCGGCGCGAATCGTCCTCACCGGGGAGCACTTCGACATCCCCGAATACAAGCGAGAGAGCAACCAGCGCTGGTTCGATATCATCTGGATGGAAGATTGTCCCCAGTTCACCAAGTCGATCTCGTTCAATAAGGGGGTGCGGCTCTCGCGCGATGTCATCCGCGTGATCGTGGAGAAGCTGTATAAGATGTCGCCCTGGTACGAGGTGGAGAGCCTCTACCGCAAGCCCTATGGCTACCTGGCGGGGGATACACTCACGTCCCCGTTGCCGATGCTGCTCGCGTCGATGAGCCTGGGACGCCGCCCCGACCTCGCCGTCAGCATCCCCAAAGAACGCAAGCATGTCTCGCGGCGGCACGCCACCATCCGCCGCACATCCCAGGGTGCCGTCATCCAGGACGAGGGCAGCACCAACGGTACCTGGATCAACGGGGAGCGGCTGCCCAAAGATGGCGAGCGCCTGCTGCGCCATGCGGATGTGATCGTGCTGGGCAAGGTAGAGAGCGAGAAGAGCAACCAGAGCGCCACCTTCACCTACTGGCAGCACCTGGAGGACAATCCCCCATTGAATTTGCTCGACCTGGAAGAGACTGTCAGCTTCACCGCTATTCAGTCCGATTCGGACATTGGAGAGATAGCGGGTGAGGTGGACGAGAAAGGTACAGACGAATGAGCGAGAACAAGCCCGAAAAGCCTGACATGGACTTGATCAAAATGGTGCAGAATGCACGCATGATGCACGATGACGACGCCCAACCCTCCCAGGTTCCGGGTGTATACTGGATTGAGGCCAAGGCCCAACAAGCCGACGCACCCGCACCTACCTCGCGTGCAGGCGAATGGCGTATTCCCACAACGGTCGATTCCGTCGATGCGCTCTGGGCGAAGATCAAGGGAGCAACAGAAGCGGGCGAACTGGGCTACAAGTCCAAGGTCAGCACCAGTTCCGCCCAGGGACAGGGCAATCGCGATCAACGCTTGATCTGTGTGCGTACGGTGGACGCAGAGGACGCCGCCGATGTGGAGCGCGTGCGCAAGGTGCTGCTGAGTCTGGGTGTGGATGAAGGCGGCCTGCGCTACGAACGAGGTTGATGGGGGCACCAGGCCAGGACGACCAATAACTGACCAGAAGGGGGCACTCTTACGGATTCGATTGACAGGGGCGAATCTTTTGCCGTAATTTTAAGAAAAATGTGCTTTCTTAGTGCGGAGTTAACAAGATGTTCCATAAACCACAACGCCCCTACTACATCTATTCGGATGACCAGGTGCCCGGTGATGCGACGACCGAGCGCGACGTAATGAATCGCAGCCGTTTGCGGCAGCTCATCCGCGACCTGACGCGGCGGCAAGATGAGGTAGAGGCGACCCACCGCAAGAAGCGCGAGAAAGCAGCGACCACCCGCTGAACGACGCGCCATTTTCCCACACTTCGCATACCATTCCCCGGCAGCAGGACGTACACACCTCCTGCCATGTTCTTTGTGCGCCCGATGCCCCCTCACCACCTGCAACCGTCCCCTACGCCTGAAAACATCGCTTGCTTCGCCCCAAGCCCCCTCAAAATGCGGCAACCGACTCCTGCATGGCGGCGTATACTCGGTATAATGATGAGACGAAAACCGCAGTAGAGAGAGTAGTTGCCAATGGGTATTCTGACGACCTGGGATGATAAAGCGCAAACGCGCGTGTTGATTGAATTTGAGACGACCTGGACATGGGATGAGTTGGAAGCAGCCATCGAAGTGGTTGATGGTATGATCGGCAGTGTATCACATCAGGTAGATATCATGATTGATGTCGAAGGCAGCAGCCTGCCCAAGGATTTCCTCAGCGCCGCCAAGAACCTGCTGGCCAATCCCGAAAGCCGCCCGAATGAAGGCTCCCGCGTGGTCATTGGGGCTAGCAAGGTGATTCGCGGCGCATACCAGACCTTGCAGAAGACGTTTGGCGAGAAGCTCGTCGGGCGCGAGATCGTCTTCGCGGAAGACTTGCCGCAGGCGCGTTCGCTGCTCTACAGCATGCGTATGAAGTGAACCTGTTGCTGAGGATCGGGAGGTCTACCGTCCGGGGCAGGCCGTTAAGCGCCTGGACGAGAGCCAGACGCTGACGGGCGATCCGGTGCTGCCCGGTTTCAACCCGCACATGATTGACCTCTTCCCGGATGCCGCACCCGGCACGGAACAACTCACTCGACGGCATCAGCCTGTGCGGTACGCTCAGCGTCCTGATCGCGATGATTGGCATTGGGACGCTGCAACGTCATCACCTTGAAGAATTCAGCATACTGCACGCCGACCTGCTGCCCGGCCTCTTCGTTTCGTTCGCGGATGAACTTGAGCGCCCCTTCATCCGCCATTTCGCCCTCCCCCAATTGAGAGACATGCGCCCGCAGCGATTCAATTTTCTTGTCGAAGGTCTCGGTGATGTCGACGTAATGTGTAGGCTTCAGGGTCAGCGTCAGATAGACTTCGCTGATCTTATGCGGCTCGTAGCCTTCCGCCAGCAGTTCCGGGAAGATGGGGCGCGTTTCGCAACTGGGGAAGGCGGCGTAAATGGCGGCTTCCCCGGCGGCACGGTGATCCGGGTGATTGATGTAGTTATCACTGGCGAAGACCGTCGTCGGATCCTGGCAGACCACCCGGTAGGGCTTCACCTCGCGCAGGATGCGAGTCAGGTCGCGGCGCAGAACCATCGTCGGCTGCAAGACGCCATCGGCATAGCCCAGGAAGCGCACATCCCGCACGCCCACCGCTTCAGCGGCAGCGACTTGCTCCGCACGGCGCAAGTCGGCGAGTTCTTCGCGGATCACGCCGGGTTCGTTGCTGCCGGAGCCGCCATCGGTGACGATGACATAGGTCACTTCTGCGCCTTCTTGCACCCAGCGTGCGATGCTGCCGGAGCAGCCAAATTCAATGTCATCGTGATGCGCGACGATGACCACGATGCGAATAGATTCTTCCAGCGGTGGGACAGGCTGGTACGTGTATTCAGTCATGTTGATCTCCTCAGAAGGTTAAAATTGTCCCAGACATCGGAAGGGCTGAGCCGCACATTCCTTACATAGCGGCGCAGCACAAGCAGCGCTGCGGGGAAATCCGGCCCAACGCGGGGTGTGGTCTGATTGGCGATTGGGTGTGCGGCGTCAATCCAGTTCGGCGCGGCTGTGATTGACTTCACGCAGTGCAACGCTCAGCGCAGCCTCCATGCGCGGCAGCACGGGGACGTAGGTGGGATGCCCTGCGGCAACGAGGTCGGCGACCATCTGCCGCAGCCGAGGTTTCGCGACAGCCACATGTGCGATATGCGAGCGCCATTGGGCGTCTTCGCGCACCACGCCACCGAACCAGGCCAGGGCATCCGAGCGCGTGAATTGATGCGGATGCAGGTGCGTGAAATCATCAATGCGGCAGGCACGCCCACTGTGATGAGCAGTCAGGCGCAGCAATTCGGCATCAATCGCGTAGATTTGTTTGGCGCTGTTCAGCGGCGGCAAAATCCGCACGATGTAGATCGGTTGGTTGGGAATTTGCTGGATGGTGTACAACATGGTGCAACACCTTGCACTGCGAAATTTGCCGCACTCTAGCACCGCTGCGTATAGAGAACGTTAAGAAGACAATAACACCCGCTGAAATGCGAATTAACGAACCCGTCTACCAGCAGTCCAGAACTTGCGGAAGCCACTGGCGTGGATTTGCCATTCCACTTCTCACACACAATAACCCGTGTTGAGGGCAGGCTAGAAGGGACACCTTGTTCAATAAGAGGTCTTTTTGCAGTCCCTTCAGTGAACGTTGATCGCTGGTAGCCTCTGGTTTTCAACCGGAGGCGGCCTCCGTCGCAATGAACAATCACCCCCAGCGCACGGCAATGGAACTCCAGGTATAGCCCGTGCCTGCGCCCGTCAGCAGCAGCAAATCGCCGTCTTTGATCTTGCCTTGCGCCAGCCCAAGCTGGATCGACAGCACTTGATCCACGCTCTGGATATGCCCGTAGTGATCCAGGTAAATGGCTTGCTCCTGCGAGAGGCCAATTTCTTCCAGAATCTGGTTGAAGAAGGAACGCTTCATATGCGTGATCCCCAGGAAATCGACATCTTCGAAGGTGTAGCCGCTCTTCTCCAGGGCTTCGCGCATCACGCGCTTGAAGTTGGGCAGTGAAGTCTCACCCAGGCGCTGCGCCATATACCCCGCGTTGCGCACATCCAGCATCCCCACCACTTCGCCGTTGATGGTGCTGCCGCCTTCGCCGATGGCGTCCGGTTCGGTGGTCAACATCACGGTCTCGCTCAGGGAACCATCCGTCAGCGCTGATGCGCCCAGGACGAGATTTTTGTCGTGATCGCGTTTGAGGATCATTGCGCCGCCCCCTGCGCCGAAGTTGAACATGAAGCGGGCACGCTGGTTGCCAGGGTGGATCAGGTCGTTTTCTTTGCTCGCCGCCGCCAGCAGCACCGTATCCAGCGCGGGATCGGCGATCATCATGCTGCGGGCGATGTTCATGGCAATCGGTGCCCCGGCGCAAAGCGCATACATCTCGTAACCGAAGGCATTCACCGCGCCGATATTGTCCTGAATTTTGCCCGCACTGTTCCAGACAATGTGATCTTTGTACTGGCTCCCGTGTGAAATCACCATTTTGATCTCTGTGGGGTCGATTCCGGCGTCGGCGATGGCGGCCTTGGCGGCCTCGCTCGCCATGTGGCTGATGCTGTCGTCTTCCCCCGCGACATGCCGCTGTACGATGCCCATCTTCTCTTGCAGCACATGCAAGGGAATGTCCGTCGCTTCGACCAATTCCTCGGCTTTTTCGACTGTCTGCGGGAAATATGTGCCAATTCCTGCGATGCCAATGTTTACGTCCGTCATGAGTCCCTTCTTGTAAGAAGTCTTGAATCGTCAGGTATCCGTCTTCCGCTGCCACGAGCGCTGACAACGGTTTGTCCCATTATACCCAGGGGTTCGCCGACATACCGGGTGATTTTCCGCGCAGAATTGTCGCCAGAGTCCCGCTCTTGTGGTACGATTCAGGAAAAGTTTGTGAAACGTATCACTTCTTACAGTGGAGACCCTTTTACATGGCTGAATACGAGAACATTCTGACTGAAGTCCCCGTTGCCAGGGTCGGCCTCGTCCGGCTGAACCGCCCCAAGGCGCTCAATGCCCTGAACAACGCCCTTATGACCGAATTGCACCAGGCGCTGACGGCCTTCGAGCGAGACCCGGAGATTAGCTGCATGGTCATCACCGGAAACGAACGCGCTTTTGCCGCCGGAGCCGACATCAAAGAGATGTCCGGGCAAACCTATGTCGATTTCATCAAGGGCGGCAGCATCAGCGATAATTTCGACTTCTCGGTGTACAGCAAGCCGATCATTGCCGCTGTCAGCGGCTTCGCCCTGGGTGGCGGCTGCGAGATGGCCATGGCCTGCGACATGATCGTTGCCAGCGAGACGGCGGTCTTCGGGCAGCCGGAAATCAACCTGGGCATTCTGCCCGGCGGCGGCGGCACCCAGCGACTGACTCGCGCAGTCGGTAAAGCGCTGGCAATGGAAATTATGCTCACGGATCGTCGGCTGAGCGCGGAAGAAGCCCTGCAATACGGCCTGGTCAACCGCGTCGTTTCGCCGGAAGTCTTCCTCGACGAAGCGCTCAAGCTCGCGGAAAAAGTCGCCAGCATGTCCCAGGTAGCCATCAACCTGACCAAGGACGCCATCAACAAAGCCTACGAAGGAACGCTGGCGGAAGGTTTGGAAGCGGAGAAGCGCAATTTCTTCCTGGCCTTCGGAACTGAAGACAAGGCGGAAGGCATGGCCGCCTTCATCGAGAAACGCCCGCCCCAGTGGAAAGATCAGTGAGGAAACCGGGCGACGCCTGCACTTGACCGAATACGGGGGCGCTGCGACGCGCTCCCGTTCGCCACATCGCTCCCTTTCTCCGCACGCCTCCATGCGGATGAGCCGTGCCGCCCTTGCTTTCATGACATCTCTCCCGACCTTGCGCGGCATCCGTCCACAACCTGCTGAGGATTGCGCTCTCGTGAGAAACCCTTGTGATAAACTTCACAAGGTGAATCTGAAACAACTGTGCGAGAGAGAGACAACATGGAAGACAATCCCGCCCTGGCTCTGTTTCTCGCCATAGCGGTTATCATCCTCGCGTCCCGTCTGGGAGGTGCGCTGGCACGCAAACTGCGGCAGCCGCGCGTGCTGGGTGAACTGCTGGTGGGCGTGTTGCTGGGGCCAACATTTCTGAATCTGCTGCACTGGCCGATCTTCCACGGCGTCCCACTGGAAGAGACCATCAAAGAATTGGCGGAACTGGGCGTGATCTTGCTGATGTTCCTGATCGGGTTCGAGGTCAACGTCAAGGAATTGATGTCCGTGCGGCGCGTGGCGATCTTCGCCGGGGCGCTGGGGGCACTGCTCCCGGTGGCCTTATCCTTCGCTGTGATGGTGCCCTTCGGCTACAGTTGGCAGTCCATGCTCTTCGTAGGGGTGACTCTGGCAGCAACCTCTGTGAGTATTTCGGCACAGGTGTTGTTCGAACTGGGCTTCCTGCGCACCCGCGAAGGCACAGCCTTGCTGGCTACGGCCTTGATTGACGATCCGGGCAGCAGGTGCTCGGCGACCTGGAGGCCGCCGATACCGGGGTGATCTTCGTGCTGCCCGTCGAACGTGCGCTTGGGATCGTACATCATCAGGAACGCCGTCCCAGGCCGCTATAGACCGCTGATGGTGCCAGAGGCGCAACCTCAATTCGCTGGTGGTTTCGTGCCTTCGGCATCTTGTTCTGTCGTTGCGGCTTCTGACGTTGCGGGCGGGGTTTCCTCCGCTACGGGTGCCGCCGCTTCGGGCGTTGCAGGGGTGGCTGCGGCTGGTGCAGCGAATTCCTGCGCTGTGCCATTGCCAGGGGTGGCTCCCGCTTCTTTGGCAATTTCGGCCTGGATTGCCGCGAGCGCTTCTTCCCGCGTGGCGAAGAATTGCACACGCTTGTAGCCCACAATCGAGAAGATGGTGTTGACGATGATGCGCAAACCTACCGAGATTCCCACGATGGTGATCAGGCCGCTGCGCGGGTGTGTCAGGCCGGGGCCAGATTTCGCGGTGAGCCAGTTGTGCGGGATGCCGCGCACTTTGGACATATCGGTAATCGAGTGGAGGGTGTGCGGGACGCGGTCGCGCAGGCGTTTCTCTTCATCGTAGGCCTGCACCAATTCGTCCATCGAAATCGGGTCACTGAGTTCGTAGATGATGTACTTCTGGTCATCGCTCAGGCGAATGTCAACAGGCATGTGCCCCTCCTCTGACGACTTTTCTGTGTATACTACAGACTATAACGCATCTTAGCCATTTCAAAACGAAGGAACTTGTTATGAATCCGTCATACGGACTGCCGCGCAGCCTTTCGGGCTGGACGATGTTCATTTTCGGCCTTCTGGCTTTCTTGCTCGGCCTGGTCGGGTTGGTGCAGCCCGAAGCCACGCTCACGCTGCTGGGGATCGACGTTGTCGAACGCTCCGTCCGTCCGGATGGTGATTTCACGCTGATGTTCGTCACAGCTTCGTCGATGGCCTCGTTCAACATGGGGGTCTACTACATGCTGGCAGCCGCCATCAATTGGAAGCCCTTCTTCCTGTGGACAGTGCCCTTCCGCATGGTGACGTTCACCATCTTCGTGCTGGCGGTCTCACGCGAGATTGCACCGACGGCCTTCCTGGGGGTTGCAGTCTGGGAATTGGTCGGCGCGCTGGCAACGGGCGCGGCGCTGCTCTACGAACGAGGGCGCACGACGGCATAGGCACTTGCGGGCACAATGCAGCCGGGGGCTACCGAAATATCGCGCCGGGCGAGAACAGGTGTAATGGGTGCGACAGGATCGCACCCGGCGGACAACACGAGGATTACGCCGTGCTCACACAGCAAGCTGGGTGCGCTTGGCGATGATGGCGCGTGCATCGTCCAGCGTTGAGGTATTGATGATCGTCCGGAAGCCCTGCTGGTAGATCTGCTGCAACATCCCCATGATGATGTCCACGACCGTGCTGTTGGTCACGATGACCGTGATTCCTGTGTTCGGGTGCCAGAGCTTCGGCAGCTCCCGCAGGTGACCCAGCGAACTCGGCGGCAGGGCGATGGTCTCAGCAGCGGGATACACAATGAAGTGCACGAGGTGCGCAACTTCGTCCATCATGGCGTGGATTGCATCCACCTGTGCGTAGACATCTTCCCACGACCATTGTGCGGCGATTTCGATGCGGATTGTCGTCCTGGTTTCGTCGTCCCAAAAGGCTTGTATCGTTGACATAGCGGGTACTCCAAAAGGATTTTTGCTTTCATTGTACGCAGCAAAATCATTAAGAAACGTTTAGATTCCGTAGAGCTTGTGCGCATTTTTGCGCATGAGCGACGGATTCGGGGCTGCGCAATTGCGAATATGACTCAAGCTTACGGAGATTTCGGAACATGTCAATTTAGGTCGGCAGAATATTGCACCTTCGTAACGGTATTTTGACAAGCCTCGTTGTTGTACCTGCCCTGTTGCTCGTTATAATGATGTCTGAAATCAAGACATCGACTCCTCAAATGAGCAGAGCCATGAGCAAACGGCGTTCCGTCGTGTGTCGCAGGTGGGGGGCAGCGCAGAGGGCTTTCCATCACTCCACGCGGAAAGGGCACACTACATGACCATCCTCCGACTGACACCCGCGATGGCCTCACATCGGGGGCTGCGCCGCCGCACCAACGAAGACGCCGCTGGTGCTGAATACCCGGATACGCCACAGCAGTTAGGGCAGTATGGGGCGCTCTTCATGGTGGCAGACGGCGTTGGCGGATTGGCAGATGGCGACCAGGCCAGCCAACTGGCCATCACGCAAATGACACGGCAGTACTTCAGCAGTGCGCCCGACGAAACCCCAGCGCAGCGCTTGCGTCGGGCGACAGAGGGCAGCAACCGCACCATCTTGCAGAAGCTCAATCAACAGGCCGCCACAACTCTGGCCGCTGCCGTCATCCGCGAAGATCGCCTGACGGCGGTTTCGGTGGGCGATAGCCTGATTTTCCACATTCACAACGGCAGAATCGAACAGATCAACGAAGTTGACGTGCTGCGCGATGGCAGTTCGGATGATGGGGCACTGACGCGGGTGCTGGGCTACCGCGAAATCCTGGAAGTGGAGACCATCGAACGCGAGGTTGTGCCGGGGGATGCCGTCCTGCTATGTACCGATGGCCTGACGCGCTATCTGGAACCGGAGCACCTGGCGCGTTTGGCGGCGCTGACCGACCCGCGTGACGGAGTGCGGCGCATGGTGATGGAAGCCAACCGGCTGGGTGGGGCGGATAACATCGCCGTCGTGCTGGTGCAGGTCGGGGAGAGGATCGCCCCGGCGGATGTACAGCGCTACGTGAGCAAATTGATGATGGCCGTCAACATCCAGGATGCAGAACCGATGATGCGTCCGGAAGTGGATACCAAGCCCAACACGCAACTTCCCTACAGCATGCCGCAGATCGAAGCTGATCCGTCGCCTTCCACGCCAGGTCCTATGCCGCGCGGGACTTCACCCAGGCCACCCGCACCGCCAGCGCCGAATCGCAGCCCGCTGATCTTGATCGCGGTGGTGGTGTTGGTGCTGGGTGCCGCCATCCTGGGGGGCGGGCTGGCGCTTTCAGGGAGCGGCGGCGAACCCGACCAACCCACGCCTTCCCCGGCAGCCACAGAAGCGGAGGCGACGACGAACGCTGATGAAACGGCAGCGCTGGCAGTCGGTGATGTGCTGCTGCTGAGCGACTCCGTACTGACATTGGCGCAAGTCAACAGCGAAGTGGGGGCTTTCATTGCCCTGGAAGACACACCATACCAGATTGTTGAGCAGTTCACAGATGACGAGGGGCAGTTATGGATTCGCCTGCGACAGGAAGACAGCGAAGAGAGCGGCTGGGTAGCAATCCACGATTTGCCACCCTACCAGAAGCGAGTCGATGGCTGATTGCGCTGGCGCTGCTGTTCGTTGCCTTGCTTCCAGCATTGGCACAGCTTCGCCTGACGATGGTTGAACTCGCCGCTGAAACGCCCGATGGCCTGCTGCTGCATCTGCGCGTCCCTCGCGGCCAGACCATCAGCGAAGCGACGTTGATTCAGGGTGAAGACGAATTGGCGCTGGAGGTCGATTCGGTTCCGCTACCGCAAACGCACTGGGTGCTGGTGGACGCCAGCGACGCCATGATTAACCTGCAATCTGTGGTGCAATCGTCGCTCGATCGCTTTTTGCGCGGCGGGGAGAGCGCCAGCGGTTTGGTCTTTTTCGACAGTGCGCTTGAAGTTTTACAGCCCAGCGAAGGCAACACGGAAATCGCCGATTTTCTGGTGCGTTACAGCGCGACTGCCGGGCAACCCGCCTGCCTCGCCCCCGCCCTGAACGAATTGAACGAAGTCATCCGCAGTTACGAGCGCTCCTGGCGCATCCTGCTGATTACGGCGGGCGATTTCTCCCGTCAGAGTACCTGCCCGCCTGCGGAGATACCCGCATTGCCTGCCCCGGTAGAGATCATCGTCATCAATGAGGAGACCGACCCGCTGCTGACCGATCTGGTCGAAGTCAACGGCGGCAGCATCCTGACGGCGAATCTGCGCACGGTCGAAGCGCGAGTCAACGAAGTGCGCACCCTCTGGGGACAGCCAACTTACGCCCTGCGCGCCGAACTGCCGCCGAACTGGGACGCCAATCGGCCGCTGAGCCTGCGCGTCTTGCTCTCCGGCGGGGGCGAAGAGACGGTGCTGCTGAACGTCCGCGACGATTACACCCGCCCGATTCCGCCGACGCCAACGCCAGCACGCACAGAAGTAGCGCTAGCGACCATCCCGCCCCGTGCTGACGAAACCGGTGAGGGCGCACTGGCAGAAATCGCCTCCGAAGCGGAAGCCAATCTGGGTGGAATCAGCAACGATCAGATTGCCCTGCTCTTGATCGCGGGAGCCGGGTTGTTCATCGTCGGCGCGGTGATCCTGGCACTGGCGCTGACCCGCATCCGGCGCACACCGGGGGATCTCACCAGCAGCGACGCCTTCTACAACACATTGGATGCTGGCCCGCCAGACGAATTGCATTATTCCGGCAGCGCGACGAAAATCCGTGAGCGCGACCTGCTGCCCGAAGTGGACATCACGCGCATCGCCGGAGTGCCATCGCGCGACCCGGCACCCCTCAGCGAGGAAGAAGCGTTGATCATCACCAAGGTGCTCTCCGACGAGCGCGTACAACGGCTGATGAAGCAGTCCCTCGCCGATGAAGAAGTGGTGGGCATTGTGCGCGTGGAGGGCGCTGCGGAAGGCGACTACGAGGTCAGGCGGCGCGGTCTGTTGATCGGGCGCAGCACGGATTGTGACGTACAAATCACCAACGATCCGGCCATCTCGCGGCATCATGCACGGCTGGAAGTCGCCGAAGATGGCAGCCTCACGATCAGCCGCCTGAGCGCGACCAACCCGGTGATCATCGGCGGCGTGCAGGTCGGCAATCGTCATCCGCTGCGCCCGAACGATGTCGTCCACCTATCCGATGCAACGCGGCTGATTTACATTGCCAAGCCGGAAGCGGACGAATGATGAACTCCGAGGACATCCCCGTCATGATGCGCTTGCGCTGGCTGCCACTCTATGTGTTATTGCTGCTGTTCGCCAGCCCGCCCGCAGGTGCGCAAATCGCCAGCGATTTCAGCATTGCCTACGGGGAGACGCAGAGCGGATTCTTCGACGGAGAGACGGTGTCGCAGCGCTGGATTTTCACGGGCGCAGCGCGGGATCGGCTGGAGGTGCGGGCTGTTCGCATCGCCGGGCAGTTCACCCCCCGGCTGCGGCTGCTGGATGGGGAAGGCGGTGTGCTGGCAGAGAGCACAGATGGTGATTTCCCCGATGTGGATGTGCTGCGCTACACGGATGGCTTACCCGCCGATGGCCCCTATCAGGTCGAGATTGTGGGGACGGAAATCGCCGCCAATGGCAGCGATAATCCCGCTGAATACAGCCTGACGCTGACAGCTCTGGGGCAGCGCCGCACAAGGCCGGATGAGGGGATTGCGCCTGTTCCCACAGTGGGCAGCGAAGCCGTGCCCGTCCTGGCGGATGGCACATCGTTCGCAACGTCGCTGGGCCTCAATGTGTATGGCGCAGAGCCGGAACTGGAACGCAGCGACACTGCCGATGTCCCGGTGCGCTGGTTGCTACGCGCTGGCGAACGCGAAATCGCCATCAACAACGCGGTGCCCATCGTGCGCGGGGTCGCGTCAGCGACCTTCCTGGACAGTGGCACGGGATTAACCGTGCGCAATGACAGCCTGACGGGAGAACGGCAGTTTTTCAGCGATGAGCGCTTCCTGGTGGGGTATGTCGATGCACGCCGCGAATACAGCTTCACATTCGACGATGGGCGCGTCATCCGCACCGATTTTTTCGGCATTCAGTCCATTGAAGTGCGCGATGGAGTGGTGGGGGTTCGTCTATCCGGCAGCGAAGGCGAAACGGCGCAGCGCTTCGTCACCGACGGCGCTCTGCTGGATATGCGGCGGCTGGCGGGCAGTGATGAGGCAGGCGAGGCGCTGGCGCAAATCACGCTGGATAATGGGCGCTTCATCACGACGGATTTGCAGGGCTTCGATACGCTTGCATATCTGGGTGGGGAAGTTCGCGCCTTCTACGGTCATGATGCCCGCCTGCTGAGCGATTCTGCGCAGTTGAGCCTGCGCCAGGAAAACGGGCAGACGGCGGCCATCCTCTTCTACACCGCACCCGGCAGCAGCGTCACGCGGCGGATTCCGATCACGGTGGATTGGGAGGGCCTGGGTGAGGTGCGGATACGGGACGGGGCACTGACCGTCGACCCCCTGGCAAATGGAGAGTGGAGCGAACCACTGGAAACGCTCAACAGCGTGCGAGCCGAAGAAAGCGCGGCGCAGTTCTCGCGGCGAGATGGCACATTCCGCACCACCCTGCCGGACGGCACCGAGATTGAGACACCCGCCAGCCTGACCGAAGAGGACGCGCTGATGCCCTATCAGCCCGGATTCCGCGCACGGAACTTCAACAACCTGGGGCGGGCGATTGCGCCGGGTTGCCCCTGCCGTTCAGTGGCCCTGGATGCCCTGCCCGTGAACCCGGCGAATGGCAATTTTTTCTACGCCGTGCAGGATCTGGCGATTCCCAGTCATACGCTGGCGCTGGATTGGCAGCGTTATTACAACAGCCAGGATGCCGCTGCCACGCCGGAGTATTTGCTGGAATCGCCTGCTGGCTATCCGCACCTGAGCACAGGCTGGCGGCACAGCTACCAGTACGAACTCGATGTACGCGGCGCTCCCCTGGGACGGCTGCGGCTGGTGCTGCCGGACGGCGCACAACATTACTTCACGTCCGATGGCACGGGGGAACGCTGGCGGTCTCGCACCCTGCTCGGCTGGCAGCTCGAACGCTCCGGCGGCGTGATCGGGCGCTGGATTGCCACACGGGGCGAGGATGGAGTCCGCTTCTATTTTGACCGCGCCGGACGCCTGGAACGCATCAGCGAGACGCCACAGCGCAGCATCACGCTATCCCCCCTGCCGCTGACCTACGGCGCAGAGGGTCTCATCATCACCGAACCCTACGGACGCCGCCTGGAAATCAACCAGGATGCACAGGGGCGCATCAGCAGCGTGCGCGATACAGCGGCACGCGAGATTCGCTACAGCTACGACGAGGACGGCCTCGCCGGGGTTGAATACAACTCTCCGGTGAATACCGCCAGCTACCGCTACACGGCATCCGGCTTGCTGACGCGCATTGACGATGTGCGCAGTCCTTATTCCCGAACCGCCAGCATTGCCTACGAAGGCCGCCGCGTGCGCCAGTTCACCGAAAATCCCGATGGTGCGCTGGTGCGGCGCTACACCTTCGACTACGAAGACGGCTCAACAGCGCGTTCGCTGGCAGTCGACGCAGAGACGCAAACCGAAACCTGGGAATACAACGATCTCTGGCAGCTTGTGCGCTACCGTACACCGCGTGACGGTTACGACGTGGCCTTCACCTACGACGAAAACAGCGGCACACTGACCCGCTATCGCACGCCACAGCGCACGACCTTCACCTATGAATACGACACACGCGGCAATTTGATCCGCTACGAAGACCCCTTCCTGGCGGGCGATGCCGCGACGACGTTGGAGTACACATTGCGCGGGCAGCGCAGCCTGCTGATCGGCGTGGCCTACCCCAACAACGGCCTGGAGACTTTTGTCTGGAGCGATGGCGAGACTCCGCAGTTGGTGCAGCATAACCAGCTTGTGCGCATCGGCCTGGAGCGCCAGCTACGCAGTACGCGCTACGAATACGACGAATGGGGCCGCGTGATGCTGATCGTGCGTCCGGGCAATGTTGCCACGCGCTATTTCTACGACTCGTTCGGCTACGTTTCGACGATTTATGAGGGCGTGCAGCTTGACGAGGGCGAAACTGCCGCCGACATCACCGACGGCAGCCGTGCCCTGCGCGTTCTGCAAATCGACTACGACTTGATCGGACAGTTACGTGCTGTGACGGATGGGCGCGGGCAGACATACACCCTCAACTGGGAGCCGAGCAGCGGCAACCTGCGCGATATCAACGGCCCTGGCGGCGTCTTCCGGCGTTATGCCTACGATGAACGCGGGCGCGTGACCCTGATTGATGATCGTGGGCAGGATACGATTTACCAGTACAACGGCCTGGATCAGATGATCTCGGTGATTGATGCCAACAACGCGGTGCTGACCTACACCTACGATGCCGCCGGGAATCTGCTGTCGCAGGTCGATGACCTGCAAAATGAGACGCGCTACGCCTATGATGAATTGGGCAATCTGGCGCGGGTGGTTTCGCCATCCGGATTGGTGACGACCTACGAGACCCGCCTCGAAGACGATTTCCTGGTGCGGCGCGAGACCGATCCCGCAGGCCGTACGATCACACGGCGCTACGATGCCCTGGGGCGGTTGCGCTTCTACACCATCGACCAGGGCGATTTTCGTCAGGAATTTCGCCTGGAGTACAACTCGGTCGGTTGGTTGACGCTGGTCATCGAAGTGCAGACGGGGCGCACGTTGGCGCTGGAATACGACCTGATCGGGCAGGTGTTGGCGGTGGAAGTCGCCGGATCACGCACTGCCTTCACGTATACTGCGGGCGGCCTGCTCGCCAGCGTGACGAGTCCGCAGGGGCGGGTCTGGCGCTACGAATACGATGCCCTCCACAATCTCGCACGGGTGACTCTGCCGGATGGAGATACGCGCAGCTACACCTACGACGAGAACAGCAATCTGCTGACCGCGACCGATTCCGGCGGCCTGGTGACGACCTACGTTTACGATGCGCTCAACCAGGTCATCAGCGTGGAAGACCCGGCAGGCAACATCAAGGGCTATGATTACGACCTGCGCGGCAACCTCAGCAGCATCATTGATCCACGTGGGGTCAGCCAGACGTTCACTTACAACGCCCTGGACTTACTGCTGGAAGCGACGGACGGCGGCGGTCAGACGACGACCTACGAATACGATGCGGTAGGGCGGCTGGTGAATGTGGCGCGTCCAGGAGTGCGCAGCACGCGCCTGACCTACGACGACGAGAATAACATCATCGCAGTGACGCAGCGCCCGCGCGAGCAGCGCACGCTCTACAATTACGATGCGCTGGGGCGCATCACCAGCATCACCGACCCGCTGGGACATACCACGACTTATACCTACAATCCGCTGGGCAATATCACGCGCATCATTGACGCGCTCGGCAATGAAGAGCGCTATTTGTGGGCGGCGGATGGACACACCCTCACGGGCTACATCGCGGCAAATGGACAGCAATATGCCATCAACCAGGACGCACTGGGGCGTGTGACTACCATCCGCGATGTGACGACAGAACAGAACGTCGCCCTCAACACGGAAATCTTCTACGATGCGGACGGCTACATTCTGGGCTTGCAGACCGGAACAGATCAGGCGCGGGTCAGCGGCAGTGGCGACATCTTCTACCGCGTCACAGTGGATGACAACGGCGTCCCGGTGCGCTATGTGGACGCGCTCAATGGAGAGTGGCTGCTGGAATACGATGAGTCGGGCAGGTTGGCTGCCTTCACCGATCCACTGGGGGATGTCACGCGCTATGAACGCGACGAGGCGGGGCGCATCGTGCGCGTCATCAGGCACGCCGGAACAGAGGACGAGCGCGTCGAAACCTTCACCACCGACGAGAACGGTAACATCACGGCCTACGAAGGCGCGGACGGTGTGCGCAATACCTACGTCTACGATCAGAACAACCGCCTGCTACAGGCAACCCTCGCCGTCGGCACCCCTGTCGAGAGCCGCTACACCTTCGAATACAATGCGCTGGGGCAATTGATTCGCATCGAAGATCCGCTGGGCACGGATACGCGCACGTTCTATTCGCTGGAGAATATCAGCCGCATCGAGCGCACGCTGGGCGAGCAAACACTGGCGATGAGTTACTTCTACGACGATGCCGGGAATCTGCGTGAGATCACCCTGCCCGAAAGCGCTGACCAGGACGCCCCCATCAGCATCAACCTGACCTACGATGCGCTGGATCGCCGGGTGCGCTATGTGGATGGCGAGAACAGCGCGTGGACGTATTCCTACGACTCCGTCGACAATCTGGTGCAGATCAGCGACCCGCTGGGCAGCGTCGTACAGTACGAATATGACGAGCGCAACCGCGTGACGCGCATCGTCTATCCGCTGGGCAGCACCGTTGGCCTGCGCTACGACACGGCGGGCAACCTCGCCGAGGTCGTCCTGCCCACGAACCAGAACGGAGTCCGTCAGCGCGTAACCTATCGCCTGGATGTAGCGGGCAACGTCATCGAAATGGAGATGGGCGACGGTACGGCTCGCTACACGCTCAACGCCCTGGGGCAACCCATCACACGCACCTTCCCGGATGGGAGCCAGACGAGTTATGAGTACGACGCGGCGGGGTATCTGGCAGCGGTGCGCTACCCGGCAGCGAACGACGCGCTATATGAATACGACGCCGCCGGACGCCTGATTCGTGCCGGGAACATCCGCTACGAGTACGATGCACTGGGGCGCATGGTACGGCTGGAACAGGGCAATCTGGCGGTGTCCTACACCTATGATCTGGCCGGAAATCTACTGGTGCGTGATGCGGGGGAACTGGGTACAACACTCTACACCTATGATGACCTCTACCGCCCGGTGCGCATTGACTATGGCGACGAAACGGTAGAAATCGTCTACGACGAACGCGGCTACGTGCGCCAGATCATTCGCAGCAACGGCGTGCAGACCGCCATCAACTACGACGCTGCCGGGCGTATCCTGAGCATCTTGCACCTGGGTGCAGATAACACCCGCCTGGAAGGGTTCAATTACCAGTACGACGCAGTCGGCAACCTCATTCGGGCGGATCGCATCACGGATGGTTGGCGGGCGCTCTACAGCTATGATGTCGCGCACCGCCTGATTGACGAGCGCTGGCTCAACGAAATCGGCGAGACGGTCTACACGGCGAGTTTCCGCTACGACGCCGCCGGGAACCGAATCGAAGAAATCCGCGATGGGCAGCGCACGCTCTATCTCTACAACGACCAGAATCAGTTGATTGGCGAGGTGCGCAACGGCACGACACGAGCGGGCACCCTGTCGCTGCTACCCGCCCTGGGGCTGGTCATTGGCGGGATGACCTGGCGCAGACGGCGCAGCGTCTGGGCGCTGCCGCTCGTTCTGGCTCTGTTTGTGGGTGCAGTGCAAGCGCAGACCACCCCCTCCCAGCCCGATGTGCGCTACGAGTACGACGCCAACGGCAACCTGGATCGGGTGCGCTATATCATTGCGCGGCAGGGCGCGGTGGAAGAAAGCAACGATCTCGCGCTAACGTATGACCAGGAGAATCGCCTGATCGCCATACAGGGGGTCAATGCCGCTGGGGAGACTGTCGATGTGCGCCTGGAGTACGACATCTTCAGCCGGGTCGTACGCTGGGAGTCAGGCGAGGATTTCCGCGAATTCTACTACAATGGCGAGTCTTTCCTGGGCAGCCGAGGCACAGGCGGCTTGCAACCCGCGCTGATGTTCGGGGACTGGCAGCTCCTCATGGGGCAGAATGACGAAACGCTCTGGCCGCTGTTTGACCAGTTGGGAAGTCCGCGCCGTTACGCCACCAGCGATGGCACGCTGAGCAACGATCCCCGGCACGCGCTGGAATACGGGAGCTTCGGCACGCGAATCTACCCGACGAGCGAGGGCATCGCGCCCGATGAGTCGGCGATTTTGCAGCCGCAGCCGCTCTTTGCCGGGTACCTCTACGAACCAGGAAGCGGCCTTTACCTGACCGGGCTGCGCACCTACGACTCGCAGGTGGGGCGCTTCTTGCAGGTTGATCCGCTGCGCCAGGATCCCATCGGCACGTTGTACACCTACGCACGCAACCGCCCCTTCGTTTTCACGGATTCCGCTGGCCTGGCGGCTGAGCCAGTCGTACAACCCACACGCGCCGCCGCGCTGGATGAGGATTTGCAGCCCGAAGACCTGCTGCCCGACCTGGACGTGCCGAATTTCACCGTTCCGCAGAGCACACAGCGCTTGCAGAGCGATGAGACCGTACGTGCGCTGTACCTGCTGGAGTCGCTGCGCTACCAGACCAACGCTGTCGTCGGGCGCATGGATCCGCTGCTGACGGATTTTTACCTCTACGACCTGCATCCCATGCCCAGCGCAGCCCGAGCACGCGAATCCGCACCGCTGCACCGTGTGCTTTCGCTGTACGAAAGCGGCGGTAGCTGGCTACCGAACCCCCTGCCAGACCCGACCAGGGCTGCCGATCCTTTCACGCTGCTGGACGATGTGCAGACGCATGTGATGCGCGTGATGAGCGACCCGCTCCTGTGGCGAACCGAGCCTGTTTTGCCGCGTGGGATGCCGTCGGTGACGCTGCCCTCGGCCTACACGCCGCGTTTCGCCGCCGAAAACGCCCTGGTGGACGACTTGCAGCGCGTCCCGCTGGCAACCGCACTCCTGCAGGAGACAGACGCGACCTTGCACTTACCGCAGCAGCGCGACCCCGCGCCGACGCTCACCCTGCCCCGGGCTGATGCGCCGATGGTGCGCCTGGAACTACCCGTGCTGGATGCGCTCGATGCCCTGCGCGAAGCAACTTTCGACCTGGTGCAGCCGATTCTGCCGCCGACAGACTGCGCTGACTGCGTGCCACCGCTGGGCTTCAGCGAGTGAGCACGGGACTTCGAGCGAGGCGCTCTGCGTTCTCAGAGGGTGTTTGCAGATGACATTGCCAGGTTGAGCATAAGGCATTGTTAGCTCTTCCCCACCCCCACCCCCTCGCCGATTCTCGAGGAGGACGGCTCACACAGTGGAGGGAGATGCAGAGGGGCAAAATGAACCGATATGACAAACTTTCGCGTAATGTCTGTTTTGGTAAACGCGCTCTCATAACTGACCGCCAGAAACTGACGACTGAAAACCGACGATCAACCTGCTACACTAGAAACCAGTATGTCCTGCCCGTTTCCCTGGAATGCAATGCCCGCACCCACAGCAACCATCCTCATCCCCTACGCCCTGACCGATTTGCAGGTACAAGCCCTGTATGTATGGCTGGAAACCGTCTGCTCCGAAGTGGAACAGCGCCGCCCCTTCGCCCGCCGCAACCAGCGCCATCACGACTATGTGCGCGACCAGCGCGAACTGCTGCTGCTGCGCCTGGAATTGTGGATGGAAGAATTACCCGCTGGCTTGCTCAAAGACGAAATCGCTGCCCTGCACGCGACCATCCGCGAAGCACGACACGATTACTGGAAGGTCGGCATCCGCGACGGGCAGCAGTTGGGAACCGTGCCCATCACCACCGCTATTCGTCCGATTGGGGTGGATGTGCAGGCCGTTACGCCGCTGTTCTGGCAGATGGATGAAGCGCAGCCCCAGGAGCTGGCTTCCCTGGTGCAGGTGCTGGGATGCCTGCCCCAGCATCGCATCGAACTGGCGGCCTTCCTGGAACGCGAAGAAGACACACTGCTGGTGACTTATATGGCGGCGGAACTCGCCGAGGAGTACGACGCTTTCGTGAGGCTGCGCCTGAGGCCGCATTTTTACACCCGGCGCGCCGCCGAAGAATGGACGCTGGACGATTCGCGCGAACTGGCGGCGTCAATTGCAGGGACGGCGCATGAAATCCTGTACGCGAACCATGCGGGGCAACCACAGGCCTATCACCTGGTCGATGGCGAATTTCTACGCAATTGGGCGCAGCATCCTCGCTTTCACCTCGATTCGCTGTGAGTCGTTCGCTCCGTCAACAGGACGTGATCTTTTGCTGGTAGTTTCCCGCTTCCACGATACAATGGTGGGGCGATTCAATTTCCCCATATGGGCGCGGAAGGACGAACGCTATGAAACTCAACACCTTCTCCATCGTGGCATATTCACCGGACGAAAATGCCTGGGGAGTGGCGGTTGCGAGCAAATTCCTGGCGGCGGGTGCGCTGGTCAGTTGGGCGCAGGCCGAAGCGGGTGCAGTGGCGACGCAAGCCTTCGCCAAAGTCGGGTTCGGCCCGGCAGGATTGGCGATGTTGGCGCAGGGCAAGACGGCTGCCGAAACCCTCGCCGAATTGCTCAAAGATGACCCCAAGCGCGAATCGCGGCAGGTAGGTATCGTCGATGCACAGGGCAACGTCGCAGCACATACGGGCAAGGATTGCAACGAATGGGCAGGGCACAAGCTCGGCACACAGTTCAGCGTACAGGGCAATATCCTCACAGGTGCCGAAGTGCTGGATGCTATGTCGGAAGCCTATCTCTCGGCAACCGGGGAACTGGCGGATCGACTGGTGGCGGCGCTGCGTGCGGGCGAGAGCGCGGGCGGCGATAAACGCGGCAAACAGTCGGCGGCGGTGCAGGTCGTCAAACCGCTGGGGGGCTATGGCGGCGATAATGATCGCTACCTCGACCTGCGAGTGGACGATGACGAGCAGCCCGTGAAGAAATTGCGCCAACTGCTCGAATCACATCATCTCTTCTTCGGCGAAGTCAAATCCGAAGACTTGATCCCCATCAACGAGGAAATTGCGCGAGAATTGCAGAACCTCCTCGTGAACCAGGGGTATATGGGCGGCGAAGTCAGCGGCGAGTGGGATGCCGTCGCAAAGCAGGCGTTCTGGGTGCTGGTCGGCAATGAGAATCTGGAAGAACGCTGGAGCCTGGAAACCACGCCGGACAAGATCGACCGGGTAGCGCTGGAATACCTGCGCAAACGCTTCGGCTGAGTCGCCAACGGTACAAATGCCCTGATCCGAAGCTTCTCCCGAGCGTCTCATAGCGCCACCTGTAGATTGGCCCTCGTCGAGCACATTTTCACCGTACTGCGTGCTGCGGCGGCACGACAGTAGGGGAAATCATCATTTGCGTAGAGAATCTCTCCCCGCTCAGAAGTCGTTCGCGTGCGGGCTGCGCGTGCCAATCTCTACGCGAGCGCTCTGGTTGATGGAAGTCAGCGCCAGCGCCGTCAACGCCTGATCCATGTTTTTCTCTTCATTGAGCGTCTCTTGCAGCAGCGTGTGCGCATCGCTGTGCGCCAGTTCGTCGGCGTAGGCGCTCAACGTTCCGTAAGCGGCGATTTCGTAGTGTTCGATGCGCTGTGCCGCCGCGATCAAGGCCGCATCGCGCGTGTGCGGTTCGCCGCTCTGCTGGATGATCTCGCGGGCTTCGTACAGCAATCCCTGCATTGCCGCGCAGGTTTTACGACGCGGTTCTGTCCCCACGTAATCGAAAACCTGCTGCAGCCGCTGGATGTGCTGCTGCGTGTGAACGAGGTGCCGCTCAAAGGCCTGCGTCAGGTCTTCTGTGCCAGCCGCACGCGCCAGGATCGGCAGCGCTTCCAGCAGTTGATGTTCTGCATCGTAGACATCGCGCAGTTGTTCCATGTACAACTCTTGTAGGTTCTGCATGGTTGGTTTCTCACAATTTCCTTGCGTACAGTCATCAATATAACAGGGAGATGTGAGCAGCGGCTGCACGCGCCTGTTGGAGTCGTATTAGTGCTACGAAGCCACTGGCGTGGATTTGCTATTCCACTTCTCACACAAAACAATAAGTATGGATGCCAGGACAGGCCAGAAGATACACCTTGTTGAATAAGAGCCACTTCGGGGGGGGGTGTGGGGCGCTCCCGACAGCGAGCACCCCAAATACACGCGGAGATCAGGCGTTCACAGGCTCATCGACGTAGACAGGCATCAGCCAATCTTTGTACTGAGGCAGACGACCACCCACCAGGTCGAAGTAGACCTGCCGCAGTTGCTGCGTGATCGGCCCCATTTCGCCCGTACCAATCGGACGGTGCTCGACGCGCGTCACCGCAGCTACCTGCATCCCGGTGCCACACATGAAGCATTCATCCGCGATGTACACCTCGGTGCGGTCAATTTGGCGCTCGACGACTTCCAGCCCCAATTCTTCGCGGGCCAACTGCATGATGGTGCGCCTGGTGATGCCTTCCAGGATGTCTTCCGTCACAGGTGCGGTGATGAGCTTGCCATCGCGCACCAGCATCACATTGGCTGCACTGCCCTCGGAAAGGTGTCCGTCGGCAGTGAGCACCAGGGCTTCATCGTAGCCCGCCAGCAGGGCGTCACTCTTGATGAGCGCAGAATTGACATACGATCCGGCGACTTTCCCACGAGCCGGAATCGAATTATCGTTCACGCGCTGCCATGCCGAAAAGCAGACGTGCAGCCCCTCTTCATTGTCGACATACTTGCCGAAGGGCAGCGCCACCATGCTGAAGGCATCTTCCAGGCCATGCAGCTTGACGCCAATGCCTTCGGTTGCTTTGTATGCCAGGGGGCGGATGTAGACGGTCTCGCGATAATTTTCGGTGCGCAGCAGTTCGCGCAGGATAGCCGCCAGTTCTTCTGCCGTGTGACCGAGGTCGATGCGCAGCAGGGCTGCCGATTGGATCAGACGCTTGAAGTGATCCAGCGGACGGAAGACGTAGAGTTGTTCCTCTGCCGCGTTCCAGTAGCCGCGCAGGCCCCCGAAGACAGCCGTCCCGTAATTCAAAGCGTGGTTCAACAAACCGACGTTGGCTTCGGCGTAGGGCACAATCTTTCCATTGAAATAAGCATAGTTGGGCAATTGTTGTGGCATGAGTTGTTCCTTCCAGAACTTTGCTCGTATGAGCAAACGAAAAGGCGTGTGGACGAGGCTCGGAACGAATGGGGCGATGTTGTGGCCTTGTTACGCTGTTCCGGCATCGCCTGACTTTACCCTCAAGCTAGCCCCTTTCGGCACAGGATGTCAAGCGCCGTATCGACCCATACAAGCGTGACAACCCTCCCTGCTTCGGCTCCTCCTTTGACCCGCCGCCCCTACCCACGTACACTGAGGGGAAGACCTGCACGCCCCGGAGCGAGAGGCCAGAACGATGACCGATATTACGGTGGCGCACCTCATCAAGCAGTTTCCTCTGAAACGCGGCAAGATGCTCACAGCCGTTGATGATGTCTCTTTCAAGGTGAAAACAGGCGGCAATCTCGCCATCATCGGGCCATCGGGCAGCGGCAAAACCACCTTGCTGCGCATGATCGCCGGGTTGGATGAGCCGGATCACGGCGAAATCCTCTACAACGACATCCCGCTGGAGGACATCCCACGCGAAGACCGGGGCATCGGCATGGTCTTCCAGCACTTCGCGCTAATCCCGACCTGGGATTCCGAACACAACATCGGCTTCTTCCTGCGGCTGCGCAGGCGCGAACGCGAGGTTCCGGCGCGGGTGCATCAGGTCTCGAAAATCACCGGAGTCGGCATCGAGCATCTGATGCAGAAGTATCCGCGCCAGCTTTCCGGCGGGGAGAAACAGCGGGTCGCCATCGCCCGCGCCTTTGCCCGCGACCTGAAGCTGCTGATCTTCGACGAACCTTTCGCCAACCTGGATGCCAAGCTGCGCACCACCGCCCGCCTGGAAGCCCGGCGGCTGCTCTCCGAATTCCCGGTGACGACGATTTACGTCACGCATGACCAGCAAGAAGCCTCGCTGATGTCCGAGCGGGTGATGATCATGCGCGAGGGGCACATCGAGCAAGTGGGTAGCTACCAACACCTCTATCACCATCCGACCAATCTCTTCGTCGCGTCCTTCATCGGCGTTCCGGCCATCAACCTCTTCCCCGGCTATGCCCGCGAAGGGCGCTGGCACAGTGAGCATTTCGGCGGATTCCCGCTGCCGTTCGAGGTCTCCGACGGTACACCGATCACCCTGGGAATCCGCGCGGAGCATATCCACCTGGGCGGCGATATTCCCCTGCGTATCACGTCGGTGACGCCTTACTTCGCCGAGCGCTACATCTTGTTGGAAGGCAGCATGGCCGGAATCGAGAGCCGGGTGCGAGCTGAAGTCGGAACGGAGTATCGTGCAGGAGATACACTGGGCTGTCGCATTGAGGCAAAACAGGCCATGTATTTCGACACTCGCAGCGGCGACCACCTGGGCGATCCCCTGCTGGTGTAAGTGCAGGCACGGCGTCTATTTGCTCGTCTTGGTCGCGTCTTGGTGGCCCAAAAAACGGGCATGACGAATTGCGCTCCCGCCTCTCACGGGTGCTAGTCCTTCTCCGGCGGCATGACAACGTGCAGGGCTTCCGACACGCTGCGCACCGGGATCAACTCCAGGTCGTGCGGCACATCGTCAATCTTGCGCCGCACTTTGGGAATCACCACACGCCGGAAGCCAATTTTCGCCGCTTCGTTCAGGCGCAGCGAAAGCTGGTTCACCGTGCGCAGTTCTCCGCTGAGGCCAATCTCGCCGATGAAGGCCATATCAGCCGGGAGCGCCCGGTCGAAGTAACTGCTGGCGATGGCGATGGCGGTCGCGAGATCACTGGCGGGTTCGTCGATTTTGAGGCCGCCGACGACGTTGACGAAGATGTCTTGCTCGAAGAGGCGCAACCCCACGCGCTTGCTGAGCACCGCAGCCGTCAGCAGCAGGCGGTTGAAATCGACGCCGTTGGTGGTGCGGCGCGGATTGCCGAAGGCGGTCGGGTTGGTCAACGCCTGTACTTCGACCAGCAGCGGGCGCGTGCCTTCCATTGTTACCGCAATCGCCGAACCGGGGGCATTGACCACACGCTCCGCCAGGAAGGCCTCGGACGGGTTGGGCACTTCCACCATGCCACTGCCGACCATCTCGAAGACGCCGACCTCGCTGGTCGCGCCGAAGCGGTTCTTCACGCTGCGCAGCAGGCGAAACGACTGGAACGGGTCGCCTTCCAGGTACATGACCGTATCCACGATGTGCTCCAGCACGCGCGGGCCTGCGATGTTGCCCTCTTTTGTGACGTGTCCGATCATGAAGGTGGTCACGCCGTTAGATTTCGCCAAGCCCTGCAAGCGGCTGGCGCATTCGCGCACCTGCGAGACCAACCCCGGCGACGAATCCAGTTCTTCGGTGTAAGTCGTCTGGATTGAATCCACGATCAGCAGCACGGGATTCAACTCGTAGACGTGTTCAAAAATATTGCCGAGATTGGTTTCTGTCAGCAGGTAGAGGTCATCGGCACGGATTCCCAGCCGATCCGCACGCATCTTGATCTGTCGCGTGCTCTCTTCACCGCTGACGTAAAGTACGGTGCCATGCGCCTCTGCGATCATCGCCGCCGTTTGCAGCACCAGCGTGCTCTTGCCGATACCGGGTTCACCGCCGATCAGGGTGATGCTGCCGGGAACCAGGCCGCCACCCAGCACACGCGCAAACTCCTGCATGGGCAGCGGCAGGCGCTCTTGCTCATCCAGGTTGATCTGCGTCAACTTCTCCGGCTCAGCGCGGATGCTGCCGGCAGGGGCGCGGTTCTGCGCCTTGCGTCCGCTCTTCGCCCGTGCCACTTCTTGCACCACCGCTTCCACTGTGCCGAAGGCTTTGCAGTTGGGGCAGCGCCCCATGGGGGCAGCGCCTTGCCAGCCGCAGTTGGAGCAGACGTATTTGGTGCGTGTTTTCGCCATTCTGTGGAACCTTCGCCTCATCTTGAACGTTTGTGCTGATTATAGCGTCCGGCGCGGATTTGCGACAGGGAGGGGGTGCATTTCAACATTTTGGCGATTGCCCCCTCACCCCTTGCGACTACCGTCGCTTTCCCCTTCTCCCACCGTCGACGCTTCGCGTCTGGGCAGAGGGGCAGAGGCCGCCGAAAGCGGCGCAAACCGCAGGTTTGCCCAAGTCCCTCGCCCCGGTGTGGGTGAGGGACAGGCTGAACGATAGGTCAGGCAGGGTGAGGGCAAAACCGTGAGCGAGGAACGGGTCACTCCATACTGCCAATCATCTGAAATGCACCCAGGGACGGGGTTTGTGCTGCGTTCCGGCGGGCTTCCTGCTACACTTGGGAACAACTATGAGCAACAAACGGCGGACGGGTTCGTCCATCGCAACAGGCATAGACTCGGAGATGCACCCATGACAACGCGCTACGACTACGATGCCGTCATCATTGGCTCTGGCCCCAATGGACTCGCCGCAGCCATCACGCTGGCGCAGGCAGGCTGGAAGGTCGCCGTCTTTGAGGCGAAGGAGACCATCGGCGGCGGGATGCGCACCCTGGAACTGACTCTGCCGGGGTATCAGCACGACATCTGCTCGGCGATTCATCCGACGGCGCTGGCCTCTCCCTTCTTCCGCGCCCTACCCCTGGAAGAATACGGCCTGCGCTGGGTGCATCCAACCTATCCACTGGCACATCCCTTTGACGATGGCACGGCAGCCGTCCTGCATCGTTCGCTAGACGAGACAGCCGAGGCGTTGGGCAGGGATGCCGCGCAGTACAAACGGCTCTTCGCGCCCCTGGTGAAACGCTGGGAGCTGATCATCGACACATCGCTGCGCCCCCTCACGCTTCCGCCGCGCAATCCGATTTCGCTGGCAATCTTCGGGCTGGCAGCGGGATTCCCGGCCACCTGGCTCAGCAACGTCTGGTTCCGTGAAGAGAAGACGCGGGGCTTCTTCGCGGGGCTGGCAGCCCATTCGCTGCTGCGCATGGAAGACTTGCTATCGTCGTCGTTCGGGCTGGTACTGGGGTTGCTGGGGCACGCGGTCGGCTGGCCGATCCCTGTCGGCGGCTCGCAGAGCATCGCCAACGCCCTCGTCAGCTACCTGGAATCGCTCGGCGGCGAGCTTCATACCAACCACCATATACGGTCAATGAAAGAACTCCCCAGCGCCCGCGCTTACCTCTTCAACACCAATCCGCGCAATCTGGCGCAGATTGCCGGGGAACGACTCCCGGCGAGTTATCGCAGCCGCCTGAACCGCTATCGCTATGGGCCGGGGGTCTTCAAGGTGGATTATGCCATTGATGGGGAAATCCCCTGGACAGCCGAAGCCTGCCGGGGCGCGGGGACGCTGCACCTCGGCGGGACGCTGCGCGAGATCGCCATCTCGGAACGTGCCGCCAATAACGGCCAACATGCCGAAAAGCCCTATGTGCTGGTCGCGCAGCAGAGCCTCTTCGATGAGAGCCGCGCGCCGGAGGGTAAGAATACCGTCTGGGCATACTGCCACGTCCCCAACGGTTCTACGGTGGATATGCGCGAAGCCATCGACAATCAGATTGAGCGCTTTGCTCCCGGCTTCAAAGAGCGCGTGATCGCCGCCACCACGACCAACGCCATGGAATACGAGTTCTATAATCCCAATTACAGCGGCGGCGACATCAACGGGGGCATTCAGGACATCTTTCAGCTCTTCACACGTCCGCTGCCCACGCTGCGTCCGTACGGAACCCCGGCGGAAGACATCTACCTCTGCTCGTCATCCACGCCCCCCGGCGGCGGCGTACACGGCATGGCGGGCTACCTGGCGGCGCAGCGTGTTCTGCGCGAACGGGGCTGACGCCGGATGTTTGTGTATCTGGGGTTCAAATCCCCGTGATGCGATGCCTCTGCTGTCAATCCACCCAGACGGGCAGGTGACCGAGCGCGATGATGTCATGCCACTGGGCGCGGTCGCCTTCCGTGAGGATGGCGGATTCGGCGACGATTTGCGCCCCGGCCTTGTTGACGATCAGGCGCATCCCCTGCAAGGTGCTGCCCGTCGAGATGACATCATCCACCAGTACCACGCGCTTGCCCTGCATCAGCACACGATCTTTCTCATCCAGGAACAACGTCTGCGGTTCCCCGGTGGTGATGCTGAGAGTCTCGGATTTGAGGGCATCTCCCATATAGGGCTTGAGCGTCTTGCGCAGCACGACGTAGGGTAAGTTGTTCATCGCAGCGCTGAGGGCGTGCGCCAGCGGGATCGACTTGGCTTCCGCCGTCACCAGCACTTCGGGCGACAGAGCCTGCAACTTCTCGGCGAGTGCCTGGGCAGCGGCCTGCACCAGTTCGGTATCACCCAGAATGTTCAAGATGGCGATGCGCACACCGGGCTTGATCTCGAATTTGGGCAGTTCGCGGTGAATACCAGCGATTTCGATGGGATGAGTCTCGCGACTTGACATGATCTCGTCCTCCTCTGACGGAGCTTTGCCAGCAATACAATCTACTGTCTAACAAAACGACGCGCGAATCAACGGGCTGTTCGCCTGAATTGCCACATCTGAGGGTTGCCAGGTTCGGAGCGGGCGGTGTTTGGAGGGTGGGCGGTCAATGACCGCCCGGTTGAAGGTTTACGTCACTTTAGCTACGGGAAACTCCATTCGGCGCCCTGTAAACCAGCCCGTGCCCGAGGGGTGATGCGTGACTTCAGGAACACCGGACGAATGGGCAGTTTCACCTGTAGACGCATAAAGAAACCTCCAAACTTGTTAACGAGCACAGCTTTCGCTGCACCCTCATTGTACCCCGCCAGAGGCCTGCATAAGGTTGCGATTCTGTTATAAGGGGGTACAGAAGCAATGCGCAGTGTTTGGAATGTAGATTCGGCAGCCACTCAGGGCATTCCTCACCCCAGGCTCGCCCCCGCTTCTCCCACCCGGCCTACCTTCGGCGAAAATCCCAACGCAAGACTCTGCAATCTCGCGGTATAATCCAGGGAGATAAGCAGACGGACGAACATTTCGGTGGAGCAGTCGCGCATCATGGACTTGAAACTCTCCGCACAGATGCAGGATCGGCTCCAACGGCGGGCGGATTTCCTCGGTTGCTCGGTTGAGGAGCTAGTGACGCAGTGGCTGGAGCAGGAAGAAGCTGCCTTCCAGATTCCGTACCAGGCGATCCTGAATTATGCACATGATGTGATCGCG
The DNA here is from genome assembly GCA_964549915.1 of uncultured Anaerolineaceae bacterium. Lineage (GTDB taxonomy): Bacteria > Chloroflexota > Anaerolineae > Aggregatilineales > Phototrophicaceae > JAUZRW01. Next base: position 100,626 of record CAZJWX010000005.1, on the reverse strand, counting down.
CTCTTCGACCATGACCTGCGTCATGTATACATCAACGCCCACGTGCAGGTCATCACCGGGAAGGCACCAGAGGCATACCTGGGCAGGACGGCACGCGAAATGGGGATGCCTGAACCAGCGGCGACACAGTGGGAAGAAGCTGGCGCATCCGTGTTCACGACGGGCGAAGAAGCTGCGGTCGATTTCCCCTTTCCTGTACAGGGGAAAAACCATTTCTTCGAGGCACGACTCTCGCCCATTTTCGATGCGTCGGGCGAAGTACAATATATTCTCTCTATTGCGCGGGACATCACCGACCGCAAGCAGATTGAGGAAGACCTGCGCGAGAGCGAGGCTCGGCTGGCACAGGCGCAGAAAATCGCCCACATCGCCCATTGGGAATGGAACGTGCAGACGGGCGAGACGATCTGGTCGGATGAGTTCTGCTCCATTTGCGGAATTGACCCGACAACCGAGCCTCCGTCTCTCGAACTGGGACTCTCGCTGATTCACCCGGATGACCGCCAGAAGGCGGAGACGGCCATCGAAGCGTCCATGCGGACGGGGCAGCCCTACCACGTCGAGAAGCGCATCCTACGCTCCGATGGCAGCATTCGCTGGGTGCTCTCCGACGGACGAGTCATGCACGATGAGCACGGTAAACCGCTGAAGCTCTCTGGCACCTTCCTGGATATCACGGAGCGTCGCCAGGATCAGGAGCGGGCGCTGCAAGCCGTGCTGGAGAAAATGCGTATTGACATCATCACGCGCTTCATCCGCGATGCCGCTCATGAATTTCGCTCACCGCTGACCCTCATCAGCGCACCGCTCTACTTGATGGTGCGGACGGATTCCCCTGAGAAGCGCGAACACTACGCCGATACGATCCATGAGCAAGTTGAGCGGATCGTGCGACTGGTGCAGATGTTGACCCGGCTCGTCGAACTGGAAAGCCACACCACACACCCGAAAACGGACATTGATGTGCGCTCGCTGCTGAGCATGCTCTGCCAGCAGATTGCACTGCGCCCGAACCAGCCCCAGATCGAGTTTCTGGCACCCGACGATGACGATTTTCCCCGGCTGCACGGCGTAGCAGATTATCTGACCGACGCTTTCCGGCAGCTACTGGATAACGCCGTACGCTTCACCCCACCCGATGGCAAAATCACCGTTCGCCTCAGCACAGATGATCGTCGCATTCAGGTGGTCATTGAAGATACCGGCATTGGCATCTCCGAAGAAGATCAAGGACGCGCCTTCCAGAGCTTCTGGCGCAAAGACGACGCGCACAACACACCCGGTTTCGGCCTGGGATTGCCCATCGCCCGCCGCGCGATCCGCCTGCATGGTGGCGAAATCGCCCTCCAGAGCCGGGAAGGAAGCGGCACCATGGTCTACATCACCCTGCCGCTGCAAAAATAACCTATATTTGACAAGGTATCCCTTCTAACCTGCCCTGGCCCCGACAGGGGTTGTTTTGTGTGATGAAGTGGAATGGCAAATCCATGCCAGTAGCTTCATTCATCTGAGACGTTTCGGGGACGGCTGATTTTCCGCTAGCATGGTATCGTTAGCGACACATACACAGCGTGAGGAGGCCAACATGGCGCGTAAGGTTCACGTCATCATCAATCCGGCGTCGGGCAGGAATGAGCCGATTCTGAATACACTCAACGATGTCTTCCATGAGTATGACATCACCTGGAATGCATCGATCACATTCGCGGCAGGGGATGGCGCAGCCCAGGCGCGAGACGCAATTGGGGCCGGCGTTGACCTCATCATGGCTTATGGTGGGGACGGCACGCAGTTGGATGTCGTGCAGGGGATGCTGCATCAGGATGTTCCGCTGGCGATTCTGCCGGGGGGAACGGCCAATGCCCTCGCGGACGAACTGGGCATTCCGGCCACGTTGCAGCCTGCGCTGCACGCCTTGCTCGCCGATGATGCAACGGTGCGGGCGATTGACGTGGGCATGGCGGGCGATCAGGCTTTCTTGCTGCGCTTCGGCAGCGGCATGGTCGCCACATTCAGCGAGGTCGTGACCCGCGAGATGAAAGACCGCTTCGGCGTGATGGCCTATATCGTGGGCGGCGTGCAGGCGATTTCGCAATTCGAGCAAGTGCACCACGCCCAATACACCCTGACCATTGATGGCGAAACCGTCCAGACGCAGGGCGCAGCCTGCCTCATCAGCAATGGTAACGCCATCGGCGCGATGGGCATCCGGCTCTCCCCAAATATCCACATTGATGACGGCAAGCTGGATGTCTTCGTGTTGAACAACGATCTGCGCACCGCCGTCGGCATCGCCAGCAGCGTTGCTCGTATGGAACTGGGTGATCTGACCTTGCAGCACTGGCAGGGCAGTGAAGTCACCATCGAAGCGGAGCCACAGCAGCCGCTTTACGCCGATGGTGAAAACAGCCCCTTCGGGCACACGCCGCTGACAGCCCACTGCCTGAAAGGGGCGCTGCGCGTCGTCTGCCCGGCTGAAGTCGCAGGGCAATGAAGGCGCGGATGCGTCAGCCGCGCTTGGCAGGCTGCTTGGGAGTCTGGTCGTCCTTGCCGATCACCGCTTCCAGCAGCATGTTGAGGATTGCCATGATGATGCCACCCCAGAACGCAGGCCAGAAGCCATCAATGACGAAATTGCCGCCAGAAAAATAGGCCGCGATTTGCAGAGCCACAGCGTTGATCACCAGGATGAAAAGGCCGAGCGTCAGCAGCACCAGCGGGCAAGACAACAGCAGCAGAATCGGCTTGAGCACGGCGTTGACGATGGTCAGAATCAAGGCGACCAGCAGCAGCGGGCCAAACTCATTCGTCACCTGGATGCCCGGCAGGAGCTGGGCCGCGACGATGATCGCAATCGCGTTGATCAAAATACGGATGACAAAATCGCGCATCGTGTGTGTCCTTTTCTCGTGGTTTCTACCTGAATAACACAGAATCCATTGCAAGGCTATACGCAAGGCGAAGCGGCTGAGTTGCGGACTCTCTACCGGAGCGCGTTTGGCGGTACACTGTACACAGACACACTGAACGCAGAAACAACGCGCCCATGCGCACCAGAAAGAGGAAGCCGCTGATGAGAATAACCCGTCCGATCCTGCTGCTGTTGCTGATTATCCTCGTGAGTGCCTGTCTGCCGCGCCGGGTCCCGGGTGGTTCGGCCCCCGCAGTTGACCTGCAAGAGCAGGTCGTCGCCGCAACCTTCGAGACGGTCGGCGGCTGGCAGACCATCAACGACCCCAATGTCTACTTCCAGATCGAGGATGGCGTATACCGAACGATCTTCTCCCTGCCGGGGCGCTTTGGCATCGGCCTGCATAACGACAGCTACCGCGATACCGTGATTCAGGCACAGTTCGCCTTCACGTCGGCCTATCATGATGCCCTCGTGGGCGTGATGTGCCGCGCCAACCCACTGCTGAACGGACATGGCTACTACTTCCTCGTATCTGGCGATGGCGCTTTCTCCATCCGGCGCGGGGATTCCGAAGGCGTGACGGCGCTGATCCCCTGGCAGAACGGGGCACAGATGCGCCCCAACGGCCAGCGCAATACCCTGCGTGCCACCTGTACCCATGACTCGCTGGCGCTCTCGGTCAATGGGCAGCACCTGGGCAGCGTACAGGATGGAGCGTTCCGCGAAGGCCACACAGGTCTCGTCGTCGGCCTGCCCGTTGATGCCGGGGATGATGCCATCGTCTCGGTTGAGTTCGACGATGTGCTCGTCTGGCGGGCGTCTCGCGAGTGATGCGGGCACATGATGGCAGGGCAATGTATAATGCCGCTCATACCCAAAATACTCTTTCAGGAAATGCCCTTATGCAATTCGACGTTACCATCTTCCCCGACGACCTGAACACCATCCCCGAACTGGCACGAATCGTCGAAGACTATGGCTTCGATGGCCTGTGGACGGCGGAAGCCCAGCACAATCCGTTCCTGCCGCTGCCGCTGGCCGCGCACGCCACCGAGCGCATCATGCTCGGCACCAGCATTGCCGTCGCCTTCCCGCGCAGCCCGATGGTCACCGCGCAAATTGCCTGGGACCTGGCTGCACAATCCAGAGGCCGCTTCATCCTGGGGCTGGGCACACAGATCGCCGTGCACATCGTCAAGCGCTTCAGCGCCCAATGGGATGGCAAGCCCGTCTCACAGCTTCGCGATTACGTCACTTCCATGCGCAAAATCTGGGATGCCTTTCAGAATCAGAGCGGTCTGCGCCACCGGGGCGAGCATTACAGTTTCGGCGTGCTGCCGCCCTTCTTCAACCCGGGGCCAATCGAACACCCGCAGATTCCGGTCTATATCGCCGGGGTCGGCCCGGCGCTGTGCAGGCTCGGCGGTGAACTGGCGGACGGCTTCCACGTGCACCCCTTCCACACGACCCGTTACCTGCGCGAAGTCATCCGTCCGGCGATTTCCGAGGGCGCGGAACGTACCGCACGCCGTATTGATGATGTGGCGCTGTCCTGCGCGGTCTTCGTCGTGACCGGGCGTAATGACGAAGAAATCCAGCAGAACACTATCGAGATCAAATCCCAAATTGCCTTCTATGCCAGCACACCCAGCTACCGCCGCGTCCTCGACCTGCACGGCTGGGGCGATTTCGGCGAGCGCATGAACCAGTTGACGAAAGAAGGCAAGTGGGAAGAGATGTGGAAGGAAGTGCCGGACGAGATCATGCACGAGATTGCGGTCGTTGCGCCGCCGGATGAACTACCCTACGCCGTGCGCGAGCGCTACGAGGGGCTGCTCGACCGCGTCGGCTATTACTTCCCCTTCGAACCGGAAGATGAGAAGCGCAAAGTCGTCTGGGAGCACGCACGCAAGGCTATGCAGGCGAGCTAGAAGATCAGCGACATTCCCAGCGCGACCAGCAGCACCAGCACGCCGCGCCGGAAGGCTTCTGGTTGGATGAAACGATCCAGGTAGAAGCCAGCGAACATCGCCAGCAGCAGGAAGGGCAGCAGCAGCAGGTAGTATTGCAGCACTTCTGTAGTGATGTTGCCCATTGTGAAGTGCGTCATGATGGTGATGAACCCGGTGGGGAAGAACACGCTGGAGATATTGGAACGAAATTCCCCTGGCTTCCACCGCTGGCTGGTGCCGAAGATCACCAGCGGTGGGCCACCCATGTTGTAGCCACCACCCAGCAACCCGGATCCGAAGCCGAAGCCGAAGGCCCAGCGCTGCGAGAGGCGCGGCACCGACAGCCCGAAGAGCGTATAGAGCGCATAGCCGATGGTGACACACCCCAGGACGAACTTCGCGAAATCTTCTGCGACGACACCGCTGAGCCAGACGCCCAGGGGCACACCGATGAAGGACATCAGCAGCAAGCGCCAGACTGTGCTGAAGTTCAATTCTTCGCGGTAACGCAGCATCAGCAGCAGGCCACCCGTCTGCGCCAACATAGCGAAGGCAGGTGTGGCTGTCTCCAGGCCGATCAAGCCGATCAAGAGCGGCATGGCAATCAACCCGGCACCAAATCCAGCGAGCGACTGGGTGAACATAGCGAAGACGATGACCGGGATAGTGAGCAGATTCATAGGGCAAGCGCTACCTGAATAACCGAAATATCCGCAAAACAGGGTAGCCCCAAGGCCAGGAACGCGCAAGGCCACGATTCTGGCTTTAGCCACCCTTCAATCGAGCTGCTATTCGAACTTCCGTTTGCGCACCGGACTCTGAGCCACTTCCGCGAAAATCTGTACATTACCGCAGCGCAAACACTGCCGCCCTTCCAACGGTTTGCCACCGCCAGGCAGCACCCCGTCCGGCCTGAAAAAGGCGCGACGATACCCCAGCAGAATCCCCCAGGCGAATTCGTCATTGCCACACAGCGGGCAGATGTTCGGATCCCAATACTGTTTTTCGCTCATCGAAGGGTTCCTTGTGGACTGCATTGTGTTCTCCCTTCACTGTAACAGAAATTCGCACGTTGATTCGTGAAACCCGGTACAGCATCCCACCGAAAAACTAACGCTGATCTGCTTGTGGGAAGTCCGCCGCCCCTGTATAGTCAAGATGAGCGTTATACGTCTCACATCCCACATCATCCACAGGGAGCGCCCACCGCATGAACACTCGTCTCGTGGTTGAGATCTTGATTGGCCTGGGGTTGATCATCGCCGCTGGCTTCGCCTTCGTTCAGACGCAGAATTTGACCAATACGGAAGCCACACTGGAAGCCGCTCAGGCTGCCGGGACGGAAGTCGGGCAGGTGGCAACCGACCAGGCCGAGCAAAGCACTGTCGCCGCCGAAGCCGCCGCCGCCACCAGCACCCAGGCCGCCGCCAACCTGGATGACGCCCAGGCCAGCGCCACGCAATCCGCACTGGAAGCCGCCGATGAGCAGGCGACGCTGCAAGCCGAAGCCGAGGCTGCGCAGGCGACGCTGCAAGCAGAGGGAACGCAAGCCGCAGAAGAAGCTGCACAGGAACTCGAATCCGCGCAGGGAACGGCGACCTCCGCTGCGGAAAGCGCTGCTGCGGATGCGACCGAATCCGGCGAGCGGCTGGACGATGCGCAGGCGACTGCCACGCAATCCGCCCAGGAAGCCGCCGACGCGCAGGCGACGCTGGAAGCACAGAGCACGACCGCTGCCGAGAACGCTGAGGGAACGTCCACCGCCGCTGCCGAAGCCGCCGACGCCACCAGCACTCAGGCCGCGCTGGCCTTCGCCGATGTCGCAGCGACGGCGACATCGGGTGCAGCACGCGCCGAAGCACGCGCTACCCAGGCCGCCAATGACCTCGCCGCCATCGAGGCCTTCTCCGCGACGCAGGGCGCAGAACTGGACGCCGCCAACGCCAGCAGCGACTCGTTGCAGGCCACGATTGACGCCAACGTGGACATCAGCGGGGAGGGCGTCATCGGCGAGAGCGCGACCCTGCCGGAGACTTACATTCGCTTCCGGGGCGAAAACTTCGAACTTGGCCTACCGGAACGCTTCGACGGCGCGGAACTGAGCGGCAACACCTTCTCTTTCTTCGCCTTACTCAGTTCGCTCGACCTGAACGAAACGACGAGTTACCTGCGCGAACAGGGAGAGCAGTTGATTTTCTTCGGCATTGATACGGAATTGGTGGATGGTTTGCCCGGCGCGACGGTCTCCGTGATCCGCGAAGCGCCTCTGGCAACCGACCTCGCGCTGCAAGAATACCTGGCTCTGGCCTATGATCCACTGCCAGAGGGGTATTCACTGGTGGCGCGGGATGTGGTCTCGGTCAACGGGCGGCCTGCCGGGCGCGTGATCCTCAACGGGCAGCTCATCGCCGGGGATGTCTTCGTGATTCAGTACATTTTCCCGGTCGCGGGCGATTTCTGGCTGGTGACGTATTCGGGGCCCGCAGGCAATTTCGAGACGCTGCGCCCAGTCATCGAAGAGAGCATCCAGACATTCCGCGTGCGCTGAGCGTTCTCAGGGCAGAATCTCGACGACGACGCCCTCTTCTGCCCAATTGTAGAGCAGTTGGGCATTGGTATCGCTGAGCAGGATGCAGCCGTAGGTGACGCGGGTGCCCAGGCTATTCTCCCATAGCAGTTGTCCGCCGCCGCGCGTGGGGAAGCCGTGGAAGCCATTGGTGAAAGACGTTCCCGGCACGGGCTGGTAGACGCCCAGGAAATTCGGCATCCACAAGTCCCAGTTGCCCGCGTAGGCGTTCGGCTCGTGCGATAGAATCTGGTAGACCCCCGGCCAGGTCGGGCTATCGGCGATTCCGGTGCTGGACGCCCAATCCCAGATCAGCACACCGTTCTCATAGACGCGGGTGCGCTGCTGGCTGATGCTCACTTCGATGCGCTTATCGGGTACGACGGGCAGCAGCAAGAACGAATCAGCCGGGGGGATGATGATTTCCTGCCCAACGGAGACGGATTGCAGTCCGTTGTTGGCTTCGACGATATACAGATAGGGGATGCCATAGTCCCAGGCGATGCTGGTAATGCTCTCGCCGCTGCGGACGATGTGCGTGCGGCCCTGATGCTGCACCGTGACGGCAGCACTCTGCGGCTGCCCGGCAGCGATGGCCGCGCGAACCGACTCCGCCCCTGCGGCGGCATCAATCGTGCGCGAGGCATCCAGGGTATTGGCGGCCTGCGCCCTCAGGTAGGCCTCAATCTGCGCTGGGTCAGCATCCAGCGCCAGTCCGATGGGGCTGTTGGGATCCGGAGTCGCCGTCAACCACGCGCCCCAGACATCGGGCATGGCAGACCAGTAGATCGAATCGCCTGTTACCGGATCGAAGACGCGAATATCCAGCGGATTATTCAACAAAGCTTGTGCCTGCGCCGCCAGTGGACTCGAATCCAGCACAGCGGGCGTGACCTCGCGCATGACCAATTGCAGCGATCCGCTGTCCAGCGCCGCGATGGGATCGGCCTGCACAGCGGCGACAGTTGCGCCAACATCCAGGGCACGCCCGTACCGGGGTTCCGTTGCCTGCACTGCCCCGTTCACCAGTGCAACGCCTGCATTCTGCGCCGGAATCGCAAATGTGTCGGCTGTACGCTCCAATTCCGCTTGCATGATGGCAGCATCCACTGCTACCACTGGCGGAACCTGCACCGTGCTGAAGAGGGCCGTCCAGCTGCCCTCACCATGCCCCTGGCGGAAGGCCGCCGCCACCGTGGCATCGACATCGAGCGAAATGCCCAGGAGCGCCGGATCCACATCCCAGGTGCGGTCGCCATCGCGCAGCGTGATACGGCTCCATTCGCGGTTGAGCACCTGCGCCGCCTCGCTGCGATCATAGCCCCCCAGGGCGACTTGCCCTACCTGCACGCCGGGAAGCATCGTCTCGGCGAAGGCAACCCGCACCGCGATCAAGCTACCCAACACGACGACACCTAACGTCAAAATACCCAGAAGCGGAATCACCAACAGCAGGAGTTTCTTCCGGGGGTGGCGCGGCTTGCGATTGGCCGGAAGTGGCTTCTTCCGCAGCGGCTGTGAGGGCGCAGCGGCAGGGATACGCGGCGCAGGCTGCGGATGCGGCGTCGTTTGCTTTTTGCGCGGCTGCAAAGCCGGATTGGGCACGGTGTTGAAATCGTTCATGGATGCAGGCTCTTCTCTGGTTGGGCACACTGGTACAGACACATCGCTATCTTGCAGTGTTCCATACCAGTATATGAGATTTCCTACAGCGTTGTTGGAATCCCGTTCGGAAGTCGCAGGCCAACCAGTGGATCAGCGCGGTTTACGTGCAACGATCGGCGATTGCACTGCAAAACCTTGTGAAACGCCTTAATTTTCATCCCGCATTAATTCTGCTACAATTCCATCGAAGATGAACGTTTGACGAATGGAGAATAAGTTCTGGATAAGCAACCCGGTTCTGGACTGCCGGGGCCATATGCGAGGGACGGGAATTATGGATGCAACATGGATCGCCCATTATACGAAACTGCCGGAACATCTCGTACGCGATTTTTTGCGTCGCCCCGCCGCAGAGGTCTACCGGGATCAGCAGTACATTCGCGCTCTCTATCGCCTGGATTTACCCTATCTGCGGGCGACCCTGCCTGTGATCCGGGCACACTATGAAGCGCACCTCGACGAATTCGCGGTGCAGATCGAAAGGCGCTACCACATCGCACGCGGGGCGATGTCCGCCTATACCCTGGGCAACTGGGTGGTTGCCTTCCTGGATTTTCCCGAATACGCCCTGAACATGCTCGAAAGCCACAGTCATCTGCCGCCGGAATTATTCGAGGGTGGATTGCAAGACCTGCTAGCGCTGTTGGAAACGTTGCCAGAAGGGCGCGAACAGTGGCAGCAAGCCCTCTGCCTGCTGGCCTTCCCGTTGATGCGCATGTGATACCCGGAGTATTGTCGCATACCATGACATTCTTCGTAATTGTAGCATGACAGATGACACTCCCAACTGACCGGGAAATTGCGGCTCAATGAAGAGGAGACACAAACCGTACGCTTGAGCCAATCCAATTATTTCCCGAGAGGCAAGTTTTATGGACATCCAAACGATTGCTCACTATACCGGGTTGTCCGAAGCACAGGTCGCTGGCTATCTCTCGCGCCCTGCTGCCGAAACCTACCGCGACCCACACTATATACAATTGCTGGAGAGCCTGGACAACAAGTATCTGCGGCAGACCCTGGGCATGGTGCGGGATTACTACGACGAGCATCTGGGTGAATTCGTGGACGAATTGGAGAATCGCTACCAGATTTCGCGGGGGGCGATGTCCGGCTTCACGCTGGCCAACTGGGTGATCGGCTTCCTGGATTACCCCGACTACGCTGTTGACCTGCTGGAACGGCACAGCAAACTGCCCGCAGAAGTCTTTGATGGCGGGTTGGAAGATTTGCTGCTGTTGTTGGAGGGACTGCCCGAAGGCCGCGAACAGTGGCAGCAAGCCCTCTGCCTGCTGGCCTTCCCGTTGATGGCAAAGTAAGTCACCCCTATGCAGCGCTTGCGCGAGTCGTATGAGCACGATGGTGCGTGCACGCAGCGCTCATTAGGGAGCGCGAGCCTGCGCTCCCTCTTCCCGGGTCGGGCTGTGGAGCGCTACCATGCCCCTACCAACACGTTGCCACGTATCGCTCACAGCTCGCGCGGGTAGCTCGTGAGAGTCTCGTTACCGTCGGGGGTGATGACGACATTGTCTTCGATGCGCACTCCACCGACCCCCGGCAGGTAAATCCCCGGCTCAATCGTGAACACCATGCCCTCGCGCAGAATGGTCTCGTTGTTGGGGGCAATATCCGGCTGCTCGTGGACTTCCAGCCCCAGGCCATGCCCGGTGCGATGGCGGAAGTATTCGCCGTAGCCCGCCGCTTCGATCACCTGGCGTGCGGCGCGATCCACTTCTTGCGAGGTCGCACCCGGCTTTGCGGCAGCACGAGCAGCTTCGTTCGCTTGCAGCACGATTTCATGTATCTTGCGCATCTCGTCGCTGGGGGTTCCCAGGCAGACGGTGCGCGTGATGTCCGCCGGATAACCGCCCTTGATCGCGCCGAAGTCGATCAAGAGAAACTCATCCCGCTGGAAAGTGCGTTCGCCGGGAATGCCATGCGGCAAATAGGAATTTTCGCCCGTGAGCACAATGGGACCGAAAGCATGCCCTTCGCTGCCCAGGTCGCTCATGTGGTCGCTGAGTAGTTTTGCGATTTGCAACTCGGTCATCCCTGGTTGGACGGCCTCCAGCGTCCGCGCCAGCGCCGTCTCGCTGATGCGAATCGCCTCGCGCAGCGTCTCGATCTCGTCTGCGGTTTTGATCGCGCGAATGTCCAGCAGCGTGCGCCCAACATCTGCGACGCCGCCCATATCCACGCCAGCCTGTGCCAAGGCCAGCCACTCGAAGACGCGCATCGTCTGTCCGTCCACGCCCAGCCGCACATCACCGCCCAGGCCGAGATGACTCACGATCTCGTCGAAGGCCGCCCGGTAGCCGTCAGCATCGCTCCAGGAGACGATCGTTGAACCTGCCGCTTCGTAGTCGGCGTAGTTGGCGAGTTCCAGCGCCGGAACCAGGAAGGCGTACCCCTCTCGCGTGGCAAAGGCGATGGTTGGGCGTTCGGAGATGTGGGCACGCAGCCCAGTGTAGTAGCGCAGATTCGCTCCCGGCACCAGGGCGACGACATCAACAGGCACGGCGGCGAGCAACCGCTCCCGGCGCACTTCAAACGTGGGATTCATGATCGTACTCTCTTTCGTTCATCAGATGATCGCCAGACGATTTCATCGCCCAACTATACACGCCACAGCCGAGGATCGCGTAGGGCAGTATGACAGCGCAGAATCAAAAACACCCCACCAGCGCGGCGGGGTGTCTGCCCTCATGAGTCAGCGGAACGCTCAGCGCCCTTCGACTGGCTTCCAGGTCAGGTCTTTGGGGCCGACGTACGTGGCCTTCGGACGGATCAAGCGACCGCCCATCTGGTCAACGATATTCGCCGTCCAGCCCGCCATGCGCGACATGACGAAGAGCGGCGTGAACATATCAATATCCAGCTTGAGTGTGTAGAGCACGATTGCGCTGTAGTAATCGACATTCGGGAAGAGCTTGCGCTCGATGAAGTATTCATCGGCGCGGGCGGCTTCTTCCAGCTTCACGGCGATGTCGAACCACTTGCGGTTGCCGCTGCTGCCTGCCAGGCGCTCAGCCTGCTCCTTGAGGACGCCAGCACGCGGATCGGGTGCCTTGTAGACGCGGTGCCCGATGCCCATGATGCGGCGGTCTCCGGTCTTGATGTTGGTGTCGAACCAGTTCTGCACGTTTTCCGGCTCGCCGATTTCCAGGAACATCTTCATGGCTTCGGCATTGGCGCCACCGTGCGACGGACCTTTAAGCGCCCCAATCGCGCCCACGACTGCGCTGTGCATGTCGCTGCCCGTAGCCGTGATCACGCGGCTGGTGAAGGTCGAGGCGTTCATACCGTGTTCCGCCAGCAGCACCAGGTAGACGTTGACAGCCTGGCTAGCGACATCATCCGGCTCTTCGCCCGTCATCATGTAGACGAAATTCTGCGACAGGTTCAGGTCAGTGCGGGGCGCTACCGGATCTTTGCCATCCTTGATGCGCACCCAGGCCGCGCAGATGCTGGTCACCTGACCAATCATGCGCAGCGCCTTCTTCTGAGCAACTGCCTTGTCCGTCAGATTTTCGGCGTCGGGATCATATGCGGAGAGCATGGAAGTCGCCGTGCGCACCACCGCCATCGCCGGGGTTTCCGTGGGGGTACCCTTCATAAAATCGATGATTGGCTGCGGAATAGTGGCGTTTTCAGCGATGTAGGTGCGGGTTTCTTCGAGTTCAGCCTGGTTGGGCAGGCGGACGTGATGCAGCAGGTAGACGACTTCTTCAAAGAGTGCGTTTTCGGCCAGGTCTTCGATGTAATAGCCAGAATAAATCAGCTTGCCTTCTTCGCCGTTGACGAGACTGGTCTGCACATCGGCGACGACCACACCCTCAAGACCACCTTTGTTTGCCATTCTATTCTCCTCGTTGAACAAAATCGAAATATCAATGTGAAGTCCATATACGCATTGTGTTACACACCGCACCAGCTTTCGCCGGAGAGGTGGGTGCAATGCTACATCGACACAGTGGATCAGACTGAAAAATTCCCCTGGAAAGTATAACACCGCTGACAGGGTGCATCAACGTACAGACCAGGGGTTCAGCCCCATTTTGCCGCTGTGCTCTGTGTAGAATTGCGCCTCTTCTAGTATGGCGAAAAGCCGCTGTCCTGGCCACGAAAAATAGCGGATTTTCGGTGTGTCGATTGTCACAATTGCACAGGAAGTTTCGTTGAGAATGGAGCTTGCGTGGCATGTGGTATTGTGCTACGCTTATGGGCATGATTAGCCTGAACCAATACCACACGCTACAATTGATGTGTCGCAACACCTGCTGTATGTGTACCGGGGCAAAACAGCCATCGGGGATTGGTGTGCGTGCTGCGTGAGTGTGGGGTGTTTCCCAGGAAAGCGCATGAAGAGCGAGCCAATTCCCGGCTCGCTTTTTTGTTTCAGCAAGCGAGATTCGTGCGAAACGGGCATCTGAATGCATCTGCTGACCAATGAGCCACAGCAGATACCTGACGAGGAAAACCCGATGCAAGTGAGACTGACGACGGAATTGCAGCAGCAGATCATTCAACAGATGGAAGCAACCTTCCCCAATGAGGGTGGTGGCTTCTTGCTGGGGACGCGCGACGGAGACACCGTGACAATTGTGGGGGTGATCCAGATCGAAAACACCTTCGAGACGGAAGAGCAGTATCACCGTTATGCAATGAAGCCGGAGAACTGGATGGAGATGGAAGACGAAGCGGATGAACGTGGACTCTCGCTGGTGGGCTATTACCACAGCCATCCGAATTCCCCCGCGATTCCGTCGGAGTATGACCGTGTGCATGCCCTGCCGAATTTCGCCTACATCATCACTTCCGTCATGGAAGGCAAGGCGGCAGAGATGCTGCTCTGGGAACTGGATGCGGATCGCAGCAAGTTTCATCCGCGTGAGTTGATGGTGGAGTAGGGCGGCGGCAGAGCGCGAGGGGTGCAGGGCGCATCATCGAATACGCACGGGGTGCGCCCACCAGTGTACAAGCCAGAATGAACGAATGGCGTGGTGGCTGAGTGGAGAGGCAACGGCCTGCAAAGCTGTTTGACACGGGTTCGAATCCCGTCCACGCCTCAAGTAGACGCCCTCTGGCGCTACTTTTAACGAGGTTTCATGTAAGATCGTGCGGGCTGGAAAAATCCAGAACACGTACTCATGACACCAGGAGAAGACAAAACACAATGGCAACTATCAAAATCCCGACCCCACTGCGGGTTTACACCGACAATCAGGCCAAGGTCGAGGCATCCGGCGCAACCGTTGGCGAAGCGCTCAACAATCTCGTCGAGCAGTACCCTGACCTGAAGCCGCACCTCTTCAACGAAGACGAACTGCGCAATTTCGTGAACGTCTTCATTGAGGATGAGGACATCCGCTTCCTGGATGGCGTAGAGACCAGCATCGAAGCCGATGCCGACCTGCGCATCATCCCCAGCATCGCCGGGGGCCGTCGCTGAAGCATGGTCACGATTCGCCCCGCAACTCCTGCGGACGCCGGCGGAATCGCCCGCGTGCATGTTGAGACGTGGCGCAGCGCCTACCGGGGCATCGTCGCTGATGAGACGCTTGCAGCGCTCTCGGTCGAACGAAGACAGGCGCAATGGCAACGAGACCTGGCGCGGGAGGCCATGCTGGCCTTCGTGGCGGTGGAAGATGAGATGGGATCCGTCGTCGGTTTTGTCTGCGGCGGCGCTGTGCGCGAGGGGCTGGAGGGCTACGATAGCGAACTCTACGGCCTCTACCTGCTGGATGCCTATCAGGGGCAGGGAATCGGGCGCGCCCTGGTCGAAAGGCTGGGGCGAGCGCTGATCGCAGCAGGGTATCGCAGCATGGCGCTCTGGGTACTCAAGGACAAGGAATCCAGCCGCCGTTTCTACGAGCGGATGGGCGGAAAGGCGCTCTTTGAAAAGGATTTCGAAATCCGGGGGCAGCCGCTGCAAGAAGTGGCCTATGGCTGGCGGGATCTATCCGTATTTGCAGAGAAGTGAGGACAGCAACATGGGGAACATTCGCATCGTTGACCAGACAGGATTGAAGACCGGGCAGGCGCTCACGATTCTGCTCTTGATCGCCGCCTTCGTGCTGGATAGCTGGCTGCTGGTGGCATTTGTCGCCCTGGCGCAGCTCGCGGGTGCGCTGGCACTGCCCTTCGCGCCCTACAAGCTCTTCTACCAGACCATCCTCAAGCCGAGCGGACTCGTACAGCCCAATCCGCAACCGGATAACCCGGAGCCGCACCGCTTCGCCATGCTAGTGGGGGCGCTCTTCAACGGCGCGGCGACACTGGCGCTGTTGGCGGGCATTCCGCTGCTGGCCTGGGTGCTGGTAGGGATCGTCGTCGTGCTGGCGAATCTCAATTTCTGGCTCAATTTCTGCCTGGGCTGCTGGATGTACTACCAACTCAATCGCCTGGGGATGCCCGGTTTCAACGTTGCACCTATTCAGGAGTCCTGACTCATGATCGAGCGCATTCTGATCGTCGCCGTACTCGCCATCGTCATCGTTGCCGCCTACTGGTTGCGCACGCGCCGCCAGTTGCAGCAGGTCAGCAGCGCCCCGGTGGATGACCCCATCCGCGCCATGCTGCAACCGGGAATCGCCTCCATCGTCTATTTCACCACGCCGGGCTGCATTCCCTGCCAGACGCAACAGCAGCCTGCCCTGCGCCGCCTGCAAACCGAACTGGGAGACCGCATCCAGGTCGTGCAGATTGACGCCAGCGAAGAACCGGAATTGGCCTCGCGCTGGGGCGTGATGACCGCGCCGACGACCTTTGTCATCGACGAGGCGGGCGAGGCACAGGCTGTGAATCACGGCGCGGTCAACGAACATGTGCTCAAGCGCCAACTGGTGCGCCGCGTGGCGGAAGTGGCGTAAGAACGGCGGCTCAGCCCAACTCCTTAACTATGTACACAGCACAACCGTGAGGGGCAATCACCATATGGAAGCATTGGTACAACACGGAAACGAACTCTCCAACGCGGAGATTGCACGCTATGCGCGCCACCTCATCATGCCGGAAGTCGGCATTGAAGGGCAGCAGAAACTCAAGGCGGCCAGCGTCCTGCTGATCGGTACGGGGGGGCTGGGCAGCCCGACGGCCCTCTACCTGGCGGCGGCAGGTATCGGGCGCATCGGCCTTGTCGATTACGATGTGGTGGACGAGAGCAATTTGCAGCGCCAGGTGATTCACGGCCTGAGCACTGTCGGCGTGCGCAAGGTGGACAGCGCCGAAAAGCGCCTGCGCGACCTGAACCCCGATTTACAGATCGACAAGCACAACGTCCCGCTGACCAGCGACAACGCGCTAGAACTCTTCGAGCCGTATGATGTCATCATCGACGGCACCGATAACTTCCCGACTCGTTATCTGGTCAATGACGCCTGTGTGAAGCTGGGCAAGCCCAACATCTACGGCAGCATCTTCCGCTTTGAAGGCCAGTTGAGCGTCTTCTACGCGGAGGAAGGCCCCTGCTACCGCTGCATGTTCCCGGAACCGCCCCCGCCGGGGCTGGTGCCGAACTGCGCGGAAGGCGGCGTCCTCGGCGTGCTGCCCGGCACAATCGGCACCCTGCAAGCGACAGAAGCGATCAAGGTGATTCTGGGCATTGGCAAGCCGATGATCGGGCGTATGCTGCTTTACGATGCGCTGGATATGGAATACAACACCATCAAGGTGCGCAAGAACCCGAACTGCCCGGTGTGCAGCATTGCGACGGAAGAAGTCGAGTTGATCGACTATGAGCAGTTCTGCGGCGTCCCGGCGCACGATCACAGCGATTTCCGCGCCAGTGATGAAGAAGGCTACGAGAACGTCCAGGAAATCAGCGTGACGGACTTGAAGGCCAAAATGGATTCAGGCGAAGACATCGTGGTACTGGATGTGCGCGATCCGCACGAGTGGGCGATTGCCGCCATTGACGGCACGCTGCGCGTCCCCAAGGGCGAGATTCAGGCGGCGAAAAACGCGCTGAAGGCCAGCCGCAAGCTCTTCGAAGAGACTGTGTTGGCGGAAATTCCGAAGGACAAGCCGCTCTACGTCTACTGCCGCAGCGGCAAACGCAGCGCCGACAGCATCCTCTTCTTGCAGGAAGCTGGCTACGACCCGGCGCAAATGTGGAATGTCTCCGGCGGCATCCTCGCCTGGGCCAACGACATCGACCCGAGCATGCCGCAATATTGACGATCATCCTGTGGGGAGGAATTCAGCCCTCCCCACACCCACATGATTTCTCCATTGATTTCGTCTGATTTCGTCCCCAAAAATCCGCCCATTGCGTGACAACCCTCCAATCTCACGGTAAACTTCGTAAGAATATTGTCCGAAACCATGCAGACATCGCCGAAAATCTGTTACACTCGTCACATAACGAAACGTTTCGACGTGATAATGGGGGGTCTCATGCCCGTTCTGCTACTCTGCCAGGGAGAACCAGCCGCGAAGGACTTGCTACGCAAGGCGATTGAAGCGCGTTACGGCATCAATCCACCAGCGTTCGAAAAACTTCAAATCGCTTTCAAGGGTCGCGCCCGGGTAGACCTCGCCTTGATGAAAACCTGGGTTCCCGTAGAGGCAACAGCGAGCTTCATCATGCCCACCCATCTGCGCTGGGATTTCGTCATCAAACCGTTGAAACTTCCGGTGCGGCGCG
Source organism: uncultured Anaerolineaceae bacterium (assembly GCA_964549915.1). Classification (GTDB taxonomy): domain Bacteria; phylum Chloroflexota; class Anaerolineae; order Aggregatilineales; family Phototrophicaceae; genus JAUZRW01. The sequence goes on along the minus strand of CAZJWX010000005.1, from coordinate 82,882 downwards.
GCGTGGAGGCCTTCGACGGGCAGACCTACCGCAGCGGGCGTGGCAGCCAGACCGAAGAGAAAACCCAGACGGATATGTTGACCTCGGCACGTGGTCGTCTGTGGGCGGTCGCAGCGCTGCTACTGACTCCATTGAGCGATTACAACATCACGCTTTCCGTTTGTGGGGAGCGCTGCATTGAAGCGCAGAACACCAAATTGCAGGATACGGTGAAGCTTCACCTGCGCGAAGATTACACCATTGAACGCGCAGAGGTGGACTGTGTGAATCCGGATACCAAGCGGACGCAGCTTCATACCTTGCAGGTGCCGCAGCAGCAAATTCCGATCAATGAATTGATGCTGCCGGAGAAAGTCGTCGCCTATTGGGATGACGAGATTGCATACGAGATGGAGCCAGTCGAGGTGCTGCACAACCCGGATTTCAACGAAGGTATTTTCCGGCTGGAGGGCGAAGCAGCGCTGCACTGATCGCGCGGCATCCCCATCCGAAAAGCACAACGCGCTCCAACCGGGGCGCGTTTTCGTTCATTCAGGGGGTGACTCTGGCAGTGGCTTCACAAAGATGTGGAACTGCTGGAATGAAAAGGAAAAGGAGGAGCACTCCTCCCCCCCAGAAGAGCTACAGCGCAAGAAACGCCGACGTATGCGCCTCAGTTATTGACGCGAGTGACGTAAGCGCCTTCTTCCAGATTGACTTTCACACGATCCCCGACATTGATGAACATCGGTGCCTGGATGACCAGCCCGGTCTCCAGCGTGATTTGCTTGGTGGGATTGTTGGCGCGGTCGCCAGCGACGGCATTTTCCGTCTCGACGACTTCGTATTCCATCGTGGCAGGCAGTTCGTAATCGATGATCTCACCGTTGTAGCTGTTCAGCTTGATCTGCATATTCTCCTTCAGGTAGTTGATGTCATCCCCGAAGATTTCGCGCAGAAGCTGCGGCTGCTCGTAGGTTTCCATATCCATGAAGGTCAGGAATTGCCCGTCATCGTAGAGATACTGCACGGTGCGGCCTTCCACGCGGATGTCTTCGATCTTCGCGCCGCCGTTGTAGGTCTTCTGCGTGGTGGAACCCGTGCGCAGGTTACGAATCGTGACGCGGATTGTCGCGCCGCCGCGTGCAGTTTTGTTGTGGCTGTAATCCAGCACCTTATACAGTTCACCATTCTCGGTGTAGGTGGTGCCTTTGCGAAGCTGGTTGCTCTCGATCATGCTCACTCTCCTGATTCTGGATGTCTGGCGAACAGTATAGCCGAGTTTAGGGGGAATGCGTAGGCTGTGGCTGGGGTCAGGACAAAGCGATGCAGGCCGATTACAGGGGCAGCACGGGGCGACTGGGATGTCGCCCCAAAGTGATTTTCGGATGCTCAGCCCTCAACGCGGACGGGCTTGTTATCGAGGATGCCTTCGATGGTCTCCATCACGTCATCAGTCAACTGGGGCACGAGTTCGAGTGCGCCGAGGTTGTCCTCCACCTGCGAGGTTTTGGTCGCCCCGGTGATGGTCGTGCTGACGTTGGGATTCTTGAGCGTCCAGGCGATGGCAAGCTGCGCCATCGTCGCGTTCAACTCTTCAGCGATCCGGGTCAGTTCACGCACTTTGGCGATTTGCGCCTGCCCTTCGTCGCTGAGGAGGCGCTTCTTGAGCCAGGAATAGCTCTCCAGGGACATGCGCGAGCCTTCCGGGATGCCATCGTTGTACTTGCCCGTCAGGATGCCAGAGGCCAGCGGCGACCAGATGGTCGTACCCAGACCGATTTCGCTGTAGAGGCGTTCATATTCGATCTCGAAGCGCTGGCGGTGGAACATGTTGTATTGCGGCTGTTCCATCGTGGGCGGAACCAGCCCATACTGACGCGCCACGCTGTAAGCTTCCATCAACTCCTGCGCACTCCATTCCGAAGTGCCCCAGTACATGACCTTGCCCTGGCGAATCAGGTCGGTCATGGCGCGGACGGTCTCCTCAATCGGCACTTCGCGATCCGGACGATGGCAGAAGTAGAGGTCGAGGTAATCGACGTTGAGACGTTCCATCGCCTGATGGCAGGCGTCGAAGATGTGCTTGCGGCTGAGACCGCGCTGAATGGGGCTGGGGTGATCCACCGCGCCGCCGAAGACCTTGCTGCTGACGAGGTAGCTATCGCGCCGCCAGCCCGTGCGCTTGAAAACCTCGCCCATGATAGTCTCGGCGTCGCCGCGTGCGTAGACTTCGGCGTTGTCGAAGAAGTTCATGCCGTTGTCGTAGCAGAGCGTCATGATCTCCTGCGCACCTTCCACGCCCAACTGCGTCGAAAACGAGACCCACGCACCATACGAAAGGGCGCTTACCTTCAGGCCGCTGCTGCCGAGGCGACGATATTCCATGTGACGTTTCTCCCTGTGTGTGATGACTTCGCTGACTATTGCAGAGCGATTATAACGCGCTCAACCCACTTATGGGAATATTTGCATAGCTCGACCAGGAGGATCGCAGCGAAGGTGTGCGCGAATCGGTTCAAGGGGTGGCTCTGTGTGGTCGTTGCGGGAGTCGATGTGGGAGTTTCCCCTACAAACGACGGAGAATCGCAAATTCACCGACAGGGCATCAAAAAGACCGAAACTCACACAGGTACTCAGCCTTGCTGCCAGGTGAATTCGTAGAAGTCACCCGCCTGGATGCGCTGGATTTGCGCCTGATATGCGCTCGAATCCTTCATTTCCCTCGCCAGCTTGCGGGCATCGGCGAGGGCATCCACCAGCGGCGCACCCATCCGCCCCAGCAAACGCAGCCGCTGCAAATATGTATGCGACAGATACCAGAGGCTGCCGTAATCCGTGAAGGCCTCCACCTGCCGATCACGCACCGTCAGGGCGACTTCCAGTTGCCCTTCCAGTTCCAGGTATTCCGCTTCCGCGTCGTAGGGTTCCAGCCAGCGCGGGATGTGATAGCGGCGGTATTCTTCGATGCCCTGGGCGAATTTGGAGCGGGCCTCTTTATCATCCCCCAGGCGCTTGGCCAGCACAGCCTGCCACAGCTTCGAATCCGCCATATCCATGCGGCTGTTGAGGGCGTGCTTTTGCATGTTCTTGGCATATCCATAGGCCATGACCAGGTTACCCTGTGCATAGGCGATTTTTCGCAGCAGGCGGTAGGCATCGCGCAGGCGCTGCCTCCCTGTGATGCGAGAGATGTAGTTGACGATACGGCGCGTCGCTTCTTCGTATTGGCCCTCGTGGTAGAGCAGTTCCGCACGCAGATGCTGGATCGTCGCCGCTGTATCCGAATCCAGCCCGGAGAGCGTATCCAGGTAATCCAGCAGCGCCTCGATCTGCGATTTGTTGCCGAAGGGATCGCGCTCATAGTAAATATCCGCCAGCATGAAGAACATGCGCGGACGCCCGGGACAATGCTCGAAGCGAGGGTCGTGGGCGATGGCGTTCAGGTGCACGATGCGCTTGAGCGCTTCTTGCAGGTCGTCTTCTTCGTAGAAAAGCATCTCGCACAATTCTTTGAGGAAGACCAACTCCCAACAGGCATTGTTCTGCTCTTTCGCGAGTTCAATGCCCTGCTGAAAGAGCGTTCGCGCCTGAGTGAAATGCTGGGCAGAGCGTTCCTGTAAGGCGGCTTCCATCTGGCCGACCAGTTGCAGCTTGGGCAGATCGTTGTTTTGCAGCGCAAGCGAGCGCTCTGTATCGAACCACGACCAGATACTCATGAATTCCCCCTGGCTCGTCGAACAGGCACCCTCAGTGTAGTGGCAGTTCAGCTTTTGCACCAGCGAAAAGAAGTCATGCATGCCGTCGGACGATATATCATCACACGGCGCAGATCATCCGCTGTGGTAGGTCTCGTTGTTCAACGGCCACATGGGCGCAGCATCGAAGTGCAGCGACGGTTGCAGGCCGAGTTGATGGCGGTAGTAGGCCGCCGCCGCGATCATCGCGCCGTTATCCGTGCAGAGGTTCAGCGGCGGATAGCGCACCGGAAGTTCTGTCTCACGGCGCATCTTCTGACGCAACTGGGTATTCGCGCTGACTCCCCCGGCGAGGAGGATTTCGCTCGCTCCGGTGGCTTTCGCGGCACGGGCGGTCTTCTCCACCAGCACATCGGTCACTGCGGCCTGGAAGCTGGCCGCTACATCGTTCACGGAGACATCGCTGCGCAGTTGGGCGTTCTTCTCTGCCCCGCGTTCCCGACGGCTGCGAGCCGTGCCGCTGGGCTGCACGGTGACCTCGCGCATGACCGCCGTCTTCAAACCGCTGAAGCTGAAATCATAGCTGGTATCGCGCTTGGCACGCGGAAAGGCGTAGGCGGTCGGATTGCCGTTATTGGCCGCACGCTCGATATTGGGTCCGCCGGGGAAAGGCAGTTCAAGCAGACGCCCCACTTTGTCGAAGGCTTCGCCTGCTGCGTCATCCAGCGTACCCCCCAGGCGTTCATACACCCCGTGATCCTTCATCAGAAGCAGTTCGGTGTGCCCACCGCTGACAATCAATACCAGCACGGGGAAGAGCAGTTCGCGGAAGGGCTGCGTCAACCACAACGAATAGACGTGGCCTTCCAGATGGTTGATCGGCAGCAGCGGCAGATTGTTCATTAGCGCCAATCCCTTGGCAAAATTGATGCCCACCAACAAGCTACCAACCAGGCCCGGACCGCGCGTGACCGCAACAGCGTCCAGTTGGTCGTAGGTCATGCCTGCGTCTTCCATGGCCTGTTCGACGACAGCGCTGATGGACTCGGTGTGCGCACGGGAGGCCACTTCCGGGAAGACACCGCCGTATTCTGCGTGCAGGTCAATCTGCGTGGCGACGATATTGGACGCAATGGTACGCCCATCGACAACGACGCCGGCAGCCGTCTCGTCACAGGAGGTCTCAATGCCGAGGATGTTCATAGGGTTCTCTGATTCTCGGTTACTTCGTATACATGGCGTGCATTGTAACACGGTGCAGGCGGCGAAGACGACAGGCAGGAAAAGGTTACCCGGCCCCCAGCACAGACGCGCAGCGAAAAAATCGGTGGAAAGTTAGGAAATGTAACAACAAGCAAACGAAAGGCGGCGCGACAGGGCAGAAACTATAATCAAATCGAAAGCTGCGGCGTAAGATTTTCGCGTATACTGTGCAACAGGGTTCGTTTATTTTTCGTTGGTTCACGATCAGAATCTCGTTTTTAGGGTGATGATTGTCATGGTTGAACCGGGCAAACATCACAAGTGGCATACAAAAGACAATGAATCACAAACAAAGAATTGCGGGGTTTGTGGTAGCTTAAGGTAGAGTGTTATGCCTGGCATGACACCGGTGTCGGTATGCGCTATTAGGAACGAATAGCAGCAAGGGGACAAGATGGATAAGACGAGACAAACCGCCATCCTGGAAGACCAAGAGACGTATATTCGCGAGTCCATGCTGAAGCAAACAACGCGGGAAATCGGCACCGGGACGCTGGGCGTCTCCCGCGAAGTGCTGATTCTGATTCACAACCGCGTCGAACGGGTGATCATCGCGGAAGAGAGCCACTGCTTGCTAGGTCGCTTCGAGAGGCGTCCCGCCCCGAAATCCAATTTCCTGGATTTCTCGCAGTACGATGCAGCGGCGCGCAGCGTTTCGCGCATTCATGCGCAGCTCCATATGGATCAAAGCCGCCTGTATATCACAGACCTGGACAGCACCAACGGCACCTTCGTCAATGAAAAGCGCATTTCACCGCACCGTGCCGTGCAACTTCGTTCCGGCGACACGCTTATGTTGGGCAAACTTCGTATCTCTGTCGTATTCAACTAACCCCTGCTTTTCTCCTCTGCGAATGACCAGCGTGTGTGGGGACGCGCTGGCTGGCGCGAACTTTTGACGGGTTCTTTGCAGTTCTATTCATCGGCACACGCGACCGGGTGCGTAAGTAAGGAGTGACCCCTTCGCTTCGATTGCGCTGTGCGGAATCGGCGTTATGCTGTGGTATTGGGGGCTTAACCATCTCACCGTGAGGGAACTGCTATGCCGTTGAACGGAACCACCGTCTTGCTCAGCTATATCTTTCTGCTCGTCCCCTTGATGCTGCTGGGCTATTACTTCGCCCGCCGCAAAATGTTCGATCCGCAGCATAAGCTGGTGATGACCGCCGTCGTGGTCTTGAACTGGGTGCTGATCGCCTTGCTGATGGCCAATTCCTACCGTCAGGTAGTGGAATTCACGCCAGATCGTACAGACCTCAACTTCATTCTGCCTACGATTCACCTGATCACGGGCGCTATCGCACAGATCATGGGAACCTATCTGGTACTGCTGATGTGGACAGAGGACACTCCCCTGGAACGCATCGTCCTCTTTCGCATCCGCAATATCAAGACACCCATGCGCATCACGCTCAGTCTCTGGCTGGTGACGGTTGCCCTGGGCTTCGGCATCTATGCGCTGTTCAATGCGCCGACCGTCGTCGCGGAAGACGCGCCAACCCCCGCCGTCACCGAGGAAGCCGAGCCAGTGGAAGACGCGACGGACGAGGCCGAGGAAGCGGAAGAGGTGGATGAGGGTACGCAATCGCCCGCCGCTACTGAAGAAACCGCTGACAACGCAGGCGAAGCAGTCGAGTCGTCCGTCGCAACGGAAGAGACCCCGTGAAACCAACCGGATTGTGACCGGGCGAACTGGCATGATCTACAGCAACCGGGCACGGTTCCGCCGTGTCCTGGTAGTACCCCCCTTCGGAGTCCACCTCTGCACGCAAAATAATTGCGGAAAGATTTACATAACCCTCTTGATTTCACCTTTCTTAATTTTACAACCCGTTTTTGCACGTACACTGAGAGAGGATTGTCCGCACACGAATCGCAGGGGTATTTCAATGGCCTTACTCAGCAACAAGCGCAACGACGTTCGCGAGCCGCTCAAGAAAAAGGCACGCCGAGCCGCGCCGCCACCCACAGACGAAAAACCCACCCAGCCTTCGCTGGAAGATGAATTTGACGAACTGATCGGCTCTCCATTGCCGGAGGAACCCGCGCCGCCAGCACCTGATCCTGAGAAGACCTTCACTATTGGTCAGGGGTTGACCAAAGTGACGGTGGTCGATGTGCTGGAAGATGGCTCCTGGGTGCTGGATACAGGCTATGTCGTGCCGCCCAAGCAGCGCACACCGGAGAAATTGGCACAGCTTCGTAAGCAGCTACGAACCAGACTCCTGGCACGGATTGACGAAGCCGACCACTGGCAGCGCGATGATGAAGAAAAATGCCGCGTCATCGAAGAGCGGTTGCAAGTCGCCCTGCGCAAAATGCAGATCAACATGCCGCGAGAGCAATATCGCACGCTGCTGCTGGGCTTGCTGGACGATTTGCTGGGGTTCGGCGCGATCCAACCGCTGATTGAGAATCGCGAATATTCCGAAATCATGGTGAATGGCCCGGATGTCATCTTCGCAGAATACAAAGGCAAGCTCGCCGAAACCAACGTCGTCTTCGATGACGAAGATCACGTCCGCTGGACGGCGCAGCGCATCGTGCGCCCCTTGCAGCGCTCGCTGGATCGCAGCAATCCCCTGGTAGATGCCCGCCTGCCGGATGGTTCGCGCGTTCACATCGTCGGTTCGCCGTCGGCCTTGCAGGGGACGACCATCACCATCCGCAAATTCCCGGACAAGCGCCTGACGGTCGATGACCTCATCCGCTTCGGTTCTTTCACAGAAGAAGTCGCGGCATTCTTCGAGGCTTGCGTCGTCTCGCGCTTGAATATCGTCGTCGCAGGGGGCACTGGTTCGGGCAAGACTACGCTGCTCAACGTCCTCAGTTCCTTCATTCCCGAAGACGAACGCATCGTCACAGTGGAAGACTCCGCTGAGCTGCAACTGGCGCAGCGCCACGTCGTCCGCCTGGAGACGGCTCCACCCATCCCCGGCACCGAACACGAAGGCCGCGTGGAGATTCGGGATCTGGTCAAGGGGTCACTGCGTATGCGTCCGGATCGTCTGGTGGTGGGCGAATGTCGCAGCGGTGAGGCGCTGGATATGTTGCAAGCCATGAATACCGGGCACGATGGATCGCTGACGACCGTTCATGCCAACTCCCCGCGCGATGCTGTCGCCCGCCTGGAGACGCTCTGCATGATGGCCGGGATGGATCTACCCGTTGAGGTGATTCGTGCGCAAATCGCTTCCGCCGTCGATCTGTTCGTGGCGGCTGCGCGCCTGAAAGACGGCAGCCGCAAAGTGGTGCAGGTTTCGGAGATGGTCGGCATTGAGGGGTCGAACGTCACGCTGCAAGACATCTTCGTCTACAAGACGCCCGACCATCGCGGGCCGGGGTATTCGCACGAGGGCGGTGGAGAACTATTGGCGAGTGGTTTCCCGCCGGGCTTCCTGGGTCGGTTGAAGCAGTTCGGCTTCCACCTATCGCCGAGCATCTTCGGCGCAGGACGCAACCAGTTCGGCGACGGCAAGTAAGCGCCGTCATGCGCAGGAGCGCAATCGCAGGGGCGCGATGCCGCCCCCTGCACGGCTCATTTCAGCAAGTCTCCGCGTTCATCGTCCGTCGGGCGCGGCTGGCGCAGCGGCAGGGCGATGTAGAAGGTCGTCCCGGTACCGATTTCGGTCTCGAAGCCGATTTCGCCGTTGTGTAATTCCACCGTCTGCTTGGCGATGGGCAGCCCCAGCCCCGTCCCCGGCAGCGAATCGACATTGCCGGCGCGGTGGAACGGTTCGAAGAGGCGCGGTCGGTCTTCTTCCGGGATGCCGATGCCGGAGTCCTGGACTTCGATGTAGGCGTTGCGCCGCGCGTCATCCAGCCCCAGCCGGAAGCTCACGCTGCCCCCCTCTGGCGAATACTTGATGGCATTGCTCAGCAAATTGGTGAAGACCCGCCGCAGCAGCCGTCGGTCGATTTCTGCGCGAATATCGCGCTCATCACACTCAAATTCGACCCGATGCGTCTTGTGGTAGGTGAACTGAAATTCTTCCACCACATCGCGGCAGTAGGTGATCAGGTCGGTTGCTTCCGGCTCGATGCTGAAACCGTTGCTCTCCGAACGGCTGAAGGTCATCACATCCTGAACCATGGAGCGCAGGTGCTGCACCTGCTGCTGAATGTTGTCCAGCGCCTGATCGTTCTCTTCCTTCGTGGAAATATCGCCGTACTTCTTGATCATGTCGTAGGAGAGGCTGATGCTCGTCAGCGGCGTGTTCAGTTCATGCCCCATCATCGAAAGAAAGCGATCTTTCAATTCGCGCAGCTCACGCTCTTTTTCCAGCGCCACCTGTACGCGCTCGCGCTCAATGATCTCGGCTTCCATACGCTTGCGATAGGTCAAGTCCTGGACGATGCAGGTGTAGAGGCTGCCACTGTTGTTGAGTCGCAGTTCGTTGAGGGAAAAATACATCGGGAATGCGCTGCCATCCTTGCGGCAACCGGTGATCTCGTGCCCGTGCTCCCCGTTGAGGCGCTTGAGGGATTTCATGCTCTCGAAGGGTTCATCGATGATGCTGCTCAGGTGCGTGCCGACCAGCTCTTCGATGGTGTAGCCGAAGATACGCGCAGCGGCAGGATTGGCGATTTCGATGATGCCCCTTGGGTTCAGGGTGAGGATACCATTATTCACATTATCGAGAATGGCTTGAATGCGGTGTTTGCTCTCCGCCAGTTCGATCTGCGCTGACTTGAGGTCGGTCACGTTCTGGTGTGCGACAATCAGCCGCACATCGTCATACCACTCGAAACGGCTCACGCGCACGACGAACCAGCGCTTTTCCGTCGGGCTGTGGCAGGGGTATTCAAGCTGGAATTCTTGCTCGCGACCTTTGAGGATGTCCCGGATGCCAGTCGCGACCTGGGGGGCATCCTGGGAATTACGCTGCGCCGAGGTATCGCATACTCGTAAATAATTCGTGCCGATGCCATAGTGCGCGTCTTTGAAGCCATTGGCCTCTGCAAAATTGCGCCAGGCTTTGTTCACGCCGATGATCTCGCCAGATTCATCGAGGATGGCGACGTGGGCGGCGAGTGCATCCAGGGCGGATTGAACAAAGTGATTCGCCTCCTGCTGGGCTGCACTCGCGCTCTGCTTCTTCTTGGACGAAATCAACATTGTTGGCCTCCGCTTGTACTGCTTTCAGCGACATTATAACACGCATCTCTCATAATCTCCTCAGACATTCCTCACAATCAGGCGCAACTGCCCCAAAAACGCAAAAAAGGCCGCAAAAAGCGACCTTTCGTTGGAGGATCTTATAGGCCAGTTGACCTATTCAGTCCGCCCCGGCGGAACCATACACGCGCTCGCCTTCAATGATCTGGCGCAGGCGGAAGAGATCCGTGCGCGAGGACAGATCCAGGCTCATCGGCGTGACGGAGACCACCCCATCATGCATCAGCGCGTAGACATCGCTATCTGGTTCTGCCTTGGACGGATCGGCCTTGTATTCGTAGCCGAGTTTGCCATCGGCGTGCAGGCTGGCGCGTTCCGGGCGCGTCGGCCAGTAGACGCGGCGGCGGCTGACTCGTGTCATACGCCATTCCGTATCCGGGGTGGCTTCCCAGGGAACGTCAATCTTGAGCACATCGACATCATCCGGGAGTGCCTGATGCACGACCAGCCATTCGCCAAAGCGCCGGGTGATTTCCGCCGCCGCGCTGAAATCCACACCGTTCGAATAGGTCAGGTGCAGGTCAAAGGGAGTCTGCTGGCTGACGGCAATCGCCTGAATGCCCAGGCTGGCGGCTTCCAATGCCGCACCCACCGTCCCCGAAATGGTGACACCGTTGCCCGTGTTATCACCATAGTTGATGCCGGAAATCGCCAGTGCGGGTTTGCGGTTCGCCAGTTCCAGGACGCCGTGCTGCACTGCCTGGGCAGGCGTGCCGTCCACTGCGTAGGCCAGGCAATTCTCAATCGGCGTATCCATCTGGTAGGGGTAAATCTTGCCCCGGCTGTACGTTGGCATACTGCGTGCCATACCGGACTGCTGCTCGCGCGGGGCGACCACCAGCAAATCCCCGAGGCCGGCAAAGGCGGAGACCACTGCCCAGAGACCCGGCGACTCGATGCCATCATCATTCGTGAAGAGGAGTAAGGGGCGCGGCGTGTCCATACTGTGTCCTAAAGCTCTGCTTGCGGATGGGTTCTTTCACTATACCTGAAGTTACGCCGCTGCCTGGATTGAGACGGTTGTTTCCCGAAATCTGGTGACCAGAGCGGGCGTGTGGGTGTTGGCGGTGAAAACAACGACGGTGTGTGAAAGAAACGCCCTCATGTGTTGGAACGGTGCATCATCAACCACAGCAATATGCGCAACAACAGTTCACAATTCGTTTGTGATTTGGAAACGCTACACGCAAGCGATGAAATTTTTGTTAAGGTCGTAATAAAGGAATGTTAGGAGTGTCGGCACGGCACGGTACTGATGTGGGCGACTCCTGGGGGCGTCGCCCAGGCGAACATCAACCGACGCTCTGGATATCACGCCGGCTGACATCATAGCGGCGCAGTTCCAGTGGCCCCGTCAGATACTCTGGCATTTCGGCGAGGAGTTTCTTCGTGTGGGCTTCCTCACCGTGTGCATCCAGCGCTTCCTGGCTGGCGTACTCTTCTACCAGCACAAAAGCATTGGCATCATCGGCCTTCCAATGATAGTTGTAGAGATTCACGCCAGCTTCTTCGCGGGATGCTTCCACCAGCGGCTTGATGAAAGCGATGAATTCGTCTTTGCGGTCGGGTTGAACAGGCATTGTCACAACATGAACAATCATTCGCAACTCCTAATGTTAATCTTGTGGTATGATGACTATACCACATGCATTGGCATTTCGCCGCACATTCCTGCGCCCGATTTTCGGGGTCGTTGTCAATCCAAATGGGAGCATGGTACTATCGTGTCATCAGGCTGGGTTCAGCATAGCTGAGCAAATGCGACTATAATGCTCCCGTGACGCAGGACTGGGACACAGACAAAGCCATGAATGACCATGATGAACAACCCACGCGGCCGGACGATCCTCAGCCGGAGGGCAATGCGCCCTCTGACGCGGACATCGCGCCCGTCAGCGACGAGATTGACGTAGAAGGTGCGCTGGCGGCGGTGGCTTCCCTGCATACCCTGACGCAGGAAGAGCAGAAACAGGAAGAGCAGGAAGAAGAGGACAGGCGACTCGCGGAAACCGAAGCGGAAGGCGCTATCGAAGAACGCCACGCAGCAGACGCCGAGCACGAACCTGAAGCAGCCGCCGCAGCGATGCCTGCCCAACCTGCTCCGCTGCCGACGGATCACCTCTTGCGCGGGCAAGCCGCCTCGGTAGTCCCGGCGTTCCTCTTGATGGGCGCGGGCGCGGTGTTGATCTTCCTGCTGACGACGGACAGTGCCCTGCCTGCACCGCCGCTTCTCCTCGCAGGTGTGCTGCTAAGCCTGGGGATCATGCTGCTGAGCCGCTGGTTTTCCAGCCGCGCACCCGGAAGCCTCTTCGTGGGGCTGCTGCTTTCCCTCTTCGCGGGAGCCTTGTTTCTCATAGGGCAGCCGACACCTCCTGCGTGGGCGACGGGCTGGCCTCCCCTGCTGATTGCACCGGGGCTGGCGCTTTTCCTGGGCGCATTGGCGATGCCGGGTGAGCGCAGTGCCAGCTTGCCGGGAGCCGCACTGATCGCAGCGGGTGTCGTCAGTCTGCTGGTGAATCAATTGGTGCCGGATTGGGAGCCGATGATCGCACAGGGCTGGCCTGTGGCTCTGGTGATTGGGATTGTATTATTGATCGCGCCTGTGCTGCGCCGCCGACGGAACTAGAGGGTTATGAGCCGTTCACTACATATTGGAATCGACGCCAGCCGCTCCACCGTCGCGAAATCCACTGGAACGGAGCGCTATTCGCTGCAACTGATCCGTCACATCATCCAATTGAACGAAGAGCGCGAATTTCCACATTCGCTGACCCTCTACTTCCGCGATGAACCCGAAGACGACCTCTTCCCGCAGTCGGATTCCGTACACCACCGCGTGATCCCCTTCGCACGCATGTGGACTCACTTGCGGCTCTCGACGGCGCTCTGGCAGGATCGTCCGGATGTGACCTTCGTACCCGCGCATACGCTGCCACTGGCCTTCCCCGGTCGAGCAGTGGTGACCGTGCACGACCTGGGCTACAAATACTTCCCGGAAGCCCATGAAGATGGGCAGCGGCGCTACCTGGATTGGGCGACCTTCCACAGTGCGAACCGCGCCGCCCTGGTACTGGCGGATAGTCAGGCGACTGCGAACGACCTGAGCTACTTCTACGAGACACCGCCGGAGAAGATCCGCGTGGTTTACCCCGGCGTGGATGCACCCGAACGCGGCAGGGCCTTCGATCTCTTCGAACGGTACGGCATCCCCTACCGCTACTTCCTGTTCATCGGCACCCTGCAACCGCGCAAGAACATCGAGCGCATTGTGGAAGCCTTCAAGATGTGGCGGAACGCCAACCCGGATAAAGAAGTGGGGCTGGTCTTCGCGGGCAAGCCGGGCTGGCTCTTCGATGAAACCTGGGTGAACGGCGCAGAAGATGTCTACGTGACCGGGTACGTGGATGAAGTTTACAAAGCGGCGCTGATTCGGCATGCGGTCGCCCTGGTCTTCCCCTCGCTCTATGAGGGCTTCGGCTTCCCGGCGGTGGAAGCCATGCAAGTCGGCACGCCCGTCATCGCCAGCAACACCTCCAGCCTCCCCGAACTCGTCGGCGAAGCGGGTATGCTGGTTGATCCGCTGGAAGTCAAAGAGATTGCGGCGGCGATGGACTTGATGACCGAGAACGAACTGCTGCGGCGCAAATTGAGCGTCAAGGGATTGGTGCAGGCCAAGCGCTTCACCTGGCCCAACGCCGCAAAGCAAGCGCTGGATGCCCTGGAAGAAGCCGCCGCCATGCCCTACGTTACTGCGCCAGCCTCACCACCCCCTCCGCCCGAACCCGAAACATGACCGGGCTGTGAAATCGGCTCGCAGAGGGTTATCATTCTCGGTCGATAGCATTTCAGCCTATTGGCAGGCTCTCCTGCTAAAGCGCGAACATGCTGACACACGAACAAGCCAAATCGCTACCCGGAAACAAAAACCGAATGCCCCAACGCATTCTGCTCGTACAATTGGGTGACATCGGCGATCTGATTCTGACCACGCCCGCCATCACTGCCCTGCGCGAGGCGCTGCCCCAGGCGCACCTGGCGCTGCTGACGGCTGCCCACGCCGCCCCCGTGCTCGAGTCGGGTGCGGTGGATGAAGTCGTCTCCTTCGACAAGCGCCTCTTCAACAGTTCCTGCGCCCTGCTCTTCCCCTCGAACTTCGCGGAAATCTGGAAGCTGCGGCGCGGGGCGTATGACACCGTCGTCTTTTTTCATCACTTCACGCTCAAACTCGGTACGATCAAGTTCTGGTTGATCGCCAAAGCCAGCGGGGCGAAGCGAGTCGTGGGGCTGGATAACGGCAATGGCTGGTTCCTGACGGATCGCGTGCCAGACGAAGGCTTCGGCACCCGACATCAGGCGCAGTACTGGCTCGATCTGGTGGGCTTGCTGGGGGCAGATTCATCCCCACAGCGAGCGCGGGTCGCCTTCGATGACGGTGTGCTGCCGCTTCCGGTGAGCATGGGCCTGCGGGTGGTGATCCATGCTGGGAGCGGGGGATACAGTCTGGCGCGGCGCTGGGAGCCGGAGAACTTCGCAAAGGTGGCAGATGCCCTGGTGGAGCAGCGTGGTGCGGAGGTCGTGCTGGTGGGCACGCCCAACGATAACGCCGATGAAGTCGAAGCCCTGATGCAGCATTCGGCCTATAACCTCAGCGGGCAAACCAGCCTGACCCAGCTCGCGGACGTGATTCGTTCTGCTGACCTCTACATCGGCGCAGATAGCGGCGTGATGCACCTCGCCGCCGCCGTACGCACGCCGATGATCGCCATCTTCGGCCCCAGCAACCACGAAGCCTATGGCCCCTGGTCGCCCAGGGGCAAGGTGCTGATTCTGCGCAGCGCCCCGGAATGCAGCCCGTGCAGCTACGTCGGGCATGGGGTCGGCCTGCGCGAAGGCTGCCCTGCGCGCACCTGTATGCGCATGGTCACGCCAGAGCAAGTCCTACAGGCCGCCGCTGCCCTGCTCGGCGAGCGACGCGCCCCCCGCCAACCGCGCCTGCCCGAACGAGATTGGCAGAATCGCGTGCAGATTCTCGGTATGCCTGTTGATCGCATCACCTACGATGAATGGCTGGCGCTGGTGGGGGACTGGGTGCAGCGTCGGGATCGGACGTATCACGTCTGCACGACCAACCCGGAATTCATGATGATCGCGCAGAATGATGTCAATTTCGCCAATATTCTGCGGCGTGCAGATTTGTGCCTGCCAGATGGGGTCGGCTTGATGCTGGCGGCACGCTACCTGAAGACGCCGCTGGTGGAGCGCGTCACGGGCAGTGACGGCATTCTGGCACTTTCTGAGGCGGCGGCAGCGCACGGTTGGAGCCTCTATCTGCTGGGGGCGGCGGAAGGCGTGGCCGAAGACGCCGCACGCATCCTACAAACGACCTTCCCTGGCCTACAAATCGCCGGAACCTACGCAGGCAGCCCGGCACCGGAAGAAGAAGATGCCATCGTCGAGCGTATCAATGCCGTGCAGCCGGATGTGCTGCTGGTGGCCTATGGTGCGCCGCGCCAAGATAAGTGGATTGCGCGTAATCTGCCACGCCTGCAGGTGCGCATGGCGATGGGTGTTGGCGGTTCGCTGGATTTCGTCGCGGGGCGGGTTCCCCGTGCGCCGCAGTGGATGCGACGGTACGGCCTGGAGTGGCTCTACCGCCTGTACAAGCAGCCCTGGCGTATACGCCGTATGCTGCGTTTGCCCTTGTTCGTCATTCTGGTGCTGCTGCGTAGGGAAAAATGAAAATCAACGTGCGTGGATCATCGGCTGCGTGGTATAGTCTGGGCATCCTGCAACCGACGACCCATCAAGGAGGCGTGTCGTGCGACGCTGGCTGTCCCTGCTGCTCTGGTTCCTATGGATTGTTCCCAGCCTCTCCATCGCTCCCATCATTGCCATCGACGAAAAACCGCAGCCACAGAACGGCATCACCCATGTGCTGGTGATCTCGATGGATGGGGTGCGCCCGGATGCCGTGCAGCAGATTGCAGCGCCAGTGCTGCTCTCGCTGGCGGATTCCGGCGCGGTGGACTGGGATGCACAGACGGTCTATCCACCCGTGACCGTCCCTGCCCATGCTTCCATCTTTACCGGATTGGATGTGGAAGAGCACGGAATCGACCATAACGATTACACCACCGAGCGCCTGGGGATTCCCAGCTTTCTCTCCGTCGCGGCGGAAGCGGGCTGGCGCACCAGTATGATCGTCGGCAAGAACAAACTGGATCAATTCCATTACCCCGTTGAGCTAGTCGATTACTTCTTCGCCGAATTGGGCGATCGTTCGGTGGTGGATGCCGCCATTGAGCGCCTGCAAGCGGGCTACGAAATCCTCTTCGTGCATTTCCCGAATCCAGACTATTTCGGCCACAGCCGGGGCTGGATGAGCGAGAGTTACCTCTTTGAACTGGGGAATTCGGATTTTCAGCTCGGGCGCTTGCTGGATGCCCTGGATGAACTCGGCATTGCGGACACAACGCTGATTCTGCTCACATCCGATCATGGTGGGCATGGCACGGTGCACGGCGCGGACATCCCCGAAGATATGAACGTGCCGTTGATCGTGGCAGGCCCCGGCGTCATTCCCGGTGCGCAATTAGAGGATGCGACGGTGACTCAGGTCACACCGACCGTACTCTGGCAGTTGAATCTGCCCCCGGCGGAGGGGATGGCAGCACCCCTCCGCACCGCTTTCGAATGAGCGCAGGCCGGCAAACGATTTCCCGCACGATCCTGAGACCGATGCAAGCGGAACGTTTAAATTCTCTTTAAGGCTTAAGATGGCTCTCAGTTTACCCCTAAAGCCATCTCAAACCCCTCTCATCAAGCCGTGTAATCCTATGGAACGTACTACTGTAAGAGGCGGACAGGTAAAACCGTCTATCTGGATAGAAGTGGATTGCAACCAAAGACAAATTCCTAATCGTGTTGGTGTCGCACGGGGACGGGCTTGTCTCTTGTAACCACTGATGTTCCACCGAAAGGTACTGCCGAGAGGCAGCGCCCTGAAATACACGCATTAGTGTCATGGAGAACAGTACGTGATGAGCGCTCTGCGCAATGACCACAGCACGATGAGCAATGGTAATGAAACGGGGCGTATGCCCAACGAAGATGAAGACAGGGTCCCACCCGTGAGTATCCTCGCGACGGGAGAGAATGCCATCCCGGAAGATGTAGATGAACACGGCCCCCCCTTCATTGATGCTTACGAAGAAACGGAGCAACTGACGGGCGACGCGGGGCAGTTCCAGCGCATTCACGACGCCATCTATGACCTGCTGGATGCTTTCAACGTGAATTGGGATGACCCCAACTACACCGACACCCCCAAGCGCGTTGCCAAAGCCTATCTGGAATACTGGGCAAGTGGCTACGGACGCGAACCCGAAGACGAGATCACCGTCTTCCCCAATTCCAGCGGGCGCGATGATCTGGTACTGGTCAAGGACATGCGCTACTACAGCACGTGCAGCCACCATCTCGCGCCGTTTCACGGGTATGCGGCAATCGCCTACATCCCCGGCGATAACTTGCTGGGTCTCTCCAAGCTGGGGCGCATCCTGCGCATTTACGCGCAGCGCTTTCAGTTGCAGGAGCGCATCGGCGCACAGGCCGCAGATAAGCTGATGGATTTGCTCAATCCCAGGGGCGTGATGGTTGTGCTCTACGACACCGAGCACATGTGCATGTCGTCGCGCGGGGTGCAGTTACACGAGGCCAACACGACGACCATCGCGGCGCGTGGGGTCTTCCAGACGGATGAACGCCGTCGCGCGGAAGTGCTCTCGCTGATCCGCAATGGCAAGTGAAGCCCAACTACATCAAAACATGGCACAGGACGGGCAAACGCTCGTCCTGTTTGCTTTGCGGGGAAATCGTCAGTGAGCGTTGATCGCATCCGGCTTGATCTTGAAGACGGCTCGCTGTTCCTTGCCACGCAGCGATTCTTGCCCTTCGTAGTAGTCTTCGCGCCCCCGATAACGCCTGGAGAGGCGATTGATGTGTTCCAGCCCCTCTTCTTCATTGATCTCGATGACCGTTCCCCGAATCTCTAAATAGCGGTAGGGATTTTCCGGATCAATGATGAGCAGCGTCACTTTCGGGCGTTCGCTCATGTTCTGGTCTTTCTGGCGTCCACGTGCGGTGTTCACCAGCAAAAAGTCGTCTTCGTAGCTGAACCACACCGGGGTCACCTGCGGCTGATTGTCGGGCATCAATGTCGCCAACGCTGCGACGATGGGACGCTCAATCAAATCTTTGTGAGTCTCTGGAACACTCGCCATAATGCCTACCTATGTGAAATGAAAGCCACTCAATGATGAGTGTATTGTACTTATGGGCGGCGGATCGCGCCAACGATCAACAGGTCATCACCTTCGGTTGTAAGTATGCGCTGAATCTCACCATTGACCGTGCGATAGACCACGACGCCGACTCGATACTGGCCGACGGGCAGGGCTTCGGCTGACGACAGTTGCTTGGGATCGTAGACCAGTGCCCCCGGCGCAGGCGTCTCTCGCGCGAAGAGTGGGGTATCCTGCTGCGCCACGACTTCCCCCGCCTCGTTCAACAGCACCGCCGATGTCACCGTATCCGTCGGAAGCGCCGCAGCGGCCTCCCAGATCAGTTCGACAAAATCCACACCAGATAACACCGCCTGCCGCAGGATCAGGCCATTCTGGTACTGTGCCAGCGCTTCCTCCGGCAGGCGATCATAGCGGTAGAGATGCACATCCGGGTTGAAAGACGCGGTGAAGGTCGCAGTCCGCTGAAAGCCGAAGGTCGCCAACCAATCCAGTGCGCCAGTATCGCTTGACCAGTAGAAGAGCCAGAGATGCTCCTGCGCCTGAATGGTTGGCGGCAGCCCCGCCGCATAGCCCTCCGGGTCGAGATGTCGCCAGGTGGTGAGTCCCAGAATGGGCACTTCAGAGGCCGCTGGCTCGCCCTGTTCCAGCAGCAAGTCATGGCTGGCGGGCAGGGCTTCGGCGTAATGGTAGCGGGGCGCGTAATCATCGCCACCGACTTCCAGCAGCAGAGGCGCACCCGGAGTCAGGTAGGGCGCGGTCTCGGCAACGAACGCACGCCAGGGCTGCTTATAGCGCCAGTAATCGACGGTGAAGAGGCCGTACAGCACCAGCACCAGCACGAGGAACCAGCGACTGGAACGCGGGAACGCCGCCAGCCCCAACGCCGTCAGCAGGGCAATCGCCGGGACGATTTGTGAGACGCGGCGCGGTTGATAGAGCGGGGCGATTTCGTTGCCAAGCAACGTCAGCAGCAGCGGCAATCCCAGCCACAGCAACAGCAGAATCGCCACCGGATGAACGCGCAGCCGAATCCGCGCCGCGACGATTGGCACGCCTAAGACCCCCAGCACGACCAAACCCAGCACCAGCGCCCACTGCCCCGTGAAATAGCGCCGCGCAAAATCCGCCAACCAGAAAGCGAAGGCATCCGGGCGAATCCATTCCGCGTAGCTGATGTTGCCGGATTGTTCGCCGCCAGTCAGCAGCAACCAGGGCAGCAACGCCAGGGCCGCCAGCACCAGAGTCAGCACGGCGAAGATGCGCCGCCGTCCGCGTAGGAAGAGCAGCGCGTACAGTCCCTGTACCACACCGACGAATGCCCCCAGGTAGAAGGTATAAATCAGGCCGACCGTACTGCCGAGCCAGAGCAACCAGCTTCCGCGCTCCTCGGCCCGGCTCCAGCGCAGGAATCCCCACATACTCAGGCTGGCGAAGAATACCTGCCAGGTGTAGCTGCGGGCTTCTTGCGCCAGGAAAATCTCGGCATCGGCCAGCGCCAGCAGCAGCGCAGCCAGCAGCGGTACGACACCCTCACGAGCGCCTCTTTGACGCTCGATCTCGCGCCCTAGCTGGTAAATGGCGGCAACGCTCAGCAAGCCCGGCAGCACCGAGAAGAAGCGCAGCGCCAGGACGCTCGTTCCCGCGCTTTGCACCCAGGCATCCATCGCCAGGAAGTACAGCGGCGGGTGCACATCCTTTTGCAGTACGAGCCAGGGATCGCTGTACTGCGTCAGGTTCCAGGTGAAGCCCTCGTCAATCCACAGGCTTTGCAAGTCAATGTTATCGATGCGCATCACCGCTGCCAGCAGCAGGATCAACAGCAGGAGCCAGAGATTTCGCATGGGACGCGGCCTCGTCGGTCAGGCTGAATATCGGCGCACAGCATAGCACAGCGGCGGAGTCTACGGGAGCCTACTCCGCTTCAGGGTCTGGCGGGGATTCCAGGTGGAGCTTGGCGATGAAGCGCTCGGTGATGAGGATATTGCGATGACGCAGAATCCGGCTGATTTCTTCCAGGGGCACGCCGTTGCGCACCATATTGGCGACGGCGCTGCGTCGCAGGTCATCCGGCGTCACATGTCCGAGGTCGGCATTTTCCGCCGCCAGCCGGATGATGAGCCAGACCCCATCCGGGGATAGCCCCGCGTTGGCGATGCGTCCGCCCTTCCAGATGCGACGAACCAGGGGCGTCTCCGTGCCAGGGTCGCCGATTTCGCGCCGCCAGGCGTCGATGATCTTCAGCACGGGACGTGGGATCTCCACAAAGCCGCTGTTTCCCGTCCGCAAAATGACGCCATTCTCGCGCCGCCCCAGGTCGCCCCAGCGTGCGGCAGAGAGTTCTTCGCGGCGCAGCGCCATCGTGCAGAGCATGGTCGTCACGACATCATTGCGCAGAAGCTGCTGTTTGGATGTTGCCATCCCCCGCGACGCCATCAGCAATTGCTTGATCTCCGCGCTGTTCAGCAAGCGGCTGGGATTCTCGCTCTTCTGCACCGGGGGCACGCTCACGGCCTGAATCTCGTCCGCCATCCCCCGCGAAATCTCCCCGGCGTCCGCCAGCAAATCAGCCAGTGTCACAATGGTCGCCCGCGCCTGATCGAGTGCCTGCCGCCCCTGCCCGCTCTCCACCAGGCGATCCAGCCAGTTCTGTAGCTTACGCGGAGTCAGGTGCTTTTTGAGGCTCTTCATCGGCAGGTTCTGCATCCGGCGCTGACGGTCATCACCGCGCGTGGCCTTCAAACCCGCCACTTCATGCAGGTAGCGGTCAATCCAGCGGAAATACGCGCGCTGCGTATGAGCGCTCATCCCCCGGCGATTGAGTGCTGCGGACAGGTCGTAATTGGGCATGGGTTCTGTCGAGTCGTTGTTGGTGTGTACGGGTCTGCGACCAGCCGCCACAGTATAGCAGCGTCCACCGTTTACGGAAAGTCAGGGGAACGCTGCCAGACGACGCTTAATCTACGCGATGCAGCATCCAGACGTTGGCTTCCGTGTACACCCCGCGATCCGCTTCCAGATCAATCTGCACAGGCGAGAGCGCACCCGGAACAACGTGTGCGCCGCTGCCGGGGAAGGCCATGCCCGTCCAGTCGCGCCATTGCGCAACGGTGCCGGGAACGATCATCGAACGCTCACAGGGCTTGATGACTTCTGCCCCCAGCCGTTGATGCGTCCGCAGCCACGCATCCCACAGCAAACCATCTTCGCGCGTCCAGGTGATGTAGTCCGACATCGGAATCAGCGGATAGCGATGTTTTTGCGAGGGGCGCACCGGGGCGATCAGGTGGCGAAAGCGCTGTTCCCTGGCGAGGTTACGCATGGTCTGTAAGGCCGTCTGGCTCAGGCCCTGCCCACGATGCCCCGGGCTGACATTGATCCCCAACGCCGAGATGAGATTTGGACGAATTCGCTCTCGATGTTGTTGGACTGCTGTGCGCACCACCCAGCGCCATCCCTCATCCGGCAGGGCAGCCGGGAACGAATCAGAGTCCCCTTCCCAGTACAGCGGAACTGCCGTCGCACTCACCAACAGACGATCCTGTTCATCACATAGATACCACGTATTGTCCGGGAAGGCCGCGAGAAGCGCATCCCAGTACTGCACGAAGACCGTGTCATTTTCTGTGTAGGCGTCCCAGGCGTCTGGCTCCGCTGCTGGCGCGATGATACCATTGCCTGGCTGGCGTTCGCTGTGCCGATACAGTTTCATGTTCGATCCTTCATGTTCGATCCGCTCTTGTTCGATCCATCGCCATCCCGCCGAATTCAAGCCAGGTGATGCAGCATCCAGACGTTGGCTTCCGTGTACACCCCGCGATCCGCTTCCAGATCAATCTGCACAGGCGAGAGCGCACCCGGAACAACGTGTGCGCCGCTGCCGGGGAAGGCCATGCCCGTCCAGTCGCGCCATTGCGCAACGGTGCCGGGAACGATCATCGAACGCTCACAGGGCTTGATGACTTCTGCCCCCAGCCGTTGATGCGTCCGCAGCCACGCATCCCACAGCAAACCATCTTCGCGCGTCCAGGTGATGTAGTCCGACATCGGAATCAGCGGATAGCGATGTTTTTGCGAGGAGCGCACCGGGGCGATCAGGTGGCGAAAGCCCTGTTCCCTGGCGATGCTACGCATGAACTGCAACCCCAACGTGCTGAGTCCCTTGCCTCGATGCTGTGCCGCGACGCTCATCTCAATCGCGCAGAGGGTATTGGGTGCAATTCCCTTCTCTTTGTTCTCGACGCCCGATTGCAGCGCCCAATCCCAGCCTTCTGTGGGCAAACTCGCCGGATCCCCATCCCAGACCACCGGGAGGCAGCGCCCTTTGATGATGATGTCATCGGAACCGGCCTCGCAGCCATGAAACTGGTATTCAGGGAACAAACGCATCATTCTGCCAAAATAGACATTAGCGATGGCATCTTCGTGCATGTAATCCGGCCAGAGTTCATCCATATAGGGCGGCCAGTTCAGGCTGTCGCCTACATCCTTCTCACTCGTGCGCCAGAACACAATTTCCATTGCCGTCATTCGAATCCCCCTTTTGACTTTTCTTGACCTCTTATAACACATAAACACGATTCGCAAAATGGGTAAGAGGAAATACCCGGCTGGCCTTGCCCGGCATCTGCCGCGAAGAAGCATGCGGGGGTGCGACGACGCTTTCCAGGTACAACCGCGTGGATGCCCCGTCGCCAGGCCCGATCAGCGCCAGATCATGAAAAAAATGTGAGTGATCCCGGCGGGGAGTCATCTGTATGGACGTTGATCGCGATATGAAGAGTGTAGAACGGTACAGAAATGCGCATTTACTGGTACTGAGAATGACACTGGAATCGGAAATCACACAGGTTTGGAGGCTTAAAATGTTCAAACGTAGTTGGATTGTTATCGCCGTTCTCGCGCTGCTGGCAGTCGCGCTTCCGGCGCAGGCACAGGAACTGACGCACGTGCGTGTTGCACACTTCTCCCCGGATACGCCCACCGTTGACATCTACGTCGAAGGAGAGACGGGCGCGATCCAGAGCTTGAGCTTCGGCGAAATCAGCGGCTGGGTGGAACTGCTCCCTGGCACGTACAGCATCGCTGTAGCCCCCGCCAATACGTCGATCGACGCGGCTGCCATCGGCCCGATTGATGTGACGCTGAGCGCGGGCGGCTGGTTCACCATCAGCGCCATTGGCTCCCTGAGCAGCGGCAGCCTGACCGCCGCCGTCACCAGTGAACCGTACCCGGTGCTGGAAGCGGATGAAGCCAGCGTGACGGTCTTCCATGGCATCGAAGATGCCCCCGCCGTCGATGTGATCCTCCCGGACGGCACGCCGATTGTCTCCAACCTGAGCTTCGGCAACGGCGCGAGCATCACCGTTCCCAGCGGCGTTTACGACCTGGCCGTAGTTCCAAGCGGTTCGACCTCCCCGGTGGTCATTGACCTTTCCGGCACGGCGTTGAACGGCCAGAACTACTACTTCGTCGCGGCCATCAACAGCCTGGCAAGCCCTGGTGTGGCGCTCTCCGCCGTTAACTTCGGGCAGGTTGGCCCGCTGATCGACAAGACGTTCAACCCGCGCAGCATTGTGGACATTGCAGCGAGTGACAGCCGCTTCGATACGCTGGTCGCTGCGCTGCAGGCCACTGGCCTGGATGCCGCGCTGCAAGGCCCTGGCCCCTTCACCGTCTTCGCACCGACGGACGCGGCCTTCGCCGATTTGCTGGATCAGCTCGGCCTGACCGCCGATGAACTGCTCGCCGATACCGACCTGGTGACCAATGTGCTGCTGTACCATGTGGCACCGACTCGCGCCTTCGCCGAAGATGTCGCCAGCGTGAACGGCATCGAGACGCTGCTTGGCCCTGGTATCAACATCGGTGTGGACGATGAAGGCGTGGCGCTGGACTTCACCACACGCCTGCTGCAAACCGACATCGAAGCGGGTAACGGCGTCATCCATGTGATCGATAGCGTTCTTCTGCCGCCGCAGTAATGCGGTGGTTTCCCCCATCCCCCATAGTGTGTGTCTCCTCCTGGCTACGGTCGGGGGGAGAATTTTTTCAGGGGGAAGGGTGAACACTGGTGCGAGCGACGGGAAATACGCCGCAAAAAACGCTGAAAGCTCAGTGAGAGTCAGCGCGAAACATCGTCGTTTTGAGCAAGATATTCTATAGTTAGGCAGCGAACAGTGAATGGGAAGACAACGGCTCTTGATGCAGCTACGTGGGAGCAGTCGCAGAGAACGACACCGGGCAATCTCCGGCTCGGCGCAAAGCCGGGTAGCGTACGTGTCCGCCGTCTTCCACAATCCGCAGCGTTCAGAGCGACAACTGGTGGTGTGGGTATGATCTATGAGAATCGAGATGATGTCCAATTGATGGATTGCATCCAGACTCGCGATGAACGCTGCCTGGAGCAGCTACACAAGCGCTATCAAAGCCTGGTGTTCAACCTGGCGAATACGATCTTGCGCAATCATACGCAGGCAGAAGAAGTAACGCAGGACATCTTCCTGGCCATCTGGCAGAAGCCCGATAAATGGCAGCCAGACAAAGGCCGCTTCACCAGTTGGCTGCTGACGGTCACGCGCTATACGGCGATTGACCGGCTGCGGCATGAGAAACGGCGTCCGCCTCTGCTTGAATCGCCATTGGAGAAAGTCTCGCATCTGCTGAGCCACACGCCGAACAGCGACCACGATGTGCAGGAGCGGGCGAAACTGGTGCGCGGGCTGCTGAAGCGGCTGCCAGATGAACAACAGCAGGTCATCTACCTGGCCTTCTTCCGGGGGATGACGCATACGCAAATCGCCAAGCACCTGAGCATACCGCTGGGCACGGTCAAATCGCGTCTGCGGTTGGGCATGGGCAAACTGCGCGAAGATTGGTTAGCCTTACGCACCAAGGTGACCTTTCTCGACGTAGAATGAGACGTGGAGAATACTGGAAAGTCAGACAGAGGCGAATCGGGTAGGATAGTAGGATAGAAGGACGCAATCCCATCCGAGTAGTTTAAGGGAAGCGTAGTAACGGTAGCGAAGTACATAGGATTGCACGCAATGGGTTTCGCAAACAAGCATTGTGATGAAATCCGCGAACTGCTCGCGGCATACAGCATGGGAGCCACGGATCCGGAGGAGACGGCGCTGGTGGAGCGCCATCTACCGGACTGCCCGGACGCCATCGCAGAATTGTCGGAATATCTGGCGCTCAACGAGGCGATGCTTTACCTGCCGGAATTGAAGCAGCAGCGAGCGGAACCGTCCGTGACGCAAGTTCCGTCACCATCCACGCGGCACGCGCACACGCCGCCAACGTACACGATTCGGCGCGAAGAAGGCCATACGAAGCCGACTCTCACAGAGAAGCTGACGACGCAGACGCAACCCGTCGTCGCAACGGGCGAAGAAAAAGTCCGGCGGGTGTCATTCGCCTGGGTCTATCGCCTTGTCGGTGCGGCGGCGATTCTGACGCTGTTGGCGACCAACGCCTTCTGGGCACAGCGGGTGCAGGAATTGGACAACGAACTGGCAATTGCGGCAGCCGTCACCCCAGAAGTCGTTGAGGTCGTCGAGACGGTGGAAGTCGTCGTCACGCAGGAAGTGGTCGTCATACAGGAAGCCACGCCAGAGGTGATTGAAGTGCTCGTCACCCCGGAAATCCCGCAGTTGATCCAGGGTGAGCAGGTGCAGCACCGCGCCGTCGCTGCGGACATCGAAGGACATGGCAGCGTGTCGGCGATCTTCGCCTGGGATGAGCAGACGCAGGCCGGGGCGTTCTATGTAGCCGGGCTGGAGAACAGTTCACAGGAGCGGCTCTACCAGTTGTGGCTGATTCGCGAGGAGGAGACCACCCTCGTGGGGCCGGTCGTGGTGGATGATGAAGAGACGGGTGTGCTGCTCTTCCAGGTGGAAGCCTTCATCGATGAATACTCCACATTCCTGCTGACGACGGAGCCGGAGAACGACAGCAGTCAGCGCAGCCCCCTCATCAGCGGGCAGTTGTGAGGACACAACGCCGTCCAGCGAGCACTTCTCGTGGCGGCGGCAGCGAGTCTTGCCCTCGACCACCCGGCGCGTTCGGGTAAATGCATAGGGGCGATGCATGCATCGCTCCTGCTGATGGTCTCGCTCATCGCGAGGCACATCGTGTGCCAATGGGCGGCGCATCGCGCCCTGCCCCTCCCAATAATGCCCCCATGTGATCGACATTCGCGCAAAAGCCACACAAACGCAAAAAACTCATCACCACTTCTCCTCTCCCGTTGCCGCCCCTCAGAACGTCCCCTATAATCGCAGCCGAAAACTCACGCAGGAGTAAGCCGTTCCTATGGCAGATGAACTGATTGGCAAGAGCATCGGGGGCAAATACGAGATCATCACCCACATTGGCGAAGGGGGCATGGCGGCGGTCTATCTCGCACGCCAGCAGTCCATGAATCGCCAGGTTGCCATCAAGATGTTGCCCAAGCAGTTCCTCAACGATGACACCTACTTGCAGCGCTTCGAGCGTGAGGTGAAGATCGTCGCCCAACTGGATCATCGCAATATCGTCCCGGTTTACGATTACGGCGAATACGAAGGCCAGCCCTACATCGTCATGCGCTACATGCCCGCCGGATCAGTGGATGATCTGCTGCGCGGTGGCCCCCTGACATTGGATCGCGTCGTGGAGATCATGGAGCAGATTGCCCCGGCGCTGGATTACGCGCACAGCAAGGATGTGTTGCACCGAGACCTGAAGCCCAGCAACGTGCTGATGGATGACAGCGGCGGCGCGTTCCTGACCGACTTCGGCATCGCGCGCGTGTTGGGCGAACAAGCCTCGGCGATCACGACACAGGGCGTCGTCGGCACGCCGTCGTATATGTCGCCAGAGCAGGCGCAGGGCAAATACCTGGACGGGCGCAGCGATGTCTACTCCCTGGGGGTGATGCTCTTCGAGATGACGACGGGCAAGCGCCCCTTCGAGAGCGAGACGCCTTACAGCGTTGCCGTCATGCAGGTGACGACACCGCCCCCTCTGCCGCGCTCGATCAATCCGGCGCTGTCCACCGCCATTGAGCGTGTCATCCTCAAGGCGTTGCACAAAGAACGGGAAAAACGCCACCAGAGCGCGGGTGAATTGGTCTCCGCGCTGAAGCTGGCGATAGAAAACCCCAACGCAACCCACGACACCGAACCGAACTTGAAAAAGCCGCCGATCCTGGAACAGGCTGCCGCCCCACAACCTGTCGCCCCTGCCGTGCCACCCGCTGCCTCAGCACCCGGCGCATCATCCGTACCCTACCGTCCGCCGACCAGCGCCGCCAGCCGCCCCGTCGTGCAGCCGCCGCGCAATTTTCGCTCGCGCCTGAATCGTCGGCGCAAGCAGAGTCCGCTCTTGAGTGCCCTGCTGGGGGGCAGCCTGGGCTGCGGGTTGCTGGCAATCTTGATCGTGGTCGGCATCGTCCTGGTCAGTTTCCTCGCGCCTGATTTGATCGGCGGCACAGCCGAGCCGACGCAGCGCCCCGCCGCACCCACCGCCGGGGCTGTAATCGGCGCGACCGACTCGCCAGAGGAGGCGACTCTCGACCCTACCAGCGAGACGGCCCGCCAGACGCTGATCGCCCGCAATGCGGAGAACGACGCGACCGTGACGCAGGCCGTGCAGTTGACGCAACGTGCCCCCACGCGCACACCGGGAATCGATCCGGTCGGGGTGCGCGGCACGCCGGAACTGCTCCCCGCGCTGCGCCCCGTCAGCGGAACCATCGTCTTCGCGGATATTCGCCCGGCGGAGGTCAACGGTGAAGAATTTCGCTCGCTGGAAATCGTCACGCTCGATCTGGACACCTGGACGGAGACGCAGCTCACGCAGGAGCCGACGGCCAATAACAGCTACCCGGTGGCATCCCCCGATGGCCGCTGGATCGCCTATCAATCCGACCGGGATGGGGACTTCGACATCTTCATCATGAATCGGCTGGGGGGGCAGCAGCGCCGCCTGACCAGCAACACACACGCGGATCGCCTCGCGGGGTGGTCGCCAGATGGGCAGTGGGTCGTCTATTCGACGGATCCGGCAGGCGACGAACTCTTCAGCCTGCGCCGCGTGAGCGTGGACGGCAGCACGGACGAATCCATCCTGGATAACGGACAGCGCCTGAGCCACCCGCGGTACAGCCCGGATGGGCGCTACCTCGTCTTCACAATGGGACCTGAACCGCGAGATGCCCGCACCTGGGAAATTGCGCGGCTGGAACTGGAAACGGGCGAACTGGTGACGCTGACCAACAACGACGTGCGCGATGCCTCTCCCGTCTTCAGCCCGGATGGCGAATCGATCCTCTACATCACCTATGACGGCGGCAGCAACGCCATCGCCCGCATGGATGTGGATGGGAGCAATGCACGCATCCTCTACGACACCAGCGCCAGCGATTGGTCAGCCGCCTACAGCCCGGATGGTCAGTACATCGTCTTCACCAGCAATGTCTCGGAGCAAGATCAGTTGTATCTGATGACCGCCAGCGGCAACAGCGTCCAGCAGGTCACATCCGGCGGCGGCCTCTTTGCCTCGTGGATACCGGGACAATGAGCGGCTAGAGCCATTGCGCCAGTTTCGCAGCAGCAATTGGCGCACCGTTCGGCTCATCGTAAGCAGGGCGGCGCGGCTGCTCGTAGATTGCATCCAGCGCGTCGATCCACTCCCCACGCCGGAAGGCCGTTCGCTCGATGTACTGGCAGGAGACGGCGTAACGTTCCACCGTCTCCTGCAACAACACGGTCTCGCGCCAGCCGGGATTCGTCGTGTAGATCATCGGCGTGCCGTGCCCCACCACCTCAGCGATGGTGCTGCCGCCGACCTTGCCCACCAGCACATCCCCATGCGCGATCAAATTATAATAGCCCCGGTAGCCATTGGGCACACGGCGGAAACGCTCCGGCGCATCCGCGACCAGCTCCCAGGCGATTTCATCGACGAAGAAGACCCATTCGCGTTTGTTCTTCAGCGCCCGCAAATCCAGCTCCCCCCACTGATGCCCTCCCATCGACACCAGCCCCACCCGCGCATCTGGCGGTAGATCAAATTCGGCCTGCACCTCGGCGCGTGTCTTCGTCGTGGGGTTGAACAGACCCGGAAGCGGCTCCACCGTTGGGAACATGTCGAAGGCATGCGGCAGCGGCATCTGTAATTGCAGCGCGAGAGTCGTTTTGTCGTAGCTCTCGCGGATCGAGTCGACGAGGTGGGTGTATTGTGGGTAATCGTGGAGGTAGTGCTCGTAGACCCAATCCCAGGTAAAGTGTGTGATGGCGATGCAGGGCAGTCCGGCACGTTCGGCGATTTCCATCGCCAGCGGCGGCATATCACTGACGATCAGGCCCGCCCCAATCTGCTGCACGAAGGCGACTTCTTCGGTGATGATGGCTCCCTGCTCATCGGCGAAGGCAGCCAGTTGGCGGAAGGTCTGCGGGATGTCGTAGCTCAGCGCATCCGCCTGCACCATGCCCACATCGTACCGCCGATGATGCAAATCAGTGGCGGCGCGGAAGAACTGCGGCGGCGCGCTGGCGCGGACGTAAACGGCACACCCCATCCGCGCCAATTCGTTGATGACGGCTTGCTGGCGGGCGGCGTGCCCGTATCCGTGACTGCTGATGTAATAGACAATCGGTGGTTTTATTGGCATCGGCGTTTGTGCGGTCATGTGAATTGTGGCGAATCCCAACTGTGTCGTACCGGGTTATCCAACAAGACAGAACGAGAGCATCGGCGAGGGCACCCTCGCGCCCAATGACACCGAAACGCGCAATCTGCTGCGGATAACCCGGCGAGTCATCGGTCTATTCGCTCACGATGGGTACGAAGACGCGCCCCGTATTGCGGATCAAGCCCGAAGTACCCAGCAGCCAGCCCGTCTGCACGCTGCCATCTTCACAGGTCGCTTCGATCTTCAGCCAGGTATCGTTGGCAGTGCGCCCCACGAGCGGGTGGAACATGCCCGTCTCCACTTCGCAGAGGATCCCGCCATCATAGAAGGGCAGGCCGTAGAGCGGGTTATCCGGGAAGCCCACGTAGACGCTGGGCGGGGTGCGTTCGCCCTGTGTGGTGACGAAAGGCAGGTTGGTCAGGTCGCCGCGCAGCACCACCAACTCACCCCAGATCCAGCCGCGAATATCGTCCACCTGGACGTACCACCAGGAATCGTCCGCATTGCGCCCCAGGACGATCAATTCTGTGCCGCCATCCACCACTGCGACGTTGGTGCAGAAGGGGGAAGCGCAAGAACGCAGGTTGGCGTTATCGGTGTTGACGATGCCGTAGCCCGTCTGCGAGGGCGCGAGTCCGGTGGGGTTGGTCGGGCGCGGAGCGACCCCGTTGATCGGCACTGAGGGCGAGACTTCCATCAGAGTCGCGGCAGAGGCCGGAGACGAAGTGCAACGCAGGCGAGTTTCTGTGACCACCAGCACACGTGACCCTTCCTCGCCGACGACTTCCGCACGCGGCACGACCAGAACATCTTCTACATCCAGGAACTGAATGCCCAATTCAGCTTCCTCGATTGTCGCTTCAGCCAGGGCATCCGGCGGGCAAACGACGAAGTTGCCATCGAGCGGAATAATGGTTACTGTCGTATCGTCATCCTGCGCCAGTGCAGGCAGGCCGACGACAAGCAAGACTGTCGCCATCAAGAATCCGATCAGCTTTTTCATAGCGGCACATCCTATGGGTTAGGTTCAACACTATTGTCATTGTAACGTGAAAACGAGTTTTCTGCCGAACGACGAAGGGATGCAGAATGTTCAGGTTTTCTCACGCAAGACGCCCCCATTTTGACGGAAGTAACCCGTCTGATCGCAGGCTTGTTTAAGAATCTGTATCCTGGCGTTACGAAACAAACGGCTGTTCCTGGTGTATGCTTATGTAGATGAGGCCAACATCAACCGAAGACTAGCATCCGATGCGTACTATGAGCGCAAAACAGTCATCACACACCAATGAGAATCTCGCAACCTGGTTTGAAGACATGCCTTTCGGACTCTACCGGACGCATGTCGATGGGACGATTCTGTACGTGAACCGGGCAACCGCCCGACTACTGGGATACGACACCCCCGAAGAACTGATGCAGCGCACCGCCTTCGATGTGTACGCCGACCCGGCAGACCGGGAGAGTGTGCTGCGCCAGGTGGAGAACGCGCTGGACGATACCGCAACATTTGACCGCCTGATGCGCCGCAAAGACGGTTCGACGATCTGGCTGCGCAACACCATGCGCTGCATCCGCGACGAGCACGGCAACTTGCTCTATTTTCAGGGCGGCCTGCAAGACATCAGCGGGGAGAAAGAACGCGAACTGCGCCTTGCGGCGCAATCACAGCACCTGCGCACCTTCGGCGATGTCATCGGCGTGGTGGATGACCTCGCGCACATCGAGGCGACACTGACCAACGGCCTGGAATACCTGCACGCGCTGATTCCGTTCCAGACAGCCAGCATCTTCCTCTTCGATGGCAACCGCATCACCCACGCTGTCGGGCACGGATTCCCCTCAAAAGCGGACTTTCAGGAAGTCACACAGCGGGAAGATTTACGCCAGGCTGTGCTGTTCAAGCGTCAGCGGATGAAGGATGAGAAGCTCGCCTGGCTGGTATTTGATCCGATGCAGGAGCCAAGCTGGATTGAGACGCCGATTGACCAGCCGAATCGCTCGCACATTGGCGTGGCGCTGCTGCACCAGGATGAAGTCATCGGCCTGTTGAACATGGAACATGCAGAACCGGGTTTCTTCACGCCGGAAAGAGCAGAACTGGCGACGGTGATCGCGCGGCAGCTTTCCCTGGTGATCGTCAACGCGCGTTTGTTCATGCGGGCCCATCAGGAGATCCAGCAGCGCGAAGAAGCACAGCACTCGCTGATGCAGAATCTACTCGTCTCGCAGACGCTGTATCAGGTGCTCAATCATCTCTTCGAGACAGACAGCGTTTCAGCAGCGCTGCCGCAGCTCATTCCGATCATTGGGATGTCGTTACAAGCAGACAACATCATCTGCCTGATCTTCGAACCCGCAACCGGGAATCTGCTGCACAGCGCCGACACCAGCCAGACCGGAACACTGGCCTGGGAAGTGTATCATCAGGCGGTGGGCAAACCAGGTGGACGCGGCAAGATGGCGCTCGCAGATTTGAACTGGCCGCGTGGGCAGACCGTGACCCTGCCGGATGGACGGCAAGCGCTGGCGGCAGTTGTTTTCAAGCGGGGCATTCTGGCGGCGCTACGGACAGCCGACTCTGCGCCCTTCCAGGATACCGATCACGAACTGCTGGTGACCCTCGCCAACCAGTTGACCATCGCGGTAGACAATGAGCAGTTGTACCTCAAGCTGCGCGAACACACGCAGAGCCTGGAACGCATCGTTGGGCGGCGCACCGAGCAGCTTTCGCTGGAGCGCAAACGCTTGCAGGCCATCCTGGATGCGACGGCGGAAGGCATCTTCTACATGGAAGACTTCCGCATTCAATACGCCAACCCGGCCTTCTGCAACATGGTGGGCTATTCGCAGGAAGAACTGTACGGCAAACCGCTCTCGTTCATCCGCCCCAAAGAGGATAACGTCACCCAGACGCTGAACTTCAATCATCTCTTCAGTGAACACAGCGGAGTCGAAGAAGCCATCCGCAGTGAGACGATGCTCAAGACTCGTTCCGGTTCCACGCTGTACGCCAGCATTCGCTATTCGCTCATCGGCGCACCGGGGGATAAACAAGTGCGCATGGTGGCTGTGGTGCGCGACATCAGCCAGGAACGCAAATTGTACTTCCAGCGGGCGCGGTTCATCTCTAACGCAGCGCACGAACTGCGCAATCCGCTCAGCAGCCTGGGCTTGCGCCTGCACCTGCTGCGCCGCCAGCCAGAGCGCCTGTCTGTTCACCTGGAAAACCTGGAACACGTGACGCAGTACTTGCAAGACCTGGTGGAAGAACTCGTTGATCTCTCCCGTTTCCAGCGCGGTACGATTCAGCTAGAGCGCAGCGAGGTCACCCTACAAGACGTGATCTGGCAAGCGATCCAGACCAATCAGCCGTTTGCCGAAGACGAAGGCGTGACGATCACGGCTCAACTGCCGGACGAGCCAATCACCTTCTATGCAGACAAGATGCGCGTCCTACAACTGGTCAGTACGCTGGTCGTCAACGGCATCAACTACAATCATCCGGGCGGCGAGGTGTTCGTCAAGCTCCGGGTGGAGGCAGATGAATTCGGCAATCGCAGCGCCGTTCTGGATATTGAGGATACGGGCGAGGGCATCGACACGCATTTGCTGCCCGCGCAGATCTTCGAACCCTTCGTGCGTGCCAGCCAGGGATCGCGCAAAGAGACCGGTATGGGGCTGGCCCTGGCGCGGCAAATCACGCAGTTGCACGGGGGCATCATCCGCGCAGAGAATCGCGAAGAAGTCGGCGCTCGGTTCCGCGTCATCCTGCACCTGGATTAAGCCGAGGGATGCCCCCTGTGCGCAGAGGCATCGCCAGACGAGAGCCGCTTCAGGGAGCGTAAGGGGTGGCGTGCAGTTCGCGCCGGGCTCCATAATGCGAGGCGAGGCGGTTCGACAGCTTCTGGCCGCAGCGGCTTATCCGCGAGAATCGCTTCCGCCAGCATATCCAGCGCTGCAACCTGGTGCAGGCCAACGGCAACCGAGCTTACGAACTTCCCCTGCCGGGAACCTACGTCATCTTGCAGGATGGCATCGTGCGCTACGCTTTCGCCGATGCCGATTATGTGCAGCGTGCCGAACCCGCTGATCTGCTGAGGGCGCTGGATCGCCTGTCGTCGTAAGGCGCTGATTGGGTTCGCGCCGCTGAGCCTGATGGTTCAGGTACACCTGGATTGCCTGCCGTCGGTATGTGGCACATCCTCACAATTTCCTTTTCGCCCAAAGGCGCGAACTAGTGTATTATCCACAGTGAGACAGTTATCCTGGCGCTGGGAAGAATGCACATGGCACTGTACAGTTGGATCGACGCGCCCGAGGGGACGCAGCGGCAAATCGAATACTTTGTGAAGGGCTGCCAGAGCATCATCGAGAGCGAACTCGTGGGCGTGTACCTGCACGGTTCGCTGGCAATGGGTGCCTTCAACCCCCGTCACAGTGATGTCGATTTGCTGGTGGTCACACGCGAACCGCTGAGTGTCTCCAACCAGTATCTGATCGCCGCTGAACTGGTTTTCATCATCTCCGGGCATCCATCGCCCATCGAAGTCACTTACATGAACAAAGGCCAGCTCGAAGAATGGCAGTACCCCACGCCCTTCGACTTCCATTACAGCGAGACCTGGCGGCAGCGATTCGAGGCCGACCTGCGAGATGGTAGCTGGAAGGACTGGGGGCAGGAAACCCGGTACGATCCCGACCTCGCCGCGCACATCGCCGTCCTGAATCACTACGGAGAGGTGCTCTTCGGCGAACCGATTCAAACCGTCTTCCCGCATGTGCCCGCGGAAGACTTCCGCGATTCGATCCTCAACGATTACCGCGACATCCGGCACAATCTCCGGCGCAACGCGGTCTATTCGGTGCTGAATATGTGCCGCGTGCTGCAATCGCTGGAAGAGCGCAGCATTGGCAGTAAGGTCGCCGGGGGCATGTGGGCGCTGGATCACCTCGCACCAGAGCATCACCCGCTGATCGAGGCCGCGTTAGCGCACTACTCCGCCGACGACACGGATGATCTCTACCCACTGGACGAAGACGCCCTGGAAGCCTTCGCCACCTATATGGATGCTCGCCTGCATCGCCAGCAGGCCTGATCCGCCACGCCCTACACAGCCCACAGCAAGTGCGTTATCCTTGCCGCGCGAACGCCGCGCAGACGAAGAGGAGATGGGCTGGCTATGGAATTGTTGCTCGTATGGCGCTTCATCCGCAAACGCTGGTGGATTATGCTGCTGCCAGTGGTGATCGTAGCATTTTTCGCCGTGCCGCAGTTGCTGCGCAACGAACAGGGCGCAGCGGGTGGTTTCACAACGAATTTTCGCTACAGCGCGGCGCAGGAGCAGAGCAACCTGCCCAACCGGGAAGGCGATTACCAGGATGTCTGGCTGGCGTCCGAATTTGTGGTCAACGCCTTCACCGATTGGGTGACGAGCAGCACCTTCCGCGAAGAGGTCGCCGCCCTGCTGGATGACGAAGCCATTGACCTGGGCTTGCTGGGAATCGCGGCGGATAACAGCCGCAGCATCGGTATCGTCTACCTATCGTATCCCGATGATGCGGCGCTGGCGCAAATCGCGGATGCTGCCATCCAGGTCTTACAGACGCGCAATCAAGCCTATTTCCCGCACCTGGGCGCAGAACCCGCGCAGGTGACTATCCTCGATGAACCAGTGATTGTCGGCGTAGCGCCCTCGCTGCCCAATCGCTTCGCGCCGCTGCTGCAATTGGGCGTGGCCTTCTTCGCCGGGCTGATGCTCGCCCTCCTGGTAGAATACCTCGATCCCACCCTGCGCAGCCCGGATGAACTGGATGCCCTGGGCATTCCCCTGCTGGCGAGTGTGCCGCGCCATCGGAGCAGCCGCGTATGAGCATCCGCTGGCTTGCCGCGCTGCTGCTACTTGCCCTCTTGAGTCCCGTCCAGGGACAGAGCGGCTTCACCGGGTATGAATGGCCGGGGACGGAATACTCCTTGTTGATCCCTGCCGGGTGGGATGCACCTGTGCCGGGTACGAGCGAAGACGGATTCCGCCAGACCGTATTGCTGGCACAGAACTTCGCGGACAATCCCGCTACCCGTCCCCCTGGAACACCGCTGATTGAACTGACTGCCTTGCCCATCTTGCCCGAAGAAACCGACCTCGCCGCCGAATTGCTGCATTTGCTGGACGCACTCGACATAGACTCCGGCGGGGTCTTACCCGGCAGGCTGCTGGGGCTGGATGCGCTTTTCGCCGCCGGAAGCAGCGCAGATGGGGTGCTCTTTGGCCTGGGACGCGCGGTGCAGTTGCCCCAGGGCGGGGCGCTCTTCATGGTCGGGAGGGTCGCCAGCGTGCAGCGCGAGAATTTCACGGCGACCTTCGAAGCCGTCGCAGACAGCCTGACGATGGGCAATGCCAATGATGTGCCGCCGCCGCAGTATGGCTTTCTCTGGCGAACAGAACGCACCCCGGCGGACGGCGAATCGGCCTTCCTGGATGTTGGCGGTTTGACGCGCATGCCGGACGATGGGGAGTTGATTCTGGCGGACGCTGCCGCAGGAATCGTACGGATCGACAGCCGCAGCGGGATCGTCCTTGCGGCGCAGCCCTTCGCAGACGAAGCCCTGCCAACGGACATCGCCCTGGGGACGGATGGGGCGCTTTACGTGGCGGATAGTCTCTGCGGATGCGTTCGTGTGCTGGCGAATGGCGAGGAAGGCGCTCCGTTCGGCGGCTTCGCGGCGGATGCCCCGCGCAGCATCGCGCTGGCAGCCGATGGCACCCTCTACGCGACCGATTTCGACGACGATGAAGCCGTCATCTTGCGGGCATTTTCGGCAGAGGGCGAGACACAATTGGCGTTCACGGAAACGCTCTTCACACAGCCCTTGCTGGCGGCTGACCAGAGCGGGCGCGTCTTCGCCCTCAGCGACGATTTAACGCTCTACGGGCTGCAAGAGGGGCTGTTCGCGCCTTTCTTCCGGCTGGAAAGCGGCAGCGAAGCAACTGCCTTCGCCTTCGACGGAGCCAACAATCTGTTGATCGCAACCGTTGGGGACGGCTTGCAGCGCTTCGACAACACGGGCTTGCTGCAAAATAGCGTCGAACTGGACTCATTCGGCGATCTTTCCGCAGTGGCTGCCGCCCCCGACGGCACGCTCTACCTTGCCGAGAGCGATGGCAGCTATGGTGCAGTGAGTGCGCTGCGGCTGGGCATTGGCGAAGATCGCATCGGGGCGCTGACTCTGTGGGCGGGGCGCGAAGCCGGGGGCACATTCACGACAGAGGACACCCGGCAGGTCTGGTATTACGAGGCGGATGCTGCCGAAACCATCACGGTCACAGCCGTCGCAGGCGAAGAGTCCTTCGACCTGGACATCGCGCTGCGCCTGCTGGCGGAGGGCGGCGGAGAAGTGGCCTACGCCGCCGATGACGATGCCGGGTTCTTGTTCAATCCGCTGGATGCCCAACTGCGCGATGTGCGCTTGCCCGCTGCGGGCTGGTACGCGATTGTGGTGGAACGCCAGGCCGGAGAGGGTGCGTATCGGCTGGGGTTGAGCGCCCCGATTGCGCTGGGCTTGCTGGACGGCAACCTGACCGTAGGCGGGGCACTGCGCGAGACGCTTCCCGCGCAGCGATACCGAGTCACGGCCTCCGGCAGGCAGTCGTTGACGATCACCCTGCGCACCCGCAGCGGCACGCTCGATCCGCTGCTGCGTTTGTTGGATGCCAACGGGAACGTGCTGGCGGAGAATGACGACGCTGATGACGCCGCATTGGGGCTGGATGCGCAGATTTTTCAGTTCGACGTACCCTTTGACGGCACCTATATCGTCGAAGCGGCGCGTTTTGATGGGGAAGGCGAATATACGCTGGAAATCACGGCGGAGTGAGCGACCGAACCGTTTGCGGAGAGTGGTTTGGCCGCGCAGCCTCTGCTATACTCCGCTGCCGTTGATTGTAACCACTGAACAGCATACGAAGCGGGAACTCATGGATTTCATCAAACCCTCGGAACATATCGACGGCGTGCAGGTCGTCAACTTGAAGGCATTTGGCGACGAACGCGGTCAATTCATGGAGATTTTCCGTCGCGAATGGTTCCCCCAGGTCAGTTGGGAGCGCACCCAGAGCAATCATTCCAAGAGTCGCGCTAATGTGCTGCGCGGGCTGCATTACCACTTTCACCAGGTCGATTACTGGTATGTGCCGCATGGGTCGATTCGCGCTGGATTGGTCGATCTGCGTCCCCATTCGCCCACCTATCGCGCTTCGCAGTTGATCGCACTGAACGATACCTCACCGCTGGGATTGTTCATTCCGGTGGGGGTGGCGCATGGTTTCTACGCCGTCACAGACTGCACGCTGATTTACTTCGTCAACAACTACTACGACAGCACCGACGAATACGGGGTGGCCTGGGATGATCCTGCCATCGGCCTGGATTGGGGCGTTGAGAATCCGCTGATCTCCACCCGCGATGCCAACAATCCCCTGCTGGACGCCCTGCCCGCCGATGCTGTCCCCCAGCCCTAGCGCTTCGCGGTACGATTTCTGTGGGAAGCAGTGGGGCGATTGGGTGAATCGCCCCTGCAAACGATAGGCTGCTATTGAGTGCATTTCAGGCGGCTCTGGCCTCTTGCTGACGATACCAGTTCACCATGTTGCGCACAGCTTCCTGCGTCGGCGTGGCGATGTTGCCGAACGCTGCGACAAACTGACTGTGATCCACGATGAAGGGCTTCTCGAACTCGTACATCATCTCGCGCAATTCTCTCACATAGGGGTGGAAGAGCGAAACGGCCTGGAACATCAGCCAGGGCATGGCGGAGATCTTCGCCTCTACGCTGATTTCCGCCGCCGTCAGTTCGATGATCTCGCGGGTCGTGATCTGCGGACGATCATGGGGGACGTGCCACGCCCGCCCCAGGGCTTCCTCGCGCTCTCCCAGGATGACCATGGCCCTGCCGAAGTCACCGATGTAGGTGTAGCTGTGCGGCAGGCCGGGATTGCCGAAGATTTGCGCGGCTTTGCCTTGCAGCAGCGGCTTGACCACGCGCTCCCCCAACATGGAACCCAGCACGCCCTCGCCGTAGAAATCGCTGCCACGCGCCATCGCCACCCGCACCTTACCCGCCTGATGCGCATCCAGTAGCTGCCGCGCCATCGCCGCACGTGTCGCGCCTTTGCGTCCTGTGGCGGCATAGGGCAGGTCTTCGTGCAGCGGCTTGCCGTCCGTGTCGCCGTACATATAGAGATTCTCGCCGACGATCAATTTGGCTCCGTTCGCTGCTGTGCCTTCCAGGATGGCAGTTTGCAGCGGAGGGAATTGCTGCGGCCATTGCGTGTACTCTGGCTGGGCACATTGGTAGACTACGGCTGCGCCCTGCGTCACCTCGCGCACCCTGGCTGCGTCGTAGGCATCGCTGGCAATCACCCGCACTGAGGCCGGGATCGCGCCTCGCTTTCCGCTGCGATTGACCATTGCGATGTTGCTGTAGCCCTCTTCCAGCAGGGCACGCATCACGCTCTGCCCCAGCGGGCCTGTACCGAAAATGATCTGACGTGTTTGCGTATGTGACTGATTCATGTTGGTCTCCTCGTGGATTTCTGGTTGTTCGTTCGTTTCTGTGCTATACAATACTTGCGACATGTCCGAGGCGGGGCATCCCTCCTTCCACAAAGCGATGCTCCCTTCGGCTGCCTCTGCTCCTGCACCTGGGCAGGGCGCGTTGAACTGAACCCGGTGCAATCACGGCTCCGAGGCAATTCCTGAATGATGAAAAACGGTTCGGGGTCTGGTGGACGCGCCGTTGTGCGCTGCTACGGTCACCCGCTATCGATCGCCAGGCCGATGTGCGCCAGGAGCGCATCCACCTCTTGCTCGTAGAAGGCGGCGACATCCCCCACCGTTGGCCCGATGTGCTCGAAGAGTTCCAGCATGATGATGCCGTGAATGCGCGACCAACCCACAATCAGCAGGTAGAACATCTCAACGGGCAAATCGAGGTCGCTGTAGAGTGGATCAAGCCATGACTTCATGAAGTCCGCGACGGACGGCGGAATCGTCTGGTAATCCGGCGGGATTCTCAGCTTACCGGCTCGCAGCGCCAACCCCATCGGCTGCCCCATGATTTCCAGGGAACGCCGCGCCAGCGGGATGGTG
The DNA here is from genome assembly GCA_964549915.1 of uncultured Anaerolineaceae bacterium. GTDB lineage: Bacteria > Chloroflexota > Anaerolineae > Aggregatilineales > Phototrophicaceae > JAUZRW01. Next base: position 42,628 of record CAZJWX010000005.1, on the reverse strand, counting down.
ATCTCCGCCGGGGCTTCATAGCCAGGGATCGGATTCCCGTAGATCAACTGGAAATCCGCCGGATGACGGATCGCCCATTGGCGGTAAGCGAGCATGGCGGCCTTCAGGCGTGCGCCATAGGCCGTCTCCGGGGCGCTCTGGTCAGCAGCTTGCACAGCATCCGCCAGCGAGGTGAAGGCATCGACGATCAAAGCAGTGATGAGATCATCCAGACGCGGGAAGTAGTTGTAAATCGCCGGGGCTGTGATGTTCAGCTCACGCGCGATCCCACGCAGTGAAACGCCACTGGTGCCCTTCTGCGCCATCTGCTGCCGCGCAATCGCTTTGATTTCCTCTGTGCTGATGGGGCGTTTGGCCCGCGACTTCGCCATGAGGCACTCTCAGGTATACAGCGTTTATTTACACTGTAAATATACACCGTTTACTGGAAGTTGTCAAGCAGGCTCAGGCGCTGCTGACGAAAAACGCCGCATGCGCTGCGTCAGTTGCCAGAGCAGGATAAGAGCCTTCCCCTCCGGTAGGGCACGCATCCCACCCTGCGAGTTCCCGACGGTGGGCGTCTGGTAGCAACAGCGTAGGGCAAGCGTGGGGGCATTGGGAAAATGCTTCCCGTATACTGCGGCTCAGTTGTAAAAAGGACATAAAGAGCACCCATGATTCGGCTTGGAGTCATTGCCGACACCCATTTTCCCACACGCCTGCCGCGCCTACCTTACGAAGCCATCGAAGACGCCTTCCGCGAGGTGGATGCCATCCTGCACGCGGGCGACATTGAGAGCGAAGAAGTGCTACATCACCTGTCCGGGATTGCCCCGGTGCAGGCGGTTCGCGGTGATGATGACCACTTCCACCTGCCGCGCACGCGCCTGCTGACTCTGGGAGGTGTGCGCATCGGCCTGACGCACGGACACTTCAACCCCGCTGTGGAACAAGCCCTGCGCATCCGTCGCCGGATGGGCTGTTCTGGCTCCCGCGAGATGTTGCAGCGGTTGGACTGGCTGCTGCGTCGCTTCAGCGATGAGGCGCTGGATGTGCTGATCTTCGGGCACGCGCACGAACCCTACTGCGAATCCCGCGAGGGGGTGCTGCTCTTCAGCCCCGGCGCAGTCTACGCCATGACGCTCGATTCGGCGCAGTGGCAGCTTCAGCGTGAACCGAACCGCCTGCGCCGCCGGATGCTGCGCAGCAAGATTCGGCAGATGGCGGATCAGCCGCAGGGTGCACCACCACGCTCGACGGTGGGCATTCTGGAAATTGCAGCGGACAAGACGGTGACGCCGCACATCCGCGATTTGCCGCTGCTGGACTACGCGCTGCACTGAGCGAGGAGCGAGGCATCAAAAACCGGGCGGGGATGCCCGGTTCACCTGGTAGGTGCTTGCTGGATTGTAGATGGCTTCACGACTCAGTCGTCGTCTTCGTCGTGGTCGTAGTAGCCTTCGTCATCATCGTCGTCGTAGTCGTCGTCGTCTTCGTCGTAATCTTCTTCGTCGTACTCCTCGTAGTCGTCGTCTTCTTCTTCGTCGTCATCGTAGGGGCCGACCAACTGCGTCTTCACGAATTCTGCTTGCATTTGTATCCACTCCCTGGCTTCAGCCAAATACGCCCATATCTTACACCCCTTTTGGGATTTCGTATCCCTGAATTTGCTCACCTACAGCGCGACTTTTTGCATATAATGACGAGTAACCTGACAAGCGAGCCTGTATGCTGGCTGGCTTGCCGAAGCGACTGGCGCGGATGCGAGATTCTGCGCCTCATTCGAAAGCACAGCAGCGCCCGTGCCCAATGGCGAGGCAAGGCGGCGTTGTGAAATGAAGGAAACGAGACCCATGAAATTGTATTTTGTCCGGCATGGCAAGGCCAGCCCGGTAGCGTCCAGCGACGAAATGCGCCCCCTGACGCACCAGGGAGCAGACGATGTGCGACTGGTGGGGCGCTTTCTGGAACAGATGGGCATTGACCCCGTGCGCATCTACACCAGCCCACGCCTGCGTGCCCTGCAAACGGCCAATCTCATCGCGGATAGCCTGGGCGCACGCGCCCACGTGGACGACGCCTGCAACTTCAACTTCAGCATTCGCCACATCCCCGCCCTGGTCGCGGATATGGACAAAGATGCGCAGGTGATGTTCGTCGGGCACAATCCCAGCATGAGCGATGTGGTCAAGGCGACCTGCGGCGCAGAAGTCGATATGGCAACGGGGGCCGTCGCTTGCGTGGCGGGCATTTACCCACCCGGTTCCATGCAAGGCGTCCTCAAGTGGATGCTGACTCCCAAGACCGTTGCAGCACTTTCGGCATTTTGAGTATGGGACAACAGCAACTACAACGCACGCTGAAATTCACGGAAGATGACCTGAACGCCAACCGCAGCGGACGGCTGAGCGATGCCCAGCGCGAACGGCTGGAGCCGCCGAAGGTCAATCGGCTGGTGACGATGGTCATCGTGGGGCATATGGCCTTAATCGGCGGCATCCTGGGGTTGATCGCCCTGCTGACGGGTGAGGCAATCCTCTGGCTGGTGCTGCTGATCGTATTGGGAATGGCGGCGCTACCCTTCGTCATGATGCAGAACGAAGGCAATCTGCGCCCGGTGCTGAAAGCAGACATCCTGCGCGGCAAAGTGGCATCCAGCAGCGGAGCCGTCTTCCTGGAACCACGCTCCAATCGTCGTGTTGATCTGCTGATTGATGGCATCGCGGTGGAGATGAGTCCCCGGCAGGCGGGCGCTTTTCAGCATGGCGGCGAATACACCGTCTACTACCTGCCGCAGAGCAAGCGCCTGCTGACTGCCGAAGTGCTGCCAGCGGAATGATACGTCAGCGCGTCAGCAGCAGATTGACGACGCCCATGTGCTGCACCAGCCGCTCCGTCAGGCTGTGGATGGCGCTGGAGTCGTGCGTGATGTCGGTCAGGGAGCCATCTGGCTGGATGATGGCGATTCGCTGGAAGCCCATCGCCAGTACTTCGCGCAGGGCGTCTTCTGGCTGATTGTCGAAGGCTTGCAGGCCAAGCGGATTGTACTCCATCACCAGCGCCAGGGAGGGGGAATTGGCGATGATCTGCCGCATACCGCGCAATGCGCCCATCTCCGCCCCTTCGATGTCCATCTTGACGACATCGACCCGATCAACGCCGATCTCTGCCAGCAGGTCATCGACCGGAGCCGTGCGCACTGTGTAAATCTGCGGTTGAAATTTGCCGCCGATGCGCGGCGCGATGTCATCATCGCTGACCTGGGCAAGCTGCACATCACGGATTGCCTCGTCGTAGTGCAGCGATCCGCTGGCGCTCATCATCAGGTAGTCGTGTAGTTCTGCCGTGCCTTCGCTTTGCGCGAGGGCGACTTGCAGCGCCGTGACGTTGGCTCGCTGCCCGATGTTGCGCACGAGCGTCGCATGGTTGCGCGGGTGCGGCTCGAAAGCGATCACGCGCCCCTCTTCTCCTACGAGGTCGGAAGCCATACGCGCGTAATACCCGACATGCGCGCCGATGTCCAGCACGGTCATGCCCGGTTGAATCAGACGGCGTAGTTGGGCGGTTGTCTCCGGCTCATGGCGATCTGTCAGCAGTTCCAGGCGGAACCAGAAAGGATCATCCGGCATCGTGCGGAAGCGGCGGATGGCCTCCAACGTCGGGATGAAGGTATGGCTCAGCAGCCAGTGCACGGCAGAGTGCGCCGGACGAAAGCGTTTGATCGTGCGACGGTAGAGGCGCAGGCTGGCCTCGAACAGGGTGGAATGCGATTGGGATTGCTGCTCTAACGCCACCCGTGTTTCTCCTCGTGGGCTGCTGGGTTTGCGCCCATGAGACTAGCGCAATCGCCGAAAGGGGTCAAGTTTCAAGTGCGGCAGGGTGATCACCTCAAGCCGTGCATGGTGTATAGAAGGGGCGGAATAGCGGGTGACACATGATGTATTCCCCATGTTCCCCCTTGCGCAGCGGGGCTTGCTTCTGGCCTTTGCTTGGTATTCTTTGTGACTTTGTGGTTCAAAGCATTTTGCAGCGTTTGCCCTGTGCGGACAGTGCCATGACCTCGCAGAGGTCGGGCGTAGGGGTGAGAGTTGCGAAGACGCCCGACCGCGAGCTGCCATGTGTTTGCAAAAAGGGCAATCCTGAACGATTGCCCCCGTAGATTGGATTACACGACGATGTTCACCTTGGGTTCCTTGCCACGCCCAGGGATGAAGATCACGCGCTTCGGCTCTTTGCCATTCAGCGCACCCTGCGCCGCCTCACCCGCCAGCGCGGCGGCCTTGGCGTCCTCTTCGCTGATGTCCGGCGAAACCATGATATTCTCACGTGGCTTGCCATTGATCATCACCACCAGGGCGATTTCGTCTTCCTTGGCCTTTTCCGGGTCGTATTGCGGCCAGGGCTGCTGATGCACGCTGTATTCCCAGCCCATGCGCGACCACAGTTCTTCCGCGATGTGCGGGGCAACCGGAGCCATCAGACGCAGCATGACGCTAACGACCTGCTCATAGGCTTCTTCGCCCAGTGTTCCCGCCTTCAGCGCATCCTTGACGAAGTTCTTCAGCTTCATCTGGTCGGCAACCGCACGATTGAAGGTGAAGGTCTCGAAGGCTGTCTCCACTGCCTGAATGGCCTGGTGCGATTTGCGCTCGATGTTGCGGTTGGTCGCATCATCGCCCGCGTCAGAGGGACGACTCTCCGTCACAATCTGCCAGACATCGTTCAACCAGCCGATCACGCCCTTGATGTTGTTCTCGTTCCAGGGGCCGCCCTTCTGCCAGTCGAAGTTGAACATCAGGTAGGCCCGTACGGTGTCCGCGCCATATTCCGAGACCAACTCATCCGGGTTGACCACATTACCCTTGGATTTGGACATGCGCTGGATTTCCAGGTGCTGCTTCAGTTGGTTGACGTTGTTCGCGCCCTGGATCGAGGGAATCTCGATTTCCGTGTCCGGCACGACTTCGACCATCTGCATATTATCGCCGACGAATAGCGTGTTCTCCACGCGCTTCATCAGTTCGCCTTCGATCAGCGCGACATCCATCGGCACGTTGGGCTTCTCGCCATTTTCGATGACGTGCACCTTATCGGCGACGATCTTGCTGCCCTGTAGCTGCCCCCAGGCGATGACCTGATCGCCCTGGCGTTCCGCGCCCAGTACTTGCCCCTGGTTGCGCAGTTGCAGCATGGGTTCATCGAACAGCCCTTCCGGGTCGCGCCCGTGTTCTTCGGCGATTTTCAGCGCTTCATCGAAGACACCCAGATCGCGAATCGCCTTGTTGAACCAGCGTGCATACAGCAGGTGCATGGTCGCATGTTCTGCGCCGCCTGTGTACGTATCAACAGGCAGCCAGTAGGCCGCTTCTTCGGCGTCGAAGGGAGCGCTCTCTTCATTCGGCGACAGGTAGCGATACCAGTACCAGGACGAACACATGAAGGTGTCCATCGTATCGGTCTCGCGCCGCGCCGGATTGCCGTCACTGTCCGTCGTGTTCAGGAACGGCTCGTGATAGGTCAGCGGGCTGCGTCCGGTCGGCATGAATTCCACGTCATCCGGCAGCGTCACGGGCAGGTCTTCGTCCGGGACAGCTTCCAGCTTGCCATCTTCGCGGTGAATGACCGGGATCGGGCTGCCCCAGTAGCGCTGGCGGCTGATCAGCCAATCGCGCAGGCGGTAGTTCACATTCTCTTCACCGACGCCCTTCCCTTCCAGATAGTCGATGGCGGCGGCAATCGCGGGACTCTTGCGCCCTTTTTCGCCATTGTGCTCAATGCCATTGATGGGGCCGCTGTTGACCATCGTGCCCGCGCCCTCGTAGGCTTCTTCCATCTCATCCGGGTCGGGCACTTCGTCCGCGCCCGCTGGCTTGACGACAGAGATGATCTCCAGGCCATATTTGCGGGCGAACTCGAAGTCGCGCTGGTCGCCATAGGGCACAGCCATGATCGCGCCCGTGCCGTAGCTGACCATGACATAATCCGCAATCCAGATGGGGATTCTGGCACTCGTCACCGGGTTGATGGCATAACCACCTGTGAAGACGCCCGTCTTCTCGCGGTCTTCGCTCATGCGCTCGATTTCAGTCGCGCGTGCGGCCTGCTCGCGGTAGGCTTCGACTTCTTGCTGCTGCGCGTCCGTCGTCACCTTCTCGACCAGTTCGTGTTCCGGTGCCAGCACCATGAAGGTCGCGCCCCACAGCGTATCCGGACGGGTCGTGAAGACGGTGATGGTGTCGTCGTAGCCATCGACCTGGAAGGTCACCCTCGCCCCTTCACTGCGTCCTATCCAGTTGGTCTGCATGATCTTCACAGGTTCCGGCCAGTCGATTTTGCTGAAGTCCAGCAGTTCGTCGGCATATTTGCGGTAACGGAAGAACCACTGTGTCATCAGCTTCTGCACGACAGGCTGCCCCAGGCGCTCGTCTTTGCCGTCGATGACCTGCTCGTTCGCCAGCACCGTTTGCAGCGCATCCGACCAGTTGACCATCGCTTCGCCACGATAGGCCAGGTCGTTCTCATAGAACAGCTTGAAGAACCATTCCGTCCACTTGTAGTACTGCGGATCACAGGAAATGGCTTCGCGCTCCCAGTCGAACATCGCACCCATACTGCGCAGTTGCTTGCGCATGCGTTCAATGTTGGCGTATGTCCATTCCGCCGGGTGAATGTTGCGGCTGATGGCGGCTTGTTCCGCTGGCAGGCCGAAGGCGTCGAAGCCCATCGGGAAGAGCACGTTGTAGCCTTTCATACGCATGAAGCGGGCGCGGGCATCGCTGGGAGTCATGGCGTACCAGTGCCCGATGTGCAGGTCACCCGACGGGTAGGGCAGCATGGTCAGCGCGTAGTGCTTGGGCTTGTCCCAGTCGACCTCACTGCGATATAGCTTCGTCTCTTCCCACCGCTGCTGCCATTTCGGCTCGATGTCTTGTGGGGTGTAAGTTTCGCTCATGGGTTTTGCTTTCTCTCCTCTGTATTTTCTCGATTGCATGTTCTCGATGGATTGCGTTCGGTCATCTCTACAGATCTTGCAGAACGGAGCGCATCGCATAATTCATCCCTACCCGCCTCCCCAATGCATTCGGGACGGGGCTAATCCACGCCTTTTTCCTCCCCTATTGCATGCCTATATTGCAAAGGGGGAAGTGACCTGCGTAGCAGGGCGGAAGGGGATAATGCTTTCAAAATACGCCAAAAAATCAGCGCCCGATTGTAACACGCATCAGCGTACTACGGGGCTGGATCATGGGTTGAATTGGAGAGACTCATAAGGAGGTGCGCGGCATTCGCCTACGCAAGGAAAGAGCGGGCCACCACGCTGCCCGGAATCTGAATTGTGGGAGTTATTCTGCGTACCATTCGTTTGCTCCACAATTGATGTTGCGGTGTACCTACCATACCGGGTTTCGCGGCGCGGGTCAACCGATACATTTCGAAATTGATGAATCCCTAACACGCCCGTCCGGGCTATCCTGGTTTTTCATGGCCTTTTTTGGATTGTTCCACAGCGCATTCACTCATAGGGCTTGCGCTAATGAACTGCTGCCTCTGCCCGATTGAACCCTTTCGCCATTTCGCACGTATAGTAGAGTGCAGCTACACAGTGTCTACGAAGTGAGGCAAATCCTGCATGACGACTGAGGTTCGCACCTATCCCATTTTCGACCCGGCGACTCGCGCTAACCCACAGGCCATGTACGCCCAGATGCGCCAGCATGATCCGATCTACAGCGCGACAGGCCCCATTTCGGGGAATACCTTCTGGTTTTTCACACGCTATGAGGATGTGGTTGCTGTGCTGCGCGACCAACGCTTCGTGAAGGATGCGCGCAAGAATCTGAAGCCCGAACACGCCTATCGCTATGTCGCCGAGAATCCCGACCCGGTCTGGGAAGCCATCAACCATCATCTGCTGGCCACTGACCCGCCTGACCACACCCGGCTGCGAAGCCTGGTACACAAGGGCTTCACGCCCGGGCGCGTGCGCGACCTGGAACCACGCATTCAGCAGATTGCCAGCGACCTGCTGGACGGCATCGGCGAGAAGAAATCCGGCGATTTGCTGGACGATTTCGCCTTCCCGCTGCCGATTACGGTGATTGCCGAGATGTTGGGCGTGCACATCGAAATGCGCGACAAATTCCGCGAGTGGACACGCACGCTGCTCTTCGGCATGGATGAGATGGCAGGCCAGCTTGCGGTGATGGAATTCGTGCAGTACGTCAATGAACTGATCGAAGAGCGCCGCGCAGAAGATAAGGGAGACATCCTCAGCGCCCTGGTGCGTGCCGAAGAAGCGGGCGACAAGCTGGAACATCTGGAACTGCTCTCAATGGTCTTCTTGCTGCTGGTCGCCGGGCACGAAACCACCGTCAATTTGATCGGCAATGGCACATTGGCGCTGATGCAGCATCCCGACCAGATGCAGAAGCTACAAGGCGATCCCACGTTGATCCGCACTGCCGTTGAAGAGATGCTGCGCTATAACGGCCCCGTCGAGACGCCCATCTGGGCCTTCGCCTCACAGGATGTCGAAATCGGCGGCGTGACGATCCCCGAAGGCGATGTGGTGCTGCCCGCCCTGCTGGCAGCCAATCGCGATCCCGCCGTCTTTGAGAATCCCGACACTTTCGACATCACCCGCGACCCCAATCCACATGTGGCCTTTGGGCACGGGATCCACTATTGCCTGGGGGCGCCGCTTGCACGCATGGAAGGCTCGATTGCGATCAACGCCCTGCTGGAACGTTATCCGGGGATTCAACTCAACGCCGCCGCAGTAGACGACCTGGAATGGAACAGCAGCTTGCTGATACACGGGCTGAAGAAGCTCCCGGTCACTTATCGCTGAGACACGCTTGCATGGGGCGGCTCAGCGACGAGCTGCCCCCGCGACTCAATCCGCCTTCCGCTTGCGATCTGGCAGTGTGGCACGCCCGACCAGCCAGAAGGTCATTAGCGCAGAAGACAACGCGGAGAGCCACGAAAAACCATAGCGCACCCAGCGATCTCCCGAATTACCTTCCGCGATCTGGTCAGCGATGGCGCACGCATCCGCATCTCTTAGAAAACAACCCTCAATGAAGGGCGGCAGCAGATGCCACACCCACAGTTCGCGCCGTACAGCGTCTTCATTTTCCAGCGCTACCCCGCCCAACGGGCAAGCACCACCGTCCGGCGGTGTGCAGACGTACCGCGGTTCCGGCTGCTGCCAGCCGAAGACGCTGTAGAAGACGACATCAATCGAGGCATAGAGCCATGTCGTGAGCAAAAACATCGTGATGAGGCTGGTGACGCTCAATCCGTAGCGGACGCCGCGCCGCCAAGCGGGAGACTGTTTGGCACGGCGGCGCAGCACCGGAACCAGACTCGGGATCGCGAAGACAATTCCTGGCAGGGAAGCTGCCAACAACCAGAGGGGAAGTGAAAACAGAGCCTCGATCATCTGATGCTCCCTGGAAACTACGCTTGGCCTCTCAGAATAGCACAGGCAGCCCATCGCTGGCGCAAAAATCTCGTAGAGAGGCGGATCGGGCATAGGACGCTCAACCGCTCTCCCCCGCTGACAACCATCTTCACAACCTCTATACTGGTGCCCGCATTGCTGATGAGCGGAAGCGAGAGCTATTGATGAAGCGAATGTTGCGCGTAGGTGGTCTGATTCTGGTCAATCTGGTGGTGGTTCTGCTGCTGCTGGAAATTGGGCTGCGATTGGCGACCCCACTGCTGCCGGAAGGATTGGCGGTGGCGGCGCGTTGGGTGACGACGGGCGAGACCTACGCCGAAGATTGGCAGCCTGCATGGCAGGATAACCGCGATCATCGCTATGCCCTGCGCCCCGGATTGGACGATTCGCTGCAATACGGGAGTCCGTCCGTATCCTTCCGCCTCTCCACCAACGAACCCTGGGAGGGCGCGGGCATTGGCTTCCGCACGGATCCCGTCAATTTCCGCGTGGATGCCGTCGTCGTCGGCGACAGCTTCGGCCTATGCTTCGTCGAACGTGACGACTGCTGGGTGGATCAACTCGCAGCCGAGACTGACCTGGGGATCGTCAACCTGAGCCAACCTGTTACGGGGACGCGCAGCCACCTGCGCATCGCCCAGGACTTCGCCAGCGCGTGGGAACCGCCGCTGGTGATCTGGCAGTTCTTCGGCAATGACTTCAACGACGATTACCAACTCGCCGTCTTCCGCGACGAAATCGAAGCCCTGCCAGCAGAAACTCCTGCCATAGCGCCGCCTACGTTCTACGATTGGCTGCGCCGCAACAGCGCCCTGGTTGCCGTGCTGGATACGTTGGCGACAGGTTACTTCCGGGGCGAGGTTGACCCCGATTTCGTCAAACCGTATCGCGCAGCCTACGGCGAGAATCAGGTGCTGCAATTTGGTGGTGCATACGAATTGAACGCGCTGGATATGTCGCAAGAGCCGAACCAGATCGGCTATGAGATGTCGGCGGATGCCTTCGCCGAGGCGCGAACTCTGGTGCAATCCTGGGACGGAAGGCTGGTGATCGTGCTGATTCCGACGCGCGAGGAAGTCTACGCGCATATCACCGCGCCAATGATGGGCCAAGAGGCCATTGCAACGCTGGCTTCCGCACGCGAATCGATGCTGGCGCTTTGCGACGAACTGGGGCTGATCTGCTACGATGCGACCCCGGCGCTGCGCGAACGAGCACTGGCGGGCGAAGCGCTCTATTTCCGCGATGACATGCACCTGAACCCGGCGGGAAATGCGGCACTCGCGGCAGATTTGGCGGCGTGGCTGGCAGAAAATGACCACATGCCCCAGCCTTGAATCACAGTCTCATGAGTTTGCGTACAGCAATTCCGGTAGTATAGTAAAGTGAACGGTATAGGCAGTGGGATTGTCCCACCGACGAGATGGATATGGTAATGAATTCCGAAAACCCTGAGCAGATTGTGCGGCGGCACTACGCAACAGACGAACATCTTCGCATTCGCCAGGAGACCCATGCGAGGTACACCGTGCCTGACCGCAGTTTTGCGGACTGGGTGCTGGAGCGCGTTAGCTGGCACGGCAGCGAGACTGTGCTGGATGTGGGCTGCGGCACTGGCCTATACTACGACAAATTGATTGAACAGCACCCCGATGTGCGCTACGTCGGGATTGACCTCGTCAATGTGATGCTACAAGGGCATACGGGCTATGGCGATAGCGCGACGCTGATGCAGAGCGATGCCCAGCAACTGCCCTTCGCCGATGCCTCATTTGATGTCGTCATGGCGAATCACATGCTCTACCATGTGGAGGATGTCGAAGCTGCCGTCACAGAATTGGCGCGGGTGCTGCGTCCGAACGGGCAGTTGGTGATCGCGGCTAACAGCATCAACACCATGCCAGAAATGCAGGTGCTGATGCGCCGTGCCATCGTGCTGCTGACTCGGGGCGGGGCGGCACAGGTGCGTGCGCCAGAACTGCCCAGCGACCGCTTCGCCCTGGAAAATGGCACGCGGGTGCTCTCGCGCTATTTTTACGCCGTTGTGCGCCATGATTTGCCCAGCGCCCTGGTCTTCCCGGAAGTCGAACCCGCAATGGCCTACCTGGAAAGCACGCGCGACCTGCGCGAAGCCAGCCTGCCGTCGGATGTCGTCTGGGAAGATGTGATGATGATCATGCGCCAGCAGATCAACCAGCTTGTGAAGCACCTGGGAGAACTGGTCATCAGCAAGCAGGCCGGGGTCTTGATCGCCACAGAGCACGGCGGCTTCATTGACGAATTCATGCAGCACAAAAAACAAGCTGACGTTTGAGACCGACACTTGAAACATCAGTCCAGCGGCAGAATCGTCAGCACGAATTCTCCGGGACACCCCAACACATCGCTGACCTGTACGGTATAGGTGCCATCCTGCGGAGCCACCCAGCCGTTGATCTGCGCGTCGAAGACATCCAGCCCCAGATTCGGCGTGCCATGATCGTCGTTGCGGGTGATTTCTGCGCCCTCTTCATCCAGCACCCGCAAGTAAGGATCGCGGCTGCCAGCGGTATCCCGCGCTGTGATCGTCCAGCGTGACCCGGCAGCGACCGTGAAAGCGAAGGAAAAAGCCACATCCATTGGCAGCACGAAGCGCACCACCTGCCCATCGTCCGAGTCCTCGACCTGCACGGCGAAGGGATCGACCTGCGTCAGGCGCACCTCGGCTTCTCCTTCAGTCACGCCATTGAAGCTATCCACGACCACACGATAGGTTCCTGCGACGGGTAGCCGCACATTCTGCAACTGCGCATCGGTCAGCAGGCCATCATCTTCTGACCGCGTATTGTCGTTGTAGGCCATCTGCGTATCATCCGGGGCGATCAGCGCCAACACCGTATCCGGCCTGGATTCGTCATCCGCCATTGCTTCGGCGATGATAGTGACCACTTCGCCGCCCTCTGCCTCGTAATGCAGCACCACAGGCGCTTCAGCGCTGAGGGTGACGGTCTGCGGTTCGTCGGGGATGAGAAGCGGAGCGTCTTCCTGAGCATGGATCGGGGCGAATATGAGCAGGAGCAGCGCAACGAAGACCACCCCGCCCCCAGACTGCCCCCCCCAGGCCATGGCTTGCCTTGAATTCCGCTGGAACTGCGTTTTCCCCGGACGCCTTCGAAATCTCATCGTTGCAACTAACTCCCCAACCGCGAATCGCCCGGCGCAACCTGATAAATCGCCTGCCAGGGGACGTAGTGCGTGTAAGCGTAATCTTCCAGCACCAGGTTGCCCTGCATGTCGTAGACATTGCGATAGATCGTCACGTCCGCACCTTCAGCAGCAAAATCGACCTGTAGAACCTCGCCCGGCTGCAAATCCGAATTGGCTTCATACAGCGGCGGCGGTGCGGGTTCCAGGTTGCGGATGATGGGGTCTTCCAGTTCAGTCTGCCAGTGCTGCGTGCTGTAAATGCGAATTTGCAGGGCATTATCCGCTGGCAGCATATCGGCTTCGATCAGGATGTGATAGGGCGTGTTGTTCTGGAATTTGAAGTCGCGCTCTGGCTGCCAGATGGCGGCATCCAGCCCCGGCGGTGCCCCGCCCAATTCGTAGTAGCCGACGCGGTAGCCGTGCGAATTACGTTCGGTGATGGCGAATCCGCCCGTGAAGGCCGCGCGGTATATGGTCGTGCTCACCTGGCAGATGCCGCCGCCCAGCCCATTGACTGTGCGCCCGCCGAAGATGACCAGCCCTTCCACAAAGTCATTCTCCGCGCTGATCTCGCCGATGTAATAGTTGAAGGAAAACTCTTCGCCAGGGCCGATGATGACGCCATTCAAACGGCTGGCACCGACCGCGATATTGTGGCGACGGTTGGCGCTGCTACCCTGGTAATACGTGGTCGATTCAGCGACCAGTTCGAAGATACCCAGTTCCGCCGCCGTAATCTGGTTGTGGTAGCGCGGCAGCGTGTAATCGAAGGCCATCGGCACAATGCGATTCTCCGCCGTGAAGACGCCCTCTTCCAGCCGCGCCAGCGTCTGCTCGACGTTCAGGGTACGTCCGCTGACCGCCGGTTGCAGGACGTTGAGCTGCCCTGTCGTCGGATTGAAGTCGAAGCGACCATCGAGTGCGGGGGTGATCAAGCCCGGTGCCAGTTCATTGAGGAAGCCCGCGAAAGCCGTCATATCAATATCCACTTCGTAGCGCTGAGTGCCGTCTGCATTGCTCAGCAGCGTGATGCGCAAGAGCTGTGCGATTTGCTCCGTGCTGACCGTCCAGGGGCCAAGCTGTGCGCCGCCTTCGTCTGTGGCAACCAGAGTCAGCGGGCCGGAAAGCGCCGCCTCGACCCGCTGGCGCGTCTGTGCGACGGTGGGCACGACGGGCAGCGTCTCTTGAATGACCAGGGGGATCTCCGCGCCCGATTCCAGGCGCATGATGCGATCTTCCAGGGTAGCGAGTGTGGCAGCGACATCCAACGTGCGCCCTGGCTGCCCCTCGTTGCTGATGACGGTTGTCCCATCCAGCGCAAGCGAGGCGTTCATCGGCGCTTGATTGATCTCCTCAGCGATGGCCTGCAACTGTTGTATCGCCACGTTCTGATCGTAGGTGATGATCGGCGAGACAGTGCGCCCCACGAACCAGGCGTTGGCCTGGGCAGCGAGATCAAGCGGCAGGTTGTCGCTGTGCCCGATGGCGAAGGCAGCCTCTGCCGTCGCCTCCGCATCGAATTCCACGCCCAGATCAGCCGCCGTCAACTGCCAGAAGCGCTCTCCGTCGCGCAGGGTGAAGACGGTTTGCGCACCATAGTCAAATTCCTCTTCTAACGCGGCGACGGCTTCCTCCTGCGTCATATTGCCCAGCGGGATACCCATTGTGGAAACGCCGGGATAGACTCGCTCCTGATAGCGCATCTGGAATGCCAGAAAGAACAAGGCCAACACGAAGGCCACCAGCAGCGCCCCGGTGAACAACAGAATCGGCAGCCGGATCAACCAGGGGTTGATGCCGCCCGTCCGGGGCGGGGGTGCTACATTGGGAAGAGAACCTGTTGCCATGCTCGTACCCTACCTGTACTCAACATCTACACTCACGGTTACACTCACGATCATTCCACACCGGTATACCGCAAAATTCTTACCACAGTGTTCAGAACTTGCAATTCATCCTACGCCGCTACATGCCGCTCTCGAATTTCTCCACAATGGCCTCGGCTTTTTTGTATTCTTCACTGCCTTCTTCTGCCGTATCCAGCGTCTTCGTCGCTTCTAAGTATTGTTCCATCGTGATGGTGGCGTCCCCATCACGCTCTACCTTGTGTTTCTCGGCCTCTAGCTGGAGCTTCTCTTCATCGGTCAGCGCACCATGCTCTTTTTCGGCTGCTTCCACATCTTCCGGCGTGAGGGTCTTCTTGTCCTGCAAGATTTTCATCAGATGATCGAACCCGGCACTCATGGGTCTGCCAACTCCTCATCAGCATAAATCCGCTAAAAACGTCCCTATTGTAGCAGCAGATGCGCGTCTGCAAACGCGGAAGCTCGGCGTTTCAAGGATTTTTGGGACGTTACAGGAGGCTTGTTGCAGAAATGATAGAACCCCTCAATTGGCATCGTCGGCCTTTTGCAGGCGCAGCAGCAGCGTGTGATGCGGGTGTGCCCGCCACTGCGCGGCATCTTCCTGATGATGCTGCACCAGCCAGAGGGCACGCGGCGAAATCGTGGTCGCTTGCAATAGTTCAGCGCCCCACTGTGGATGATAGCGGTAGACGCCGAAGGGGGCACGCCAGTCATCCAGCGTGCCGGGTGCGCTCCAGGATTCGTAGAGTGCCGGGGCGAGTTTGCGCAGGAGCACCACCGCCGTGCGCTCCCAGAGCGCCATCCGATAGCGAGTTTTGCCGATGTCGTGCAGGAGCGCCGCCACCGCCAGATCATGCGGCGTCTCCGGAGCCTGCCCCAGCACGGCCCGCAGCACGTTCAGGCTATGCAGTTGTTCGCTGCGGGCTAACTGCCGGAAGAGGGCAAGCTGCTCTTCATCCAGGTAGCGACTCGCCAGCGCGTAGTCCACTTCCTGCGTAAAAGAGAAGAGCGCCCGCACCCCCTGTTGAATGCGCTGCAATGCCGCCATACCGCCTAGGAACCAATCAGCAGCGAGTAAATCGTGAAGGTCGGTTCGCCGATCACCAGGCCGAAGATATTCAGCGGCGGGATGGCGAAACTCAGCAGCAGCAGGCCGAAGAAGACGTACTGCGTCACCTGTGCCCAGTTCTGCCAGGTATAGGCTGGTTCATACAAGAAACGCGCAATCGGCGCAGCGTTCTGCCAGAGGAAGCCGGGAATGCTCTGGCGTTCCACACCGCGACCGGGCAGTACCGCCAGCATCATGCGCCAACCATCAATCGGGAAGAGCGGCAGCAGATTGAAGACGAAGAGCAGCACGTTGAAGAATACACCGTAGACCAGCAGCAGCCCGATGAAGCCGAAGACCGGGGAACTCAGGAAATCCGGCCCGAGGCTGGAGAAGAACGAGAGGCCGGGGCCACTGGTGATGAGGCGATAGACCAGCGCATAGCCCGCTGCCTGGATCAAGTTGGAGAGCGGCCCGGCGAACGAAGTCCAGAAGCTGCCCCAGCGCGGGTTGCGCATCCGGTTGGGTGACACGGGGACAGACCCCAGGATACCGAAGCCGATCACTAGGAACATCAACCAGCCGACCCAGTTGATATGCACGATAGGATTGGGCGTCAGGCGTCCGTGTTCGCGCGGTGTGGGATCGCCCCACCAGTCGGCAACCAGGGCGTGCGCGTATTCGTGAATGCCCATGCCGAAGAACAGCACGATGCCCGCTGCGATCAAACCTTCGATTGTGATATTGCCCATCAATAACATGGGATGTGGTACTCCATGCAGTTTTCCGATGCGATTGGACGCATTATAGCATAAGACAACCCCCAACCCCGGAATCCGGCACGGCGGAACTTATGCGCTTCTGAGACAAAGTGACCGCCCAGGAAGGCCACACAGGGTCTCTGTACGTTTTTCTTTCTCCGGGACGGAAATGGTTTACGGACAACGTGCCGCAAAAGCACAGGGGCTGGTCTGCGCTTCCCTACAGAACAACCCCTGCTGCAACGGCCTAATGTTCACGACACAGTTCACAGTCGAAGTTGATAAACGCATGTCCCGCCGAACCACCGGGGCGGGCCTCCTAGCTATCCTTCGCCAGATCAATCCAGCTCGCCCCGGTGATGGCCTCAAGCTGCTGCGGCGTGACGCCAAAATTCACATTCGAGGAACCCGCAGCAGCATAGACCTGCTCGAAGCCGTGCAGCGATTCGTCCAGGTGAATGCGAATGCCTTCCCGGCGATGACCAACAGGCGGCACACCCCCGGGCGGATAGCCGAAAATCTCGATGCACTGGTCGGCCCTGGCCATTTTGACTTTCTTGCGCCCCACGCCATAGAGGGCGGCGACTTTCCTGTCATCAACCTGGCGTGTGCCGCTCATCACCACCAGCACCGGATCACCAGCCACCAGCAGGCAGATGCTCTTGGCAATCTGTGCGACTTCACAGCCAATGGCGGCGGCGGCGAGTTCCGATGTGGCGGTGGATTCGTCGTAAGTGAGCAGTTCAATACTGGGATCGACAGCGTGCAGTGCGCGGCGTACGTCTTCGGATGTGAGAGGTTCCATGATGAAAGGCTCCCGGAGTCGGTGCGTGGACAAATAGCGCAGCCTTGCGCCAGCCCAACTATAGCAGTTTTGGGATGCATCTGTTATGCTCCCTACCAATTCGCAATATCGTGTAACGACAAGTGACGGGGTGAGACGATGGTCAGGCAAATGCCATCGGCGGCGGCATCGGAGCCGTCACCGGATTTTGACGTTCTGTGTCTGGAACTGGTGCAGCGTTGGGAGCGTGGCGACGTGCCCCACAGCGAGGTGCTGGAGAAGCTCAAGCAGTTGGGCGCAGAAGCGGCTGCCAACGGACACTACGCCAACCAGGGACGCGCGGAGCACCTCTGCGGCTACGTCCAGCACTTCCTGGGCAATTACAGCATCAGCATCCTGCACTACAAAAAGGCGCACGACCTCTTCGAGCGCGTGCAGAACCAGCGTCGCATCGCCATCATCGAACTCAATCAGGGCGAGAACTACCGCTTTCGTGGGGAATACCATCGCGCACGCCGCCTGTACCACAGCGCCCACGAGACGGCGGAACGCTTCGGCGATGTGCGTATTCAGGTCGCTGCCATGCTCAACGAAGGGCTGGTGATGGTGCAGATGCGCCAGTTTGACGACGCCCATCGCGCCCTGCTGCACAGCTACCAACTGGCGCAACGGCTGAAGCCGGGGGATCAAAATCGCGAGGAGTTTCTCACAGAGTTGCACTACGGGCTGGCGCAGATCGAACTGGCGCGGGAGAACCCCGGTGCGGCCTGGGAGCAAGCCAATGAAGCCCTGCATTGGGCGCAGGAAGCCGATAACGTCATGATGATCGGGCTGGCACATCGGATTCTGGCAGATGCCCTCAGCGCCCTGCCTGAACCACGCCCGGCAGACCCGGAAGCCTTCTTCCGCACGGCGCTGCAAGCCTTCCGCGACATCGAAGCCGAGGCCGAGACCGCCCGCACGCTGCATCATTACGCACGCAGTTTGCTGGCACAGCAGCGCCGCCGACCTGCCTTGCAGCTTTACCAGGAAGCCAGCGCCCTCTTCGACAAACTGGGCATGACTGCCGACGCTGCCATCGCTGCTGAGGAGCAGTTGAATCTGTTATGACCAAGATGCGCGATTCGGCGAGCAGGCATACTTATTTGACAGTGTATCCCCTCTAGATTGGCCTGGCCTCAACACGGCACGGGTTGTTTTCTGTAAGAAGCGGAATGGCAAATCCACGCCAGTGGCTTCAGCTTCTCCCACGAAGGGGGGCTAGGGCGCGAAACACGCACGCCTAAAAACCTCTTCCGTGCGGGAGAGAGGGCAATGGGCACCGCTCCTGATGCGCATCCACCCGGTGAGTCGCACACATCAGGAGAGCTAGAGTGCCCCCGCTCAGCTTTTAACGGCCTGTGTTACAGATTGCGCTGGTGGCTACCTCAATGGCTGCCTCAATGTCCTTCGTAGCGCGGGCCTACCGGATCACCCCCCAGCTTGATCATGGGCTGCTCCAGCGGAGTCGTCCACTTCGTCCAGGTGTCCGTCTTGTAGAAGTAATACAATTCCGAGTCGGTGACGTTGTTGGTGCGCAGCCGCGCCGGGTTGAAACGATCGGTGATGGCATTGACTATCGTGTCGGGCATCAGCAGCAGCGGATTGATGATCCACTGGCGCAGCAGACGAATCTCAAAATGCAGATGATCGGAGCCACCTTGCGCCGTCGTCTGGATTTCCGCGAGAACCGTATCCGGCGTGATGGCCTGCCCCGGCGTGAAGGGACGCGGGCGGATGATGTGCTGGTAGATGATGAGGTAATCATCAGTGCGCAGCCGCACCAGGAAATTCCCCGAACGGCTGGTATCCACGCTATCATATGTGGCGTTGATTCCGGCGTAGACCGGGATGCCGCTGCGGATACTGTTGCCGAAATCCAGGCCGCCGTGCAAGCCCTGGGAATAGCCGTCGTAGTTGTACTTGTGCCCGTATTGATAAGCGAAGACGTTGTTGCCGAAATACTGGAACCACTGCGTTTGTTCAATATCGACCGGAGAACGCAGGATCAGGCTGCCGAGGCCGGGCAGGTCTTCTGCGCGGGGGCCATCTTCGCCGATGACCAGCACACCCGGCACCGTTCCCGGAAGCGCGAGGTACATCTCCGTACCGTCCACATTCTGCCAGGCCGTCCAGCCAAATTCGTGCTTGACCCACCAGTAATTGTCAGCGAAGGTCAGCGTGTTGAAATCCGCCATCACGGATTCGCCGCGCCGCAGCATCCGAATGTAGCCCAGGTTGGGGTTGGTTGAGGGGGAATAGCGCACCTTCACAGGCTGCACCACGCCCATCAACGCCGTCCCTTCCGGGTGATCGGGCGGGGTGGGGGCTGCGGGGGGCGTTGCTTCGCCGCCTTCACCCTCTTCGGGTTTCACGTCGAAGACTTCGCGCATGTAGACCAGACGCCCGTCTACAGTGCTCTCGGCTGACCAGCCCTTATCATGCTGCCACCAGATGTAGCGCTCATCGACGGTGCGCGATCCTGGCACGGTGGTGATGATGTCGCCGCGCGAGAGGAAATCCGGCAACCGCGTGCCTCCCGGTGCTTCTCGCACGCTCAGGCGGCTGACAGCGACTTCAAATGTGCGCGGTTCATCGTCCGCCAGAGCGCCAATTTCCACCATGAAGCGCGAGTCACCCCAGAGCGCTTTCTCCGCTGACCAGCCTTTGTCATGCTGCCACCAGACGTAACCGCCGACCTCGGTACGCGAATCCGGCATGACATCGATTTCCGTGCCGTAGGCCAATGTCTCGCCGAGGCGCTCCCCATTGGGTGCATCGCGGATGGATAGCGGGCCATTAACTACCTTGAAGCGTCTTGCCTCTGCCATTTGCTGCTTCTCCCGACTGGCGTGGATCACTTATATTGATTATGGGCTAAAGCAGGCCTAAGGGCAATTGATTGGGGATGGCAGCCAGGGCAATCGCATCAAAATAAGCTGAATCACACGACACAATAGCCGTCCGTGCAGCCATCCGGGGCCATCACTGCGCCAGCACATCAGCGACAAACGCTTCAACTTCATCCAGGGCATTGCGCACCGGGGGCAACCCCACCAGGCGGAAAAAACCGTGATTCAGCAGCGGAATCGTGAGTAAGGAGACCTCCCCGCCCACAGCCCGATATGCACGCTGGAATGCCTCGGACTCGCTCAGCGGCACCAGACTGTCCAGTTCGCCATGCACCAGGAAAAACGGTGGATCGTCTTCGTCAATCCAGGCCAGGGGCGAGGCATCCGCCCAGACGGAGCGCAATTCGCCCACATTCTCAATTTCGGTCTCCGGGATGCCGAGATAGAGCGCCGCCATCCGCTGCGCGGCATCACATTCGCAGCTCGTCAGGTCGACGGGCATGTAATAAGCGACGACGCCCTGCGGCTCGAAATCGTCTGGGAGATCGTAGGCGCAGCCCGCCAGATACTGCTCTGGTGCATCGACCGTTCCCAGGAGCGCAGCAGCATTCGCCCCGGCAGATTCGCCTACGATCACCAGCCGTGCCGGATCGAGGTTGTATTCATCGGCGTGGGCAATCGTCCAGGCCAGCGCACAGAAGACATCTTCGATCTGCGCGGGATAGGTGTAATCCGGGGCAAGGCGATAATTGGGCGCAATGACCGCATAGCCGCGCTCCTGAAAATGACGTGCGACACCGCGCATCTCGTCCTTATCACCAAAGATGTAGCCGCCACCATGAATCATCAGCAGCGTTGGTGCAGGAGATGCAGCATCCTGTGGCAGGTAAATATCCAGCACCTGTCGCTCGTGTTCATCCGGCACATAGGGCACATCAACCAGGGTCTGTGCCTCTTGCGCCAGCAGCGGCAGCGCCAGCAAGAAGACCGTACAGAGTACCAGAATGCGCTTCATGTTTCGCTCAACCCGTTTTTCAATTCAAGGGATCGCCTTGCATGATACGACTCCCGCGTGAACGGTGCGTAAATCCTCGCTCAGAGATGGCAAAAAAGCGTTCTCATGCACGGGGATATGCTACAATCCCCGCCTACTTGCCAGAGCCTATACCGAGGAAGCATCATGAGCAGCAACACCCTTGTCGATGTACCGGGTTTCCGGGTGGGACACGCCACCAACACCGAGTCCGCAACAGGTTGCACTGTCGTCATCTGCCCGCCGGGAACCGTTGGCGGGGTGGATGTGCGTGGGGGTGCACCGGGGACACGCGAAACCGACCTGCTACAACCCCAGAATCATGTCGCCGAAGTGAGCGCGGTGATTCTTTCCGGCGGCAGCGCGTTCGGGTTGGCCTCGGCGCAGGGTGTCGTACAGTACCTGGAAGAGCGCGGTATGGGGTACAAATCCGGAACGGGCTTCATCGTGCCCATTGTCCCGGCGGCGATTCTCTTCGACCTGCGCGTGGGCGATTCGAAGGTGCGACCGGATGCGGCAATGGGCTACGCCGCCTGCGAAAACGCCAGCGACTCCCCCGTTGAGCAGGGCAGCGTCGGCGTGGGGACGGGCGCAATCTGTGGGGCGATGCAAGGGCTGGAATTCGCGACCAAGGGTGGCGTCGGCTCTGCCAGCATCGACCTGGGCGACGGACTCTGGGTGGGGGCGCTGGTTGCGGTCAATGCCGTCGGCGATGTGCTGGACGAAGCCGGGAATATCCTGGCAGGACTGCGCGGCGAACACGGCGGCTTCGTCGGCATGTTGAACGCCATTCGTGGCATGGCGCACATGGATTTCTCCGCGAGCAATGAGAACACCGTCATCGGCGTAGTGGCGACCAACGCCAGACTGAGCAAGGCGCATGTGAACAAAGTGGCGCAGATGGCGCACGACGGCATCGCGCGCAGCATCAATCCGGCGCACACCATGTTCGATGGCGATACGATCTTCGCCCTGGCATCGGGCGAAAAGCCCTCGAACGCAACCGCCATCGGCACGTTCGCCGCCGAGGCCGTCGCGCAGGCGATTCGCAGCGGCATCCGCGCCGCGACCACGCTGGGGGGCGTCCGCGCCTGGAACGAGTGACCAACCTGGGGACGCGGCAGGCGACAGGCCGCTCCTCCAAACTCGCGTCAATCCGCCGCCAGGATGAAATCGCGAATCTCGTAGCTCTCGGCGATCTGGAAGTACGTCACCTGCGGCGGCTGCTCGATGCGCAATCCGGGGACTTCCAGCAGCTTGCGGATGAAGATGTCGCTTTCCTGGATGGCAACATAGGCTCCGGGGCAGCGATGCGCACCGTCTCCGAAGCTGAGGCCAAATTCGGGCACTTTGGGGCGCATCTCGGCGCGCTCACGCATCGGGCAGAGCGCATTCGGCGAGTCGCCCATCGCGTCGTCGTCGGCATTGGCGGCGACGATGTGCAGATCGAGCTTCGTCCCCGCCGGAATTGTGACGGTCTGCCCTGCGCTCTCGAAGGACAATTCCTTCGTGGTGCGGCGGTAGAGATGCCCGACGACGGGTTCCAGGCGCAGGATTTCGTGCAAGATGGCGTAGCGCTCTTCCTGGCTGCCCACACGCATGCGCTCCATCAGGTGCGGGTGCTCGAAGAGGTGCCAGAGCGCCACCGCGATGAATTCGCGCGTGGTCACCATCCCCGCCACTCCGTAGACGATGCATTCCGTCATGATCTCCAGATTGGAATAGTCCTGTTCGATCAAATAGCTGATGACATCGTCCTGCGGTTCTTTGCGCCGCTCGCGAATCGCGGGCAGCACATCCAGCAGGAAGAACGATGCCGTGCTCCACTGCGATGAGAGCGAGGCGATCCAGTCGGGCGTATCATGCAGCATCATATCGCCCACTTCGATCATCGACTCCAGCCGCTTCTTGAGGCCGTCCGGGAAGAGACTGCTCGTCAGGCCGACGATCTGCGACGCGACGCGCACCGCCATTTCCATGCTCAGGTCGCTCAGGTCAGCGCGTTTCTTCTGGCGAAAGTCGGCGATGAGGTCATCCGCGAAATCGTTCATCATATCGCGGTAAGCGCGGTCAGTGATGCTGGGGGTGAAGAAGCGGTTGGTCTCGCGGCGTGCTTTGTGATGCGGTTCACCTTCCAGGAAGAGAATCGGCAAATTGCGCATCAAGCCGCCGCCCTGTTCGATCACACGTTCCGCGCTGAACCCGGCCTGCCGCACGAATTCACTGCGCAGGATTTGCCGCACTTCCGAAAATCCATAGATGACCCAGGTGCCATCGTCACGGACTTCGTAGCGAGGCGTGGGCTGCGCGACATCCGGCGCGGTCTTGCGCATTGATCCTAAATTCTCCGGGCAGGTCTCGATTTGGGGGGATTGCACTGCGTCCATCTTGTTCGTTTGTTCCTGTCTTCACAAACTGATTCACTTCAGGATACCGAACCAACATAAATAGGGGACTAGCAGCGGCTGAAAACTTCACAGCGGACGTTGGCATCCGCCAGCACTTCATGTTCTCGCTCCTTTGCGATACTATAGAGCATGGTGGGAGCACACGCAGAAAGTGAACTGAGCGAATATGAAATGCCCGAATTGTGGAAACGAAAACCGGGTTGGGGAACTCATCTGTGGCAATTGTGGGAAAGACCTCTACAACTTGCTCTACGAGGAAGCCACCAAACATCTTTCGCCGGGACGCACGCGCGACTTACAACCGCGTCCGGGGCAATTATCGGAGGTTCGCCCAATTATGCTGTATGTGGGGAACATCACCATGCCCATCGCTATCGAGCGCCTCAACGATCAGATTATCGGGCGCAGCGACAAAATCTCCGGTGTGGTCGTGGACATCGACCTCTCCGACTTTGATGGGCAGGATTGGGGCGTGTCGCGCCGTCATGCACGCCTGGACGCGCACAAAAAGCCGACCATCACGGACCTGGGCAGCTACAACGGCACATACATCAATGGCGAACGCCTGGAACCAGAACAGCCCTACCCGCTGGAGAGCAGCGACGAGCTACGCCTGGGTCGGCTGATCACCTTCATTTACTACAAGTGAACCGCAAACAGCAGGACTCCTGCCATGCTTTCTGGGTGATGTCCCCCTGTGCGCGGCTCACTCTGGCGAGAAGCTAGGCTGGTCTTCGAGCGGTTCGGTCTCGCCCTGCGTCTGCTTCAGTACATTGGCGATCTCCTGCGCCCACGCACGAATCGCCGGCCAATCGCGATAGTCGCCTTTGGCGATGCCCTTTTGCTTGACCATGGCGCGTTCTTTCTGCGTCAGACGGCGCAGGTCGATCTTGCCAGAGAACACGGTGATATCGCGCGGATTCAGCTTGTCGATCAGCGGCTGCAAATCTGTCGGCAGGATCTGCCCATCCACCAGTTCATCATGGGTCTCTTCACCCGTTGGCCCGCTGGAAAAGACCCAGGTCGGACATTGGGCGAGTTTCTCATGATGCTTCAGCAGAAAATCAACGGCCTTCGGCAGCCATTCACCGATGTAGACGGCACTGCCCAGAATCACCGCGTCAAATTCGCAGAGGTCATCCGGCGCTTCTTCCATGCGCTTCAGTTCAACATCCAGCATGTTCTCGCGCAGCACCGCCGCAATCGTGCGCGCAATCCCCGCAGTCGATCCATGTTCACTGGCATAGGTCACAAAGATATTCGGCATTAGTGACTTTCCTTTTCCCCAGTATGTACACAGTCTGTCATGTGCTCGTAGCGGATGCCATTGCCAAACCTCATGTTTTGGGGCGAAAAAACTCATAATCGGCAGCCATGTTACCCCAATTTTGATAACCACATGGGCGGAACCGACAATACGATGGGTCGCACGTGCAAATACAGCGATTGTGGTACAATGCGGCCTTCCCAAAAGTTAATTTCCCAGGACGCCAGCGGTCGCAAACGAATCATCGCGGCGCCCCGGCACGGTGTATGGAGAGAAAGCATCATGAGCCAGACCTACGAACAACTCGTCAGCCGCCTGACGGATGTGAAGAGTGTAGAATCCGCCGCCGCCATCCTGAATTGGGATCGCGAGACAGAAATGCCCCCCGGTGCGACGCAAGCGCGGGCGCGGCAGTTGGCGTCGCTCTCGCGCATCGCACACGAGATGTTCACCAGCGAAGAAACCGCGAAACTGCTGGAAGCCGCCGCGAATGAGATGGATGGGGAATACGACAGCGACCCCGCCAGCCTGGTGCGGGTTGTGCAACAGGACTACGAGCTGGCGACCAAACTGCCCTCGGATTTCGTGGCAGAACGCGCGAAGCAAATCGCCCTGGCACACGAAGTCTGGGTGAAGGCGCGGGAAGAGAGCGATTTCAGCCATTTTCAGGATACGCTCAAGCGCATCATCGACATTGCCCTGCAAGAGGCCGAATACCTGGGCTATGACGAACACCCCTATGATGCGCTGCTGGGCAAGTTCGAACGCGGCATCACCACCGCCCAGGTCGGCCAGATCTTCGAAGCACACCGCCCCAAGCTGGTTGATCTGATCGCGCGAATTGGCAAGGCCCAACAGGTGGACGACAGCTTCCTGCACCAGCCCTTCGATGTGGCGAAGCAGCGCGAATTTGCGCGGAGCATCATCAGCGCCTACGGCTTCGATTTCAATCGGGGCGTGCAGGCCGTCTCGGTGCATCCCTTCTGCACCGGGTTCAGCAAGAACGATGTGCGCCTGACGACGCGCTTCGACGAGAACTGGCTCAATCCGGCGCTCTTCGGCATGATGCACGAAGCCGGACACGGCATGTACGAGCAGGGTCTCGGCGACAGCATCGAGGGGACTCCGCTGGCGGATGGTACCTCGTTGGGCGTCCACGAGAGCCAGTCGCGCATGTGGGAGAACATCATCGGGCGCAGCAAGGGCTTCTGGAAGTGGGCGCTGCCCCGGCTTCAGCAGACTTTCCCGCAGCTTGAGGGGGTAACGCTCGATCAGTTCTACAAGGGCATCAACAAAGTAGCGCCGTCCTTCATCCGCGTGGAAGCCGACGAAGCGACCTATAACCTGCACATCATCCTGCGCTTCGAACTGGAAAAAGACATCCTCACGGGCAAGGTCAAGGTGGAGGCACTGCCGCAAGCCTGGAACGCACGTTTTGAGGAATACCTGGGGATCGTCCCGCCCAACGACGCGCAGGGCGTCTTGCAGGATGTGCACTGGTCGGCGGGGCTGTTCGGCTACTTCCCGACTTATGCGCTGGGTAATTTGCTGAGCGTGCAGTATTACAACGCCGCCCTGAAAGCCCACCCGCAAATTCCGGCGGAAACTGAACAGGGCAAGTTCGATACGCTGCTGGCGTGGCTCAACGAGAATGTGCACCAGCATGGGCGCAAATTCACCGGCGCGGAACTGACGCAGCGCATCACCGGGGACGCCATCCAGAGCGATGATTACATCGCCTACCTGGAAGCCAAATTCGGCGATGTCTACGGCGTCTGATTCTGCGTACCGCTATGGGCGGGTAGCGCTGCTGCGCGATCCGCTCATCTTTTCTCGTGCCGCTTCGTAGAGCGCCACCATCTCCCGCACCTGTCGCTCCATCGGGAAGACCGTCGTCACACGCTGGTATCCTGCTGCGCCCATGCGCTCGCGCAAGGCATCCTCCCCCAAGACGCGCACCAGCTTCGCGGCGAAATCCTGCGTGTCGTAGGGATTGATGACATAGCCCGTCTCCCCATCAACGATGGCTTCTGATGCGCCCCCGTAGCAGGCGGCAACGGCGGGTTTTCGCGCTGCCATTGCCTCCAGGATGACCGTCGGGAAGGTATCGAAGATCACGCTGGGCGCAACTACAGCGTGCGCCAGGTGGAAGGCCGCCGCCAGTTCTTCACCCGCCAGCCAACCACCAGAAACCAGATGATCGCGTGCCAGTTCCGCGAACTCCGGCGCTGTAATCTGCTGATCAATGGGCGTGGACGAGAGCACCAGCAGCGCCGCCTGCGGAATCTCCTGCGCGACATGGCGCAGCGCGTTCAGCAGCGGACGTGTGCCTTTGGCTCCGGTCAGGCGTCCGGCGAAGAGCAGCACCCGGCGGCCTTCCAGCCCCAGCCGTTCGCGCAAGGCCGCAACGGCTTCGTCGCTGGCCTGGAACCGCCCTGCATCAATGCCGTTATGCACGACGGTGAAGGGCGGCAAATCATTGACGCGGTGGGCATCCGCCAGGGCCTGACTGGGTACCGTCCGCGCCTGGGCATTTTCCGTCAGCAGGCGGCGAATGGTGCGGTTGCGCAGCGGATTGTAGCGAAAGCGCATCTGCCGCAGATTGAAAAACGGCGGCAGGCGGTAGGCTTCCGGGGGGATGTCACAGCGTTTGCGGTCAATGAAGTGCGAGAGCTTGTGATAGGCGAAGGGCATCACATCATGCGAAGAGAAGACTGTGGGAATACCCATTTGGTTGGCAAGGCGCAGGCTGGCATAGGATAGATCACGGTGAATGTTGTGCCCGTTGACGACATCCGGCTGTATCTCGTGGTAGAGCTTGCGCAGCAGGGGGATCGTGAAGGGGTTGTTCAACGAACGCCACGCCCGCAGGCGTTCCGGATAATCGCTGTGCAGGTGGTGCGTGGGGATGCCCTCGCGCTCTTCAGAAAATGTCTTCTCTTCCGTCGCGGCGATCACATGAACGTCGTGTCCGGCCTCGCCCAGGGCATGCGCCAGCCGCCAGACTACCGCGCCAGCGCCGCCCCGGTTCTCCGGCGGAATCCGGTCATTCAACAATACAATGCGCATTCAATCTCCTAACATCGTTTGCACGGCCTGCACGATTTTCAGCAGGGACGGCAGCTCTTCCTGCCACAACGTCGGGATGTGCAGTTGCAAGCCGGGTAGCTGCTCCGTCGTGTAAATGCCTTCCTGCACGGGCTGCGCCTTGAAGACCCTCTTCTCGTCCGAACGATAGAAGAGCACCTCTTTCGCTTGCGGGTCGATGATCCAATATTCGGGGACGCCGCCGCGCTGGTATTCCTCGAATTTCAAGCCGCGATCCGTTGCGGCGCTGGAAGGGGAAACGATTTCGATGACAGTATCCGCCGCGCCGTTCATGTACCTGGAGGTCAGGTTCTGCTGATTGTCGCCGAGAATCACCTGAATATCTGGCTGTCGATCACTGATGCCTTCCAGGTGCATCGGGAAAGGGTCTTTGGTAATTTTCCCGATCGGGCGAAATTCAAAGTACACCTTCAACAAATCGCCGAGATATTCTTGCAAATTATTGCATTCTAAAAATACTGGTGGTATCTCAACAACATCTCCCCCTACCCATTCATAATGCCCTTCATAGTCTTCGTAAAAGCGCTCCAGGGGGACATCCGTTGCCACGATGCGCCCTTGCGCGATTGGTTCTGCTGGCACCTGTTCAGCGGTGGTCATGTTTTAGCCCTCTCTCTGCTCTGCTGTCAGTATATCACGCTGCAAATGTGCGCTGATGGCAGCGGCGCGGGCAGCCCAGGTGTATTGTTGGAAGACACGCTGCCGGGCTTTCGCCCCAATTCTCTCGCGCAGCGATGCATCCTCACGCAGGCGTCGGATGGCCTGTATCAGCGCATCGACATCCCCCGGCGGAACCAGAAGTGCCGTCTCCTCGTGCTGGATGACATCCGCCCACCCCGGCAAATCCGAGGCGACAATTGCCCGCCCCGCTGCCATGTACTCGAACAACTTCAGCGGCGAGGTGTAGTAGGCAAACTGCGGCGTGAAGGGATGCGGCATCGCGCAGACATCGAAGGCCGCAAGATACGTCGGCACGGCATCCGGCGCGACCTGCCCGGCGTAGCGGAATTTCTCCGGGGGCAGGCCGAGTTCGTGCCACTGGCTGCGCAGCGTTTCGGCACCTGCTTCGGGGCCACCTACCAGCCCGAAGGAGACGCCTTCCACCCGCGCCAATGCCTGTAGCAGCAGCCCAACGCCCTTATCCATATTGAGCATTTCCAGCCGTCCGACGAAGCCCACCATGAAGGCGTCTGCATCCCAGCCGATGCGCTGCCGTGCCTCAGCCTGACTCGGCACATTGGCGAATCGGGCTGCGCGGATGCCATCATGCGCGACGATGACCTGCTGCCGGGAGGCCCCCCGCTCGGCGATCAAGTCATCGCGCAATTTGGGCGTGATCGCAATTACGCTGCTGACCCGCCGGATGACCCGCGTTTGCAGCCAGCCACCGCGCTGCGACGGTGCATACTGGTGAACTTCGTAAGCCAGCTTCTGTGGCGGCAGAATCAGGCTCAATGCCAGCAGCACCCACTCATCGCGGGAGTAATAGACATCCGCACGCGGACTGAAGAGCGTTTTCAACAGCAGGAAGAGGCAGAAGGTGAAGGTATGGACGTAGAAGGCGATGCGTTCCAGGCGCAGATTTCGTCGCGCCAGAGGATAGAGATCGAGCCCCGGCACGCGCTCGATGGCGAAAACAGGCGCGACACCATAATGCGCAGGAATGTCGCGAATCTGGCGCATGGGCGCAGAGTTGCGGCGGCTGGAAACCCACAGGCGCAAATCGTAGCCAGCATGGGCGAAGGCTTCGCAATTCTGGGCGATTTGTAGGCCGTGCGCTTTTTCCGTGGGGAAGCGCACCATCGTGATGTAAATCAGGCGTGGCACGGCTCAGGCATCCGGCAGCAGCAGGGCGGCAGCCCCCAAGAGCGGCGCGTTCATCCCCAACATGCCGCCGTGCAGGGGGATGCCCACTCCGTCGCGTAAAGGTTCTTCGAAATGCGCCATTGCCCCGGCGATTCCACCGAGGACGATCAGCGCTTCCGCGGAAAAGTGTTTGACGTATGGGCGCAAGAATCGACTGAGTTCCTCGCCGAAAGCAGCGAAGACCGTTTGCACAGCCACATCTCCGGCTGCGGCGCGGTCACTGGCATCGGCAACATTGGCAACTTCGATCCCGGCGGCCCTGAAGCGCTGCATTAAGCCCCGCGTGGAGAAGTAATCGTCGGCGATGCTCTCGCGGTAAGGGACATGCCAGAGCATGCCATTGGGCGGGATGCCCGCGCCTTCGGTCACGCGCTGATTGTCTTCCACCAGCGCCGACCCCAACCCGGTGCCGAGCGTGATTCCGATCAGTTTGCGATAAGGTTTCCCCGCGCCGTATCTGGATTCGCCGATGATGGCGGCTTCAGCATCGTTGCGGAAGCGCATCGGGAACTCCGGCAGGCTCAGGCGCTTGCGTGTCTCTTCGCGCACGTTCAGGCCATAGACCTGGTTGAACTTGGGCTGATCCTTGATGAGGACGACCGCCGCGTCGTAGTCGAACGGATCGGGGAAGGCGTAGGCCGCACCCAGGACGGTCTCGCCCTGCGCCTGCTCGATGTGCTGGCGGATGATCCTCGCAAACGCGCCGAAGACCTCATCAGCGCTGCCCTGGCTGTTGATGGGCGTTTTGGTGTTGTGCAGGACGTTCTGCGCTGAATCAACGAGGCCGCTCTTGACCGAACTACCGCCCACATCCAGTGCGATGACATAGGGTGCTTGTGGCATGGACAGACTTCCCGTTGCTGGCTGGTTCCGACCTGAATTATACCGCAAACAAGACGAAGCATAGCCAGCACATAGAAATCACTCTACCAGGCGCGAAGCGCGTTGCAGCACACCGCTTTCCGCCAGATCGTTCCAGACGTGCTGCTCGACGATTTTCCCCTCGCGCACGACGAAACGATCAATGTAGCGAATCCCCTCAAATTCGATGCCGTGATTATTCACTCCGTAGAGCGTCCCCATGATGTAGACCAGTTCCGCGCCGTCGTCCCGCTGGAAGTGGTCAACCTGGTCGAAGGTCTTCTTGACCCATTGATAGCGCCCACGCGCGTTCTCAACCATCTCGCGCTGGCTGCGGTAGACTTTGCCACCGGGGAAGACGATGGTCGCATCTTCGGCCATCATGGCTTCGGCGGCATCCAGATCACGCGCTTCCATCGTGCGCAGAAACTGCTGAATCAATTCGTTTGCCTTCATCGCTGTTAGACCTTCCACCCGGCTTGATGCCCGTCCCAGATGGCATCCAGTGCCAGCCGGGGCGACAGGCAATCTCCGACCAGGTATATATCCGACGTGTAGGAGCGGATCTCGTGTTGCAAGCGATCATTGGCCTTGCCCGGTGCCGCGAAAACAATGCTATCAATCTGCGGCAGTTGCTCCTGAAAACCGCCCTGTTCGTAGTGTAT
This sequence comes from uncultured Anaerolineaceae bacterium, assembly GCA_964549915.1. GTDB lineage: Bacteria > Chloroflexota > Anaerolineae > Aggregatilineales > Phototrophicaceae > JAUZRW01. Next base: position 11,440 of record CAZJWX010000005.1, on the reverse strand, counting down.
CACGTCCCCCTCGGCGCGGGTGATTGTGGCGCGGGGTAGCACGCGAATCTTGAGTTCGGCGAAACGCTCCATCACGCCCACGAAGTTGATCTTGGGAATATCCGCCCCCGTGTTCTCGTCTTTCGTCATCACAAAGACGGTCTTGCCCTGCCGTGCCAGATGTTCCGCCGTTGCAGTCGCTTTGTAATGGCGGACGCCATCCACCAGCAAGACGCGCTGCCCCAGGGCTACCTGCTTGTTCAGCACATCTTCGACCGTGAAGATACGGGCACTGTCATAGCCGGGCACAGACTGCCGCACGGGACGCGCCCCGGTCGCCATGATGACCACATCCGGTGCCATATGCCGGACGATATCCGGCGTGACGCGCGTGTTGAGGTAGATCGGCACATTGAGCTGCTTCAGCGTGTGTTCGCGCCAGCGCACCACATCGTAGAATTCGCCGCGCTCTGGCACCTGCACCAGGGTATTGATCTGCCCGCCGACCCGATCACTGGCCTCATAGACGGTGACGATGTGCCCACGCCGCGCTGCCACAATCGCCGCCTCCATTCCGGCCACGCCAGCGCCAATCACCATCACATCCAGCGGATCGTGCACTTCGTGCTGGTAGGCTCGTATGCCCCGCGTGCGCTCGAAGCCGACGGCGGGATTTTGCAGGCAGGACATGATATTGCGCTTGTGAATCTGGTCGGCGCAGCCCTGGTTGCAGCTAATGCAGAGGCGGATGTCCTCGACGCGCCCCTCTTCGACTTTACGCATCACTTCCGGGTCAGCGATATGTGCACGAGTCATGCCCACCATATCAGCCGCGCCCGAAGCCAGAATCGCCTCTGCCTGTGTGGGTTCCAGGATGCGCCCGACGGTGCAGACAGGCATCTCATCCACGCTGTCCTTGATCGCCGCTGCGAGGTAGGTGTAGGGGGCACGCTCAAAATGCATATCCGGGATCATCGTCTGGAAGCTGGTGGGGTTGTAATTGCTCTGCGAGATGTTCAGGAAATCCAGCTTACCTGTATCCGCCAGCAGGCGACTGATCCCGCTCATCTGCGTGATGTCCAGGCCGCCGTCGGTGAATTCCTCACCGCTGAGGCGGAAGCCGACCACGAAATCCGCACCGACTTCGGCACGCACCGCATCAATCACCTCGTAGGCGAAGCGCAGCCGATTCTCGACGCTGCCGCCATAGTCATCTTCGCGATGATTGCTCCAGGGAGACATGAACTGCTGGATCAGGTAGCCATGTGCGCCGTGAATCTCGACGCCGTCCATGCCGCCGTCCTGGGCATGTTGCGCCGCCAGCGCGAAATGCTCCACGATCTCTTGAATTTCGGCGACGCTCATCTCGTGCGGCATCACTTTGTTGATCGGGCAGGGAATCGGCGACGGTGCCCAGGGCGGCATGCGGCTGTAACCGGGGTTGAACTGCCGCCCCATGTGCAGGATCTGCCCGATGACCTTGGCACCGCCCTCGTGAATGGCATCGCTGATGCGCTGGAAAGCCGGGACCACTTCTGGGCGATAGGCCATGATGTTCAGCGGGGAATTGATCGTACTGGGGTGCACGCGCAGCGCCCCGATCACGATCAACCCTGCGCCGCCGCGTGCGCGTTCGCCGTAATAGGCGGTGTCGCGGTCGGTGGGGATGCCAGCTTCGCTGAAGTTGGTCGTATGCGCGGTGATCATCACCCGATTCTTGACGGTCATCCTGCCTAACTGAATCGGGCTGGTGAGATGCGGAAAAGTGGTCATGAGGTTTGCCTCTAACTGTTTGCTACGAGCTGCTAGCAGCGATTGGCTCTCAGTATCTTTTGAACAGGTTTGGGGAATCCCCCTCCCCAAATTCCCCCGTTTCGCCCCCCTTTGCCAGAGGCCAGCAGCCAACCGCCCATCAGACATCCGTCGTGTTGTCGATCTTGTGGTAGCGAGTCATGTCGAAGCGATCATGGGTATGGATATAATTGGTGCCTCCCATGCGCCCGATCACCTGGTAGGCATCCTGGTCAATGCGATAATCCTCCTCGTAGACGGTCTCATCGACATGAATGACGTGGATGCGGCAGAGCATCAGGTCGCTGCGTGCGATGTCGTTCTCGATGCGTACCACCTGATGCAGCGTGCACTCGAACTGGATGGGACTCTCGCCCACGCGCATCGGCCTGACATGCACGGACGGCACCGGGGTCAGCCCGGTCTCCTGAAATTCATCCACATCGGGCGGGAAGTCCTTCGCGCTCTCGTTCATGGCGTAGGCCGTCGCTTCTGTGACCATATTGACGACACATTCGCGGTTGGCTATCAAGTTCTGGTAGGTATCTTTTGCTCCGCGTGCGTCGTCGGAATAGGCGACGGTGAAGCCCAGGGTCGGCGGCATGACGGCGATGCCGTTGAAGAAGCTGAATGGGGCGAGGTTGTGGTTGCCAGTCGCATCCACCGTGCTCACCCAGGCAATCGGGCGTGGCACAATCGCCCCGGTCATCAGCTTATAGGACTGCTTCTTGGTCAGATCGGCAGTGTGGAAGGTCGGCATGCTGTTTTTTCTCTTTCTCGCCTGGTTAGTATCCCCTCCCTGTGACGTAGGGATAGGAGGAGATTGGCTCCGGCGCTGACAAGCTGGAAGGCTGGTTCGAACTTCACAATCCCAGGTAGGCCGTACGAATGCGCGGATCGTTGAGCAGTTCTTCCCCTGTGCCAGAGAGGTGGATTTCGCCGTGTTCCATGACATAGCCGCGCTGTGCCATGCGCAGAGTCTGCACTGCGTTCTGCTCCACAATCAGCACCGTCGTGCCTTCTTCATTGATGGTGCGTACCACTTCGAAGATGCCTTCGACCAGCATGGGAGCCAGCCCCAGGGATGGCTCATCCAGCATCAGCAGTTTGGGTTCGCTCATCAGCGCACGACCAATCGCCAGCATCTGCTGCTCGCCACCGCTGAGCGTCCCGGCCATCTGGTTACGCCGTTCCGCCAGCCGGGGGAACAACTCGAAGACGTGCTGCATATTCTTCGCACGGCGCGGACGCACTGCCCGGATGAAGCCGCCCAGTTCGAGATTTTCGTAGACGCTCAGGCCGGGGAAGAGCTTGCGCCCCTCTGCCACCTGGATCAATCCGGCTTCGACGATCTTGTTGGAGGGCCAGCGCGTGATATCTTGCCCGTTGTAGGCGATTTTTCCGCCACGCGCCCGCAGCAGCCCGGAAATCGTCTTGATGGTGGTAGTCTTGCCCGCGCCATTGGCACCGATCAATGCGACAATCTCTCCGGGGTGAATCTCCAGCGAGACGCCGTGCAGGATCTGCACATCGCCGTAACCCGCTTGTAGGCGTTCAATGCTCAGCAAATTCGAACTCCTTCCCCAGATAGGCTTCGATCACCGCATCGTCCGAGGCGATCACCTGTGGTTTGTCGATGGCGATCAACTGCCCGTGATGCAGCACCGCGATGCGATCCGAGAGCGACATGATGGCCTGCATCACATGCTCGATCACCAGCAGCGTCAGGTCGTACTGTTCTTTGATCTGCCGGATGACTTCGACGATTTTGCGGCTCTCCGTCGGTGTCAGCCCGGCCATGGCCTCATCCAGCAGCATCAGCCGGGGTTCCGTCGCCAGCGCCCGTGCCAGTTCCAGCCGCTTGCGTCCGGCGGTGGTCAGGTTCTTCGCAGGACGGCGTGCATCCCGCCCCAGGCCGACGAATTCAACGATTTCGCGGGCTTTGGCCTCAGCATCGCGGGCATTGCGATGGCGCAGGAAAGCGCCCACTTTGACGTTATCCACCACATTCAAGGCAGCGAAAGGCTTCACAATCTGGAAGGTACGCGCCACCCCCAATTGACAGACCTGATGCGGCGGCAGCCCTTTGACGCTCTCCCCGTTGAAGCGGATATCGCCCTCCTCCGGGATGTGCGATCCGCTGATTGAATTGAAGAGCGTGGTCTTACCAGCGCCGTTCGGGCCAATTAACCCCAGCACTTCGCCCTCTTCCAGGGTGAAGGAGACATCATCCACTGCCACCAGCCCGCCGAAGCGCTTGGTGACGTGATCAATCGTCAGGATACTCATACGGCTTCCTCCTGTATGCTGCGGTTGCCCGTTCCCCGGATGCGGTTGCGGATGCGCTCCACCCAGGTGGGGAACGTGCCAACCAGGCCATCTGGCATGAAGATCACCACCAGGATCACGATCAGGCCGAATAGCATGACATCCACGCCCGTGCGTCCCTCAATGAAGCTGAGAAATTCCGGCGGCTGGCGCACGAAAGCCTTGGACGCTTCTTCCAGCGGCGTGAGCACAATCGCACCCACCAGCGGCCCCCAGATTGTGCCCGAGCCGCCGAAGATCGGGCGTAGCAAGATGTCGATGGAGACCGCCACACCGAAGACCAGGGAGGGGTCGATGAAGGTGAAGCGCTGGGCGAAGAACGAGCCGCCGACGGCGGTGATCGCCGCGCTGATGGCAACGGCAGTGACTTTGTAGCGCAGCACATTCACGCCCAGTGCCGCCGCCGCATCCTCATCTTCGCGGATGGCTTGCAGGTAGTAGCCCAGCTTGCTGTGATAAATCCAGATGCTGATGATCGTCGCCACGACCAGCATGCCCAGGATGAGCCAGTAGTAATTCACCGGCGATTGCTCAAAGATCAGCAGTTGCCACGAATCACCGCCGATGATGGGCAGGCTGATGCCGATGGACTTGCCGATGAAATCCCAATCCTGGGCGATCAAGCGCAGCATCTCGGCGAAGGCGAAGGTCGCCAGGGCGAAGAAATGCCCCTTTACGCCGAAGCGGAAGGTCAAAAAGCCCATGAAGGCCCCGAAGATCGCGGCGAACAACGCGCCAACTGCCATGCCGATCCAGGGCGTGATCTCATAATTGACCAGCAGCACAGTCGAAGTGTAGGCACCGATGCCGAAGAATGAAGCATGCCCGAAGGAAAAAGCCCCCGCGTAGCCGCCCATGATATTCCAGGCCGTGCCCAGATACGCCCAGTACAGCAGCGTAATCAACACCGCAAGCTGAAAGGCATTGGTGAAGATCGGCAAGAGCGCCAGCAGCGCCGCGATGATCGCCAGAATCAGGTAATCGCGGGGAATCGTGCGGAAGTATTTCATCGCACCGCCCTCCCCAGCAGGCCTTGCGGACGGAAGAGCAAGATCAAGATGAAGATGACGAAGACACCCAGCAGCTTGGACGCACCGGGGAAGAAGATCAAGCTCAATTCCTGCGTGAGGCCGATGATCAGGCCGCCCAGCAGCGCTCCGACGGCATTACCCATCCCACCCAGCACCACGATCACGAAGGCGGTGATGTTGAAGATGTTGCCAGCAGTCGGTTCAGCGCGGTAGAAGGGCAGCACCAGCGCTGCCGCTGCACCCACGCAGGCCGTGCCGATGCCGAAGGTCACCATGTTAATCCAGGCCGTGTTGATGCCTACGATTGCTGCCCCTTCGCGGTCTTGCGAGGTGGCGCGGATGGCTCGCCCCAGGTCGGTGCGTTGCAAGATGTAATAGAGGATGCCCGTCACCACCAGCGCGCCGATGAAGGCCATCAATTGCGGGAACTGCACCGTTGTTCCCAGGGGACGCAGCGGGAAATCCACCTCGAACAGCCCCAGGATGCTGGTCTCGCCACGTCCATAAGGCAGCCGGATCGTGCGCGGGGTCGCGGTGAAAGCCACCAGCAGCGCGTTTTCGATCAGCAGAGTCAGCCCCAGGGTGAGCAGAAGCTGATTGTGGTGCGGGGCGTCTCGCGCCGGGTGGATGACGACGCGGTACGTCACCAGCCCCACTACGAATAGCAGCGGCACGGTGATCAACAACCCCAGGTAGGGATCAATGCCCACGAATTCGTACATCAAGAAGGTCACATAGAGGCCGAGTCCCATCAGCGCCCCATGCGCGAAGTTGATGATTTCCAGCACGCCGAAGATGATGGTCAGCCCCAGCGCCACCAGCCCGTAGACGCCGCCAATCAACAAGCCGCTGACCGCAGCCTGCCGCGCAACGACGCCGTAGCGATCATACCAACTGGCGGTATTGCTGACGACGCACTGCAAAAAGGGGGCTTCGGCCTCCGGTTCCAGGCACGCACGCCAATCCACCTGGTTATATATCAAGATGATCAGCAGGCCGAGGACGACCAGGCCACCGATCAACCAGCCGCGATAACGTTTCCAACTCACCGATGTTGCTCCAAAAAGATCGTTCAATAGATCATATCGCTGTCTGCGTCTATGGTTGAAGCTGCTATGCATGTGTTTGCGGGTTCGCGCCGCCGTTTGCAGCCTCTCATGACTTGATCAAACGCCGTACCGTAACCCCGGTAAGGGCACTGCTGCTTCCGCTACAGCGTTCCCGATATATCCCAAATTTATCCCAAAAACACGCCCTGCTTTGTGCATATTGCACGCACCATCCCGGCAATTTCAGTTCGGTGTGGGATTCTCGCAGGCGCGTTTTCCCAAATTTATCCCAAATTGCGGATTGTTCCAGCAGCCACGCTGACGAGTCCGTCCGGCACCTCGCATGACCCGAAGCAACCGCCACGAGAGAAGAACAGGGGGCGATCCGGCGGATCCCCCCAACGATCATGCTGCGGCGCGTTTAGCTGCCCCAGCTCGTGCAGAAGCGCGGTTCGGCTTCGGCGATTTCTTCCGGCCAGACCTGCGTCACGACGCCATCCTGCACCTGCATCACAACCGGAACGGCGTTCGGTGCTTCGCCTTCTTCGAAGGTGATCGGGCCGTCATAGGGCAGGATGTGATCGGCATATTCGGTGGCTTCCAGGGCATCGCGGATGTCCGCCGGATCAGCGGAATCAGCACGCTGGATGGCATCTGCCGCAATGTAAACCGTCTGCCATGCCAGGACATCGGCGGCGGTCATCGGTTCCTCGAAGCTTTCCATGTAGCGTTCGCGCACAGCCAGCGCATCTTCATTGAGCGCATCCCAGCGATAGTTGCTGTTGAAGAAGCATTCTGCCAGTTCACCCGCATCTTCCACGAACAGATCCTGGTCATAGGTACCCTGCGCCACGCCCATCACGAACGGCACATCCAGCGCAACGGCTTCCATGTTCTGCGCGATGGTCAGGCCATCTCCATAGTACCCCGTCACCATCACCGCATCCGGGGCGGTAGCGCCGACCAGAGTCACATCCGTCGTGTAGTCGGTGCCGAATTCGTAGGGGATGGTCTCAACGATGCTGAGTCCGACGTTTTCGGCCTCCGCCTCAAAGGCTTCGTAGACGCTGGCACCGTAATCGGTCACACCTTCGTGCATGTAGGCCACGTTTTCCAGCGTGAATTCATACGTTTCAGCCATTTCCGTCACGTAGCGGGCGGCGTAGGTGCCCATCACTTCGGCATTGGGCTGGATGCGGAACGTCCATTGCGTGCCGTCTTCACTGCGACCTCGCTCGGTGATGTCGGTGGCAGCGGCGACGGTCACCAGCAGCGGAACCCCTTCACGGGCGGACACGCTGGCTACGTTGGCGGTCACGGCGGACTGGAAGGTACCCAGCAGCACGGAAACTTCTTCTTCGGCGACCAAGCGCTCAGCTTCGGTCTGCCCCACATCGGCAGCCCCGGTCGAATCGGCGCTGACGTATTCCAGCACGTAGCCTTCCAACATGCCGGATTCGTTGATTTCATCAACAGCCATCTGGATGGCGTTATCCATGCCGATGCCGTCATTGGCGAGGCTGCCCGTGAGCGGGTGAATGCCGCCGATCTTGACCACAACGGCGTCGTCCTGCGCGGAAACGATGCTCGCGCCCAGCGCCAGCACCAACAAAACAGCGATCATGATGTGCGAAGACAATTTTTTCATGCGCATAGCTCCTCTTTTTTGAATAAGCCCTTGTAATAAAAAGCGTATGGTGTGAGTGTCTTTTGCCTCGATAGCATTCCCTCCTTCATGCTTGCTGGCGAATCGTCTCACGGCTGAGCGGCACGATCGCCCGCGCTTCGCTCAAATCCGGTAGATCACGGAGTAGGTTCCACAATTGTGCTGCCGCTTCCGGCGCGAGGGCATGGCCCGTGAGGGTGTCGAATTTTTCGTGCAGGTCGGTCTTGCTCATGGGCTGGTCGGGATCGCCCTTGCTGCCGTCGGCCTGCATACTGTGCTGGGTTCCATCGCGTCCGAAGACGGTCACGCGCGTGCTGCGCACATCCGGCAGCTTCTCGGTGAGCGCCGGGTCTTCCCGTACGGCGATGCGCCGCGCCAGGTCGCGCGTAGCAGCATCCGTCAGCGCTTCTTCGCGGAAGGCATCTGGCAGTGCGTGCCCCTTGCGCAGCACCGAAGCAGCGATGAAAGGAATCGAAAAGCGTGCACCCAGGGGCGTCGTCGGTGCGGGATCATCCAGCGTGGCAGCGATGGCGTAGGTGTCGATTTCCACGCGCTCGATTTGCTCTGCCGGGATGCGCTCGCGCAGTGTCAGGCAGGCGTCAATCGCGGCATGCGAGTAGCGGCAGGCCGAATAGGGCTTGAAGTAACCGCGCAAAATCTCGTAATGGGTTCCCAGGTCGCGGGTCACGGCATCCAGGTCGAAGCGTTCGCCCAGGATTGCGCCAAAGGCCGTCGCTGCGCCGCCACGTTCGCCCACGAATCCGAGTTGACTGAAATCCACCGCCAGCAAACCGTTATGATTGACCATCCCGGCGTAGGTATTGCGCACATTCGCACCCTGGAAGGCCGTTTCAAATGAAGGCGTGATGGCGTAGGACGCGGCGATGTTCAGGGCTTGCAGGGTTTGCGCTGCGTCGAAGCCTTTGAGCTTCGCGCCGACGGCTGCCGCCCCCAGAACGCCCCATGCGCCGAAGGGATGCACCCCATGCCGCAATTTCGAGGCCACGCCGACCCGTGCGGCAACTTCATAGCCGACGACCAGGGCTGTCAGCAAATCTTCGCCTGTGGGATTGAACGCATCCCCGCAGGCCAGCGCTGTTGCAACCGCGTGAATCGCTGCGTGCCCGAAGGCGTAAGAATGCCCTTCGTCCATTTCGAGGGTGGTTCCCGCCGTGCCATAGACCAGGGCCGCCCATTCTGGCTGAATGCTGGCTCCGGTGAGCAGCAATCGTGATTCGCCCGGATTGCGCTGCGTCGCATAGTCCGCAAGAGCCTGCACCTCCGGCGCGGCGAATCCGCCGATGATGACGCCGACTGTATCGCGCAGCACCCATGTGGCACGGGCAACCACCGCTTCTGGCAAATCCGAAAAGCGGGTATCTGCGGTGAATAACGCGAGTTGGTGCAGGGCGGTCGGGGCATCCATAGCGACATTTACGCGGGAGCGCCCTCCTGAATGCTGACGGCAGCGTGCTTTCCAGCGAGATAGCCGTAACCCAGGGCGGTCAACAGGCCGTTGCCAGAGAGATAGCCCGCCGCACCATGTCCGCTGACTCCGGCGGCTGTGCCACCTCCGGCGTAGAGATTGGGCACGGTCGAACCGTCGGGTTTCAAGACGCGGGCGTGTTCATCGACTACGAGACCGCCCTGGGTATGGAAGAGCGCCCCGGTCACTTTCACGCCGTAGTACGGCGGGTCAATGCGCTTGCAAACGCCCCGCCCGAGGGGATCGCGGATTTCACCAGCGGCGGCGGCATTGTACTGGCGGATCGTCTCCGCGAAATTCGCCGCATGGATGCCGAAGATTTCGGCGAGTGCCTCCGCGGTGTCGGCGACTTTGATCGCCCCGGCGTCGTGTGCCGTGCGATATTCTTCGAAGGTCAGGCCCAGTTCGTGCAAGTGCTGCGGATAAATCATCCAGGCCACGCGATCCGGCTGCTGCAAAACATCCAGTGCGCGTTCGCTGTAGCCCTGCAATTCCGTGCCGAAGCGCTGCCCGTACTTATTCACCTGAATTCCACCTTCGGCAACCATCGCATAGGTAACCAGCACGTTGTAGGGTATCGCCACCGAGCCATGCGCCTGGTAGGCGTCCATGTAAGCCGTCGCTGCGCCCAGTTCGATGCCCCAGAGGATGCCCTCCCCTGTGTTGCCTTCGCCACCCAGGTAAAGCGCCTCGCACATTTCGGGAATATACTTTTCGACCAGTTCTTCGCTGGCACCGAAGCCATTGGTGGCGAGGATGACCTTATTCGCACGCACCCGTTCCACCTGCTTGCCGCGCTCGACTTTCACGCCCAGGACAGCGCCTCTGTCATCGGCGATCAAGGTGCTGACGGGTGCCCCTTTGATGGCATCCACGTTATCCATTGTGGCGAGCCTGGCACGCAGAGCGTCGTAGAGTTCCGCACCGCTACGATTGGGTGGGGCGTGCATCCGGTGGCGGGAATGCCCCGGATAGAGGAAATCGTCGACAAAATGCAGTTCTGCTCCCACGTCGTCAACCAGCCAGTGCACCACATCGACAATTGTGCGGGCGAGGTGCAGTGTCGTCTCGGGGTCGCCCTGGTGATGATTCTTGTTGAGGATGTCCTGGGCGTAGTCTTCCGGCGTCTCTTCGACTCCGGCGGCTTTTTGCAAGCGTGTGCCCCCCGCCGGGATCATGCCATAGGAGCGCTGGGTATTGCTCAGCGGGGTCTCTTGCTTTTCCAGCACCAGCACTTCCGCGCCCAATTGCCCCGCCGCGACCGCCGCTGTCAATCCACAGCCGCCGCCGCCGATGACGACAATCTCCGTTTCAAATGACCATTCGCCCGTATCGCGTTCAATTGGCATTGGGCACTTCCTTCTGTGCTGCCTGTGCTATCTGTGCTGTGAGACGTTGCAGGATTTCCGCGCTGGAACGCACCGTCGCGGTCTTCATCCATAAATCGAGCAGACCAACCCTGTGCGAAGCTTCGATGCGGTCAAAGACGCAATCAGCGGGAACCATCACGCCGAAGCCGTGCTGTACGGCATCGACTGCCGCAGCGCGGATGCAGCCGCTGGTGGAATTGCCGCAGAGGATCACGCTGTCGCAGTCGCGTTCGCGCAGGTCTTGCGCGAGCGTCGTCTGGAAAAATGCGCTCGAGTGACGCTTGCGGATGATGGGTTCCCCCGGCTGTGGCTGTAAGGGTTCGACGATTTCCAGGAGCGGATCATCTGCGGGGCGATTGTGCGGTTGCATGGTCGCGTAGAAGAGCGGCATTTTTTGCTGGCGGAAGAAACACACCAGGGGGCGCATGGCCTCGATGGCACGCCAGCCCGCTTCCCCGATCATGGTCGGCGCGGTCTGGATTGCTTGCAGAATCGGCACATCTTCGCCGACGAAGAGCTGCTGCATGTCGATGAGGAGCAGGGCAGGGGCTTGTCCCTGGCGACGGCTGGCGAAAGTCGACGCACCGCGTGTGCGATAGCCCGCCGCTTCAATCACCTGTTGGTCGCGTTCGCTAAGAAAATCGAGCCTGAAAGTCATAAGCAAAAACCAGACAATAAGTACCGCAATGTCGTAACTATAACACTTTTAAGATACAAAGCAAGTTACCCGCCCGGATTCA
>CAZJWX010000004.1:0-133979 GCA_964549915.1 uncultured Anaerolineaceae bacterium | reverse complement strand
GGTTTCAGTACTCTCAACGAGTCGATGGGTATTGGCACGGACGAAGCTCCCAGAGCGATCCAGCGACCTGGATGTTTCAGTACTCTCAACGAGTCGATGGGTATTGGCACCGCATCTGCCCGTCGCAGTGGCGCGTCCCTTCCAGAGTTTCAGTACTCTCAACGAGTCGATGGGTATTGGCACCAAATTGCTGCGCAGATATACTGCAAAGGCTTCAGTCGTTTCAGTACTCTCAACGAGTCGATGGGTATTGGCACAGTGTGTTAGCACCCTGGATCAGAACCTGATCCAGGTGTTTCAGTACTCTCAACGAGTCGATGGGTATTGGCACCCGTTTCTTGCTTTCGTGTGCATGATACCACAAAAGACCTGTTTTGTGCAAAAAACGCTGAAAACGGCCTTCAGGGCACCGCGTACCGCTGCCAAGAACCAGAAAATAGCCCGCCCACCCGTCGTTCTGCGAAACTCGGTTTCTGTCAAAAAACCGGGGGGAGTTTCGCAGAACAAAGCGGCTGGAAATCTGCATGAAGTTGCAGAATCTTAACAGAGGTTTTTCCGTTTTGCCGCGCACCAGCGTATATGGGCAGGTGCCGTGTGGACGAGTTTCGTACATGGGGCTAACGAGCGCGTTTTTGCCGGGCATCGGTACGCACCGCTTCCAGGTTGATCACCTCGGCGAAGACGTAGCGAGTTGTGACGGCACCGCGTTCCGGTCGCAGCCGCAGCACCGCCGGGAAGTGTCCCATGCGCCCGTGCAGTTCCGCCAGCAGGACGGCGGTGATCACGTTCAGGGACGGCGGTACGATGACCCAGGCTTCGGCCTGCCATTCCTGCGTGCTGATCGGCAGCGAATCCAACAGGTCGCGTACCTGATCGGCGAAGGGGAGTTCTGTGTCGAAGTGCAGAGGCACTCGCGTCACCTGGTCGGGCACGCCGATGGCTTCCGTGAAAGCCGTCATCTGCTCGGATGTGAGCGGGTGGGCAAAGTTGAGCAAATGCATGTCGCTGTCCTTCAGCGGTCGGTGCGCGTCCATAAGCGCAGGCGTTCGTAGTGTTTGCGGGCAGCGGGCATGCGGTCGTATTGACCATTGTCCTGCTCCACAGCCAGTTCAATGACCAGAATGCCGTCATCATCATGCAGCCAGAAGGCGCGGTACGGTGTGCGTCCGATCTTGTAGCAGGATGCGCCCGCTGCGTTGGTCACTTCGGAATGATCGTTCGTCTGGCGCAGGCCAGGGCTGGCGATGTCGTTCAGGATCTTCTGGAACATTCTGCGAGCCTCGCTGCCTGGTTTGGTTTGATTGTAGACCTCGTTGGCCTCTTTGGACAGGTAGACCGGTTGCTCCGTTGGCTGGGCGAGCGTTTCCAGGGCAATCTGGCCCAGGCCGCTGAGGGTGTAATAGCGGGTACCGTCAATGGTTTCATCCTCGAACAGAGACCAGGCCGGATGCTCGGACAGGGGACGCTGCCAGGCCAACGCCTGTTGCAAGTCGGCCTCCGCCAGCATGTCCTCCGCGTCCAGCTTTTTCAGCGCCGGGGTGATGCTGCGCAGGCTGTCGAAATCCAGGCTCAGCGGCAGGCGTCCCAGCCGGATGAGTGCGTCGGAGAATTCGAAGATGTAAGTCACACTGACATCTTCATTGAGCATCCCGATGATGGTCAGGTAGGGTACAACGCCCTTGAAGCCCCCGGTTGGGTTCAGGACGCGTTCGTAGGTGGCGGGGGGGAATTGGCTGTCGTCCAGGTAATTGTAGACCTGGCTGATGAAGGCACGTAGCCCCGTGCGACGGAAGCGGTCGCCATCGTGCACCTGAAGGCCGGGAATCAGGTGTGGGTCGGTATCGCGCTCGAAGTACATCTCGCAGAAATCCGCAATGATGCGGGCGGCCAATGCACCGTCCGGGGTGTCGGTCGCCAGGAAAACGAGTCGGTCGTTTGCGGTGGCGCTGCGTCCTTCCAGGATGCGGCTGAGGCTCTTGAACTCTGCGCTCTTGCGCTGGATTTCCGCGGGGTCATCCAGGTGCGCTTCCAACATTTTCATCACACGGTCATAGAGTGCTTCACCGGGAAAGCCCCGCTTCACTTCGATGATATCTTGCGGCCTTTCGTCCGATTGGCGGAATTGGCGCGCCAGTTCGCGGGTGTGTTCATCGAAGCTGTTGAAGATGCTGGAACCAACGGTCGAAATTACGACGATGGGTGCTGAATTGCTCATCTGTTACTCCTTTTACATGTTGCCATTCAAGATTTGCAGGATGTAGCTGCGGCGGTGGCTGCCGCCCGGGATGTCGTAGTAGGGGGCGATGCGTGCAACGGCGCTGGCAAACTGGTTTTCAACCGTGCGCTCCGACTTGCCCAGGATGTGGCCTAACTCGGCATAGGTGGCGTGCGGGTGGGTCTGCATGGCTTCCAGCAGTTTGCGTTCGGCGGCTGTGCAGTCCTGCAGCCAGCGATCGCGCTTGCTGCCTCGCTGGTTGAGGATCATTTCCAGGTCAGCGTTCGGCACCATGCGGGACGGGATGTAGGGTAGGTCAATGAGGTGGACATCCTCCTGCCGTCCCGGTGGCACGCGGTAGCCCCCGCTCTGCATGATGTCCTGGGGGGCGTGTACCACCCAGAGGCGGTCGCGCTCCCCCAGGATATAGTTGGCGGCGATGGCGGTGTACATGCTCATGGCTTTACGTCCGCCAGAAGCGAGCAAGTGAATTTCCCCCAGGGGGCGGTAGTGTTGCATGGCTGCCAGCAAGGCCCGGAAGTAGGCCTCGGCGTCAGCTTTGGTGTCGATGTCAACGATGCTGGAACCATCGGCGCGGCGCAGTTCCCATTTGCGCACGGGCAGTCCCGGGAACTCCTGCGGTAGGCGCTCGCTCAGCTCTGCCAGCGCGTCCTTGATGCCCGAGTGGTGAGGATCGGTGTGCAGCAATACAGCCTCATCCAGTGGCGTATACCGCCGCTGCAAGCAGTCGATCCCCATGCCAACAGCGGCGGGGCGCTCGCCAAGGGTTGCTAGCACGTAGTGCCTCATCGCACACCCTTGAAGAAGCCGTAACCAGCAGCGGTCTTGCCACCAATCCCCAACTGGGTCAACGCCTTGCGCAGGGACCCAACGGCGTAGTCCTGCACGGGGGCGTATTGCTCTTGTTTTGCATCTTGCAGGTCACGACGCAGCCCGACGGCAAATTCGAAGCGCGTCCCGCTAGCGACGGTGATGAACTGTACCGGGATGGGCTGCTGGTCATCCGTCGGCGGCTCTTGCCCGCCGTTGCCGTAGTAATCCGGGAAGTGCGGCGTCATCACATCGATTTCAAACGGCTGGTCGGGCATGTCCGTTACGACGGCTTCGAAGAAGACACACGCCCCGGCAACGGCATTCTTGCCGTGCGTGCCGAACGCCAGCCGGAACAACTGCACTTCCTCCTCCTCGAACAGATCCAGGGTGAGGGGCGTGTCCAACTGCTGGTTTAAGTCATCGAGGATGGGTATCGCCGTCTCTTCGTCAGACGCTCCCAGCAGATTGTCCAGCAGCGTCAGCCGCTTCTGTCCGCTCGCACGCTCCAGCGGCGCAAGTGGTGGAATATGTAATTTCTGCGCCAACGTGTAGACGGCATGGGTGCGTGCGACACCCTTGAGAGCACTGCCGGGAAGCGTGGGAAGTCCCGTATTGCGGCGGAGGGTAATGCCCGTTTCCAGCACACTGCCACCCCCCAGACCCATGACCAGGCGCTCGTCTAACTCCATCTCGAAGCGGTCTGCGCCCTCGGTGGTCAGTAGCCAGCGCTCATATACGCCCTGCTGTATGGCACGCAGTCGGTTACTCGTGTATGCCCGAACCAACTGCATGAGCCACTCGCTCTGGTACTTCTTGTCTTTCCGGCCCTCCTTGAAGCTTTCGTTACGGATGGCCTGCTGCGGCACGTAGCGGTTGAGTATCAATGACAGATTATCGCACTTCTGTACGCCCCCTCCGCTTCTGATTGCGTCCTGGGTGTCTTTGGGGACGACATAGGTGGGGGTAGGCATTCCACCCCCCCCGCCGCGCTTCCGAGATCTATTCCTGCTCATTCCCGATTCCCTCCGCTTCAGCAAAGCGTTTGAGCCAATTCAAATAAGCGAGTGCTTCGGCGGTTGCCCGACGATAGTCCCCACTGTCGGTACTCATCAGCCAATCAAGCAGATCACGCTCCGGATTGGGCGCAATTTTCGCCATGACCCACTGTGAGATATGGTTATAGGCGTCCTGATGGTGCTTCTCGCCCTTCGCTTTCAGGAAGACCAGCGCTTGAGCCAGTCCGTCCTGCTGAATCAAGGCGGGCAGCCTGCGCACCAGTGAACCGTAGTCATTCGATTTTGCCGCTCGTACTGCCTGATATGCACTGGCAGCACGTTCCTGCTGGAGTGTTTGCTGGTTGCTCATGGTGTGATTGCCTCCTATGCCCAACTCACTGCGACTATGCCGGAACCGGTCGTTTCATCGCCGCCCAACTGAATGCGGCTGCCGATGGCTTGTGTGAGGATTCCCGCCAGTTCGTCTGCGGATAGTGCGGCGTCTGGGTTCCGAGAGCGTCCAATGGCAACGGTGCTGACGAAAAGAGCATCCGGCGGGACGGCTTCCTGGGTCCACAGTGCACCGTCTTGAACGGTCTTGGAGTCGTTATCAATACGCACACGGGTTGTGACCTCGGTGCTGTGCTTGACAAAATCACGGAAGGCATCTTCCGGTAGGACGACCAGGCGACGTGCCAGATTCTCGCGCCAATAAGTGTACCCTCCATTATCGGGCAGCGCGTTTGTAGCAAGCCAGTTGCCCAACTGGCCTACGGCGGCGTCCGTATTGGCATTGAAGGCATATTCTTCCAGTATTACATCACGCCCGGATACCACCGTTGAATCGGCGGATACGAAACACTGGTTTTCTTGCGGTACATCGGCTGGGATCGGCAGCGTCAGTCCAGCGGAAGTGGCAGTGCGTGCCAGCCGTCCCAGTGCCAATGGACTGGTGGCGTAGGCGAAGACGCCCGCGAGTGAGCGCACTGGGAACAGAACCAGTTGGGCTTCGCCGAACAGCGCGGCTCCAGCGAATCTGGGTTCGCTGTTGGTATCGCTGCCGAACAGGATGTTGACGGCTGCATCATCCGTGGTCGATGCCTGCGCGCGCAGCGCACCTTTGATGCCGCTGCCCTGCACGTGGGGGAATTCAGTTGCTCGTTCGCGCTGGATGGGGAGGTCAATCGCGCTGACGGTGCTACCCGTTCCAACGTGCAACGGGGTTTCAGTGTATAGGAAGAGAAGTTTCGTGTTCATGAGTATTGGTCTCCTTGTGCTGAATTTAGTAAGTCCAGGCTCCGTAGGCAACCATGCCGAAGCCCATTTGATTGACGTTGGTATCCGGTGGGGATTGTGTAAAGGGGCGTTGTGTTGGGGCCGCGTTTTCAAAGTAGTACACGGAACCAGCGGGGACGTAGCGGCGCAGCGGTTTGGGACGCCTACGCACGATATCCCACCCACTGATCAACAGTGGGTCGCCGATTGCGGCAGCGACCAGGCGGGCGTCTGGCCCCATCCAGGGCGTCCAATCCTCGTCGCTCGGTCCGGCACCGCCATCGAAAAAGGCTGGTGTTAGCAGCACGACCTTGACAAAACCGGACGGGAGGGAGGTCTGCGGCGGTGCGTAATCGACGGCTGTGAAATGCGCGAAACGTGCCTCCCCCCCGGTCGCGATCACACCAGCATCGGGCAATAGTCCGTCTGATACTGCCGTTAGTAGTCCAACGTTTTGTGCGGGACGGATAAATTGTGCGCGGTACAGCATATGCTCCCGGGCGGTTTTGCGGCCTCGTTCAAGTGCCAGGCCCGTGTGTTCCTCCACCTGAAAGAGCGCGGAAGTTGGCGTGATCTGCGTCACTGTTTCGCCTGCGAGATACGCTGCGAATTGCACATCGCTCAGCCAGCCACGGTCGGCCTTACTCGTGACGACTCGTTCTGGTAGCATCAGCGGCTGCCAGTCGTCAAAGGGTGGTTCGGTGATGAAGTGAGTCGACTTTTGCGGTTGTAATACGGCTGTGCGGGCTTCCTCCGAGTTGTCCCCCTCTACAATCAGGTCAAGCGGCTGTGGAATGAAGCGTTGAATGTTTCCATTGGAAGCACGGTGAGCGATGTAGGGTCCGTTAATGGTGAGAGCTCCGATATCCTGGCTGCCTGGCCCACCGATGGCCTCCAGCAATTCTGTGGGAGCGCCGCCGTCAGCATATACCTGCCAGTCTACCCCGCTGCGCTCCAGGATGTGTGAGCGCAGCATTCCGGTCATCACCTGTGGGTTCGGGGGGAAGACACTGCGGGCGACGAAACTCTCGGCTGCGTTAAAGGGCTTATTATCCCGAAACATCCAGACATCATTGGCATCGAACTTATACCACTGCATTACTTGTTAGCCTCCTTAGCCAGAAAACGAGCCAGAATCAGCCAGTTTGCCAATCCCTCCCATGTGATGCCGCGGGCAAGTTGCTGTAACCTCTGGCTCCATTCTTCCGCGAAAACGTGTTTGTTGTCATGAAGGTGAGACGGGTCAATGCGGCGGTGTAGCAGTCGCGTCAATTCTGCGTTTCGAGCCTGCTGCAGCACGGCGCGCCGTCCGGTTGGTTCGTCTGCCAGCAGCGTATCGCCCTTGTGCGGGAACTTGCTATCGTCCAGGCTTTGGCGCAACTCCAGAATGTCGTAGGCGATGCCGAGCGATAAGCCAGCACTCTGGAAGGCATCACGAAGGTTCAGAATCTGCTTCAAGACAGACATCGTCTCGACTTCCCAATGCGCTCCAGCTTCGCGTATCTGCCCACTGCGGTTGGTCTCCTGCACTACAACTGCGTTGCGACCATATCGGGTTTTGGCAGCCCGCTCTGCTGCCCGCGCTGTTTGCAGCACCAGATCAAGCGGGTAATTGTGTGGAGCAAGGGCAATGCCCGCGCTGGAGTGAAGTTGGTTGTTAAAGCGCTCTGCGAATCTTTGGCGCAAGGCTTCCGCGCAGGCGAGCACATCCTCTTTGGGCATGTAGGCCAACACGTCATCCCCCCCTGCATATAGAAGATTTCCATTGTGCTGCTGTACGATCTGGGGAGCGTCCTCCTGCGCGAAGCGTGCTAGGGTACGCGAAAACTGCTGATGATCTGCCAAGGTGTGCAAGCTGCGCAAGTGCATGCCGATATGATCGCCATCCATTGCCAGCACCGCGAAGTAGTAGCGTTCACCGTCTTCTGCGCTCATGGTGTTTTCGTCAAATCCCGCTATCGTAGAAGTGTCCGGGAATCGGCGCTCAATGTCCGAGAATTCGCCGCTGGCTCGGTGTATTAAGCGCTTGAGCAAAGCCAGCGCACCCAGCCGCTCGTTTTCGCGGATGATCTGTGCTTGTCGGTCTCCCAATTTTTCGCGCAGGCGCTTCCAGTTCAGCGGTAGTGCGGCCTGTGCGCCCGAGAGTGTACATTTGCCACCTACTTCGTTGATCTGGCTGAACCAGTTGGTGTTCGCACGGGCAGCAAGTACCCGGTTAGCTGCTTCTACGGCTTCGCTGTGATGACTTTGGTCATAAGGTACGGCCGCCCATGTGACCTGAGGCCACTGGCTCACTTGCTCGGTGAAAGCTGATTGCCATTGTCCACCGCCAATGCGAGCTTCAATAAAGGTTTCTACCTGACGGGCATACACTGCCCATTGACTTTCAATTTGGTGCTTCACCGCCCTCGCGATTTTCTGCGGATCACCTTCAGCAACAAAGGCAAAACGGTGCGGTACGGACTGAGGTAGCTGACCATCATCCAGGGTGACCGGATACACCAAATTTGCTTTATGGCTCTGTGCTTCGCCGATGCCAGCAGTGGCGAGTTTGCTCAGCAGGCGACTGCCGACCGCCAGGTCACGCGATTTGCGGGCAGTGGCAATGAAGGCCTGTACTGGCCCAATTTTGAACAAATAGAAATATTTCATGCGAGGTGTCCTCCCCAGACAGTCTCACCCTGGAAGACCGTCTCACTTTCATCCATGAATTCATCCACGATTTGCCAGTTTTCAGACTTGTTTTTCTTATGCAGCGGTGAACGCATGACCGTGAGTACCGGGTAGTATGCCTCGTCGAAGCGTCTAACGGTTGCAATCAACGGAGATGCGCGACGGTCACTAGCCGCAAAGCCAAACATCTCCTCATACTCGCGGAACTTCGGTTTGCGAAGAAGATCGAAGAGTTTGCGATTCGCCTCCTCTGCCGTTTCAAATGGAAGCATTCCGACAATAACGCGGCTGTAGCGTGGATGCAGCGTTGGATATGTGGGGCGTGATGCACGTTTTGTGTGCTGGACATGCGTTTCGAGGACGTGCTTCGTAATAAGCATGTGTGTATCTTGCTCTTCACGAAATAGGTGTGGCTGTTGCTGCAAGTCAGACCAAAGCTTCCACCAGCCAAAATCGGCTTTATTCACGGGATGCCCTTTGCTACGTTTTGGCTTTCCATGTAGCTGCACGGCACCAAACATGCGCCGCGACCGCTTTCCAACGCCACCCAGCAGCAACCAGATTGAGACCGCATGGGCAACCTCATCGGGAAACGGGACACCTGGCGGTGTGGATAATTCCAGTGTGAATCTACCTCCTATGTCGTCATCGGTGCTTGGCAAGAGGGCCTTGGCTTTGAAATCTTTGCTATGGGGGACGAGTTTGACCTCCCCGATTTGGTTCAATTCCGGTTGCCTCACCCGCATAGTCACCAGGGATCCTGTCCCGGTTGATCCCAGCAGCGCGTTCTCGTATACGGACACCTGCTGGTGATCGGATAGCGATGCACCTAGATAGGCACGCAGCCAATAACGGATCTGACCCCGTATAGTTGGCACGCGCAGTTCTGGTTTGCGTGGATCAGCACCGCTGGTAAATGCGGGGCTGACCAATTCGAGGGGTAATCGAACATGTGGCATAGTCAAAAGCTCCTTTGGGTAGAAACGAAATATGCTAATTGTGTATCAGTCGCACACGCCCCAGTCCGTAATGTGTCTTCACGCCGACACCGCAGTATGGGGCAAACGCCGCTAATGCATTCAGATAGCGCAGCAGATCCGAGTCCGGAGTCCGTACGTGGTAAACGACGCGACCCGTGAACCCGGTAACGGTGCCCTTGCGACCGCGAGCGAAATTGATAACGTGGGTTTGGATCTGATGCATACGACTGATCACGATCTCCGATTTGATAGCTTCAGCTACATCGGATGGCATTGGGATGTCTGCAAATGCATTCCAGCGGTTATAGAGACTCAGGAACACTTGTATAGGATCAGGTAGGGGATAATGAGTATTTTCGCGCCGAAACGAAGTAGGGCTAGCAAAGATGAAGCCAATGGAGCGCTCTAATTGCGCGCCATTTAGCAGGTCACGATACGTCGCACAGCCAGCTTGTGTGTCTGGCTGTGTGTCAATCGTCGTAACCCTAAAATATTGGTCGTGAATCGTGTAACGTGCATCCAGCCAACGCGGTACCATCTGACTCAGCAACATAGTAGTCAGACGAGGATGAAGCGTTTGATACTTTACATAGTAGCATTTTCCACGTTTGATGTGTTGCAGTTGCGCACGTTGGAGGTTGTTGCCCAGTAGATTGCTCACAGTGAAGGGCTTCGGCCCCCGCTGATCGTGGATTTCGGTGGCGACTGTGGGGTTGGTCCTGCGTAAAGAGGACAGAAATTCCGCATGTACAGCCCGCCCGAGCCAACGTGGGATTTCGTTGCTCTTCTCGGCACGGAGTTGTAGTTGAACCGTCGCAACGTCATGCATTCCATATGCTCCAAGAGTCGTTCCATCAAACTTGAGTCTACCTGATGACGCTTGTGGCAGCTTGGGGGCTTGCCCTTAAATTCTGTCGCATGATACCACGTATCCATGTTTAGAGATATAAAATCATCAATGCAGAGACAACGAAATTGTCATAAAGGTGATAACTATCATGTGATGCTGTTGTAAATGTCACACGTCGGAGCATGTGAACTACCTGTTGCAAAGATTAACCATAGGTGAGGATTGTGACGGAGGTGGTTAAGTGCTCGATTTTCATCAGCAAAAGTTTGTACTTGCGGGCGGCTTCTGCCCCCGTTAACCGCCGTCGTAGATTACAGCCGTCTACCTGTGGTAGCGTGGGCAGGTATATCGGTTGCTAGGGATTATTGTGATGAAGACCTATACAAGACATCTACTGTTCTGCACGGGTAGCGATTGTGATGGGAAGGGGTTGCTGAAGGAAGCGCGTAAGCTGCTGGGCAAAGACAGCCTGCGCGTCAAGCGCTCCAAGGTGGGCTGCCTGGGGGCCTGTAAACTGGGATCCGTCGTGATCGTCTACCCGGATGGCGTCTGGTATCGCTGCCCCAACAAGAAAGCGCTCAAGAAGATCATCAAAGAGCACATCCAGGGGGGGCAAGTCGTGGAGAAGTACGTCTTACAGCGGATGCAAGCGCCAGAACTACAATCATGATGTGAGCGCATCGAGGAGTGCCCGGATGCTCCGATACTGGAATGTGCTGCCGTTCTGATGCAGGTGCCACGTGGGATGCTGCTCATCGCCGCTGATTTCGACCTGAATCGGCGGCGCGACGCCATCGCTGCTGAGGTCGAAGCCAGCCCGCTGCAGGGCGCGGCGCGTCCACTCCTGGGGGATACCCTCGCCCAACACGGTGACGCGAGGTCCGCGCCTGCGTTCCATGCGGAAGGCTCCTGTCGCACGGTCGAAGCGCACCCCTTCACCCTGGAAGGCCGCCTCGAATTCGCCGCTGATGACCAGATCTTCTGGCACACCGACGCGCACCGTGCCGCCGGACATCAGCCAGAGCGCATCCGCCGAACGCAGCGCCAGGTCGAGGTCGTGTGTAGACAGCAGAATCGCACGTCCCGTTGCGGCTGCAAGCTGCCGCAACAACTGCATAACCTCCGCACGGCGTGGTAGATCGAGATAAGCCGTCGGCTCATCCAGCAGAATCAACTCGGATTCCTGGGCCAATGCGCGGGCGATCATCAATTTCTGGCGCTGTCCGTCACTGAGTTCCATCACAGGGCGCTCGGCGATGTCTACTGCGCCGACGGCTTTCACTGCCCAGCGCACCACCGCTTCATCATGTCGCGAGAGCCTGCCCATCCAATCCGTATAGGGATGCCGTCCCAGTGCAACCAGGGCGTAGCCATTCAATAAGCCGACGTTGGGGCGTTCCGTCAGCACGACACTCAGACGTGTTGCGCGTTCGCGGGGTTGTAGCTGCCTGAGATCATCGCCAGAGAGCGTGATGGTTCCGCTGAGCGGTGGCTGCATCCCGGCAATGGTGCGCATCAACGTGGATTTCCCTGCGCCGTTGGGTCCCAGCAAGCAGACCAATTCGCCAATATGCAGGGTGAGATTCAAATCTTCCGCGATGATGGCATCCGGCTTACGTGGCGTGCCGTAGCCGATTGCGAGACTGTGCGTTCGCAGCACAGATTTCTTCGGTGTAGCCATCACTCAGGCTCCGAAGGATTTTTGCAGATTGCGCTGGCGCAGGATGACGAAGATCACGACAGGAGCGCCGATGAGCGCGGTCACAGCATTCAGCGGCAGCACCAGATTATTCCCCGGCACTTCGGCGAGAATCGCGGCAACCAGGGCGATCATTGCACCGAGCAAGATCGTTCCGGGAACCAGCAAGCGGTGATCCGACGTGTTGAAGAGGCTGCGCGTCAAATGTGGCACGGCGATACCCACGAAACCGATGGGGCCGCAAAACGCCGTCACGATACCCGTCAGCAGCGCAGTTGAGCCGACAACTGCCAGCCGCATCAACGTCACATTCAAGCCCAGGCTGCGGGCATAGCCTTCACCGAGCAGCAGGGCATTCAGGGCTTTCGTCAGCAGCAGGGAAATCAGCAGGCCGAGTACCACACCCACAGCCAAAATCGGCATCTGATCCCAGGTGACGCTGCCGAAGCTGCCGAACGTCCAGTTGATGTAGGCTTGAATGCGCTCTGGAATAGAGAAGTAGAGCAACATGCTGACCATCGCAGACACGAGATAGCCCATCATCAAGCCCAGAATTAACAGGGTCATGCTGCTCTGCACACGGCTGGCGACCAGCAGAACGATCAGCATCGTAGCCCCCGCGCCCATTGCAGCAGCAGTCGCCAGCAACAGATCGCCCGTGAGTCCCAAACCCGCAAGCATTGTCCCGCCAACGGTTCCTGCGGAGAGCACGACGACTGCCACTCCCAGGCTCGCACCGGAACTGATTCCCAGTACATAGGGTCCTGCCAGTGGATTGCGGAAGAAGGTCTGCATCATCAGGCCGCTGACCCCCAGCGCGGCTCCCGCCAGGGTGGCGGTCAGCGCCTTGGGCAGGCGGAACTTGAGGACGATGTTCGTCCAGGAGGCTTTTTCAGCTTCGCCGCCGAGCAATACAGCGATGATCTGGTCAAAGGGGATCGTCACCGAGCCAACCGCCAGCGCGATCAAGAATATCAGCGCCAGACCCGCCAGCAAGCCAATCAGTAGTAAGGGACGCAGCCCCAGGTTCAGGCGTGGTATTTCGCGCTCCCTGATTGCATCGGCGGGGCGGGGAATGGGCTGGAAAAGTGCATCAGTCATAGCGTATTCCAATCGAAAGATGTGGCAGCAGGGATTTTCGCTGCCACATTTCTATGCTCCCGTGATCTATTCTTCTGCTGCTTCAACAAGGCGGAAGAAGTTGAATTCGTGGTCGGGCAAAAGCTCCGGGTGGAAGATCGCCACCAGGTCTTGCAGAGCGAGATGCGGCGCAATCACGCCCAGTTCGAAGTAGTTGTTGCCGCCGTTGGCGTTCACATCCAGGTCGTAATTCCAGACTTCGCCCTCTTGCACAGCCTCGAAGTCAGCGTAGCGTGCATCCATCGCGAAGATGTCCTCCAGCGTGCTGATATTGAAGAGACCGGGTACCCAGATGTCCGCATCCAATGCGCCCTCATAAACGGCCTCGAAGCTCAACAGGGCGCTGGCTTCCCCCGCTTCTTCGCCCAGGGCGATTCTGCCGCCTGCAGCTTCGATCAAGAAGCCGGAATACGTCTGTGAACCGGGGATGCTCCAGGCTTCCACGAAGGTGGAAAAGCTGTTCCAGAGCACGACCGGACGGTCTTCTTCGGGGATGTCGTCAGCGAGGTCGCTGACTTCCTCATAGGCTGCTGTGATTTCCTCGAAGATCGCTTCCGCTTCGGCCTCTTCGTTGTAGAAGAGAGCCGCGTACTTCAGCCATTCAGCGCGTCCCAGTGGGGTCTGTTCCAGATAGTCGGTGTTCACCGCTGCGACCACGCCCGCATCGATCAACTGCGTGATCCGTCCGGGATCGAAGTCATCGGTCATCACCAGGGCAGGATCGGCTTCCAGCACCAGTTCCAGGTTCAACTCGAAATTGGGCGAAACCTCAATCAACTCACCGCTTTCGATCCGTTCTAGAATCTCCGGCGTGCTGGTGAAGAGGAAACTATCCATGCCCACGAGCTGCTCCGCCAGGCCGAGTTCTGCCAGCCCTGGAAGGTAAGTCGTCGAGAGCGTCACGATCCCTTCTGCTGGGACTTGTACCACCTGTGCGTCATTCGGTAAGGCATCGCCTTCTGGCACTGGGGTGCCACATTGCAGCAGTACGTAGCGATAGTCCGCCGTGCTGCCACTGACGGTCACGACTTTGTAATTGTTGAAGTACTCCACGCTCAGGTTCTGCGCGTTTATGATTTCGACTTTTTCCGGGAAGTAGTCGGTTTCCGGGTCATAGTCGGTGACGCATTCGTCGGTCAGGTTGGCCTCCAGCGCGCCGTCTTGCGCGGCGGCGGGAAGGATCGCCAACAGCACGAGCCATAATGCGACGAACAAGGTGCGGGTTTTCATGGTTTCCTCCTGCGGAATTGGGTCATGGATGCTGTTTGTTACGAGCGAAGGCTGGTTGACGAACAGCATCGACCGGTGCGCGGCCTGGGCCGCTCCGTCGCAGTTGGAGCCATGCAGCGGTTGGGCACATAGAAGAAAAAACCCGCTGGGGGCGGGGTTGCAACACGAAGGTTATCACCACGCTCGTCTCCCTTTTGACGCGAAGGTCTCCGGCAATACTGCCGTCATCACGAGCTAAGGCAGAGGCAGGCATTCGGGCTTGTTCAGTTATCAGTTGTCAGTGTTCAGGGATCAGCTTTTTTGACTGATGACCGAACACTATAGACTGAAAACTGTCACTTACCGTTGCGCGACAGCGCCGGACTTTCACCGGTCTTCCCCAATTGTGTGCCGAACATCCGGGTTCTGGCACACCTCTGGCTTAGTTATACAATTTCCTGGCAATGAGCGTAGCATGAGACCGAGCCGGTGTCAACGCGAACCGCACACGTTGGTATACTGGCCGCAAGATTGACTCTTTTGCGAAGGGAAACCTCATGGAATATCCGAGTTTTGATCTGAGTGGGCAGGTGGCGCTGGTGACGGGCGCGAGCCGGGGTATTGGCTATGATCTGGCGAAGGCGTTGGCGAACGCGGGCGCGAAGGTGGTTGCAGCCGCGCGCGATATGGATGCTCTGCAACAACTGGTCGGTGAAATTGAGGCAGAGGGCGGGACGGCGCTGGCGGTAGCGCTGGACATGAAGAGCCTCACCAGCATCGGCAATGCCATCGCCTGGACGGTGGAGCGCTTCGGGCAAATCGACATCCTGGTGAACAACGCTGGACTGGGCTACAACCACGATGCTGTTGATGTGACGGAAGCGGATTGGGACGAGATGATGGATGTCAACCTGAAGGGCTTGTTCTTCATGTGTCAGACGGCAGGACGGCGCATGATCGAGCAAGGGCGCGGTGGACGCATCATCAACATGAGTTCGCAGGCGGGGCAGGTTGGTATCTTGCGCCATGCGGTTTACTGCGCGACTAAGGGCGGCGTGGATCAACTGACGCGCGTGCTGGCACTGGAATGGGCACAGCACGGAATCACCGTCAACGCCGTTGCGCCGACGTTCATCCGTACCCCCGGCACTGCCGAGCGCCTGGATACGCCGGAATTCGCCGAAGATGTCCTCTCGCGGCTCCCCATCGGGCATGTGGGCGATACGATGGATGTCGCTGGCGCGGTGATTTACCTCGCATCCTCAGCGGCGAAGCTGGTCACGGGATCGGTATTGCTTGTGGATGGAGGCTGGACAGCACAGTAGTACAGCCCGCTCACATCCGCTCCTGAGGCACTACTCACAGCAATTGTTCGCCCGTTCAATCACTTGTTGAACAAGGTGTTCTTATTCAGCCAGGTGGTTCTTCTGGCGTGTCCGGGCCTCAATACTTGTTGTTTTGTGTGAGAAGTGGAATGCCAATTCCACGCCAGTGGCTTCTGGCCGGAGGGCAGCCGATATACGGGGTGTCATTGGCTACCCTGATTTTGTTTTGCTTTTGCCTGCAACCGCACGATTTTTCTTTAGCAATTCGCTTATCCGCTGCTGCAAGCGTTCAGGCAGCTTGTACGCTATGAGCTAATCCACAGTTGGTAGATGATGCCAGGAACGTGATAATTTCCTCGAAGGCCATGTTCACAGTCGTTTGCCTCCCTGACTACATTCAGGCTTTTTGTGTGGCTTTTTTGCGCTCTTCCAGCAGGCGTTCGTCGATTTCAGCGACGCGCTGCTGGTGCGCTTCCCACCATGCCGGGTCGCGTTGGGCGTCCAGTTCGGCGATGGTTTTGCCCTGTTGTTCCACCCAGGTGTAGTACTTGAGATTGTGCCAGCGCTGGTGATTGTTGGGGGTCGCATGCTGGACGTAATCGGTCTTCGCGCCGTAAAACACCCCTTCAATGCGCCCAACAGCGGCGGCCTCGTCCAGTGCGCCATATTGTGCTCGCATCCAATCCATCACGGAATAGTAACGATCCAGGCTGTCGGCGGCGGCGGTGAGGATTACATCATCTTCGCCGAAGTCAAATTCTTTGGCAGTCTTGATTGAGCCGAGGATGTGACAAATGCTGCTGATGCCGAAGAGATCACCGAGTTTTTCAACCAGTTCTTCATCTGCACCATAGCGCCTGACCAGTGTCTCGCGCCCGATGGGTTCGGAGAGCAATTGCAACCCCTTCAGGCAGTCCATGTCGTCAATGCACATCAGTGCATCCATGTTGAAGGTGTTGTGGATCCAGGTGACGTGCTTGTCGCCGATGCCCTGAATCTCGTGTGCGCCGTAACCGTTGCTGAACATTGTGGGGCACTGCACGGGTTCCAGGCCGACGATCTTGCAATCCGGGAAGACTTGCTTCAGGCGATCCCCGGCGGCAATCGTGCCCGCGCTGCCCATCGCCCAGACGAAGGCCGCCGTTTTACCGTTGCCGATGCCTTTTTCCTGCAATTCCGCCATGAGTTCGACAGCGGTATTGCCCGTGACATGGTAATGGAAGCGGTAGTTGCCCATTTCCTCGAACTGATTCAGGACGCGGGTGTTGGGGTCTTGCCGCAAGCGCCAGGTTTCGTCGTAGATTTCCTTGACGTTGCTTTCGGAGCCGATGGTTTTGATGACCTGTGCGCCGTAGCTCTCGATGCGATCAAAGCGCTCCTGGCTCATTTCCTCCGGCAGCACGACCAGGCTGTTGCAGCCCATGCGTCCGCCGACCCAGGCACCGCCGATGCCGTAATTCCCGGTGGAAGGCCATACCAGGCGGTGCACTGCCGGATCGACTTCGCCGAAGAGTTCCTTTTCCAGCAGAATCGAGTAGGCAGGGCCGACCTTGTGGCTGCCGGAAGGGAACTCCCTGCCGTACATGACCACAATCGGGGCTTTGACTCCTGTCAGTTCGGGGGGGAGCACCACGTAATGAATGTTGTTGTCGGCATCGCGCCAGGTGATGTTGAACAGGTTGATGGGATCGAGTGGGTCATCTTTCAGCGCAGCCAGCGCACGTGCCCGGATTTCCGGGGCAATCTTTTCTGGATGCAGCATCTCTTCAAATGTCGGGCCAGTAATCACGGTCTTGCTCCTACGATTGATGATTCTCTACAGGTTCAAAGCTGCGCGAATGGCGTCCATGCTGGGGGCGACTCGCAGTCCCCCCGAGACGGATTCCTGCGCACGGCGTACATCTTTCAGGCCATTGCCCGTGCTCAGGAAGACTACGCGATCGTCGGGCTTCAAATAGCCTGCTTCTAAAGCGCGTTTTGCGCCAGGGTAGGTTACCGCACAGCTTGGTTCAGCGAAGACACCAGTGAGGCGGGCGAACTGGGGAATCGCCGCGATGATCTCTTCATCCGGTACAGCGACGAAGGCACCGCCCGTTTCGCGCACGGCACGTAGCGCCTTCACGCGGTCGCGGGGCAACCCGGCGGAGATGCTATCTGCAATCGTCTGTACCTCCTCCCGCTGCATATCGACTGCGTCCACGCCATTTTCCCAGGCTTTCACCAGGGGCGAACTCCCGCTGGCCTGCACGCCGATCAGCCGCGGCATGCGATTGATCCAGCCCAGTTGGTGCAGGTCCCAGAAGCCTTTGTACACGCCGCCGATGATGCTGCCATCACCCACGCTGACCACAACGGCGTCGGGAGCTTCCCAGTTCAACTGCTCGGCGATTTCATAGGCGGCAGTTTTCTTGCCCTCGGTCGTGAAGGGGTTGATTCCGGTGTTGCGGCAGTACCAGTTCTCGGCGACGCACATCTCATAACAGAGGTCGAAGGCGGTATCATAGGTATCTTCGACCAGCAGCACCGTCGCGCCATAGACCAGGAGCTGCGCGATCTTGGCTTCCGGGGCTGTGGCGGGAACGAAGATGATGATGTCCATGTCGGCATAGTTCACCGATGCACCCACGCCAGCCAGTGCCGCAGCAGCGTTGCCCGTGCTGGCAGTGCTGACGACTTTTACGCCCATTTCCAGCGCACGAGCGACGACCATCGTGCTGGCGCGGTCTTTCAGTGAGCCAGTGGGGTTGGCACCATCATCCTTGACCCAGGCCTGGCGCAAGCCCAGGGATTCGCGCAGGCGCGGCGCGGGATACAGCGGCGTCCAGCCGACAGCCAGCGGCGGAACCTGCGTGTCCGGTGCAATCGGCAGCAAATCCCCGTAGCGCCAGAGCGTCGTCTCCCGTGAGGCACTGAGCTTATCGCGGTCAACGGTTGCACGAAGCGTTTCGTAATCGTAGAGCACATCCAGCGTGGCAACCTGTCCCACATCCGGGTTGAAATAGGCGATTCCATCCGGGGCGAAATCCGCCCCGGTCACGGTATCGCGCAAAGTCTTGATCGGTACCATCTGTTGCTTTCCTTACGTGTTGCTGCGATCATCCCGGCAGAATGTGCGTTCCGGCCTCGCCTTGAATGGCCTTCAGCAAATGTTCCGGATCGGTGATAATCGCGCGTGGGCCACCATTGCGGATGAACTGCACCGCCGCCTGCATCTTCGGCAGCATGCTCCCCGTCGCAAAGTGACCTTCGTCAATGTACTGCTGGGCTTCTTGCAGCGTGATCGAATCCAGCGCGCGCTGCTGTGGCGTGTTGAAGTGGAGGTAGACCTGCGGCACACCCGTCGAGATCAAGAAGACATCTGCGCGTAGTTTTTCCGCCAATAGGCTGCTGGCAAGGTCTTTATCGATGACGGCTGCGACCCCGCGCAGGCTGCCCTGCTCATTGCGCACCACGGGTACCCCACCGCCCCCGGACGCGACGACGATATAGCCCGCCATCATCAGATCATGAATCGGGTTGATTTCCAGGATCGTCTCTGGCCTGGGGGAGGGAACCACGCGCCGCCATCCACGTCCCGCGTCTTCCATGACGTGCCAGCCATCGGCTTCGGATTTTTGAGCTTCTTCTTCGCTCATGAAGCCGCCAACGGGCTTTGTCGGGTTCTGGAAGGCCGGATCGTGCGGGCTGACACGCACCTGCGTCACGATGGACACGACCGTGCGACTGATCCCGATGCGCCGGATGGAATTGTCCAGCGCTTGTTGCAGCATGTAGCCGATGCTGCCCTGGGTATCCGCCACGACCAGATCCAGGGGGACATCGTGGATACCGTGTTTCGCCGCGATTTCACCGCGCCGCAGAATATAGCCGACCTGTGGGCCGTTGCCATGCGTGATGACGACCTGATACCCCGCTGCGATGACATGCGCGATGTGGTCGGTTGTCTGCCGCACGGCATCCCACTGCCGCGCGATACCGGGATTCTTGGGGTCTTTGATGATGGAATTGCCGCCGATGGCAATGACGGCCAGTTTGCCTCTCGCTTGCATGGTGCATCCAATCTAGTGGTGGTCGAGGAAGACCCTCGCGCCTGTGCCCGTGCGAGGATTGTATATCAATCCGTTGTTTCTGCACATGTGGCGGACTCCGGCGCGGCAATGTAGTGCACATGCATGACATTCAGCACATTGATTTGTCAACTCTTAACAATCAGGGTAATCTCAAATCCACGCTGATTGACAGTGGAGCGTTCGCCTATATGGAAGCGGCTTGAACGCGCAGAAAACAGGCTTATTAAAAGTGTATGAAGATAGGGCGGAATATCTCGTAGAGTTGTCCAATTCGTCGAACGCGCTGGCCTGTTATCCTAGCGTGCGAGTTGTGCAGTTCCGTCGCGGCACCTGACCTGCATTGCTGTCTCCCGACATGTACTGCTTCACAAGTTGACCGACTCCCGCGGCTGCTCCTGGTATCGGCTACACCTGCTTACCCAATGGCTATGTGGTATGGAAAACCCTGAATGCAGGCATTGCGAACTACCCTCCGAACTCCATTAAACCGCCTTTCCGACCTGGTACCTGCCTTCCTGGCGATTCTGGCGGCGCTGCTGGTCTCGGCACTCTTGCTGCTTTCGCTGGGGGCGAACCCGCTGGTGGCCTTCGCCGCGATTGTTGAGGGTGCATTCGGAACTGAGAATTCCACTGCCGAAACGCTCGTGAAAGCCACGCCGATTCTGTTCGTCGCGATTGGCATTACCATCGCCTTCCGGGGTGGTGTCATCAACATCGGTGGCGAGGGGCAGATGATCCTGGGGGCGCTGGCGGGGACAGCCGTCACCATCAGCGTCGGCGACTCGATTGGCTGGCTCGTGATTCCGCTGGCGCTGGTCGTCGCGTTCATCGCAGGCGGCTTATACGGCGGGATCGCGGGTTTCCTCAAGGCCTATTTCGATGTGAACGAGATTCTCAGCACCATCATGCTCAATCAGGTGGCGGTGCAGTTGATGAATTACCTGTTGAATGGCCCCATGCTTGACCCCGAAGCGGCGGGTTTCAACAACATCCCCAAAACTGCGCGTATTGTAGACATCGCCCAACTGCCGCGCCTGACCATTCCCTTTTTCGATGGCAGTCTCTTCGATCGCACGCGGTTGCACTGGGGTCTGCTGATTGCGATCGTCCTGGCCATCGTCATCTACATTTTGCTGCGCCGAACGATCATCGGCTTCCGCATTCGCGCGGTTGGGTTGAACCAGCGTGCCGCGCGTTACGCGGGGATGAACGTCAAACGTGAGATGGTGCTGGCGATGTTCCTGGCCGGGGGCATGGCAGGGCTGGCCGGTGTCGTGCAGGTTCTGGGGCTGCAATATCGCCTGCAAACTGACGGCTCACCAGCGGGTTTCACGGCCAGTGCCGGATTCAATGGCATCGTAGCGGCGCTCTTCGGCGGTTTGAACCCGCTGGGGGCGATTCCGTCATCGGCGCTCTTCGGCGGCTTGCTGGTCGGCGCACAGAATATGCAGCGTGAAGTCGGCGTCAATGCATCGCTCATCACCACAATCAACGGGATCGTCGTCGTCTTCGTCGTCAGCAGCCAGTTTTTCATCCAGCGGCGGATGCAGCGGCGCAACCTGACCGAACTCGCACGCGTGACGACGGGCGAAGGAGTCGAGATACCCAAAGAGAAGGCGGAGCAACCGTCATGATCGAGAGTATTTTTACTGCCAGTGTATTCGCCACCACCATCCGTTTGGCGACGCCCTACCTTTTCGCCGCCCTGGGTGAAATGTACGGGCAGCGCAGCGGCGTGCTCAACCTGGGTGTGGACGGCATCATGCTGCTGGGGGCGTTTAGCGCATTCTATGCCGTGCTGCAAACGGGGAGTCTGCTGCTGGGGGTGCTGGTTGCCCTCATCATCGGCGCTTTGATGGGGCTGGCGACGGCCTTCGTCAGCGTGACGCTCAAGGCAGAACAGGGCATCAGTGGCATCGGCATCTACCTCTTCGGCCTGGGCTTGAGCGAACTGCTCTTCCAGGAACTGGTCGGTACGCCGCGCTCGGTCGATGGCTTCCCACGAATTCACTTTCCCATCCTGTCGGACATCGAATTTCTGGGGATCGGGCAGATTTTCTTCGATCACAGCATTCTGGTTTACGCAGCCTTTCTGGCGGTGCCGATTTCGGCCTATGTGCTGAATAAGACCACCTTCGGCCTTTCGGTGCGTGCCGTCGGGCAGACTCCCGAAGCGGCGGATGCGATGGGGGTCAGCGTGGCGAGGGTGCGTTACGCCTGTGTCATCATCGGCGGCATGTTCTCTGGCCTGGCAGGTGCATCGCTTTCCATCGCGCTGCTGAATGTCTTCCAGCAGAACCTCACGGCGGGGCAGGGCTTCATTGCGGTGGCGCTGGTCTATTTCGGCGCGTGGCGTCCCTACGGCGTCATGGCGGGGGCGCTGCTGTTTAGCTTCGTCAACGCGCTACAATTGCAAATTAATGTCATCGGCGTCGATATTCCGTCGGAGTTCACCGTGATGGCACCGCCGATCATCACGATCCTGGCGTTGGTGCTCACTTCGCGTAGCCGGGAGAAACCGACCGCGCTCACCAAACCATTCACTCGTGGTATGTAGGGGAACAGGCGGGGGAAGCCAGTACGCGGCGGCTTGTTCCTGTTGCCCATATATGCAGCTTTATTCAATGTAAGACTCGACGGAGGAACGCACATGGTCAAACGCATTGCTCTACTGATGGTTCTGTTCACACTGGTACTGGCGCCGACCCTGGCGCAAGACGACGTTTTCCGCGTGGCGGTGGTTGCTCCCAGCGCGACCGACGACCTGGCCTTCAGCCAGAGCATGTATGATGCCCTGCTGGCAATGCAGGAAACTCACGGCGAAGAGAACTTCCAATTCGATTTCCAGGATGGCACGTTCGTCGTCGATGATGCAGCAGTGGCGCTGCGCGACTGGGCATCATCGGGCGAGTACGATCTGGTCATCGCGCATGGTTCGCAGTATGGCTCGATTCTGGAAGAACTCGCGCCGGAATTCCCGGAAATTTCCTTTGCCTGGGGCACGGATGAAGATACCTTCGGGCTGGATAACGTCTTTGCTTACACCGCTGCGGCAGAAGAGGGCGGTTACATCAATGGCGTCATTGCGGCGGAAATGACCGAGAGCGGCGTGATCGGCGTCGTTGGCCCGATTGAAGTGGGCGACGCCAAGCTCTATGTGGATGGTTTCGTCGCAGGTGCGGAAGCCACCGACCCCGATGCGGAAGTGAATGTAGTCTACATCCAGTCCTTCGGCGATGTGCCGCTGGCAACGGAAGCCGCCAACACCCATGTCGCCAATGGAGCAGACATCCTGACGGGCACGGCGCAGATGGTGGTCGGGCCGATCGCGGTTGCGCTGGACGAGGAGTTGCTCTGGTTCGGCACGCAGACCAGCCAGGAAGAACTCGCGGCTGAGTCAGGTGTGGTCTTCCAGGTTTATAAGTGGGAAGTCGTTCTGGAAGAGATCATCGGCCTGATGGATGAAGGCACTCTGGGTGGTCAGGCGTTCACCATTGACCTGGAAAACGGCGGCCTGGCGATGGAGATCAGCGAATTCTATGCGGGTGGTGATGAAGAAGCCATTGCGGAATTGCAAGCGCAGGTCGATGAACTGACTGAAGGCATCGTGGCGGGTGACATCGTGATCTTCCCGGAAGATGAGGAAGAGGCACCGGAACCGGAAGCCACTGAAGAAGGCTGATTACGCAGACTGAACTGAAACGAAAACGGGTGGGATGTGCGGTGGCCTGCCACGCATCCCCCTTTGTTTCTGAGGGATAGCGAGTTATGGAAGCGGCAGCAACACGTATTCAGCGGGTCGCCATGCAGGGAATCGTGAAGCAGTTCCCGGGCGTTTTGGCGGTTGATCAAGTGGATTTTGATGTCCATTCCGGTGAGATTCATGCCCTGCTCGGCGAGAACGGCGCAGGCAAATCCACGCTGATGAAGATTCTCTATGGGCTGTATCAGGCCGATGAAGGCAGCATTTCGATCAACGACCAGCCCGTCCAGATTAACTCGCCCACCGAGGCGATTCAGAATGGCATCGGCATGATACACCAGCATTTCATGCTCGTGCCATCGCTGACCGTCGCCGAAAATGTCGCGTTGGGATTGCGATCGTCGCGCGGTTTCCGGCTCGATCTGGATGTGGTCTCGCGCCGCCTGCGAGAACTTTCCGAACGCTACAACCTGCACATTGATCCGACCCGCCCCATCTGGCAGCTTTCCGTCGGTGAGCGTCAGCGCGTGGAGATTCTGCGTGCGCTCTACAAGGGCACGGATTTGCTGATTCTCGATGAACCGACCGCCGTCTTGACCCCGCAAGAAGCGGACAATCTCTTCGATACGCTGCGCATTATGGCGAAGGATGGACATGCGCTGGTCTTCATCTCGCACAAATTGAACGAAGTGCTCAAGCTCACGCATCGGATTTCAGTGCTGCGTGGGGGGCGTCATGTCGATACCATCCCCACAGCGGATGCGACGCGGGAATTGCTCGCAGAGCTGATGGTTGGGCATCCGGTTGTCTTCCAGTACGAGTACGAAGAGGTGATGCCGGGTGAAGCACGGCTCTCGCTGGAGAATGTCACGGCGAAGGGCGAAACGGGTGATGACCGCCTGAAGAATGTCTCGCTACAGGTGTGTTCCGGCGAAATCGTCGGCGTTGCTGGGGTCTCTGGCAACGGTCAGCGTGAACTCGCCGAAGTCATTGCGGGGCTGCGTAAGGTCGAAAATGGTAGTGTGCGGGTGAGCGGACAGGACATCACCAATGCGCCTGCTGCGCGTATCAAGGCCATGCGCGTCTCGTACATCCCGGAAGAGCGTATGGAAGATGGCATCGTGAAGGAATTCACGGTGACGGAGAATTACATCCTGCGCGACTACCGCGATCGGCGCTTCACGCGCTGGGGATGGTTCATGAATTTCAGCACGATTGCCGATTTTTGCCAGCGTGCGATCAAACATTACGAGATCAAGACACCGACGCAGAAGACTCGCGTCCGCAACCTCTCTGGCGGCAACATTCAGAAGCTGATCCTCGCTCGCGAATTGGATGCCGAACCCGATGTAATCCTCGCAGCACAACCCACACGCGGCGTCGACATCGGCGCAATTGAATACATTCACCGCCGCCTGCTGGAACAACGCAGCCAGGGCACGGCTATTCTGCTCATCTCCGAAGACCTGGATGAAATCTTGCTGTTGGCGGATCGTATCCTGGTGATGTACGAGGGCGAAATCGTCGGCGAGGTAGGGCGCGATGAGGTGCAGATAGAGCGCATCGGCGCGATGATGGCAGGCGCGGGCTGAACATCGCGTAGGCGAAATGTTCTCGCGTGTGTTATATTCTGCGACCATCGCGCGACAGCGTTGCGTGATCTGTTTGAATGGCGTGGATGAGATGGATTCTGTCACCATCCGCGAATCTACACGACTTCCGCAGGAGAAGAAACTGACGCTATGGATGAAGTCATCGCAAAACTGAATACCCTTGTCGAAGAAGCCCATGATGAGATTCTGCGCTTCTTTCGCGAGATCGTCGCGATCCCCAGCATGGACAGCGACATCGGCGAAGTGGGCGCGCGCATCGGCGAGGAGATGAAAAAACTGGGCTTCGATGAGGTCTATGTCGATCAATACGGTTCGATCGTCGGGCGCATCGGCGACGGCGATACGATCCTGCTCTACGACAGTCACATTGATACCGTTGGCATCGGTGACCCTTCGCAGTGGGAATGGGATCCCTTCGAGGGGAAAGTCGAAGACGGCAACCTCTACGCACGCGGTGCGCTGGACGAAAAAGGCAGTACCCCCGGTATGATCTACGGGATGGCAATGGCCCGCGACCTGGGTTTGCTGGACGGCTACACCGTATATTACCTGGGCAATATTGAGGAATGGTGTGACGGCATCGGCTGCCAGGCCTTCGTTGAATGGGAAGGCGTGACGCCGGATTTCGTCGTAATCGGCGAACCGACCAACATGAAAGTCTATCGCGGGCATAAAGGCCGCATGGAGATGGAAGTCACCTGCAAGGGGAAGAGCGCCCATGCAGCCAGCAACTACATGGGCGATAACGCCATTTACAAGATGATGAAGCTGGTCAAAGCCATCGAAGAAATGGATGCCAACTTGCCGACACACGAGTTTTTGGGGCAGGGGCGCATCACCGTCACGCGCATCTCGACGATCAGCCCCAGCACCAACGCCGTGCCCGATGAATGCACCATCTTCGTGGATCGGCGCATTACCTTCGGCGAAACCCGCGAGAGTGTCCTCGAGTCGATCTGGAACGCGATCCCGGAAGAGGTTCGTGACGATTTCGAAATTCGGGAACTGGTCTATGATACGCCCAGTCACACAGGCGCGGTCTTCGAATACGAGCAATATTTCCCCTCCTGGGCAATGGATGAAGAGGATCCCTTCATTCAGGCGGGGCTGGAAACTATCAAGACCATCTGGGGGCGCGAAGAACCCGCCGGAAAGTGGGATTTTTCCACGAATGGCAATTACTGGCGCGGCAAAATCGGTGTCCCCTCTCTGGGCTTCGCCCCCGGTGATGAGGTCTACGCCCACGCCGTCAACGAGCATGTGCCGTTGAAGGATGTCGTCGAAGCCACCAAGTTCTATGCGCTATTGCCTGCGATCTTGAAAGATCGGCTCTAAACGGAAGGAACCAGAAATCATGCAAACGCATTTACGCGGACGCGATTTAATCACGACACAGGATTGGTCACGCGAAGAACTGGACACACTCTTCGATGTGGCCTTCGAACTCAAACGCAAGCGAGCGCTGAATCAGCCGCATGCGTATCTGCGCGACAAGGTGCTGGCGATGCTCTTCTTCTATTCGAGCACGCGCACCCGCGCCAGCTTCGAGGCGGGTATGGCCCAGCTTGGCGGGCACGCCCAGTTCATCGAGAGCCGCACCACACAGATCAGTCATGGCGATACTGCCAAAGAAATCGGCGAAATCCTGGGACGCTACAACGATGGTCTCGCCATCCGTCGCAGTGATTGGGGGCAGGAAGGCAACAAGTACCTCAACGAAGTGGCGGAAGCCAGCCGTGTCCCGGTGCTGAATATGCAAGATGATTACTATCATCCCTTCCAGATTCTCGCCGATATGATGACGATCATCGAGAAGCGGGGCGACCCGCGCGGTCTGACGATCAACGTCAGCTATGCCTACGCCAGCAGCTACCTGAAGCCCATGAGCGTTCCACAAAGCCTGATTCTGCTGATGACGCGCTACGGCATGAACGTCCGCCTGACTCATCCGCCGGAATTCAAGTTGATGCCGGACATCGTGGAACAGGCGAAGGAGAATGCGAAGAAATCGCGCGGTTCGTTCGAAATGTTGGAC
Organism: uncultured Anaerolineaceae bacterium; assembly: GCA_964549915.1. Classification (GTDB taxonomy): domain Bacteria; phylum Chloroflexota; class Anaerolineae; order Aggregatilineales; family Phototrophicaceae; genus JAUZRW01. The sequence goes on along the minus strand of CAZJWX010000004.1, from coordinate 107,363 downwards.
GATTTCGACGCGGGTTTCAAAGATGCGGACGTGATCTATGCAAAATCCTGGGGCTGCATGCTGACCACCGAAGACAATGACGAAGCCTTCGAAATCGGCAAGAAGTACAGCGACTGGATCACGGATGAGCGCCGGATGGAAATGGCAAAAGAAGATGCCATGTACATGCACTGCTTGCCCGCAGACCGCAACATTGAAGTGACCGACGGCGTGATTGATGGCCCGCAGAGCGTTGTGTACGATGAAGCGGAAAACCGCCTGCATGTGCAGAAGGCTGCAATGGCGCTGACGATGGCCTGACGATCAGAGGTACGTAGGGGCAGTCCGTCTCCGTCGCGGATTTATTGCAACGGGCGCGTCATGGATCAGCCCCTGCACACGTTCTTGTCGTATAATGGCGATACTTCCGCACGAATTTTGGAGGAGTGCCATGGTTATTCGCGAGCCAATCCAACGCACAGCCGAGGCTTTGGATCGCTTGTATGCAGCGGGCGCGTATGGCGATACTCGTGTGGAGGTCATCAACGGAGGGGTCATCGAAGTACCGAGTAATCGGGCAGCGTTTTGCACCGGATGTCGCTTTTATCTCTTGTGGTTCACAAGCAACGCCATTTGCGAATAAAGGATACAATGCCAACCTGCCCACTCTCGCTGTGGAAGTGATTTCCGACGTAAATAAGTGGTTATGTTGAAATATTCTGGAGTTGGACATGGTTAAATTCCGGCTGAACGGGGAAGAACGCGAGTATACGGGCGATCCGAAATTGCCCTTAATGACCTATTTGCGCGAACACGAAGGCATCATCTCCCCCAAGGATGGCTGCTCCCCGCAGGCGGCCTGCGGCTGCTGCGCAGTACAGGTTGATGAGAAGGCGCTGCTCTCCTGCGTGACGCCGATGAGCAAGATCGACGGAGCACGCATCACGACGACTGAGGGGCTGGGCGAATATCGCCAGAGCGTTTTCGCCAATGCCTTCGTCAGCAAGGGCGGCGTACAGTGCGGTTTCTGCATTCCAGGGATCGTGATGCAGGCCAATAGTCTGATTGACCGCAATCCCGAACCCAGTCGGGAAGATATTGAACAGTCGCTGACGCCGCACCTCTGCCGCTGCACGGGCTACAAGAAGATCGTCGATGCAATCGAATGTGCTGCGGATGCAATCCGCAAAGAAGAGGAAGTCCCAACTCCGACGGGCGACGGCAAAGTTGGTTCGCGCCATCCCAAATACAAGGCACGCGATCTGGTGCTGGGGCAGCATCGCTATGTGGATGACATCCAGATCGACGGTATGGTCTACGGTGCACTGAAGTTCAGCGACCATCCCCGTGCGAAAATCCTCAAAATTGACACGTCCGAAGCTGAAGCGCATCCTGGTGTGATCCGCGTGTTGACAGTGGCGGACATTCCGGGGGATCGCGTGGTTGGGCTGATTCGGCAGGATTGGCCGATGATGGTCGGCGAGGGGGACACAACCCACTATATCGGGGATGTGCTGGCCTGCGTGGTGGCGGAAACAGAAGACATCGCTCGTGAGGCGGTTGAGCTGATACAAATCGAGTACGAAGTCCTGGAACCCATCACTGACATGCACGAAGCGCTGAAGCCAGAGACTCCGCATATTCACGAGGGCGGCAATGTGCTGTCACAGTCAATCACCAATCGCGGTGATATTGAGCAAGCGCTGGCGGATTCGGCGTATACGGTACACGGCGTGTATCAGACGCAGATGATCGAACACGGTTTCATGGAGCCGGAAGCCTGCATCGCCTATCCCGATGGCGATGGGGTAGAAGTGTTATCGCAGGGGCAGGGCGTCTTTGAAGATCGCGTACAGATTGCGAAGATCCTCGGGCTGCCACAGCCGCAGGTGCGCGTGAAACTGGTCTCCAATGGCGGCGGTTTCGGTGGGAAGGAAGACCTTTCGGTGCAGGGACACGCTGCGCTGGCGGCCTATTTGCTGCAAATGCCTGTCAAGGTCAAGCTCAATCGCGCTGAGTCGATCTCCATGCATCCCAAGCGCCATCCCATCTGGATGGAATACACCATCGGCTGCACGCAAGAGGGCAAGCTAACCTTCTGCAAGGGGCGCTTTGTCGGCGATACCGGAGCCTATGCCTCGGTAGGTATGAAGGTGTTGGAACGCTCTGCCGGGCACGCCACCGGAGCCTATAACTTCCCGGTGACGGATATTGTGAGCACGGCGGTCTATACCAACAACCTGCCCTGCGGCGCAATGCGCGGATTCGGCGTGAATCAGACTGCTTTCGCGCTGGAAAGCTGCATTGATGAACTCTGCGAGAAGGGCGGCTTTGACCGCTGGCAGTTCCGCTACGATAACGCCCTCAGCGATGGCGATATGACTGCCACCGGGCAGATGATCGAAGGCGGTGCAGGGGTACGTGCGACCCTCGAGGCCGTGAAAGAGCAGTTCCAGAATGCGAAGTACGCCGGGATTGCCTGCGGCATCAAGAACACCGGAATTGGCAATGGCATGCCGGATGCGTCCAAAGTGACCATTACTGTTGAGTCCGCCGACAAAGTGATTGTCGATCACGGTTGGACGGAGATGGGCCAGGGTGTGCATACAATGGCCGTGCAGGTGCTCGCCACCGAAACAGGGATTGACCCCGATTGCATCGAAGTGCGCGTGGATACACAGTCCGAAATGGTCACGGGTATGACGACGGCTTCCCGCGCGACATCGTTGATTGGCAACGCCATCATTGCCGCCGCCAAGAAGCTCTGCGTTGATCTGCAAAGCCATTCGCTCGGCGAACTTGCAGGCCAACAATACTATGGCGAATGGGTGGTGGACTGGACGACCAAGCCCGGCGCGATGGTGGAGAAGGTCTACACACACTACTCCTACAGCTACGCCACCCAGGTTGCCATTCTCGATGACGATGGACAGGTCGAGAAGATCATCGCCGCGCATGACGCCGGAAAGATCTTCAATCCGACGCTTTTCGAAGGACAGCTAGAAGGATCGATCCACATGGGGCTGGGCTACGCCATCAGCGAAGAGTTGGTGTTGGAAGGTGGTCGTCCCAGGAGCACCATGTTGCGTAAGTGCGGCATCTTGCGTGCAAAAGAAATGCCAGAGATGGAAGTCGTCGGTGTAGAAGTACCTGACCCCTACGGCCCCTATGGTGCGAAGGGTGTCGGTGAGATTGGCCTGGTGCCAACGGCTGGCGCGGTGGCGAATGCGCTTTACCAGTACGATGGTGTGCGGCGCACACAGCTCCCGATGCGCCTGCCCAAACGCCGACCGAGCAAGAACGGCGCGAAAGCGTGACAGGCAAACAAAGGGCGCAACATGATAGCGCCCTACAAATATTATTCATTTTGTCAGGACACGGTTATGACTCTGCTCATTCAGAACGTCACCGTATTCACCAATACGGGCGAAGGCAGCATCATCCCGGATGGGGCTGTCGCCATTGAGGGCAGCAAAATTGCTGCTGTTGGTACTCGTGCGGAACTCCAGGCACAATACCCCGATGCTGAAACCTTCGATGGGCAAGGCCGCTTGCTCATGCCCGGCTTCATCAACGCACACATGCACTTCTATGGAACCTATGCGCGTGGGCTGGCGTTGACCAGGCCCATGAATAACTTCTACGAGATTTTGCTGCATCTCTGGTGGGCGCTCGACAAGGTGCTTGACCTGGATGCTGTCTATTACAGCGCCTTGCTCCCGGCGATTCTGTCAGTGAAAAAGGGTGTAACCAGCGTCATCGACCATCACGCCAGCCCCAACGCCATCGACGGCAGCCTGGATCGCATTCAGGATGCGCTGGAACGGACCGGGATGCGGGGCATTCTCTGCTACGAAGTCTCTGATCGGGATGGGCCGGAAGTTCGTGAGAAAGGCTTCGCCGAGAACGAGCGCTACATCCGTAAGTGCCAGCAAGCCAAGGCCGCAAATCCAGACTACATGTTCGATGGCATGGTCGGGCTGCACGCATCCTTCACGCTTGATGATGAATCGTTGCAACAGGCGGCGGCGCTCTGCGCGGACGTGAATCGCGGCGTGCACATTCACATGCTGGAAGACAAGGTGGATGAGACCGAAACGCAGCGCAAATACGGTCGAGGTGTGGTCGAACGATTGCATCACTTCGGCTTGCTCAGCAGCCAGAGTATCACTGCGCACGGTATCTTCCTCAGTGATTCGGATGTTGATTTGCTGGCGAACAGCGACACCATTGTCGTGCATCAGGCGCAATCTAACATGAATAACGCTGTCGGGCGTGCGGATGTCTTCCAGATGCTGCAACGCGGGATCACGGTTGGCCTGGGCACGGATGGCATGACGCCTGATATTCGTCGTGAGGCGATGACTGGCTACCTGATGCACAAGCATCACCTGGGGGATAACAACGCCGCCTGGGGTGAATTTGAGACGATGCTGCTGGGCAATAACGCCACCCTCTATGAGCGCCTCTCCGGGCAGCGCGTGGGACGCATTGAAGCAGGGGCTGCTGCTGATGTAATCCTGCTTGATTACGATCCACCCACGCCGTTGACCAGTGACAACGTCTGGGGGCATTTCCTGTTCGGCATCGTGGATGCACCCGTCGCCACAACCATCATCAACGGTAAGATCATCATGCAAGATCATGTGATTGCTGGCATTGATGAAGCGAAGATCGCCGCTGAGTCGCGAGAGGTGGCGCGGCGCGTCTGGGAAAGATTTTAATAGTAGGGGCATGATATATCATGCCCCTACACGGGAATAGGGGATTGAGAACATGGCACAGGATCGTGTAGCACTTTATTTGCAGGATGCCCACGAGATTTCTGAGGGCATTGAACTGGTGAAATATGCCGAAGAAAAAGGCTTTGAAGCTGTCTGGCAGGCGGAGAGCCGGTTGGTGCGCGATGCCATTGTGCCGATGGCGGCCTTTGCTTCGCACACCAGCAAGATCAAAGTAGGCAGCGGCGTGACCAACAATTGGACGCGCAACATCGGTCTGATGGCAGCGACCTTCCTCACGCTCGATGACCTGGCACCCGACCGCATCTACTGCGGCATTGGGGCCTGGTGGGATCCGCTGGCAGCCAAAGTCGGCATTGAGCGCAAAAAGCCGCTGAAAGCGATGCGCGAGACGGTGGAAGTGCTGCGCAAATTGCTGAATATGGAAAACGTGACCTATCACGGCGAATTTCATCATGTCGATGGCATCCAGTTGGATGTCGTACATGGGCGTACCACACCGCGTAATGTGCCCATCTACATTGGAGCGACGGGCATGAAGATGATGGAACTCACGGGTGAAATCGCCGATGGCGTCGTGCTGAATTACCTTGTGCATCCGGATTACAACCTGCGGGCGATGGATGCGCTGGAGAAGGGCGCGAAGAAAGCCGGGCGCAGCATTGACGAAATTGACCGCCCACAGTTGGTGATTTGCTCGGTAGATAATGATCGAAAGAAGGCGCTGGACGGCGCACGCAAGATGATGACGCAGTACCTGGGGCAGCAGCCGCACCTCATGAAGGCCAGCGGTGTCAGCCAGGAATTGCTGGATGAAATTCATGAGGTGCTGACCTGGCCAGCCACCGACGAAGAAATTGAGAACGCCATGCACCTCGTCCCGGATGACGTGGTGCAGATGTGTACGGCCAGCGGCTCGCCGGAAGAGGTCAAGGCCAAGGTGCGCGAATACATGGACAATGGCGCAACCTGCCCGATCCTCTATCCGTTGGGCGATCCGCGCTTGATGATCGACATTTTCAGCGAGGGCTACAGCAGCTAGGGTAATGTCCTACGATCTCGTGATCAAAAATGGCATCGTAGCCACTGCCGGGGCGGTTTTTCAGGCAGATGTGGCGGTGCAGGGCGAGACCATCGCCGCCCTGGGAACGGGCTTGCGAGGCCAGCGCGAATTGGATGCCGTCGGACAATACGTCATCCCCGGCGGTGTTGATATTCATGTGCATATGCAAATGCCGCTCCCCGGTGGGGTCACGTCCGCCGATACGTTCTTCAGCGGGACGCGGGCAGCGGCGTTTGGCGGTACGACCAGCATTGTGGATTTCGTCGCGGCAGAGCCGGACGAAACCATGTTGGATGCGCTGGCGAAACGCCGCGCTGAGGCTGATCCGCAGGTGGTCATTGATTATGGCCTGCATATGACGATCAGCCCGCCGGAACTCCACAAGCTCCATGAATTGCCGCAGGTCGTCGAGGCAGGCATCAGCACGGTCAAGCTGTATATGGCCTATGGCTTTCGCCTGACCGATGACCAGCTTTTCCGCGCATTACAAGCCGCACATGCACACAGATTGCTCCCCGTCGTGCATGCTGAAAATTGGGATGTCATTCAGACGTTGATTGCCCAGAATCTCGCCGCCGGGAATACCTCCCCCCGCTGGCATCCACGTAGCCGTCCCGCCGTCATGGAGGGCGAAGCTGCCGGACGAGTGATCGACATGGCAGAACTGATCGGGACCCCCGTACACATCTTCCATGTATCTTGTGAGGAAGTCGTGGAGCGCATCCAGCGTGCGCGGGCCAGGGCTTTGCCCATCACGGGCGAGACCTGTCCGCAGTATCTCTTCAAGACGTGGGATGCATTCGAAAAAGCGGGGGTAGAGGGAGCACTTCCCGTGTGTGCGCCGCCGATTCGTGAGCAGGCGCAGCAGGATGCCCTCTGGCAGGCGCTGCGGCGGGGCGACCTGCAAATCGTTACAACGGATCATTGCCCCTTCGTGCGCGACGACAAGGCGCGTGGACTGGACGACTTCAGTCAGATTCCGGGTGGGGTGCCTTCTATCGAAATGCGTCTCGCCGGGGTGTATGATGGCGTTCGTCGTGGCGTGCTGACGCTCGCGCAGTGGGTGGATTTGTGCTGTACGCGCCCGGCTGCCCTGGCGGGATTCACCCGAAAAGGCGTGATCGCACCCGGATACGATGCGGACATTGTGATCTTTGACCCGCAGAAGGCGCAGACACTCTCGTCGGAGGCACTGCACGAGAACGTCGATTGGACTCTATACGATGGGTTGCAGCTCACGGGCTGGCCGGCGGTGACCATCAGCCGGGGCGAGATCATCGTCGAAAATGACGAATTTACTGGTACACCTGGACGTGGACGGTATGTAAGACGAGCAGTGAGGAATGAAGATCATGCATGAAGTACAACTCGCCGGGCAGCATATCCGGCGCTATGAGACACCGACAACGGTAGATGATACGCTGGCCCTGCTCAAACAGTATGGCGCGGCGGCGCGGATTGTGGCGGGCGGCACCGATATTCTGCTCGAACTGGAGCGACGTGGGCGGCCTGGCGTAGAAGTGTTGATTGATGTCACGCGCATCCCCGGCCTCGCTGAAATTACTCAGGAGGACGATGGCACGATTCGCCTGGGGCCGCTGGTGACGCACAACCAGGTCGTCGCTTCCCGATTGCTGCAAGAGCGGGCGCTGCCCCTGGCGCAGGCTTGTTGGGAAGTCGGTTCGCCGCAGCTTCGTAACCGGGCCACCATCGCCGGGAATCTGATTACCGCCAGCCCCGCCAACGATACCATTTCGCCACTGGCGGCGATGGGCGCGACGGTGACTCTGGTTTCAGCGGATCGTGGGGAACGTCATGTGCCGCTGGATGCCTTCTACACGGGCGTTCGCAACACGGTGATGGAGCCAGACGAAATGCTGACCGCGATCCGTTTTCCGGCGATGAATGCCAATCAACGCGGTCTCTTCGTGAAGCTCGGTTTGCGTCGGGCGCAGGCAATTTCAGTGGTGCATATCACGCTGGTTCTGAGCTTCGATGGCGACACTGTGACGTCTGCCAGCATTGCGCAAGGAAGCGTCGCCCCGACGATTGTGGCTTCTCCGGTTGCAGAAGAATATCTGGTAGGAAAGACGCTGACGGAGGCGGAAATCGCCGAGGCCGCTCGATTGGCGATGGACTCTGTTGCTCCGATTGATGATCTGCGCGGGTCTGCGGAGTATCGGCGGGAGATGGTGCGCGTCATGGTGCAGCGTGGTTTGGCTGCCCTGCGCGAGAATCAGCAGGCGGCGGAATGGCCGCAGAATCCGGTGCTGCTCTGGGGCAGCGTGCCAGATGGGAAATTCCCCACAGGCAGGGAGTACGCTGCCGTGCATGAAGACGGCGCGACCATCCAGACGACAATCAATGGTAGGGCACTATCGGCTCCCGCCAGTGTTCACAAAACGCTGCTTGATTGGCTGCGCGATGAGGCATCGCCTGTATTGGGTCAGGGGCAATTGACGGGCACCAAGGAAGGCTGCGCTGAGGGCGAATGCGGTGCTTGTACGGTCTATCTCGATGGCATGGCGGTGATGTCTTGCCTGGTTCCTTCGGCGCGGGCACACGGCGCGGAAATTGTGACCATTGAGGGGCTGGCGAACGGAGATTTGCACCCGCTGCAACAAGCCTTCATCGAGCAGGGGGCTGTGCAGTGTGGCTTCTGCATCCCCGGATTCCTGATGTCCGGCGCCAAGTTGCTGGAAGAGAACGAGGCACCGTCTCCGGAGCAGGTGCGGCAGGCCTTCAGCGGGAATCTCTGCCGTTGCACGGGTTACTACAAGATCATGGCGGCTGTCGATCAGGCCGCTGTAAGCAAGAAGAATCAGAAGGGGTGATGGGGTAGACGACGATGACAATCGGTGAATCGAAGTTCAGGGTGGATGCACCCGGTAAGGTGACCGGAGAGACGCTCTATCCCGGCGATGTTCAGCGCACGGACTATCTACATGCGAAAATCGTCTTCAGCGGTCAGCCGCACGCCCGTATGCGCAGCATGGATTTATCTGCGGCGGAAGCGATTCCGGGTGTGGTGGCGATCTTCACCGCGCAGGATGTTCCGGTCAATGAATATGGCCTGACCATGTACGACCAGCCCGTGATGATCGGACTGAATGATACGGGGCGCAGCAAAGTTCCGGCGGATGTCAGCCGCTGGGAAGGCGATCAGGTTGCGTTAGTCGTCGCGGAAACGCCGGATGCTGCCCAACGAGCGGCGGAATGCATCGAAATCGAATGGGAGCCGCTGCCCCTGGTTGATGATGTCTACGCAGCCCTGGAAGATGAGGTGCTGGTGCATCCCGAAAACGGAACCAACACCATCAAACATTACGTCATCCGCAAGGGGGATATGGACGCGGGTTGGCGTGACGCAGAGGTCATCATCGAAGGGCGCTATGAAGTCCCGCACCAGGAACACGCCTATTTACAGCCGGAGGCCGCCGTCAGCTATGTGGATGCCGAAGGCCGCGTGACGATTGAGATTGCCGGGCAGTGGACGCACGAAGACCTGTGGCAGATCGGTCATGCGCTGGATTTGCCCGACGACAGGATTCGCGTGATCTACCCGGCTATCGGCGGTGCCTTCGGTGGGCGCGAAGATATGTCCATGCAGATTGTGATGGCCCTTGCAGCCTGGAAATTGCACGAACGCGGAGAGACGCGCCCGATTCGGTCGCAGTGGTCGCGGGAAGAGAGCATCGTCGGGCATCACAAGCGGCACCGTGCTATCGTCGAAACGCGCTGGGGGGCTACGAAAGATGGCAAAATCGTCGCTGTGGAAGCCGATGCTTACCTGGATGGCGGCGCTTACAACTACACCAGCAACAAGGTGCTGGGCAATTTGCATCTGACGGTTGCTGGCCCCTACGAAGTGCCCAATGCCCGCGTCGATAGTCACGCGCTGTACACGACAACCGTTCCGGGAGGAGCTTTCCGGGGGTTCGGTGCGCCGCAGGGAGCCTTCGTCGCAGAGAGCCAGATGAATAAGCTCGCTGCCGCGCTGAACATGGATCCGGTCGAAATTCGCCTGAAGAACTGTTTTCGCGAAGGCAGTGAGGCGCTCTCGATGGCGGTGCTTCCGGCTGGTGTCAGTATGCCGCAGGTGATCGAAGCCTGTGCCGAAGCCAGCCAGTGGCAGGAACCGCTGGCCGCAGCGGGGCCTTTCAAGTCGTTTCAGACGCTGCCGGGTTCTGCGACCAGCATCCGGCGTGGTCGTGGGATGGCCTGCGGATTCAAGAATATCGGCTATTCTTTCGGCTTTGATGAGCGCTGCGAAGCTCGAATTGAACTGCATGGCGCGGCTGAAATCGAACGTGCAGTGGTCTATCATTCTGGTGCGGATGTCGGGCAGGGGGCGCATACAGCGTTCCGGCAGATGGCGGCGGAAGCCCTGGGAGTCGACTACGAGCGCGTGGAGATGTTCGTCTCGGATACGGCTTACACGGGGGACTCCGGCTCGGCCTCGGCTTCCCGCCTGACTTTTATGGCAGGTAACGCCATACTGGGAGCGGCGGATCGTGCCCTGGAAGCGTGGCGTAACGAGAACCGTCCGGCAGTGGGCGAGATGCGTTTCACGCCGCGTGCGACCGAGATGATTGACCCGGAAACGGGCAAGGGGGATGCCAACATCACCTACGGCTACGTGGCGCAGTCGGTGGAGCTTTCCGTCGATATCGAGACCGGGCACATCTTCGTCGAGCGGGTGGTCTGTGCAGATGATGTGGGCAAGGCCATCAATCCGCAGTTGGTCGAAGGCCAAATCGAAGGTGGTGTGATCCAGGCCTACGGGTATGCCGTGACGGAGAATTTACAGCTTAAGGATGGTTTCATCCTCAATCCGCGCTTGAGCACGTACTTGATTCCGGGAATCATGGATATTCCGGCGAAAGTCGATTCGGTCATTCTGGAAGTTCCCGATCCACAAGGCCCCTGGGGGGCACGCGGTATGGCGGAGATGCCCATGATCCCGCTGGCGGGTGCGATTGCCGCCGCGCTTTATGATGCGACAGGTGTCTGGTTCGATAAGATTCCGTTGACGCCGGAAAACGTGGTGCGCACCTTGCGCGCAAACGGCGTAGGTCAGGCTTCAAACGGCACTCATTTCGAATAACGAGGTGAACAGCACGGCGAAGAGCAGCGTCATCACCACCAGCCAGAAGAGCGCACGAGCCGTATCGCGGATGAATTCCAGGCGGCTGCGGCGTCGTTCACTGAGTAAGTCGCGCTGACGCAGCCGATAGAGCGCTTCGGCAGCGCGGGTGTTGCTGGGGTTGATGCGCAGGACGTTTTCGAGGCTGACAATGCTCTGATCCACCGAGTCAACGGCGACGCTCATCCAGAGCCACGCATCTTCAAAATCGCTGTTCTCGCGGATCAAACCACGTAAGATCGGGCGGGCTTCCGCTTTGCGACCCGCCTCGATCAAATCAATGGCATCCAGCAAGCGCTCAACGGGCGGCGCACCTTCGTCCTGGGTTTGGGCGCTCATGCCACTGGCTCCGGCTCCTCTTCTGCGAGCGTGACGCCAGCGAATAAATCATGCTCGTCCACGACATCGCGCGGCGGTTCCGGGAAAATGCGCGTAAAGCCCTGCCTGCCGGAAAGTATGCGGCGCAGCCAGTTCGGCATCGTATGGATTCGTCCGCCGCCCTGGCTCTTGTGGCAGGCAGAGGCTTCGTCCCAGGCATCCAGATAATCCGAAATATCTACGCTGGCATGTTTCGGTTCGATGTGATCTACGATGGCCTGGAAATCGATGTCTTTGTTGACGCCCATCCGTCGCACATCTTTGCCACGCAGCTTCAGCCACCATAACCCGATCCGCAGCATGGCCGCGGGAATGCCCGAATAATAGAGTTTCTGCGGTTGGTAGGGCGGTTGCTCCGTGACGTAGCTGTCATCCCCCGCCAACTCGAAAGCCCGGGTCGTCGCCTGCTGAATGGCAATGTGATCCGGGTGTCCATAGCCGCCGTAGCGGTCGAAAGTCAGCACGACATGCGGCTTCACTTCGCGGATGACATCCACAACTTTGCGCAAAACCTCATCTGGTTTGTGCTGCCAGTTATACCAGAGCGCATCGGGCTGGTCTTTCTGGTCATTTTGCATCATGCCGCTGTCGTGATAGCCGAATTTGTACACTCGCGTCAGACCGAGCGTCTGTGCGGCGCAGTCCAGTTCCGCCAGGCGCAGTTCCCGCACGGTCTCGTACTGGTCTTGCATCTCTTCCGGGATGGTACCCGCATCACCATCCGTCGCACAGATCAGGTAGACATCGACCCCTTCAGCGACATATTTGGCGATCAGGCCGCCATTGCCGAAGCTCTCGTCATCAGGATGGGCATAGGAAATCAATAAACGGCGCTTTGCCATCTGGGTTGCTCCAATTTGCAGCGGTTCTAGTTGCTCACGTCAGGTGAGTCCGACGATAGCCCTATTATAGTCTGCGTGTGCCAACATGCCCCTGTGCAAGTCGGTAGGGCGCTCGTATACTCATGCGCTGCTAAAACGCGATACTGCCGTTACGATTGCAAACGAGGAACTGATGCACCGCATATTGAGCTTGCTCTCCATCGTGCTGCTGCTGACCGTCGCTCTGGTTGCTGCGCCGCAACACGCCCAGGGACAATTCGCCACGAATACGCCGGATGGCAGCGGGGAGCAGCCGCCCGCCGGGACGGACGCACTGCCAGGGAGTGGTTTTGGGTTTGCGACCAACACGCCCAGCGGCCCAACCGCGACGCCGACGAATACCCCGACTCATACGGCTACCGCAACCCAGACGCCGACGAATACGCCCACGCCGACGGCATCCAACACGCCTACCAATACGCCCACGCCGACCCCGACACCAATCGGCCCCTTTAGCTATCCACAGGGCATCAATCCCCTGACCGGGCTGCCGTATCCGAACGAAGAAGCGCAAGCACGGCGTAACTTGATCGTGAAGATTTCGAACTATCCGCCTGTGGTGCGCCCGCAGTATGGCCTCAATGCGGCGGATGTGATCTATGAATACGAGGCGGAGGGTGGCGTCACCCGCTTTGCGGCGATCTTCCGCAGCGAAGCCCCGGAACGAGTCGGCTCGATCCGCAGCGCCCGCCTGATGGATATGGAACTGGTGACGATGTATCGTGCCCTGTTGACGTATTCTGGCACCAGTGAGCCGATTCAGCAGCTATTGCTCGGCGAAGAATTCTTCGAGTTTCAGTTGATTTCGCCTTCGGTTGGGCATCCGGAAGACCCGACGAATAACTGCAATGTGGTCGTCTTCTGCCGCGATACTTCCCTGCGCGAAGCTGGCGTTGCGCGTGAGCACACGCTCTTCGGCAACACGCAGTTGATGTGGGAAGTGGCGGATAACCAGGGCACGAATACGGGCTATATCGCATTCGGCTTCGCCTTTGGCGAGGACGTGCCACCGAACGGTACGCCTGCCAATGATGCGGGGGTGTTCTGGTATGGCCCCACAGAGTCGCGCTGGCAGTACGATCCGGCAAGTGGCACGTACCTGCGTTATACCGATGGTGTGCCGCACCTGGATGCCGGCAATGGCGAACAGGTCGGGGTTGAGAATCTGGTATTCATCGAAGCACCCCACGTAGAGCGCCCGGATTTGTTCCCGCCGGGAGCCAATTACAGTTCGCTAGGGATCGAATTATGGGATCAGGGCTTCGCGTATTTGCTGCGCGACGGACAGCTCTACCAGGGGTATTGGCGTCGTCGGGATCGCGAACCGGGCAGCGCCTTGCAGATCATCTATGGCGACAATACGCCGATCAAGATGAAGCCGGGGCAGACCTGGGTGACAGTGGTGCGTGGTCTGGGCAATGTCACGATCACCGAAGACTACACGGACATTGCAGCGACGGCGACCATCCAGGCACAAACTCCGTCACCAACGCCTATTCAGGTCAATCCCGACGACTAATCCAGTGACAGATTTTGAACCCGCCGCAAGCCACGCCATTTCAATGGCAGTGGTTAGGCAGGTTTCTCGTGGGCTAGGGGTGTCTCCGTATGAGATACCCCTAGCGATAGACTCGCCCTTGCTGCAATTGCTGCGTGGTGTCCACGTGCTCTGCGATGTAGTCCATTGCCTCTTTGTAATTCGTGCGCCAGAAATTGATCAGCAGGAAATCGTAGAAGAGCCAGCCGACCCAATTGGGGATGCCGCTGGGGAAGATTTGACTGTTGAGCTTGCTGACGCGCACGCCCCGGATGTCCGTCCAGTGCAGGAAATTTTTGAAGCCGAAGCGATTCACTTCCACGCCATCACTGTAGACGTACACATCCGGCGAATAAAGCGGTACGCGCAGTGACATATAGCCTACCAGCCCCCATAGCAGCCAGTTCTCGCGCTGGAGCCAGAAGATCAACAGCGCGACCACGAGTCCCAGGCCGATCCAGAATAATTTGATCCGGCGCGGGACGACACAATCCATAATGAATTCGTGATCCATATCTGCAACAACACCCTTCTATGAAACGCAAAGACGAGGAGATCACACCGTTCCCCTCGTCATCATACACCAGGTTCTCGTTGTTCTGCTGCTGCGATCTCACTTGCGACTGGTGCGCACCCGCAGACCGTAGAGGCTGAAGGCGAAGGTGATCGCCCCCAGTATCCCGCAGGCCGCCAGCCCAATCAGCAATTTCTGGGTATCCCAGCCGTCGATCATCAGGGAGCGCATGGCATCCAGGATGTAGGTGATGGGATTCACCTGGGTGGCGACTTTGATCCACCCTGAAAGCAGTTCAATCGGCACGAAAGTCGCCGTCAGGAAGGTCAGCGGGAAGAACAGGAAGTTGCCGCTCTGTGTCGCTGCGGCATTACCCGTCAGCAGAGCGATGCCGATGGTGAACCCCGCGAAGCTCAAGCCGAGCAGCAGCGCCAGACTGATCAGTGTGAGCAGCCCCAGCACACCCGTCGCCGGATTCAATCCCATTAAGAGGCCGACGGTGACAATGAAAGCCGATTGCAACGCCAGGATGACCGCGCCTGCAATGGTTGGCCCCAGGATGAGCGCCGCGCGGCTGACCGGCGTCAGCATCAATTTGTCGAAGTAGCCGCTCTCAATGTCGCGTACGAGGCTCTGCCCGGCCACGCCTGCGCCACTCAGGGCGGAACTGACAATCGACAGGGGCAGGATGAAGTTGATGTAATCCACGCCGCGCAGGAAGAAATCGGAAGCGTTGCCCAACTGCGCTTCATAGATCACCAGGAAGAAACCACCCAGGATCAGCGGCGGAAGGATGGCAGATGGCGTGCGGAAGGTCACCAGCAGGCTGCGCCAGGTCATCGTAGTGACTTGCAGCCAGAAGGGCATCCTGCCGCTGGTCGCTGCGGTGCCGTGCTGCTTTTGCGAGACAACAGCATCTCGTGTAGTAATGCTTGCCATGACGGTATTCTCTCCTCAGGTTTCTACATGTTTTACGCGACTTCGGCGGTTTCTTCAGTGGGTGTTTCGCCTTCAGCGTCGTAGCGCTGCCCGGTGACCTGCAAGAAGACATCATCCAGCGTGGGCTGGGTCAGGGTCAGCGAGGCCATTTCGATGCCAGCCGCTTGCAAGCGATTGACGACGGTGGGAACGGCGGCGGCGGATTTTTTCATGTAGAGACGCAGCATCGTACGATCCACCTGAACGCGCTCTGCCATCTCGCTCAACTCGCTGCGGGCACGTTTGACATCTTCCATGTTCTTGAGTGTGAGGTTGATGGCCTCGCCACCAACCTGGGCTTTCAGTTCTTCGGGTTCGCCTTCAGCGGCAATTTCGCCCCGGTCGATGATGGCGATGCGGTCGGCCAGTTCGTCGGCTTCTTCCAAGTATTGCGTGGTCAGGAATATCGTCATGCCCAGTTCACGGTTCAGGCGGCGCACTTCTTCCCACACATCCCGGCGGCTGGCGGGGTCGAGGCCGGTGGTCGGTTCATCCAGGAAGAGGATTTCTGGTTCGTGCACCAGTGCCATCGCCAGATCAAGGCGACGACGCATACCGCCGCTGTACTTGCCCACAGGGCGATCTTTGAAGTTCTCCAGCTTGACGATGTGCAGCAGCTCATCGGCGCGGGCGCGTGCCTGCTTGCGGCTCATGCCGAAGGTCTGCCCCTGAATGGTCAGCAATTCCATTGAGCGCATGAGCGGATCAAGGCCGATTTCCTGCAGGGCAACCCCGGCTACCCGGCGCACCTGTGCGGCCTGTTTGACGACATCGAATCCGCCGACGCTGCCGTGCCCTTCGGTGGGAAGCCCCAGTGTAGTGAGCATGATGACGGTTGTGCTCTTGCCCGCCCCGTTCGGCCCCAGGAAGCCGAAAACTTCCCCGGCCTGCACATGAAACGAGACCCCGTTGACTGCGGTGAAATCGCCGTAGCGCTTCACGAGGTTTTCCGCAATGATCTCTCTGGTTGACATGTTCTACCCCTCAACAGACAAAACGAAATGAGTACAGCCCCAAAAAAGCTGCCTTGTAAGAACCCATAAGTTGTACTTTGCGAAAGACTTTTTGATGCGCGAACGAGCCGCCTTCACACGGTAGCCTGCCTCATTCTGACGGCTGTTCCGAATCCGACGGTACGTAGCTCATCCCCCTGGCGAAGGCTCCGATCAGTATGTCCAGCCCAGCCATCAGTTTTTCCAACTCTTCCTGCGAGAGATTGCTCAAGGTCTCTGTCAGGAAGTCTTCGGAACGGCGCTCGATGTCGGTCAGTACCGCATGTCCCTGCGGCGTGATCTCGATCTGTACTACGCGGCGATCCTCCATCGAGCGGTTGCGCGTGACCCATTCCCGGTCTTCCAGCACCGTGATCGTCCGCGAAAGCGAAGCCGAACTCACTGACATTTGCTCGGCCAGTTCGTTGAGCGCATAGGGCCGCGTCTCCAGGTGATTCAACACGTGGAAGTGCACGGGTGGAATAGGAATGGCGGGTGTACGCATTCGTGATTCCATCAAGCGCCCCATGATGGGGAATATGCGCTTGGCTTTGCGAGCGACATCACGCGCTGAGACTTCTTGGGTCACTGGGCTTTACCGATCATTAGCACACCTAATGGATGATTGTGCTAAAAGTAAATTGCGTCAATGAAGTTCAGATGAGCGCTGTGTCAGAATCGGCTCACAATCTGCCATTGTCCCGTCGCCTGTCGTTGGGCAAGATAAGCCATCATGGGACGTGAGAGTCAAGCCTTCGCCTGCTCACGCGTGGCCAGCAAACGCTGGCTCGATTCTCATCTTGATCCTACACAGCGAGTGTATGCTCGCCGTTGCATCTTCTCCGGCAGACGCTATAATTAGAACGCCTGTACGGGTGCGCTTCGCCCGTCATCTAATTCAACAGGACACAATCATCATGCAAGATAAAATCATCGTCCGGGGTGCGCGCGAGCACAACCTGAAGGACATCAATGTCGAAATCCCGCGCAACCAGCTTGTCGTCCTCACCGGATTGTCGGGATCAGGGAAATCATCGCTGGCGTTTGATACCATCTTCGCGGAAGGCCAGCGTCGCTACGTAGAGAGCCTCAGCGCCTACGCAAGGCAGTTCCTGGGGCAGATGGAAAAGCCTGACGTGGATCAGATCGAAGGCCTGAGTCCGGCGGTTTCCATTGACCAGAAAGGGGTCAGCGCCAATCCACGTTCGACCGTAGGCACAGTGACCGAAGTCTACGACTATTTGCGCTTACTCTTCGCCCGGATTGGTGTGCCACACTGCCCGGTTTGCGGGGTGCAGTTACTGGCGCAAAGTGCGCAGCAAATCGTCGATGGCGTGCTGGATATGGACGATGGCACGCGGGTTCAGGTGCTGGCACCGATCATCAGCAATAAGAAGGGCCAGCACGAAAAAGTCCTGGAAGAGCTGCGGCAGTCTGGCTTCGTGCGTGCGCGGGTTGATGGCGAAGTGCGCGAATTGGAAGAAGACATCGAACTGGATCGCTACGTGATCCACAACATCGAAGTCGTGGTGGATCGTCTGGTGATCCGTAAGCACGAAGTCGAAAGCGAAGACGCGCAAGCTTTTGAGTCGCGCCTGACAGACAGCATCGAGACCGCATTGGAACTCGGCGATGGGATCGTCATCATCAACGACCTGACCGACCGCGATCATCCTCACGACATTCTCTTCAGCGAGCATCTGGCCTGTCCGAATGGACACGGCAGCTTCCCGGAATTGGAGCCGCGCCTGTTTTCCTTCAACACGCCCAGCGGCGCTTGCCCCACCTGCCAGGGACTCGGCTTCAGCCTGGAAATTGATCCGGACTTGATCGTCACGAATCCGGATTTGAGCATCGAAGAAGGCGCTATCGACGCGAATGGCTGGAAAGTAGACGACAAAAACGGCTGGACGTGGAATGTGCTCAAGGGCATCAGCCGCATGTACGGTCTACCGCTGGATGTTCCCTGGCGTGATCTGGATAAGAAACAGCGCGAACTGGTGCTGTATGGCACAGGGCGTCAGAAAATTGAGGTGCGCTATAAGAATCAATCCGGCAGGATACGCATGTATGAGACGACGTTCGAAGGTGTCGTCAACAACCTGCGCCGTCGCTATAACCAGACGGATTCGGACTATATCCGTGAGAAGATCGAGACGTACATGACGCACATCCCCTGCCGCAGTTGTGAGGGTAAGCGTCTGCGTCCGGAAGCGCTGGCCGTGACCGTCGCTGACCGGGGCATCTACGAGATCACGCTGGAACCAGTCAGCGAGATTGTGGAATGGGTGTCGTCTCTGCGCGGGGATGAAGAGAATCTGCTGGAAGGGGTGCTCAACGCCCGCGATCTGGAAATCGGGCGACAGATCCTGAAAGAGATCGAAGCACGTGTCGGCTTTCTCAACGATGTAGGGTTGGGTTACCTGACGTTGGCGCGTTCGGCAGGCAGTCTCTCCGGGGGTGAAGCACAGCGAATTCGCCTTGCTTCGCAGATTGGCAGCCGATTGACCGGGGTGCTCTACGTGCTGGATGAGCCGAGCATCGGCCTGCACCAGCGCGACAACGCCCGCCTGATCAATACGCTCACGGATTTGCGTGACCTGGGCAATACGGTGCTGGTCGTCGAACACGATGAAGACACGATGCGTGCTGCGGACTACTTGATCGACCTCGGCCCCGGTGCAGGTGAACGGGGAGGCGAAATCGTCGCGGCGGGAACGCCCGAAGAAGTGGCGCGGGTCGAGGGCAGTGCAACGGGGGATTACCTGGCAGGGCGTTTCCAGATCGCTGTGCCAGAGACGCGGCGCGAAGGCAACGGCGACAAGCTGGTCATCAAGGGGGCGCGGGAGAACAACCTGAAGAACATTGATGTCGAGCTTCCATTGGGCAAGTTCATCTGCGTGACCGGAGTCAGTGGCAGTGGCAAATCGACGCTGGTTGTCGATATTCTCTACCAACGTATGGCGCAGATGATCAACGGTAGCCGTGTGCGCCCCGGCAAGCACGACTCCGTCGAAGGGTATGATGCGATCGATAAGATCATCAACATCGACCAGTCACCCATCGGACGCACGCCGCGCAGCAATCCCGGCACCTACACCAAGATGTTCGACCATATCCGTTCACTATTTGCGGAACTTCCGGAGAGCAAGATTCGGGGCTACGGCCAGGGGCGCTTCAGCTTCAACGTGAAGGGTGGGCGTTGTGAGAACTGCGGCGGACAGGGGCAGATCAAGATCGAGATGCAATTCCTGCCGGATATTTACGTGGAATGCGATGTCTGCAATGGCACACGCTACAATCGCGAGACCCTGCAAGTTCACTACAAAGAGAAGAACATCGCGGAAGTGTTGGATCTGACGGTCAGCGAAGGGTTGGAGTTCTTCGCCAACCAGCCGCCAATCCGCAACAAGCTGGAGACGTTGGATGCCGTCGGTTTGAGCTATATCCGCATCGGGCAGCCGGCGACGACCCTTTCCGGCGGTGAGGCGCAGCGCATCAAACTCAGCCGTGAGCTATCCAAGCGGGCAACTGGGCAGACGCTCTACATCCTGGATGAGCCGAGCACAGGGTTACACGCTGTGGATGTCAAGAAATTGATTGATGTCTTGCAGCAGTTGGTCGATGCGGGCAATACGATTGTCGTCATCGAACACAATCTGGACATCATCAAGACGGCGGACTGGATCATTGACCTGGGACCGGAAGGTGGCAGTGGAGGGGGTGAAGTCATCGCCGAAGGCACGCCGGAACAGGTTGCGATGATGGAACACAGCTACACAGGACAATTCCTGCGCTCGTATGTAGGCGTCAGCGAACCCGCTGCGGATTGACGAGCATATACTGGGAGGGCGTTGGTGCTGGCAGCGTCCTCTACGGAAGGTGCTTCTTCCTGACCTTCTTGCCGGAAATCACCCATCCGCCGATGTAGTCGCCGACCATCATTGGCGCGAAGACCAGGATGATCACGAAATAGCCGAATTGATGAGGCTCGGTCGTCCGCGCCAGGATGTGCAAAAATTCCCCCAATGGGCCGCCAATCAGCGCCAGAACGAGCGCAAGCAAGACGACCTGTACGACTGTGTCGATGAATTGGATGGTCTGTTCCAATACATTGCCCAGGATTCCGAGCAAGAATCCAAAGGCTACGAAGGGCAGTGCCAGCGGTAAATGAGTGATCAATAATTGAGTTGTCGTCGGCTCGACCATGCTGTGTCCCCTCCCACATATTTTTCTCAATATATAGCAATATTGAGCGGCAAAGGTCATTGAGCAATTGTGATCTACGTCCCGGCGTGTAGCGCTTCCTCACTGTCCCATACCTGCATTGCACCGACCGTTGTAGTTCCATTGTGCCATTCAAGGCATTCTTGATTCTCGCTGGCTCCCCTACGACCACCTGTGACCCGTCCCAAATGCCGGATTCAACTGCTGGACTTCAGCGCGAGCGCCTTGTGAAGAAAATCCTAAATCTTTCTTGTTCGTCTTTTACGGAGTTTGAAGCGGCTTTCAGATATACTGCACAACTGTAGTGTCAGTTCAATTGTGTGAATTGTACACAGATCGCTTTACATATCCGAAAAAACGCATACACTGAGGGAAAACCTCAAAATATTACCGTCCGTTAAGGAGAGATGCCCAATGGTTGTCGCACTGCCAGGGTCACAAATGAATGAACTAGATGCTTACAAAACGGCTCTTGCTCAATATGATCGCGCTGCGGCGCACTTGGTAGATGTTCCCGAAGGCGTTGTCGAGTACATGCGCTACCCCCGCCGTGAATTCACCGTGAATTTCCCGGTGCGCCGCGATGATGGCACGATTGAGATGTTCACCGGATACCGCGTGCATCACAATACGGCGCTTGGCCCGACGAAGGGTGGCCTGCGCTTCAGCGAGCATGTGACGCTCGATGAGGTACGCGCCCTCGCCATGTGGATGACCTGGAAATCTGCCCTGGTGAACATCCCCTATGGTGGCGCGAAAGGCGGTGTCGTCGTTGATCCGCGCACGCTGAGCCTGGGCGAACTGGAACGTCTCACCCGCCGCTATGCCTCCGAACTTGTCCCCCTTGTCGATCCAAAAACTGATATTCCTGCCCCGGATATGGGCACCAACCAGCAGGTGATGGCCTGGTTCATGGATACGTATTCGATGCAAGTTGGCTACTCCGTGCCTGCCATCGTCACCGGTAAACCCATCGGCCTCGGCGGCAGTGTCGGGCGCACGGAAGCGACGGGGCGTGGTGTGATCGTCTGTATGGAAGCCACCCTGGAAAAAGAAGGCGCTTTTGATCCGGCGGATGTGAAGGTCGTTATTCAGGGATTCGGCAATGTCGGTTCGAATGCGGCGCAGTATGCTGCTTATCGGGGCTATACGATTGTCGGTGTCAGTGATGTCTATGGCGGCATCTACAACCCGCATGGGCTGGATATTGATGCCGTTCAGGATGCGATGCAGCGGCATGGCAGCGTCGTGGATTACGCGGATGCTGATACCGTCAGCAACAGTGAGCTGCTCACGCTGCCCTGTGATGTGCTGATCCCGGCGGCGCTGGAAGGACAGTTGACGGAATTCAACGCGCGTGACATCCAGGCACGTATCGTCATCGAAGGTGCCAATGGCCCCACGACCCCGGAAGCGGATGACATCCTCAAAGA
This sequence comes from uncultured Anaerolineaceae bacterium, assembly GCA_964549915.1. Classification (GTDB taxonomy): domain Bacteria; phylum Chloroflexota; class Anaerolineae; order Aggregatilineales; family Phototrophicaceae; genus JAUZRW01. The sequence goes on along the minus strand of CAZJWX010000004.1, from coordinate 85,493 downwards.
TCGCGGCATCATGGTGATCCCGGACATTCTGGCGAATGCTGGCGGTGTGCTGGTCTCGTACTTCGAATGGGTGCAGGATTTGCAAGCCTTCTTCTGGAGCCGAGATGAGGTCTTTGAGCGCCTCGAGCGCATCCTGAAAGATGCCTACGACCGCACTTACGCCTGCGCTGAGGAAAAAACGCTGGATATGCGCACCGCCGCGCAGGTCACCGCCATCAGCCGCGTTGCAGAGACGATTGTCTTGCGCGGTATTTACCCCTAAGATCAGTTGGTAATCGCTTCTTCGGGCGCAGTCAGTTCGTTGGCTGCGCTCTTTTCAATTGTATATACGATTGTATATACATGTGCATCTACATGCATATACACTGGTGCGCTACGCTCGTGCATCCACGCCGGGCTGACCCAAGTGCTATAATGAGAGCCAACGAGATACCGTATTGGAATTGTGGAAGATGCTCTCATGACGTTTTTTCGTCGGATGTTTCAGCGGCTGCGGGGTGGCGGCGACCCGGCAGTGCGGAGGACGCACCTCGGCGCGGCAGCACTGATCGAACAAGCCCACCGCGCCCAACATGCCGAACAATATGACACAGCGCTGGAATTCCTCTCCGACGCTATGGAGATCGCCAAACAGAACCATGACAGCGAACGCCAGGTCGATATCACGCTGGTACGCGGCGATATTCTGATTGCACAGGGCGACTACGAGACCGCGAAGTTCATGCTCGAAGAACTTTACGAAGAGTGCGCGGGGAAGCGGTACATCGCGCCGATGGCTTACGCGCTGGTGTCCCTGGGGGTCGTGGCACAGCATCAGGATGATTGGGAGACCGCGCGCAATAAGTTCGAGGAAGCCCGTGCGCTGGCGAAGAACAACATGCTGGAAGGCGCACTGGGACGGGCAACGGCGCGGCTGGCCTCCGTCTATGTGCAGGATGATAACGCAGCTTTCGCAATGCATTTATTGCAGGACGCTATTCCACGCCTGGAACGCAGCGGCGACAAGGAACTGTTGAGCCAGTTCGTGGCGCAGCTTGGCGATTTGCATATCGCGCTGGGCAATGAGCAGGAAGGACTGGCTAAACTGCGCGAAGCCCTGGAATACGCCCGCTTGATGCAGAACCGCCCGCAGATGCTCCGCATCCAGCGCAAACTCGGCGACTACGCCGAAGCTGGTTCGAGGCTGGAAGATGCACGTAAGCACTACGAGGAAGCGCTGAGCCTCGCCGGGACACCGAGACCACGCACTGCAAGAGTCGGCGCGTTGCTATGCCAATTGAGCGATGTGCTCTTACGACAGGGACATTTTTCGCAGTCTGCCGCCTATGCCTCGGATGCGGCAGCGATTGCCAACGAACTCCAGGACGGCGCCTTGCAGACACGAGCCGAGATTACGCTGGGTACTGCATTTCTGCGCCAGGATGGGACCAGCGAAGAGGGGCGTGCGCTGCTGCAATCCGCCGTGAATGCCCACCGCGAGTCTGCCAATGAAGCCTGGATTCGTGCGATGCGCACCCTGGCACAGGCCGAAATTCAAGCAGGCAAACGCGAGCGAGGGGAAGCACTGCTGCGAGAAGCCCTCGCCGCCGCTGACTCATTTCCCATCGAAAAAGCGCATCTTCAGGCCAGTCTGGGTGCTATTGTTCGTGAGCGCGACCCCGGCGCGGCGTTGCAGCACTTGCAGGAGGCACTGGCGCTGTACGTCGCGGCGCAGCGTCCAGATCAAGTTGCACGCCTGCGCACGGACATCGGTGCTCTTTACGCGCAGAAGGGCGAAGGTCGCCGCGCACTCAAGGAATATGAACAGGCATTGGTTGCGCTCAATGATGTGTTCGATGCCCCAACGCGCGGCATCGTGCTCGGCAATGTGGCTGCCGCTTACAGCGAATATGGGGATATGGACAGTGCGCAGGACTTCTTCCAACAGGCCATTGAGATCGCCCATGAGACAGGTGATCGAGTCGCCGAAACGACCCGGCGCGGCAATTATGGACGCTTGCTGGCCTTGATCAACGAACCGCGCAAAGCCATCACTGAGCTGATGCAAGCACAGAACCTGAGCGATGAATTGAGCCTCCAGCAGTTATCCGCTGTATATGGGGGCAATCTGGCGCTGGCCTATGCCGTACTGGGTAATCTGGAGGATGCCATCGAGCGCTATCAGACAGCATTGCAGAGTCTGGAAGCCCTGGATGCGCCGCAGTGGGAGGCGCTGGTACGTGCGAATCTGGCGGATGCATATGCCCAGGCAGGAAGATCGCAAGACGCTGCTGCCGCCTATCAACAGGCGCTGGAAGGTGCCAGGAAGCAGCGAGCAATCGCCGCCGTCGGTCAGTGCCTGGTCGGGCTGGCGCATCTGGCGCTCGATGATGGGGATACCGAACGCGCACGGACGTTACTGGACGAAGCCGAACCCCCGCTGCGACGGGCCTTCTTGCGGCGTTCGCTGGCGCACCTGCTGGCGGCACGCAGCCGTCTGCAACAGTTGCAGAGTGCTGCTGTGCAAGCACAGGCGTCCTGGGACGAGTCGAAGCGGTTGCAGCGCCTGATGCAGATGAAACCCCTGCAAGCGCCCTGGTTACAGCAGGCAGATGTAGAACAGCAGGAATAGAGATCAGCACGAAAGTTGCTAATGAAATGTGAGGCATTGACGGGAAGCAGGGCAGGGCAAACCTGCCCCCTGTGGGTTACGCACCTTCTGGCGCGTAGTCAATTTCCTTGAGCGTCTCGACGATCTTCTCCCAGCTTGCAGGATCGCCATATTCGACGGTGACCATCTGGGTTTCGACTTCGCCATCGACGGATTTCACACCGTCCAGGTCGCCCAATTCACCCTTGATCGCGTTCACGCAACCGTTGCAGCCGATGTTCGGCACTTTGAAGGTTTTCGTTTCCATACGGTTATCCCCTTACATGCAGCTTGCTTGATACCTATACGGGTATGGGTATTGTAGCGCAGCAGGCTGCATGTGTCTATGTGGCAAACGTCATGGGTTTGCGCCGTTCGTGTCGTGCCAGTACCGCGAAGATAATCACGCTGAGGAAGGCCAGTGCGCCCGCACCATACCAGATCGCAACCGGAGCGATGTTGTCGTTGAGGATGCCGCCTAGCACTGGGCCGAGTCCTGAACCCACCGGATAGCCCAGGCTCAGCACACCCAGGTAGCGTGCACGCATATCATCCGGCGCCAGATCAGCGACGAATTTGAGCGCTGTCGGCTCAAAGATCAATTCGCCCAGGGTGAAGATGGCCATCGCCAGTGTGAAGTGCAGCAGCGTGCTTGCCGGAATCACGCTGAGGATACCCAGCGTGTAGACAACCGCTCCGAAAGCAATCACATAGCGCGACGGGAAGCGTTCGGTGTAGCGCGTGACGAAGTATTGCAGCAGCACCACCATCCCGGCGTTCACGCTCAGGAACAGGCTGTACTCCGTCTCCAGCAGCCCGAAGTTCTCCGCTGTATAGACGGGCAGCAGCGAGAACATCTGCGAGACACCCATCAGCGCCAGCAGATAGCCGAAGACGAAACTCAGGAAACGCCGATCACGCAGAATGACATCGTAGCCGCCGAAGCGATTCTGGGTGGTCGTCGGTTCGACGTTCTCCGGTTTCGTCTCGCGCAGCAAGAAAATGCCCAGCGTGGCCAGCAGGATGTAAACCGCTGCGATCATCAGAAAAATCGCCTGGAACGAAATCAGCGCCACAGCGCCACCAATCAGCGGGCCGACGGCAATCCCGGCATTGCTCACGGAGCGGATCAGTGCGTAGGCTCTGCCGCGGTGCTCGTGCGGCACAATATCCGCCACGACCGTACTGACGCCGTTGTTGAAGATAGGCAGCACAGAGCCGTGCGCCGCCAGCAGCACCGCCCATGCAAGCAGGCTATCGGCAAAGGCCATGCCCAGGAAGACCAGCGACGATAAGTACACGCTGATCACCATGACCCACTTCCGTCCGATGCGATCCATGAGCGTGCTGGTCACTGCCGTAGACGCGACGCTGAAGACCGCCCGCAGCGTCAGCAGCAGCGTGATAGTCGTCAGCGGTACGCCCAACTGCTGGCGCAGGTAGACGGTCAGGAATGGCCACATCATGCTCACGCTGCCTCGGTTGATGAAGGCACCCCAGAAGAGCAGCCAGAATTGGGCAGGATACATCACTCTCTCGCGTTTTCGTTTGGTCAGGCGAGCGATCATTTGGTCTATTCACTCCTGTGTGTGCGTTGCATACTGTACACCCACAGCACCATCTGTGAATAGCACCAGCAAGAACCAGGGAGGTGAAGGCTTCATGAGCAGTGATTTTCAGGCGCGGCTTCTCGCCGGAGAGCGCTCATTTCGCAACATCAAAGTCACTGAGATCGACCTCAGTCATGAAGACGCCGCAGGGTTGAGCCTGCGCGGTTGCACCTTCCGTGGGGTGGAGTTTTCGGCGGCGATGCTGGAGGGCTTGCATGCAGTGGACTGCGCCTTCTTTGGTTGCAATTTCGCTCGCTCACACCTCAGCGAGGCCCATTTCGAGCGCTGTACATTCTATGAACTGGACAACGAGTGCGATTTCACCAGTGCTGATTTACGCCTGACCACCTTCAGCGAGTGCGATTTGCGGCTGGCGCGGCTGGAAAAGGCGCGTCTCTTCCGCGCGAAATTCGAGACGACCAATGCCACCGGAGCCAATTTCTACCGCACAGAGATCAAGGGTGCGATCCGCATCGTGGCGTGTGATTTCCGTATGGTGGATTTGCGCAGCGCCGACCTGAAGAAGTGTGACCTGCACAAGACCAGCTTCGAGCAAGCGGTTTTGCGCGATACGAACATGAGCGAGTGCAACCTGGTCGAATGCGATTTTGCCGGAGCGGATGTGACCTACTTGCAGGTCAAAGGGGCGGATTTGCGCGGCGCGAATATTTCGTCCTTCGACCTCCGCGCGATTGACATGACCGATACGACGATCTACAAGCAGCAGGGCGAAGTGCTGCTGGAAAACGCCGGAATCACGCTGGTGGAGAAAGATGCTTAAGCCAGCAAGGCTTCCAACTCTGCCCGGACTTCCGGGTCTTCTTCGCGGTAATAAAGCTGGTTGAGCTGTTGCACCGTATCATAGCGCTTAATCCGGAACAGCGCCCAGGCCGCATGACCGCGCACCAGTGGTTCGGCATCGTAGAGCAGTTGGATCAGCGCCGGGATGAAGCGTGGGTCACCGCTGTTTCCGGCAGCAACCGCGGCGTTGCGCACCAGGCGTTTGCGTCGAATGCGCTCAATCGGCGTGCCTTTGTAGCGTTCTCTGAAGGTCTCCGGCGTGAGGGTCAACAAATCCAGTAACGGCGGGGCAGCGCGATCTACATCGACCGGGAAGAACCCTTGTTCTTCGCTCGTCAGGCTGAAGCGCTGAAAGGGGCATACTTCCTGGCAAATGTCGCAGCCGAAGATCCAATTGCCGAAATCCGCCCGTAGTTCCCGGTCAATCCAGCCCTTGTTCTCGATGGTGTGATAGCTGATGCAGCGGCGGGCATCCAGCACGTGTGGCTCCGGGAAGGCGTCCGTCGGACAGGCCCGCAGGCAGCGGGTGCACGTCCCGCACATCGTCGGACGGTGTGGTTGATCGTAGGCGTCAAATTCGATGCTCGTGATGATCTCGCCCAGGAAGAAATAGCTGCCCCGGCGCGGATGAATGAGCATGGTATTCTTGCCGATGAAGCCCATCCCCGCCTGTTGCGCATGACTGCGTTCCAGCACCGCACCGGTATCGACGTAGACGCGCTGCTCTGATGGCAATTCAACCTGTTGTGCGAGCCACTGAGCCAGCATTTCCAGTCGCGGTGTCATCACGTCATGGTAATCCAGCCCCCAGGCATAAGATGCGACCCGTCCCCGCGCCGGGTCATTCAATATGGCATCGGGAATCGCCAGCGTGCGATAATCCAGCCCGACCATCAAGATGGATTTTGCGCCGGGAACGATGTTCGTCAGGTCTGCACGGCGGATCACACGGTCTTCCCGCGCCATATACCCCATCTTGCCGTGCATACCTTGGGCGATCCAGCGTTTGTAAGCCGCCAGCGTAGGGGAGGGTTCTGCCCGCGTCAGCCCAACGAGATTGAATCCCAGTTGGCGTGCTTTCTGTTTCACATCTGCGGCAGAAAAGGGCATGAGAAGCATCTCGTCTCGTGGCTACGCTATCCATTCATTTTACCAAAAGTGGCACAGCAAACCGTGTTGTGTTATACACGGTCAATGTTGAATAAATAATCAATGTGAGGGTGCATGAATCAGGATGAATTGAAACAGTTGAATCGGGAGCGGTATGCCGCTGCCGCACAGAATTACGTCGTCAGCCCGGTACACAGCAAGGGCATGGGGCTGGAGCGGATCGTCGAACTGGCGCAGCCCCAGCCCGCTTGGCGCGTCCTCGATGTGGCGACAGGGGGCGGACATACAGCGCTGGCCATTGCGCCGCATGTCGCTCAGGTCATTGCAACGGATTTCACGCCCACGATGCTGACCGCTGCCGAGACCTTCATCCGGGAGCAAGGTGTGCAGAATGTGCTCTTCCAAGAAGCGGATGCCGAAAATTTGCCCTTCGAGGATGCCAGTTTTGATCTGGTAACCTGCCGCGTGGCAGCCCACCACTTCCCCGATGTATTCGCCTTCATGCAGCAGGCCGTCCGTGTCTTGAAACCCGGCGGCAAGCTGGTTGTCCATGATCATGTGGCCCCAGAAGACGAACGAGTCGCGGAGTACGTCAATGCGTATGAAAAGCTGCGTGATCCGGGTCATGCGCGGATTCTGCCGGAGAGCGAATGGCGCGGCACCTTCCTTGACGTTGACCTAACGATCGCTCATGTGGAGCAGTTCACAGTTCAGCATCAGGTGCTGCCCTGGGCAAAACGCCAGCATTGCAGCGATGAGACTATTGAGCGCCTACAAGTGATGCTCTTACGTGCGCCGGACGCCGTGCGTGAGTGGATGCAGCCAGAGTATGCAGGCACGGACTACGCGACGTATACGGATCATCACATCATCATTGTTGGGCAGATGCCATCCTGAGCCGACCTGGGCAGTAGGGTCGATTCACGAATCGACCCTCCACCAATCATCGGTCATGATGAAATGGCCTTCAAGATCAACGCTGCTGCGCGTGGTGCGCCACCCAGGGACGCCATACGCTCCGCGAAGCGGCGGGTGTTCTCTGCCACGAAGTCCGCTTCCATGATGGCCTTCGCTCCCTCGATCAACTGTCCCTGACGGACATCATGAGCGCTGAGGTTGAGGCCAATCTTGGCTTGTGCCACGCGCCGCGCTTGAATGCGCTGATCCGCCGCATGTGGGACGACAATCTGCCGCAAACCATGCGTGATCGCTGCGTGCGTCGTGCCCATACCACCATGATGGATCATCAATTTACAGCGCGGCAGCACATGATCAAAGGGTGCCCAAGCCAGCAGGCGTGTCCCACCGGGGAGCGACTTCTTCAACGTCTCTTTCTCTTCAGGTGTCATCGGCTTCCAGCCCACGACCACGATTGGCAGCAGTTTGGCATTGGCTGCTGCTGCCGCCGCCCAACTGAAAAAGCCCAGATCGCCCGTGAAGATCGTCCCCAGGGTAATCATCGCCAGCGGAATCCCCGCCGGAATATCCGTGAGCCACCCCGGCGGATCGCCAGCAGGTTCGTCTTTGACGCCGCCGACGAACTGCGTCTGCGGCAGCATGGTGGACTGCTCCTGAATATACCATTCCGGGGTGAAATAGGTGATGTGCAGCAGGGGGCTGATGATGCTGGGAGCCGTACCCTTGCTGAAGTAGGTGCCTTCCAGGCCGAATTTGTCGCACAGGCGCTGGATGCGCTGCTGGCTGTCGCTGCTGAGGTCACGCTGTACCGGGAAAAGCGATTGCTCGTCCAGGTTCGCCTGTGCAGGCCAGCCCGCAATGATCAGGGGTACATTGAGCTTTTCGGCGGCGAAGGCTGCGGCGCTCAGGAAGGGGTCAATGACCATCGCGTCCGGCTTGCCGATTTCCGCTGCAAGCTGCGTCAGCGCTTCCACACCAGTGGCTACCAGGTCTTCGCTCAGCCAGGTATCCAGTGCGCGACGGTAGCGCAGCGTGACCGCTTCCTGTGGAGGAATCTGCGTGAAATCTGGCTGCGGGGGTGGGGGCCAGAGCCAGCCAGTCTCCTCGACTTCAGCGAAAGGCAGGCCCCTGGCCTCAATCGCGCCTCGTAGCTGCGGTTGGCTCACCCAGAGGATATCATGCCCCTGTGCCTGAAGTTCCAATCCTGTCTTCAAGAAGCCGCCCCAGTCGGTATGACTGTAGAGCGGCGCGGATACAAACCAGAATTTTGCCATTTTCTCTGTTCGTCTTCTGCGGACTGCTCAGTGTGACTGTAACGCCCTCAGACTGCCCTGTACAGACCGGGTTCGCTCAGTCATCGTCTTCGTCTATCTCGCCTTCAATTAGCTCCCACAGGGCTTCCAGCAAGTCTTCTGCGCTCTTAATGGCTTCCAGGGCAGGTTCATCCTGCGATTGCATCAGGTGCGCCGCAGCTTCCAGCAGACGGGCTGCTGCGTGCGAGACGAGCGCAGCTTCGTCTTGATAATCGTGCTCGGCGACCAGGTTCTGGATGACTTCTGCCGCGCTGCGTGTCTGTTCCAGGGCGGTGGTCAATTGTTTCACTGCTTCACTAGAAGTATTCATGTGTCTCCTGGGTTGACGATCAAACGAGGGGGAATCCCTCTGGACAGTAGCGGCCTATTGTACGGCTTTGTGAGGGCTTTTGGGAGACTTGCAGAGGCAACCTGGCGAAAAAGGGGCGATGGAACAGCCAATGCTCCATCGCCACGTATTGATCGAATGGAAGTAGACTACCTGGCTTCGATGTGCAGGGGTTCAGGGGTAGCTTGCGGATTCAGTGCCCGGAATGGAGCCGTCGCGAATTCGCCCAACCAGCCCAACAATGCGGTCATGATATCGCCCCAGGTGATGCGCACATCGATGAGCATATCATTCTGGATTTCGTTGTTGACGCCGTCCATTGTCATTCCCTCCGTAATGATTCGTCCACCAGCACTGTACAGCACTTTGCGTGCTCCTGCACGCGATTTGCGCAAAGCTTTATCGCTTGTTTACAGATCACATTTCGCACAGTTGGAAGCCGCCCGGCAGAGGCACTTTTCGGCAAGTGAGCCTGCACGGAAGATAAGCTAAATGCTTTGTGAAAAGCCGCTTTCAAAGAAAAGTTTGGCTTGACAAAAAATTTTATTTGGCAAAGAATGTGGGTGCGATCCGCTTTTCGTCGAAGCAGGCGAACATACGATTATGGAGGAAAAACGCATGACTTTGCATCGTATTCTACTTTTGTTTCTGGCGTTGGGGCTGCTGTTCGTCGGCAGTGTCAGCGCCCAGGATGATGTGCTGGAAATCGTCGCCACCACGACCCAGGCAGCAGACCTTGCCAACATCCTCTCTGAAGGCGTGGATGATGTGCTCATCACACCGTTGATGGGGCCAGGCGTTGACCCCCACCTGTACCAACCGACGGAGTCTGACATCAGCGCGATGAACACCGCTGACCTGGTGATTTACAGCGGCCTGAACCTGGAAGGGCAGTTCGATGCTGTCTTTGAGGCGCTGGGTGAGCAGGGGGTAGCCACGTTCGCGATGGGGCAGCCTGTGAAAGATGCCGGATTCATCGTCGGTGGCTTCGACCTCTCAGAAGAGTTGCAGGATGTGGATGATCCCCACTTCTGGTTCGATCCGCGCAACTGGGAAATCACCGTCCTGGCACTCGCGGAGCGTCTCGGTGAACTCGATCCGACAAACGCAGACCGCTATCTGGCGAATGCAGAAGCCTATGTAGAGCAGCTTGGCCTGATTTTTGAATGGGCGGATGCCGGGATGCGCTCTGTGCCGGAAAACCAGCGCTACATCGTGACCTCGCATGATGCGTTCCAGTATTTTGGGGCGGCCTTCGGTTGGCGTCAGACTGCTATCCAGGGCATCAGCACAGAAGATGAAGCGGGCGTGGGCGATATTCAGGAGACTGTCAGCTTCATCCTGGAAAACGAGATTCCGGTGATTTTCATCGAGAGCAGTCTGCCGCCGGATACAGTGGAAGCAGTGGTTGCTGCTGTGCAGGATGAAGGCCGTGACCTGCGTGTAGGCGTGCGAGAACTGTACTCCGACGCGATGGGTGAGCCGGGCACATTCGGCGGCACCTACATCGGCATGCTCGCAGAGAATATCTACACGATTCTGCAATCCTACCAGTGCGCGGGCGTTGAGGTCGAAATCCCGGAATGGCCGGAAGATCTGGAACCGATCCCGCCGGAGGATGTGCTGGAAATCGACTGCGAAGCATGATGAATGGAACGACTGCGAGGAACAGGGGCGCTAGCGCTGCGCCCCGTCAACGAAATGGTAGTGAGGTATGAAACCACACGAAACGAACTCGAAGCGATCGATTGCGCTGGAAATTGACGATCTGACCGTGGCATACAACAGCAAACCCGCCATCTGGGACGTTGATCTGGCGGTGCCGGAAGGCGTGTTGATGGCCATCGTCGGACCCAACGGGGCGGGCAAGAGCACGCTCATCAAGGCGGTCTTGAACTTGATCCCGCGTGCGGCAGGAACGGCGCTTTTCTATGGTCAGCCGTATGAACAGGCGCGTTCCCTGGTGGGCTATGTGCCACAGCGCGGCAGCGTCGATTGGGACTTCCCCACATCGGTCATTGATGTTGTGACGATGGGGCTGTACGGCAAGTTGGGCTGGTTCCGGCGACCCGGGCGCAAAGAACGCGACCTGGCGCTGGAAGCGCTGGATCAGGTCGGGATGGCGGATTATGCAGAACGGCAGATTAGCCAGCTTTCGGGCGGCCAGCAGCAGCGGACATTCCTGGCGCGGGCATTGGTGCAGGATGCACAGATGTACTTCATGGACGAACCGTTCGCGGCGGTGGATGCGGTCACCGAGCGGGCGATTGTGGCGATCCTGCGCGAATTGCGCGAACGTGGCAAAACGGTGCTGGTCGTGCATCATGACTTGCAGACGGTCGAAGATTACTTCGATTGGGTGACGTTACTCAACGTCGAAGTGATCGCCAGCGGCCCAACGGAGGACGCTTTCACGCCGGAGCATCTGCGCAAGACCTACGGTGGTCGCGTCTCCTATCTGAGTGCTGAGCAGCCAGTAACCGGAGGTGGCTGAGCGATGTTTCAATTCTCTGCAGAAGATCGCCGCGTCTGGCTGGTGATTGGCGCGATTGTGCTGCTGGGCGCGATCCTGATCCCCTTTGGCCAGGTAGTGCTGGGCGTCACTTATGATTACACGCTGCGTACGGTAGCGCTCGGTGGTTTGATCCTCGGTGTGGTCAGCGGGGTGCTGGGCAGTTTCGCTGTGCTGCGCCACGAGAGCTTGATGGGCGATGCGCTATCCCACGCTGCACTGCCGGGCGTGGCGGTTGCCTTCCTGATCGCAGGGCGCGAATTGGGCGCACTGCTGATCGGGGCGGGAATCGCCAGTTGGCTCGGTGTGCAGTTCATCCAGCGCTTGCTGGATACAACGCGCATCAAGCAAGATGCGGCGATGGGCATCGTGCTGGCGGCCTGGTTCGCCGCCGGGATCGCGCTGCTGGCCTATATTCAGGCCGTGCCCGATGCCAGCCAGGCTGGTCTCGATAACTTCATCTTCGGGCAGGCTGCGGCCATCGTCGAAAGCGATGTCCAACTCATCACAGCCGTTGGTGGCGTCTCATTTCTGCTGATCGCGCTCTTCTGGAAGGAATTCAAGCTCGTGACCTTCGACCCGGAGTTCGCGGGTGCGAATGGTTTCCGGGTAGGGTTGCTCAACATACTGCTCTCAACGCTGATTGTCGTAGCGATTGTGCTCGGGTTGCAGCTTGCGGGTGTGATCTTGATGGTCGGCATGTTGATCGCGCCAGGAATCGCGGCGCGGCAATGGACGCAGAAGCTCGATCAGATGGTGATCCTTTCAGCCGTATTCGGGGCGTTCGCCGGAGGCATCGGCGCAATCCTCAGTGCAGTGGACGCCAATGTGCCCACAGGGCCGATGATCATCGTCGTCGCCTTTCTGGTCGTAACGGTCTCGCTGGCCTTCGCACCGGGGCGGGGGTTGGTCTGGATGCTGCTGCGGCGGCGCAGGGATCGTCGTCGCTTTGCGGCGCAGATGACGTTGCGCGATCTCTACAGATACGCCACATCGCACGGCAGCACTTCATATCCCGTACCACACAATTTCATCATGGGCATTGGCAGCGCTAACGCCGAAGTTGGCCTGCGCCAACTGGAAAAGCGCGGCTACATCCAGCGCGATGGCCATGCCTGGGTGTTGACAACCGTTGGTGCAGAAGTGGCGGCGGAAGATGCTCATAACCAGCAGTTGTGGGAAGTGTATCGCGAATATGGCGACGAGTTGCAGCTTCCGCTGGTGATGGAAGATCGCCAGAAAGACATCCACGAGGTGCTGCCCGAACCCGCGATCCAGAAACTGGAACGTAAGCTGCAAGGGATGGTGGCCTGATGTACGCGATTGAAACCCTCATCATCGACTTCCTGCTGAATTTCTTCACACGGGAAGAGATCAACCTGTTCCTGCGCGATCCGCAGAACACGGCGACCATCGTCGGCACGCTGATTGCGATTTCCGGCGCGCTGCTGGGCACCTTCTTGCTGCTGCGTGGCATGTCCCTGACCAGCGACGCCATCAGCCATACGGTACTGCTGGGGATTGTCGTCGCGTTCATCATGATGACCTCTGTGCTCAATCAGGAGCCGAACCTGTCGTCGCCCTGGTTGATCGTGGGCGCGGCGGCGGCGGGCGTGGCGACAGTTGTGCTGACCGAACTCATCTACCGATCCGGCTTGGTGCGACAGGATGCCGCACTGGGGCTGGCCTTCCCGCTGCTCTTCGCCATTGCGATCATCCTGGTATCGCGTTTTGTAGAAGATGTCCACCTGGACGAAGACGCCGTGATGGTTGGCGAAATCGGCATTGCCTGGGCAGATACCAACAGCCACTGCATCGAGAATTGTCAGACGGTGATTGTCACGCCAGACGACGAAGCAGCCAACATCACGCGCCAGTGCACCAACTGCCGCGAACTGGGAATCAGCCCACGAGACGAAGGGGCGGAGTTCCGTGAGATTTGTACCAACTGCGGCACGTACACCCCGGCGCAAGCGTGGCAGGCGGGATTGATCGAGAATCAGCCGATTCAGGTCTTCTGGCCGAAATCTGTCACGGTCACGGCGGTGCTCTCCTTGCTGACGATGGGTTTTGTGACGCTCTTCTACAAGGAACTCAAGCTGATCTCCTTCGACGAAGCCCTGGCGAAGGCGCTCGGATTCCGTCCTGGTGTACTGCACTATACGCTCATGGTGCTGGTGAGCCTGGTTGCAGTCGGTGCTTTCAACGCCGTCGGCTCGATTCTGGTCGTAGCGTTCTTCATCATCCCGCCCGCCGCGGCTTACCTGCTCACCGATCGGCTCGCCGTGATGCTGTTGCTCAGCGCGTTGATTGGCAGCGCTGGCGCGTACTTCGGGTATGACCTGGCACGGGGCAGCTTTCTGGGTCTCTTCCAGGTCGAAAGCGTGCTCATGCTCTTGAACCGCGCTTTCGGGTTGGGCTTGTTGGAAGAGTGGGACTCATCCATTTCCGCATCGATGGTGTTGATGATGTTCGCCTTCTTTGTGCTGGCCTGGGTGCTGTCCCCCAAATATGGCCTGATCTCCACGTTGATCCGCCGCGCCAACCAGCGTCGCGTCTTTGATGACCAGGTAGTGCTGGGGCACATCTACAACCACCAGCACACCGCAGCGCATGCAGAAGAACTCGCCGCTGATTCCCTCTACCGACATTTCCGCTGGTCGCGAGCCAAGATGGGGCGCGTGCTGGCACGGTTGCGTGCGGCAAACCAGATTCGCATCGTGGACAACCTGGTTGAGCTAACGCCACGTGGCGAAGAACGCTTGCAGAGCTTCCGTCAGGAGACACTCGCTGTTCAAACTTGATACACGAGTGGCTTGCTGGATGGGTCGTATCCGCTTTCAGGGTAGCGGCGCGAACCGTCCGGCAAAGCTCGTCTGCCCTGCGGCTCCCTGTGCCCAGCCCACAAAATCGCGATATCTGCCTACTGGCGCTTGGGTGCCAATGATGTAGATCACCGTTCGCAGGGGGTAAACGTTCTGGGTGACGCTGCTCAGGGAGGCTTCCACGCCGTCCATTGCCAGCGTTACCACGTTCTCGCGGCTGCGGCTCAGCGGCACATAGCCAATCGCCCCCGGTGTACGCGCGACCTGGGTCAGCACTGCATCGGTTGAGGGCAGTAATTGGGCGTTCGGTGTGGTGCGTTCCTGGCCCATCACCAACCGTTCGAATTCGGCGCGGATGTCGGTTCCCGCATCGCGGCTGAAAACCATCACATTCAAATCCGCTCCTTGTAGCTCCTGCCAGTTGGTGATGTAGCCCCGGTAGAGACGGCGCAACTCCTCGATTGTCAGACTGTGGACGGGATTGCTGGGATGTACGATGATGGCGAGACCATCCTGTGCCAGTGGCGCTGCCCATACAGGTTGGTTCTGCGGAAGATGCATGCTGAGGAAATACAGGGATGGATCACCGCGCAGGCGTTGCAAGAGCGTGGCATGGTTGGCGCTGGATTGGTCGATGCTGCTGCCAGGGTGCTGCTCTGTGTAGGAGATCGCGAGCGATTCCAGCAGAGGGGCGGCAGCGCGTGTGCTGTGGATGCGCATCGGCGACGGAACGGCAGTGGGTGGTGTGGCAGGCGTCAGGTACGCGTTACACCCGACCATCGTGGTCAGGGCGAGCATCGCGAGAGTGCGTCTGGCCTGTTTCAGCACGGTAGCCCTGTCTAACTCGCCCGGTATCTCTGCAGAAAGGCTTCGGTGTAGTCCTGCAAGCGCCCTTCGATAATGGCCTCGCGCATCTTGCGCACATGATTGACCAGGAAGTAGATGTTGTGCAGGCTCAACAAGTAATGTGCTAGCAGCTCCTTCGCGACTACCAGATGCCGTATATATGCACGGGAAAAATTCTCCGTGTAGATACCAGTTCCTTCCATGATGGGACGCGGATCTTCGCGAAATTCCAGTTTGCGCATGTTGACTCGCCCATCCGGGGTGAGTGCTGCACCGTGCCGCGCGACCCGGGTCGGCATCACGCAGTCGAACATATCGACGCCGCGTGTGATTGCCTCGCATAGATCATCCGGATCGCCAACGCCCATCAGGTAGCGTGGTCTGTCATGCGGCATCAGCGGCAGGGTGAAGTCCAGCGTCTGATACTGCTGCTCTTTGGTCTCGCCCACCGCCAACCCGCCGATTGCATAGCCCGGTAAGTCGAGGCCAGTGACGAATTCAGCCGATTGCGCCCGCAAGTCTTCATAGATGCCGCCCTGCACAATGCCGAAGAGCGCCTGCATTTCATCGCCGGGGTGGGCTTCTCGGCTGCGTTCCAGCCAGCGATGCGTACGATCCAGGGCGCTGATGACGGCCTCTCGCTCGTTGGGGGGTGGGCACTCGTCAAAGGCCATGATGATGTCCGCCCCCAGAGCCTCCTGAATCTGCATAGAGCTTTCTGGCGTCAGGCGCTGCACACTGCCGTCAATGTGGCTGCGAAATGTCACCCCATCGTCGTCAATCTGGTTGATCTTGGTCAGGCTGAAGACCTGGAACCCACCTGAATCGGTCAGGATGGGGCCATGCCACTGCATGAAGTCGTGCAGGCCACCCATCTGTCGCACGATATCTTCGCCGGGGCGCAGGTGCAGGTGATAGGTATTGGCCAGGATCAGCGGGACGTTGAGTTCGTCGCGCAGGTCGCGCGGGGGAATGGCTTTGACGCTCGCCAGCGTGCCCACAGGCGCGAAAACGGGCGTGGGAATATCCCCATGTGGCGTGTGCAGGATGCCCGCCCTGGCGTTGCCATCTTGTGCGATCAATTCGAATTCAAATGCCATTTCGTCCGTTCTGCCCTTGCACATTCCCCGATGTTTCGCGGCTGCAATAATTTGCCAAGTTTTCGCTAACCGTGAATTATAACACACCCCGGTTTCGTTGGTTTTGCGATGCGTCCGACCTCAATTGGCAGTCAAGCTGTGAAATGCTATACTGCTCGGCATGATTAATCTATATGAACTCCTAAAAGTTGCCAACGGGCAGTTATTCGGTGAGTCGGCTGCGAATCTCTTCACCGAATTCTGCTTCGATCCACGCTTTGCTCACGAGACGGCTCTCTTCGTCGCGGTGCGCTCGCCGGAAGGGGATACGCATCGCCATATGGAAGAGGCCGTGCGCAACGGAGCGGCGGGCTTGCTCTGCACTGAACCGCCCGAATTCGACACAACGGGGGTCTCCGTCGTCATCGTCCGCGATACGATGCAGGCGCTGCTGCGCTGGTCAACCCATGTCCAGCAGAAATTCGGCGTAGAAGTCGTCCTGGTTGCCAGCCCGCGTCGCGATCCCTTCACCGCAGCGGCCATCGCCCACGTCCTCAGTACGCGCCATGATGTGATGGCCAGCACAACAGTGCTCAGCGGTTTGCTGAATCTACCGCTTGCCCTGACAGAATTGCGCATCGAACATGATGTCGTTGTCCTGGCGGTGGACATCACCCGTCCGGGAGAGATGCAGGCGCTGGCGAGTGCCATTTCCCCGCAGGTAGCCGTTGTGGACTTACAGGGCTGCGAGGTGCTGCCCGCTTTCACGGATGCCGAACAGTATATTTGGGAGATGCGGCATCTGCTGGAAGTGATGCCCGAAAACAGCCTGCTGATTGCCGACATGGCAGACCCCAATGCCAGCGTTTTGCTCGACTATGCGCCATCCCATGTACAGGTCAAGACCATTGGCGTCGAGGCGTTCGGCGCTGCGTTGCTGGCGCTCAACGTGCAAGTCGGGGCGGAGCGAGTCGGTTTCGATTTGCGTTACGGGAGCGAACGACTGGTGGGGCGCTGGAGTCCGGTGCTGGGGCAGCATCATCTGCAAGCCCTGCTGGATGCGCTGCTGGTCGGCGAAGCCTTCGGCATCCCCATTGCGGATGGCCTGCACGCCCTGACGGAACCGCCTGTTCTCCCCGGTCATATGACGCCTCTGCATGGCTGGGGCGACTCTCTGCTGGTTGATGATACGGATTTCGGGACTCCGCTGACGGCATTAGCGGCGCTGGATTGGCTGGATGCGGTCTCGGTGGAGAGCAATCGCGTGATTTTCGTCCTGGGCGACCTGGAAGATATGGGACTGGATGAAGATGCACACGTTTATCGCAGAATCGGCCTGCGGGCGGCGGAAGTTGCTGATGTCGTCATCACACAGGGCGTGGGGGCGTCAGCGGCGGGGCGTGCGGCATTGGACGGTGGCAAATCCACCGACGAAGTTAAGATGACCTTCAGCACCGCAGATACGTTGACATGCCTGGAACGTCTGGCCTTGAATCCAGCGGATATTGTGCTGGTGACGGGGGGAGCCTTCATGCAGATGGAGCGCATCGTACGAGCGCTCTTGCAGGATGAAGCAGATGCCGCCCGACTCGTGCGCCAGGATGTGCCTTCAGCGGAGACCCCGCTCATGCTGCGTGCTCGTCCCACCTGGATTGAGGTGGATGCCGAGGCGTTGGCGGCGAATGCACGTGCAATCAAAACGGCAGTAGGCGATGACGTTGGGCTGATGGCTGTGGTCAAGGCTGATGCCTATGGGCACGGTGCCCCCCTGGTAGCGCAGACGGTGCTGCACAACGGCGCGGATTACCTCAGCGTCGCTTCGTTACAGGAAGCGCTGGAACTGCGTGCTGCCGGAATCACAGCGCCGATTTTGATCTTGAGCTATTTACCCGTTGATGCCGTGCCCCAGGCAATCCGCCTGAACCTGACGGCGACAATCTTCGACCTGGAAACGGCGCAGCGCTACCACCGCGCGGCATTCGGTGCGCCGGGGCCGCTGAAGGTGCATGTGAAGCTCGACACGGGAATGGGGCGTCTGGGGTTTTTCGCCGAAGACTCCTCGCACATTGTCCGTTACCTGCGCCCGTTGACCAATCTCGACATTGAAGGGGTCTACACGCATTTCGCAGTCGCTGATGTTGATCAGGATTTCACCGCCGATCAGGTGGAACTCTTCCGGCAGGCGATTCTGCCGCTCCGCGCGGCTGGCTTGAAGATTCGTTACTTCCACGCCGCCAATTCACCAGGGCTGCTGGGTGGCGAAGAACGCTTTTTCAACCTGGTACGCCCGGGACTCCTGCTCTACGGTCTGAGTCCATCGAAAAGCCTGCCAATGTTGGACGGGATGCGCGCAGCACTGTCCTGGAAGACGACGGTTCTGCAGGTGCGCGACTTCCCACCGGGCTATCCCATCGGTTACGGCAACACCTACTACACACGTGGTTATGAGCGCATCGCCATCCTACCCGTCGGCTATGCCGATGGCTTCCGGCGCAGCCCGCAAACCTGGGAATACGTGTTGATCCGAGGGCAGCGTGCACCGCTGGTGGGGCGGGTGAGCATGGAGAAGAGCGCCGTCAACGTGACGCATATCCCCGATGTGCGTGTCGGCGACGAGGTCGTCTTGCTGGGAGCGCAGGGCGACGAGATCATCACTGCGGAGATGGCGGCAGAATGGCTGGGTACGATCAGCTATGAAGTCGTGACGACCATCCTGCCGCGTGCACCACGCCTTTAGCTATTCTTTAGCTATTGAGGTATGCCTCCAGGTCGCGGACGAGGGCACTGCGTTCGATGCCGTAGGTGTAGCGTCGAATCCAGTTGCCTTCCTCGTCCAGCAGGAACATCCCGGCGGTGTGATTGACGGTGTAGAAGCCGTTCTCGTCGGGTTCCGTATAGGCGAAGTCCACACCCAGGGGCGCACCAATCTCGCGCACACGCTCCGGGTCGCCCGTCATCCCGTAGACGAATTCAGTATCCAGCGTGGCGAAGTACTGCGCCAGACGCTGCGGGGTATCGCGTTCGCCGTCTACGCTGACGAACACGAAATTCACATCATCGCCCTGTTCTCCCAGATCATTGCGAATCTGGCGCATCTCACGCAGTGTCAGCGGGCAAATATCCGGACAATTCGTGAACCCCCAGGAAATCAGGACGGGCTTGCCCTGCAAATCCGCAAGGGCGATTTCTTCGCCATTTTGATCCGTGAGTACGAAGTTTTCGACCTCAATAGGGGGCGTGATCTCGCTGATGCCATCGTTCGGGCTGTTCTGTACGAAGGCCGCCGAGGGCGTATCCGATGTTGGTGCTGTCAGGCTCAGGACGACGATATAGCCGCTAACCAGGGCAATGGCTCCCACCAATCCCGCAATCAGCAGGTAGAGCCAGGTCAGGTTGTTCTGTTTTGGGTTCATGTGCTGCGAATCTCGATGATGCTCTGCTTACGTATTGTGAAAATTATAACATCCTGGTGTGCCGCCCTGGAAGTGGCTTCCGGCAGGCATGAACTATGTTTGCGGAGTTGCATCATGGGAGCTTCGTCAGTATACTGCTGTACAAAAGAGAAACTATCCGCCCGGTTGAAGAGAGTGCCTGTTTTCGCACAGGCCACCGAAGGGGCAAGCGGCTGTCGCTGGCGAGTGCGGTCGTGAAACTCTCAGGTTCATAGGATTCACCGGGTGAAGAACTCTGAAGGTCGTTACTGACAGAGCGCACAGCGAAATTCAAGCGTGCGCTCTTTTCGTTTCTGTATTTGTGGATTCCTCAGGAGTGAAGGACGATGGCTGAATTGAAATACCCGGAAGACTTGAAGTACGCCGAAAGTGACGAGTGGGTGCGTGTGGAGGGCGATACCGCCACCATCGGCATCTCGGATTACGCTCAGGATGCGCTCAATGATCTGGTCTATGCCGAGTTCAAAGAAGTCGGCGAGACGCTGGAAGCTGGCGCGGGCTTCGGTGAGATTGAGTCCGTGAAGGCTGCTTCGGAAGTCTACATGCCCATCGCTGGGGAGATCATTGAAGTGAACTCCGAACTGGAGGGCGAGCCGGAAATCGTCAACGAAGACCCCTATGGCAACGGCTGGATGATCAAAGTGCGCATCACGGACGATAGCAATCTCGCCAACCTGATGGATGCAGCCGCCTACAAAGCCTATTGCGAGAGCCGCTGAAAAGATTTCTTACAAGATGATGCATCTGGCGCAGTAGCCGATTCATGCTCCAGGTGGGCGTGGATGCGGGGCAAGCATGTCGTGTAGAGAGGGGGCTTGAGCGGCACCGCCCCAGACTGCATATTCAATTGCGAATCGCCATCTGCTGCGCCTCGCACGGCGCAATGATGCGGTTGCCGAGATGCATTCTTACAAGGTGTTTGTTGGTACATAGAGAAAGATTGTTGTATGAGCTACATACCCCATACAGAGGTCGAGCGGCAGCAGATGCTGGCTGCCATCGGCGTCACGACAATTGAAGACTTGTTTGAGGCGGTTCCTGCTTCGCACCGCTTCCCGGATTTGAATTTGCCGGAGGCGATGAGCGAATTGGAAATCACCCGCGAAATGAGCGCCCTGGCAGAGGCCAACGAGCACGCCGGGGATTTCGCGCTCTTCCGGGGTGCAGGTGCCTATCATCACTTCGTTCCCTCGGTCGTCAATCACATCTTGCTGCGGGGCGAATACTACACAGCTTACACGCCATACCAGCCGGAAGTTTCGCAGGGGACGCTGCAAGCGATCTACGAGTATCAGAGCATGATGTGCGCTCTCACGGGCATGGATGCCGCCAATGCGAGTCACTACGATGGCGCGACCAGTCTCGCCGAAGCGGTCACGATGGCCTTTGAAGTCCAGCGGGGCAAGCGGCGCAAATTCGTCATCAGCAACGCGATTCATCCACAGTATCGCGCTGTAATGCGCACGTATCACCAGGGGCGTGACCTGCAATTGGTGGGTGACGAACAGCGGCGCACCATCGATGAACTGGCGGCGCTGGTCGATGAAGAGACAGCGATGCTGGCGGTTGGCTATCCCAACTTCTTCGGGCAGCTCGAAGACCTGCGCGGACTGGCGGAAAAAGTCCACGAGAAGGGTGCGCTGCTGTGCATGGTCGTGAACCCGCTGGCTCTGGCGCTCTTCAAATCGCCTGGCGAGTTGGGCGCGGATATTGTCATTGGCGAAGGACAGCCATTGGGTGTGCCGCTGAGCTACGGCGGACCCTACCTGGGGTTCTTTGCCACCAAACAGAAGTACGTGCGCAAGATCGCCGGACGCATCATCGGCGAAACCGTTGACCAGGAAGGCAAGCGTGCCTTTGTGATGACCCTGCGCCCGCGCGAGCAGGATATCCGCCGCGAGAAGGCCAGCAGCAACATCTGCACCAACCAGGGCTTGATGGCGCTGGCGGCGTCGGTCTATCTGTCGCTGATGGGACGCAATGGTCTGCGCAAGATCGCCCGACTGAACTATGACAAGGCGCATTATGCCGCTGACCGAATCGACGAATTGAAGGGCTACAAAGTGCTGCGTGATGCCCCCTTCTTCAACGAATTTGTCGTCAAGAGTCTGGAGTCCGTGGAGGCAGTCAACGAGGCATTGCTCTCCAATGGGATCGTTGGTGGCTATGACCTGGGGCAGAATTACCCCAATATGCAGGATCATATGCTGCTTGCGGTGACGGAAATGAACACCAGGGAAGAAATTGACGCGTTGGTAGATGTGCTAGGGAGTATGGGCTGATGGTAACTGCGACACAACACGAAACGAACGGACTGGAACCGCTCATCTACGATACGAGCGTACCGGGGCGGACGGGCGTGAACCTGCCAGAGAGCGATGTGCCCAGTGCTGACCTGCCAGAAGATTTGCTGCGCAATGACCTGAAGCTCCCGGAAGTCAGCGAGTTGCAGGTGGTGCGGCACTTCCTGAAGATGAGCCAGTTCAATCATGCGATTGATAAGGGATTCTACCCGCTCGGCTCTTGCACCATGAAATACAATCCCAAGCTGAATGAAGATATGGCACGCCTGCCTGGTTTTGCCCATCTGCATCCATTGGCGGATGAGGAAAGCGCCCAGGGTGCGCTGGCGTTGATGCACACGCTGCAAGAGTGGCTGGCGGAAATCAGCGGTTTCAAGGCTGTCAGTCTGGCTCCGGCTGCTGGTGCCCAGGGCGAATTCGCCGGAATCTTGATGATCCGCAAATATCATGTGGATCGTGGGGATACGCAGCGCACGAAAATTCTCGTCCCCAACAGCGCACACGGTACCAATCCCGCGACGGTGACGATGGCGGGATTCGAGGTCATCGAGCTGCCATCGGATGAGCGTGGTAGCGTAGATCTGGAAGCGTTGAAGACGGTCTGCGACGAACAGGGCGAACAGGTCGCCGGGATGATGATCACCGTTCCCAGCACGCTCGGCCTCTTTGAAGAGCACATTCTGGAAGTGATCGAAGCGGTGCACGAAGTCGGCGGTTTGATGTACATGGACGGCGCGAACATGAACGCGCTGATGGGAGTCGTCAAGCCGGGCGAACTGGGCTTCGATGTGATGCATTACAACCTGCATAAGACCTTCAGCACCCCGCACGGCGGCGGTGGCCCTGGCAGCGGCCCGGTGGGTGTCGGTGAAAAGCTCCAGCCGTATTTGCCCGGCCCGGTTGTGACGATCACCGAGCCGAGCATCGGCGATACGCCACCGCTTTACGGGCTGACCATGCCAGAGATGAGCATTGGACGGCTGAAGAGCTTCCAGGGCAATTTTGGGATGCACGTTCGTGCCTATGCCTACATTCGTGCCTATGGCGCTGCGGGGCTGGCAGACGTGAGCCGTCATGCGGTGCTGAACGCCAACTACTTACGCGCTCAGTTGAAGGATACTTACAAAGTGCCCTATGATCGCCATTGCGGGCACGAGTTCGTGATGGAAGGTCGTTTCCCGGATGTGGACGATATTCACGCGCTGGACATCAGCAAGCGCCTGATTGACTACGGCGTGCATCCGCCGACGAATTACTTCCCTCTGATCGTCCCGGAAGCGCTCTTGGTCGAGCCGACGGAGACAGAGACCAAGGAGACGCTGGATGAATTTGTCCAGATCATGAAGAAGATCGCTGAGGAAGCACACAGCGATCCTGACTTGTTGCACGAAGCGCCGCATGAAGCCCCGACCCGCCGCCTGGATGAGGTCAAAGCGGCGAAAGACCTGGTGCTCTGCTGTGCCCCGGCAATGCCAGAAGCCGGCGACTGAACGCCCTTCACAGCCCCTGGCAGCTATTCTGTTGGGGGCTATTCTTCTCCATCTTCTTGTTGAACAAAGTGTATCTTCTGGTCTAAATACGGGTTGTTTTGTGTGAGAAGTGGAAGGGCAAATCCACGCCAGTGGCTTCATTGTTCTGGAATGTCCACGCGCTCGTAGACTTCTGTCGTGATTCTCGCTCGCGCCTGCCATCGCCACAATTTCGCCGTCGATCTACTCGTGCTTGATTGCGGAGTCGCGCTCCATTGCGAGGTTATTCCTGGACTGCCCAGTGGTGTTTCTGCCGGGTCGCTGCCATATCTTGCCCTCGTTGCTCCATTCGCCACCATTGTAAATCAAAAGAGCACCGTCCCGGACGATGCTCTCGGTAAGCTGGTAGCGACCTTGCTCAGTTATCCAGCGGGGTGAAGCCTTCGATCGCCGGAATGAAGAGCGCTTCGTAGAGCGCCTGGCGTTCGTCCTCGCTCTCGGTGACGACGGCAATCACATAGGGCGTTCCGTCTTCGGCTGTTGTGAAGGCGAACAGCGAATAGATGAACGTGGTCTCGTTCTGTATTGCATAGATTTCCCACGTCAGGCCGTTGGCTTCAACGCTTTCGCGTGGCTCTGGCAGTTCCGTGTATTCATAGGCCGGGCCGAAGATGATTTGCTCGACGTAAGCATCAATGGAGTCCGGGAAGCGATAGGCCAGTGCCGGAAGCCCGGTATTGGGGTTGAGGGCGAAGACAACAGCATCGACCAGTTCCCAGCCAACAGGCGCGACTGCGCTAAAGCCCAGTTCGTCATCGCTGAATTCCATCAGCGTTACATCTTCGACGGGTGGGCGTACAAAGACCGGAGCACCCACTTCGGCGAGGCAGCTCGCATCCGGTTCGCTGGTGGGATCCGCCACAAATTGCAGGCCGATGTTCTGGGCACATTCCGCACCATACCATGCGCTGTGTCCCACACCCGGGAATTCGTAGTAGTAGCTGTTGCTGAGGTTCTCGGCGACCATTTCGGCGAAGGCGGGGGGTGTGATGGGGTCATATTCCCCGGCAATGACCAGGGTGGGAATGTCGCTGACGACGGGCTGATTCTCGACATCGCTCGCACGCATGCCGCCTGTCCAATTGGCACAGAAGTCCTGATATTCTTCGAAGCCATCGCTGAAAACCGTGAAGACGGGCGGTGGTACCAGATCCAGGGTCGCTTCGACTTCTGCCGGGTCGCTGAAGCTGGATTCTTCGTAGCACTCGTAGCTATAGTAGGCACCGATGCTGAAGAATTGGTCGTAGAATAGCGAGAACATGGCGTCATCCAGGAAGGCATCGTAATTGCCCTCGCTGGCTGCATAGATGTATTCGGGCAGTTGTGGGATTTCGACAGTGGCGTACATCAGGCCGAAGAGAATGCTGACTAGGGCGTCGCCGCTCACAAGAATGTCGCGTTCTGTTTCGGTGTAGAAGTCGAAGAACGTCACCAGTTCCGGGTTCTCATTCAGGCGGTCTACCGTCTCATAAAAGACGGTTTCCAGAGCGGGGAAGCGTTCGTCGCAGGCCGGGGATGCCGCACAGCCCGCGAAGAGCGTGTCGAAGGCGCGATCTGCGTTGATGGCGAGTAATTCGTCGCCGTCCACTTCCGGAGGATAGACTGAGTCCAGGATGGCGCTGCGAACGATCCCAGGATGATCGCGCATGATGGTCAGCCCCAGCTTCGTCCCATACGAGATGCCGAAGAGATTCACTTGCTCGTAGTCCAGCGCTTCGATGATGTCGGCAACATCGGCAGCATTCTCGGCAGAGTTATAGGCGACGAGGTTCGCGCCCTGGTCGATGAAGCGTTCACGGCAGCGATTGGCGACTTCGAAGTACAAGTCGGTGGCTTCTTCTGCACTGATGTCATCGTCCAGCAGTTCATAATCTAGCTCGGTCAATTCCGGGCAGTCCAGCGCAGGCTCAGAGAAGCCGATCCCACGTTGATCGAAGAGGATGACATCGCGCTCTTCCAGAAACACGGAGAAATCCTGGGTGTAGAACTCGCCAAAGATCAGCGACTCCGCACCGGGGCCGCCTTCCAGGTAGATTACCGGATCGGGTTGCGGATTGTCGCTGAAGCTGCTAATGCGAGCTACTGCGATACGAATACCGTTCGTATTATCGGCAAGTTCGGGATTGCGTGACTCTGGCACTTTAACGAAGCCGCAGTCTACATCATAGCCGGAAGGAACAGGGAAGAAACAATCGGTTTCTTCGAACGTGGCGCTGACTTCTTCAATGGCGGTGGCTGTGGTGAGAAGCAGCAGAACGAAGGACAAACTGGCGATCAAACGAACCATAGAAGGGACTCCTTGGCAGAAAATTAAGACTTCTGCATTGTAGCCCCTTCTGTTCAGGCGGCAAAGCTGGTTACAGCCACAGCAGGGAATGCGTTTGGCAGCGTTGCCTCAGAATGGGAAGAGAAACGGCAGTGCGATCATTGCTACGACAAACGTGACGAGGATCAATGGGACGCCGATTTTGATGTAATCCAGGAAGCGATAATTGCCCGCACCCATCACCAGCGTATTGACCGGGGAGGCCACCGGAGTCGCGAAGGCCATTGACGCGGAGACCGCGACGGTCATCAGGAAGGCTTGCGGCGACACATTCAGTGAGAGCGCTGTTGCAATTGCCAGCGGGGCGAGGATCACAGTGGTCGCAGTGTTGGAAAGCACCTGCGTGAAGACCGATGTCAGCACGAAGAGGCCACCCATCACCACCAGCGGGCCGAATTGCCCCAGCGTTCCCGTGAAAGTGTTGGCGATCATGTCGATCAAGCCGACATTGACCATGGCTGTACTCATCGGGATCATCGCGGCAATCAGCACAATGCTCTTCCAGTCAATCGCGCTGTACGCCTCATCCATGGATAGGCAGCCTGTGAGCACGACCAGCAGCGCAGCGACCATTGCGGCGGTTGTGGTGGGCAGCCAGCCTGTGACCAATACCACCAGCATCCCCAGCATGATGAGCAGTGCAATCGGCGCTTTATCGCGGTTGTACAGATGAGACCGAATCTCTGCCGTGCCGCCGATCAACACGAAATCGCGCGGGCGTTTGCGCAGTTCGAAGATGTCCTTCCACTCCCCCTGTACCAGTAGCGTATCGCCAAATTCGAGCGGCGTGTGTTTGATGTCCACCTGTTCGACCCCCGGTCGCTTGATGTCCAGCACCGTCAGGCGGTAGGTTCTGCCGAAGCGCAGCGCGACGATGTTCTTGCCGATCAGCGAAGAGCGCGGCGGCAGCACGACTTCTGCAACGCCGACTTCCTGCGAGATCAGAGCTTCGTAATCATCCGTTGATTTGGGCTGGATGGCGAGGTTGTAGGTCGCGGCGGCCTTGGCGACATCGCCACCATCTGCACGGACGATGAGCACATCGTTGTGTTGCAGCACCGTATCCGGGCGAGGGTGCACGGGGATGTTACGTTTGGATTGTACGACGATTTGCGTCTCGCCGACTGCTGCCAGGGTGCGCGGCGGTGCAGGGCGGGAGATTTCCAGGATGTCGATATCATACTTTTCGGACATACGCACATCCTGAATGGCGCGGTCTACGAAGGGGGACGTACTGCGCACGCGCATCTTGAAGATGCTATCCGGCAGGCGGTGCTCTTCCAGCAATTCCGCCGGGGTTGATGCTTGCTGACTTTCCTGGGCTGGTTGGCGGTCGGGCAGCAAGCGGCGGAAGAGCAGCATGAAGCCAATGCCGACCAAGATCAGGATGATGCCCATCGGAGCGAAGCTGAAGAACTCGAAGGCATCGTAGCCAGCTTCTTGCAGGGCTTCGCTGACGATGATGTTCGGCGGTGTGCCGATCAGCGTCGCAGCACCGCCCAATGACGAGGCAAATGCCAGCGGGATCAGCAGCCTCGCCGGGCTGAGCTTGAGCCGCAGCGCAATGCCGATGATAGCGGGCATCAGAACGGCGACCGTGCCCGTATTGCTCATGAAGCCAGACATGACGGCGACTGCTGCCATCACCACGATCAATAGCCGCGTCTCGCTTGTCCCGGCAACTCGCAGAACCCCATCTGCGATGGTATTCGCCAAACCCGTCTGGAAGACAGCCCCACCAACGATGAAGAGCGCCGCGATGAGCAGCACCGCACTGCTGGAAAAGCCTGCCAGTGCCTCATCCACCGTCAGAATCCCTGTCAGCATCAACGCAATTAACGCCAACAGCGCGACCACATCGACGCGCAGGAATTCCGTGATGAAGAGGACAATCGCGACTACCAGGATCGCCAATGTAATCCACATTTCTGGTGTCATATGTCGCTTGAAATCCTCGGTTGCGTAATCACCGCGCCCTATCGTACTGGCAATTCGTCAAAGCGCCTATGTGAAAATCAGCGGGGAAAAGCGGTGTGCTTTGTTTCAGTTTTCACGAGCAATCGAGTACAATATGAGCGGTGTCCTTGTTCCACCTATTGCCGGGATTGCCTGAGCCATGTCTGTCATTCCACAGTCGCGCCCCATTGACTACGCGCCTCGCCGACGCCCGACCTGGCGGCGGACGCTGCGTGCCATCTGGCAGGATACGCAGGCGCTGTGGAGCGAATT
Organism: uncultured Anaerolineaceae bacterium; assembly: GCA_964549915.1. Taxonomy (GTDB): domain Bacteria; phylum Chloroflexota; class Anaerolineae; order Aggregatilineales; family Phototrophicaceae; genus JAUZRW01. Next base: position 57,683 of record CAZJWX010000004.1, on the reverse strand, counting down.
CAACCGTCCGATCCTGACATTCATGCTGGTGACGCTGCTCGGCGGTTATATCTACGGGGAGCTGCACGCTTACGCCGCGCAGCAGCGGCTGATGCAAGACCCCACGTTGGACATTATCCCGGATATTCCGCTGATTGACCGCCCCTATACCATGCTGCAACTGATGATCCTGGAGACACCGGCGGCCTATGACGAGACGCCGCGCGAATGGTATCTGGTGATCTTCTGGTATGCCCTGCCGCCGATTTTCGTCTTTATTGTCGGCGATGGTGCTGTCGAGTTCGTGCGCTTGTTCTTCGACCGTACTCGTCGCCTGGATGCCTGGAGGGAAGCTGTGGCTTCGACGTATCGGAATCATGTGATTGTGCTGGGTGCCGGGCATGTAGGACTGCGCGTCATCCAGATCCTGCGGGATGAACTCGATGTCGATGTGGTCGCTATTGACATGAACCCTACCGAGGGGGTCGACGAATTCCTCGTATCCCGGCGCGTTCCCCTGCTGCGTGGGAATGGCACCCAGGATACCGTCCTGGAGAGCGCTGGTTTGAAATACGCCGATGCTTTCATTGCCTGCACGGGTGATGACCATACGAACCTTGATGCGATCATGCGGGCGCGCGGCATGAACTGCGACATTCGCATCGTGGCTCGCGTCTGGGATGACCAGTTTGCCACACAAATCAAAGAATTTATGAACGTGCAGTCTGTGCTGAGTTCTTCGCAGGTTTCGGCACCGGTCTTCGCGGGATTGGCGCTGGGTGTGGAAATCACGCAGTCAATCAGTATCGGCAATGTGAGATACAGCACGCTGCGCCTGACCATCAACGACCAGTCATTCATTGACGGGCATACGGTCGGCAGTTTGCAGGAGCAAGAGAGTATTGATGTCGTGCTACACTGCGCCAAAGGTCACCCGGCCAAGGTGCAGCCCAGCCGCGAAACGCTGCTGAAGGCTGGCGACATCCTGGTGATTTTCGGACATGAAGAGCGCTGTTTGCAGGTTGCAACGCGCAATCACTATAATCGCTAACGGATAGATGCGTTACACTGCGCACGAAGGGTCGGTTCATGCCGGAATCACAACTTGTAATCCCTGGTGGCGGTAGTCCGCCGCTCCGCCTCATCCGCTATGCTCGCGCCGTCTGGCATGATACCCGTGCCTTAGTCAGTGAATTTCGTCGCCCCTTGCTGGCGATTATGCTTTCGATTTTCGTGGGCGGTTGGGTCTATGGGCGGCTGACAGTCTTCGCAGGGTATGAGGCCATCCCCCTGGTTGACCTGCCCTATGTCATGCTGGCGCTGACGATTATCGAAAATCCACTGGATTACGTGCCCGATGAATGGTATTTGATCCTCTTCTGGTACATACAGCCCGCCATCGGCGTCTATATTGTGGGGCAGGGCGCTGTAGATTTCTTCCGACTATTTTTCAACCGCAATGAGCGACGGAGTGCATGGGAATTGGCCGTAGCAAGAACCTACCGAAATCATGTGATTGTTGTTGGCGTTGGGCATGTGGGGCTGCGTGTGATCCGCACGCTCGTGCTGATGGGCTTCGAGGTGGTGGCTGTCGAGCAGGCCATCAGCGAAGAAGCGGATGAAGAACTGGTCTCGCTGAACGTACCGCTCTTGATGGGGGATGGACGTTCGCCGACGACTCTGAAGGATGCCGGGATCGAATACGCGCGTTCGGTCGTGTTGTGTACATCGGACGATCATATCAATCTGGAATTGACCATGCGCGCCCGGGACTTGAACCCGGAGGTGCGCATCGTGACTCGGATGTGGGATGCACGCTTTGCCGAGCAGTTGAAGCGCTTCCTCAATGTGGAGGTCATGAGCGCATCTGATCTGGCGGCTCCGGCTTTCGCGGGGACAGCGGTCGGCATCGAAATCACGCAGACGCTACAGGTGGGCGAGGCGGAATTCAGCATGATCAAGCTCGTCGTGCAGACTGGCTCATTCATGGCGGGCAAGTCGATTGACTTCCTGCAAGAAGGTGAGGACATCGACATTGTGCTGCACGGCGAAAACGGATATGAACCCGTCGTGCACCCGGATGGCGAAATTGTTGTCCAGGCGGGGGATACGCTGGTGCTCTTCGCCCGTCACGACAAAATCACGGAGATCGTTGCACGCAACCAACGGGTTGAGCGATCACGGTAACAGTGGCAGAAGCTGTTGGGGTAGGGGCGATCCATGAATCGCCCCACAGAAGGCCATCAGCGCCTGGGGAAGCGGCTGAGAATCGTGATTGGCTCCGGCATTGGGGCGCGGTCGCCCATGCGCAGACTACCGAAATCCCCCGCCCTCGTGCGTGTCGAACCCGCGTACACGCCGAGCGTTGTCCCGCGCTTGCGATGTTCTTTCTTCAAGTACACCTGTCCGAGTTGGTAGCCCTCGCTGTCAATCGAACAGCTTGTGACGATACCCACGACGCGACCACGCGCATCAATCACGGGGTCGCCCTGGTGTGCCGGACGCGCTCGTTTCTGATCCATGCGGAAGCGAGTCACTTCAGCATCGCGTTTGGCTTCGTGCGCGACGAACGCGGCTTTGCCGACGAAAAAGGGTTTGTACAGTTTGACGAAGCTGCCCATGCCTGCGTCCGCCGGGTTCAAGCTCAGATCACCTGCCAGTTCATGCCCGTAGAGTGGCAAGCCAGCTTCGATGCGCAGGCTGTCACGCGCCGCGAGGCCACAGGGTACGGCTCCCAGTTCCACCAGGCGGCGAAAGAGCGCCAGAGCGTCATCCGGGTGCGGGAAGAGTTCGTACGCTGTGCGCTCCCCGGTGTATCCCGTACGCGAGAGCAACAGATCAAAACCATCCAGGCGCACATGCGTGATCCCTGCCCATTTCAGCGCCTTGATCTTCGCAATGTCATCATCGCTGGCCTGCATCTCCAGCAGTACGTTCTTGCTGTGCGGCCCTTGCAATGCGATGTCCACGCGCCGATCTGCGCCGCTGCTCCTGGCTCGCAGGTCACGGATGGTCACATCCTGCGCTGCAACCCGCCGCTGTGGCATGGCGGCATCGACGCGCACCTGCCCATCTTTGACAGCATTGACCCACGCCCAGTTCTTTTCGTTGTTGCTGGCATTCACCACCAGGAAGAAATGATCCGTTCCCAGGCGGTAGATCAGCAGATCATCAAAGGGGATGCCGTTCTCATCCAACAAGAAGGTGTAGTGTGATGAACCCACTTTCAGGCGCTGCACGTCATTCGTCGTGAGGGCGTGCAGGAAGGCCTCCGCCCCCGCTCCCTGCACATCCCAGACGCCCATGTGGGTCACATCGAAGATGCCAGCGCCCTTGCGCACGGCGAGATGTTCGCTCTGCACGCTGTCATACCACAGTGGCATATCGTAGCCCGCAAATTCGCCCATCTTGGCGCTGAGCTGCTGGTGAGCCTCCCACAGAGCGCTCTTGAGCAGTTCAGGCTGCTGGGGCGCTTCGTAGTGGAAGGCCGGCAGTTCGGGGGAGTTGGCCTGGAGGTTCGCCATGCCGATGAAAGTCGTCTTCTGTGCGACCCCCTCATCGTCCGCTGGCGTGGTCAGGTTCTTCTCCGTCTCGCCGATGTAGGCGACATCCACCGGCCCCGGAACTTTGGCGTAGAGATCGTTCGGGTCGAAGACCACAAAACCGTCGGAGAGCGACCGCAGCCACGCCGCAACACGTGCCGGCTGATCCGCCACATGCAGCAGATATTCGTCATCGCTGACCATTTCCACATAGCCGGAGGACATGTGCTTGCCGTCGGCTTCCAGAATGTGGGTAGGCTGCGGCTCATCGGGGGCCAGCGCCAGCACATCGCTCGTCACGGCGATATTGAGAAATTCCTGTGCCCTGGCACCCCGCACGGCGAACGTCTGCCAGCCGGGGTTGTAGGCATCATCCAGGTAGGCGAAGTGCGGGTAGGGATCAGCGTCCGCGTCGGTATCGATACCCAGGCGGTCGATCAGGTCGCGCACAGCGAGACGGGCATTTTGCAGCGTGTCGAAGTCGATTTTGGCACGCGCCCCATCTTTGCCCGTGTAGCGGAAGGGGCGGCAGGCCAGCAGCACATCGGCGATGATGTCGCCCAGTTCGTCTATTTCGGCGAAGCCTGCCCCGCGCTGGGTGATCCAGGGGGTGCCCAGACGGATACCGGAAGGCCGCAATGCGCTGGTATCGCCGGGGATCGTCTGTCGATTGCAGACTACACCCACGAGGTCGAGGATACGTGCTGCCATATCGCCGCTGAGAGGTGTGCCGTCATCCCCGATGATGGTTTTCAGGTCAACGACCAGCATGTGCGAGTCGCTGCCGCCATGCGGGATGCGCAAACCGCGCTCGGCGAGGCGTTGGGCAAGGCGACGGGTGTTATCCAGCGTGCGCTGCTGCAACTGCTGGAATTGCTCGGTCATGGCGAAGCGCAGCGCCACCGCCAGCCCTGCGATGCTGTTCACGTGTGGGCCACCCTGTTCACCAGGAAACACACCACGATCCAGCCTAGCGGACAGGTCTTTGCGATGCGTGATGATGACCGCGCCACGCGGTCCGTTCAGCGTCTTGTGGGTAGTGAATGTGACAATATCCGCAATGCCCACCGGACTCGGATAGACCCCTGCCGCAACCAGCCCGGCGAAGTGGGCGACATCCGCCAGCAAATACGCGCCAACTTCATCGGCAATGCGGCGGTAGGCCTCCCAATCCGGCGCTATGGGGTAGCTGCTGTAGCCGCCGATGATGATCTTAGGCTGATGCTCCTTCGCCAGTTGCAGGATACGGTCATAATCCAGCACTTCCGTCTCAGCATCGACCGCGTAGCTGACGATGTTGTACTGCTTACCGCTGCGATTCACCGGGGAGCCATGACTGAGGTGCCCGCCTGCGACCAGATCCATGCTCAGAATCGTATCGCCCGGTTTGATGAGCGCTGTGTAGACGGCATTATTGGCCGGCGCGCCAGAGAGCGGCTGCACATTGATGTACAGTTGATCTGCACTGACGCGCTCATTGGCGAAGACCTGGGCTGCCCTGCGCCGTGCCAGTGATTCGATCAAGTTGGCGTATTCGGTGCCTTTGTAATAGCGGTTGTCTGCGTTACGGCGGTATTCTGGCAGGCGCTGGTGGTAATCCAGGATGTCGCGCTCATCCATATGGCGCATGCTCTCCAGCGGGTAGCCTTCGGCGTAGATGTTGTGGAAGGCACTGCCAACTGCTTCGCGTACCGCTTCTGGGATTGTGCTTTCCGACGGGATCATGATGATGGTACGCGCCTGACGTGCTGTCTCGTGCCGCACCAATTCGGCGACTTCTGGGTCTAGTTCTTCCAAGTTTCCCCGGAAGAGATAATCTTGCTGTACTTGTTCGACCATGAGCCTCTCGCCCTGTAAGTCTATTAAAATAGTCTGGTGATTCTAACATGGGGAGCAGGGCTTGCCTATAACAGGTGAGGCCACCTTACGAGCGCATTCGGCAAAAACAGCGGATTTGCAAGCCTTGCCGCCGAATCGTGCCAGAACATCATGCCGAATCGGTGATGGAAGACTTTTTGACAATCCTCTAACGCCACCTTAAAATTTGCACCAAGAGAACTTAATAACACACCGGGAAATCGTTCGCGACAGCGAGCGGGCATCCCACCGATTTTTGTTGGCTTTTGGAGGCAACCCCACCATGAAGGAATACACCACAGATCGGCTGCGGAACATTGTGCTGGTAGGTCATCAGAGCAGCGGCAAGACGTCCCTGGTAGAAGCGCTCCTTTTCAACGCCGGGGCGATCAGCCGAATGGGGAAGGTTGAAGAGAAGAACACCGTTTCGGACTGGGATGACGAAGAACGCGCACGCGGCATGTCCATCAGCACCTCGCTGGTCGCCCTCGAACACGACGATTACAAGCTCAATATCCTCGATACACCCGGATTCACCGACTTTCAGGGGGAAGTGAAGAATGCGATTCGCATCGCCGACGCGGTTGTCGTCGTCGTGGATGCTGTCAGCGGCGTGGAAGTCGGAACGGAACTGGTCTGGGAGTACGCACGGGTATTTCAGCAGCCGATCATCGTCGTCATTAACAAGATGGATCGCGAGAATGCCAATTACGAGCGCACTCTGGGTGAGCTGCGCGAAGCATTCCCCAAGTACAAATTCGTCCCGGTGACCATGCCCATCGGTCAACAGGCGGATTTCAAGGGTGTGGCAGGCGTCGTCACGGAAAAAGCCTACTTCGATGCAGGCAAAGACCCGTCTGACCTGCCCGATGAACTCGCGGACAGCATTGCAGAAGCACGCATCGAACTGGTCGAAGCGGCGGCAGAAGCAGACGACGATCTGTTGCAGAAGTACTTCGATGAAGAAGAACTGACTCTGGACGAAATCCGCGAGGGCATGCGCAAGGCATCACGGTCGCACCTGCTGCACACCGTTCCGGTCTTCGTCACATCGGCGACAGAGAACATCGGCAACTTCCCGCTGATGGAAGCGCTAATCAAATACGTCTCGCCCCCGTCAGTGCGGCGAGTCCGCATCGAGCGCGAAGGCGAAGAGAAGCCCGATTACATCAAAGCACCGCAGAGCGACGATAAGCCCCTGGCTGCCTATGTCTTCAAGACGGCCACCGACAAATTCGGCACGCTGAACTTCTTCCGCATTTTCTCCGGCTCGATCAGCGCTAACAGCCGCAACATGAACGTCAGCACCGGGCAGGAAGAGCGTTTCGGCTCGTTGATGACCATGCGCGGCAAAGAGCAGTTGGAAGTGAATAAGCTGCATGCGGGGGATATCGGTGCCGTCGCCAAATTGAACGACACCAAGACCGGGGATACCATCGCAGACAAAGACACTACCTTCCGGATCGTCCAGCCAGAGTTTCCAGCACCGCTTTATATGGTTGCCGTCACGCCGCGCACCCAGGCCGACAGCGCCAAGATGGGTACGGTTCTGACTTCCCTGTGCAACGCCGATTCGACCCTCCGCTGGCGCCAGGATAACGATACGCGCCAGGTCGTTCTGGAAGGTATGGGCGAGATTCACATCGCCACCGTCATTCAGAAGGCGGAAGCATTGGGCGTGGGGATTGAGACGCATATGCCGCGCGTCCCCTACAAAGAGACGGTCACCAAGACTGCGGAGGCCACATACCGCCATAAGAAGCAGAGCGGTGGCGCGGGGCAGTTCGGTGAAGTGTCGCTGCGTGTGATGCCCACCGAAGAGCCTTTCGCCTACGAGACGGATATCTTCGGCGGTGCAATTTCGCAGCAATTTCTCCCCTCGATTGAGAAGGGTATTCGGGGCGTCCTGGAAGAAGGCGTCATTGCGGGTTTCCCGGTGGAGCAGGTCAAAGTGGTGGTCTTCGACGGGAAGGAACACCCGGTGGACTCCAAGGACATCGCATTCCAGATTGCCGGGCGTGAAGCCTTCAAAGAGGCGGTGCAGCAGGCTGGCCCCGCCTTGTTGGAGCCGATCATGGATGTGGTTATCACGATTCCGGAGACAATGATGGGTGACATCATGGGTGATCTCACCAATCGGCGTGGGCGCGTGCAGGGGATGGATACGGTCGGTAAGAACAGCGTCATCAGCGCCCAGGTTCCGCTGGCCGAGATGCTGCGCTATGGCAATGATCTGCGCTCGATGAGCGGCGGACGCGGCATCTACCGGATGGAATTTGCGCACTACGAGAAAGTGCCGAGCCACGTTCAGCAGCAGGTTATCGATCAGTACAAGGTGCTGGAAGAGGCTTGATTACCGACAGTGCATCCGTATCACAAACAGCAAAGAGGCGAGCCACTGCGGTTCGCCTCTTGCATTTTCTTTCATCTTGTATTGCTAGTTGGTCTCAGTAGACCTCGCCATCTGGCGGTGTGTCGTCGTCAGGGTGCAGGTCGAAGGGATCATCCGGTTCCGGCGCTTCCGGAACATCTTCTTCTTCCGCATCTTCTGCGATCACCGTCTCTGGTGTATCCAGCGGCTTATCCACCGACATGCCCATGATGTCCAGCAGATGGTCGCGCTCGATGATCTCATTATCCATCAGCTCTTCGGCAATCTGCGTCAGCTTGTCCTGATTATCGACCAGCAGCTGGCGCGTATCGGCGTAGGCTTCGTCGATGATCTTGCGCACTTCGGCGTCGATGCGTGCGGCGGTTTCTTCACTGTACTGGCGTCCCATGCCCAGCGAATAGCCCAGGAAGGGTTGGTCGCCACCGTTGCTGTAGTCCACCATGCCCAGTTCGCTCATGCCGAATTGCGTCACCATGCGGCGGGCGATATTCGTCACCATCTGAATGTCGCCGCCTGCCCCGGTCGTCACTTCGCCGAATGTGATGTCTTCGGCAGCGCGTCCACCCAGCCCCACACGAATGCGGGCTTCCAGGTACTTGCGTGGGTAGTTACGTCGGTCATCTTCCGGCAGCAAGGCCGTCACACCCAGCGCCTGACCGCGCGGCGTAATCGTCACCTTGAGCACATTATCCGCGCCGGGGGTCAGCAGCGAAGTCAGCGCATGCCCCGCTTCGTGGAAAGCCACCACGCGGCGTTCTTCCGCGTTGGAAAGCGGCGGACGTTCCGTACCCAGGATGATGCGCTCGAAGGCATAGGAGAAGTCCCCTTGCTCGATGCGCTTGCGGTTGTTACGGGCTGCGTTCAGTGCGGCCTCGTTGGCGAGGTTCGACAGATCCGCGCCCGAAAAACCGATGGTCGCGCCCGCGATTGCGTCCAGGTCAATGTCCTTGGACAGCGGTTTGCCGCGCGTGTGAATCTTGAGGATGCTCAGACGCCCGGCGCGATCCGGTAGGTCAACCGTCACCTGGCGGTCGAAGCGCCCCGGACGCAGCAGCGCAGGATCGAGGACATCGGGGCGGTTGGTCGCCGCCATCACGATCACCGTCGAACTCTGGTCAAAGCCATCCAGTTCGGCGAGCATCTGGTTCAGCGTCTGTTCGCGTTCGTCGTTGCCGCCGCCCAGGCCAGCGCCGCGCTGCCGTCCGACGGCATCGATTTCGTCGATGAAGACGATGCTGGGCGAGTTCTCCTTGGCTTTGCGGAAGAGGTCACGCACGCGGGAAGCACCCACACCGACGAACATCTCCACAAATTCGGAGGCAGCGATGCTGTAGAAGGCGACATTGGCTTCGCCAGCGACGGCACGCGCCATCAGCGTCTTCCCGGTACCAGGAGGGCCAACCAGCAGCACACCGCGCGGAATGCGGGCACCCAGCGAAATGTATTTCTCCGGCTCTTTCAGGAAGTCCACAATTTCGACCAGTTCACGCTTGGCGGAATCTTGCCCTGCCACGTCATCGAAGGTCACGCGGGGAGTCTGCGCGTCGTATTCGCGCGCCTGCGAACGCCCGAAACCGAAGACGCCGTTCATCTGCCCCTGTGCGCGGCGCGTCATCCAGATGAAAAAGCCGATGATCAACACGATTGGCAGGAAGTTCAGCAAGACCCCCAGCAGCAACGAGGTCGACTGCGGGGTTGCCCGGCTCACATCCACGCCCTCACGTTCCCGCACGAGGTATTCCGAAAGCGTCTCGGCTTCGCCCGGGGGCATATTCACCTGAAAGTCGATCACATCTGTGCGCGTGCCATCACTGAGCTGCACACTGAGTGCCTGGTTGAAGGAACCCGTTGCGACCACATCGTCCTCAAATTCGATGGTTGCAATTGAGTCCCGATTCTGCCATAAGACAGTATAGGGGATCTCTTCCCGTGGGCCACTTGTTACGCCACCCAGAGCACCCGGGCTGAGTACCAACACCAGGATGAAGAATAACAACAAGGCAGGCCAGATCCACCGACGCCAATCAGGCTGTGGATTAGGCGAGGGTTGTTCGTCCATCTCAGGACGATTCTGATTTTGCGAATTTGGTTGCATCGAGTTCGCTTACCTTATTTGCATGTAGTTTACGAGAAAGCTTACCAAAAATTATAGCGCACGTTACGTTAGAAGTGTGCTAGCGATTCGTCAGTGTACACTAAGGTGCAGGATGCCTTACACACTAGGGCAAAGAGGGCACTTTGTGAAGAGATTTTGTCCCCATTTGGGATGATTGCTATAATGGATATAACAAAACCGTAAGGATGACTGATGGCATTGCAAGACGACCAGAGTGCAAATCAAAGGCCTGCTGGTGCGGATGACTCCCAGGAGCCGGAGGCGTTCAACCTGCCGCCTGAGGATATGCTCAAACGCCTGATCGAGCGGCTGGAAGGCACAGGCCAACTCAAGGCAGTGGATGAATCCGTCAACGACACACCGACGCAGGACGCCAGAACCGATGCAGAAGACGATCCGGAGAAATCTGCGCATTCGGTTGTGCTGTCGAAGACGCCGTTGCCGAGCGAATTAGAAGAGCTGCTGCCCATACGCCGTCCAGAACAGACACCCTGGACGTTACAGCAGTTCTTCGACGGGCAAATTGACCTGGATGTCGAACTGGCCAAGCGCTTTCCCAGCATTCCCACGATGGCGTCCATTCGCTTTCGCACGCTCGGCGCAGAATCGTCGCGTCGGGTGGCGCTGCTCGCAACCCAGGACGGCAGCGCGACGGTGACGGTCGATGCGGATCAGAAGACCAAAGTCGTGCAGCTCTCTTTCACCTTTGGGTCGATGCTGACGCTGCGCTTCGTGTTGGATACGCTCAACGATGTGGATCGCGCACGGTGGCTGGAATTGATGCGGCGCGAGCAGGGCGGTATGGCTTTCCTGTGGGGGCCGCGCCGCTGGGAAGATGAATACTTGATTTGTGTATCGCGCAATGCCTTCACGACGATGTATGCCTTCTCGCCTCATAACTTCGAGGCGGCGGTGCGCCTGACGCCCACCGTCACCGACAAGTATCTGGACTGGCTCGAAGAAAACTGGCAAGAGACACCGGATGAAGATGACGATGACGGGCCACTGCTGACGTGGTAGCGCTCATGTGCACCGGATTCGCAAAGAAAAGAAGACCAATATCTGCTTTATCTTCCGGCGGGTGCGTGCTACCCTGGAAGCATCATTGACCGGGAGATGAGCGGAAGAAACCGATGAACCGTCTACAGCACGAAACCAGCCCATATCTGCTGCAACACAAGGATAACCCCGTTGACTGGTATCCCTGGGGTGAGGAAGCCTTGCAGCGTGCCAAAGAAGAAGAGAAGCCGATCCTCCTGAGTATCGGCTACAGCGCCTGCCACTGGTGCCATGTCATGGAGCACGAGAGCTTCGAGCATGAGCCGACGGCGCAGATGATGAACGAATGGTTCATCAACATCAAAGTGGATCGCGAAGAGCGCCCGGATGTCGATGACATCTACATGCAGGCCGTACAGGCGATGAACAATGGGCAGGGTGGTTGGCCGATGACGGTTTTTCTGATGCCGGATGGTCGTCCCTTCTTCGGTGGGACGTATTATCCGCGTGAAGGCCGCTACGGCATGCCTTCGTTCCGGCAAGTGTTGGAGACGATGCACGACTACTGGGTGAACAAGCGCGATGTCGTCGAAGAGCAGGCCGCCACCCTCACTCAATCCCTGGATCGTTCGCGCTTGCGTATCGACACCGATGACAGCGGCCTGAACGAAGCCCTGCTGCAAACGGCGGTTCAGGGCATCCAGCGTGGGTTCGATTCCGTCAATGGCGGTTTCGGGAGTGCGCCTAAATTCCCCAACCCGATGAATCTGGAGTTTTTGCTGCGCAGCTATGCGCATTCAGGTGACAGCGAGACGCTGCATATCGTGTCTCATTCGCTGCGCAAAATGGCGCGTGGTGGCATTTACGATCAGATTGGCGGCGGCTTCCATCGTTACAGTGTGGATGCCATCTGGCTCGTACCACACTTCGAGAAGATGCTCTACGATAACGCCCAATTGAGCCGTCTTTACACGCACGCTTACCAGGTGACCGGGGATGGCTTCTACAAGTCCATCGCCGAGGAAATTTACGACTATATCCTGCGCGAGATGACATCGCCTGAAGGCGGCTTTTACAGCACGACGGACGCCGACAGCGAGGGAGAAGAGGGTAAGTTCTTCGTCTGGCACATTGACGAAATTCGCGAAGCCTTGCAGCCTATCCTCGACGATGTACCCGATGCGGTCGAGGTGGCTGTTGAATACTGGGGGGTGACGCGCGCCGGGAACTTCGAGGGCAAGAACATCTTGCGCGTGCCCAATGAGCCTGATGTCGCGGCAGGTCGTCTGAACATCAGCGAAGAGCAACTGCAACAGAAGCTGGACGCCATCAAAGATCGTCTCTATGCCGTGCGTACTTCTCGTGTCGCGCCGGGGCTGGATGACAAGATCCTGGCAGCCTGGAATGGCATGATGCTCGCCAGCCTCGCGGAAGCCGCGCGTGTCCTGGGACGGGATGATTATCTGGCGGCTGCGGAGCGGGCGGGTGAATTCCTGCTGGAAAAGATGCGCACGGACGAAGGGCGTCTCTATCGCAGCTACAAGGACGGCAAAGCCAAGATCAACGGCTACCTGGAAGACTACGCCAACGTCATAGACGCGCTGCTGGAATTGTACCAATCGACCTTCCTGGAAAAGTGGTTCGACGAGGCGCGTTCGCTGGCGGATGTGGTTCTGGCGCACTTCCGCGCCGAAGACGGCGGTTTCTTCGATACCAGCGACGATCACGAGACGTTGATCACGCGCCCACGTCAATTGCAGGACAACGCTACACCTTCGGGAAATTCGATGATGTCGCGGCAGTTGCTGCGCCTCGCGGCGTATACCGGGGATGCCCGTTATGAAGATGCCGCGCGTGCTGTGCTGCGACCCCTGATTCCGGCGATGCAGCAGTACCCGCAGGCGTTCGGCGAAGCGCTGAATGCGGCGGATTTGCTCGTGCGCGGCATCCAGGAAGTGGCGATTGTGGGGAACCCTGTGCAGGAGGCCACTGCGTCTCTGTTGAACACAGTACGCTCGCCATTTCGCCCCAATGTGATCACGGCACTGGCGCGGCAAAGCGTCGAAGGGGAGGCCAACATCCCGCTGCTGAGCTATCGCACCATGCGCAACGATCAACCCACAGTTTACGTCTGCCGCAACTTCACCTGCCAGATGCCTGTGACCACTGCGGCGGAAGTCGCGGAATTGCTGGGGTAAGCTAGTTCTCGGAAGGGTGCGACAGGATCGTGCCGACAGTACTCAGGATGCAGCAACGCTAGAAATGAGAATCGATGTCCATCCGCAAAGACAAAATCGTCGTCATAGACCTGGAAGCGACTTGCTGGGAGGGCTACGATGCGCCCGAAGGCCAGGAGAACGAGATTATCGAGATTGGCGTCTGCTTGTTGGAACCCAACAGCGGCGCGGTCACCGATAAGCGGAGTATCCTGGTCAGGCCGGAGAAATCGGTGGTGAGTCCCTTCTGTACGAAGCTCACCTCCATCACGCAGGAGATGGTTGATCAACATGGTATCTCCTTTGCCGAGGCCTGCGCGATCCTGGAACGAGAATACGATACGCGCAATCGTCTCTGGGCCAGTTGGGGTGCGTTCGACCGGACGCTCTTCCGTAAACAGTGTAAGAGCCGGGGCGTGCGCTATCCCTTCAGCAAGAAGCACAGCAACCTCAAGCGAGTCTTCCAGGATAGTCATGGGACGCGCATGGGGCTGGCTCGGGCGCTGGCAGCGCTGAAGATCGAACACACCGGACGGCATCATCGGGGGCATGATGACGCATACAACACGGCGCTGGTCTTGAACCAACTGATGCGCCTTTATGGTCAAAAAATCATGAAGCGATATGGATGGTGAGCGATGCCATTTCTGCGGATTCAGCGTGATTGGGATTTTCAGGTGAAGGAGCTGCATCACCTCAAGCTGGTAGTGCGCGAAGGCTTCTTCAACGACACGATTGAATTGTATCTCGATGGCATGTTGGTCGTCAGCGCCCGCGCTGGCTACAGCGGTTGGGAAGGTGTGCAGCCCTTCGACATTGATGGGCGCACCTTTGAACTACGCTGGGTATGGAATCTGCTGACGGGCAACCCGGCTTCGATCATGGTGACCTACGACGAACGCATTTTCGCGCAGTTTGGCAACGACAGCGCACTGCGGGTTTGAAGGGAGAATTTTTCCTGGTATGATGTGACCTTCTGTGACCTCTTATTCAGCATAGAGAGCGGATGAGATATGCATAAAGAACTGCGCGATGGATTGATCCTACGGTCACTGGATGAAGGCTACGCGAGCGACCGGGAGCGGCTACCGACGTTTTACAAAGAGACTTTTGAGGAAGCCGACGGGCATCCCAATACGCTTGACCTCTGGACACAGGAATTATTGCAGCACCCCCAGATGTCGTTGGCTGATTTTTTCGTCGTGGTCGATCCAGCAGCGGACGATAAGATTGTTTCGGCATTGCTGCTGATTCCACAGATCTGGCGCTACGAAGCAATCGACCTGCCGTTTGGGCGCATCGAACTCGTCGCGACGGATAAGGCGTATCGTCGGCGTGGGTTGGTGCGGGAACTCATCAAGGCCGCTCATGAGCGCAGCGAAGCCCTGGGGCACATCGCCCAGGGAATCACTGGAATCCCCCATTACTACCGCCAATTCGGCTACGCGATGACGCTTGATCTAGGCTTGATGGGCACGATTTCGCTGTCCGTTGCGCCACCACTGAAAGAAGATGAGCAGCCAAAATTCACCTTGCGCGAGGCCACAGGGGACGATATCCCGCTGTTGATGGAACTCGACTCCTACAGTGCCCATACGTCGCTGGTTACGGTGGCCTGGAGCGCGGAATATTGGCGCTTTGTGCTCACCGGGCGTGCGGAAAAATCCCCCATGAAGATGCACATGCACATGATCGTCGATACGGAAGAGACGCCAGTGGGTTACATCAGCCTGGGGACTATCGACGAAAAGCACACGGCTCTCTACTGCCAGCGCTGGGTCGTAGGCGAGAAAACCTCCTACCTGGCGGTCTTCGATGACGTGATGCGCAGCCTGCAACAGTACGCGGCAGAGCGCAGTGAGAAAGTCGTCAATCTCTATTTCGATAGTTCTTTCCCTGACGAACTGCTGGCGGTGATGCGCTATACCTTCACCAGCATGCAGCGCGAGAGCATGTATGCGTGGTACCTGCGCGTGCCGGATCGTGCGCGGTTCTTGCGGCAGATTGCGCCCGTTCTGGAACGGCGTCTGGAAGGGTCTGCCGCCCACCGTTACACTGGCGAAATCACGCTGGGCTTCTATGACTTCAGCACGCTGAAAATGAACTTCGAGGATGGCAAACTCGTATCGGTAGAAAATGGGGAAGTCACGGACGATACGAAGCTCAACGGCGAATTTCCCTATCATACCTGGCTGCACATGGTGTTCGGGCAGAATACCTATCGGGAATTGCAGCAAGTGCTGCCAGACGTGGGGCTGCATCGTGAAGCGGCGGTTGTGATGCAGGCGATATTCCCCAAAAAGCGTTCGTCCATTTCACCCGTAGCATGAACCGAGGTCATTTTGCAAAACCATCCATTTGAAGACCGCCAGCCGCAGCAAGAGTACTTCCGCACCATGATGCATACGGTGGTGGGGCAGGCTTTTGGCGCGGCTGGCTACGAATTGCGCCATGAGCCAATGCGCTGGATTGGCGGGCGCTTTCGGTACACCAAACCGCTGGAAACTGGCGAGACCGCGACCATCGAATTTCAGGTGCTGGTCTATAACGACAATGCCTACACCGGGATGCGCCCCTCTCGTTTCACGGTGAACCTCTACACGCAGTTCAAACGGCGCAGCCTGAGCCAGCTCGTCGTCGAAGACTTCGCAGTGCAGATCCTGCCGAGCGCGGATCACTGGTGGGAGTTTCGCGATACCGAAACACTGGGCAAGGCACTGGCAGAAGCGGGGCATCTCATCGTGGGCTATGGCATCCCCTGGCTGGCAGACGAGTTAGAGCCGGGCGTGAACTGAAGGCGTCAGGAGATCGTCGGGCAGGCAGCATTGACAGTTCACGAACCCATGACCAATAATCCCTGCCATTCTGTCTGTGAGCGGGTAGGTGCCCTGGGTTGTGAATTGTCTTCGTTGGACTCCATTCTTTGCAGCGCTCTTCGTTGTTGTTGCGTGTTCCCCATCGGATGCGGCGCTGCCGACTGCCGATGAGAGCGGCAACGTCTATGTGACGGCTACGCCGGATTTACCGACCCCCAACGCTGATGGGGTCATCCTCATCACGGCGACGCCTGTAGAGGGCAGTGGTGCGGCTGCCGGGCTGCCGACGGCACTATTGCCGCCGACTCAGCCACCCAGCCCGACTCCTGCGCCAACCGTCGTTGCTGATCCCCAGGCCGAACTGGCGCGTGCAGAACGGCTGCTGCGCTTCGGCTACTACGAAGATGCCATCGGCGCATATGACGCGATTCTGGCGCAGCGTGCATCGTTCTCGGATGAAGTCGCCGGGATTGCGGCGCTGCGGTTGGGGCAGGCCGCTGTGAAAGAAGGTCTCTTCGCACAGGCTGTCCCGGCGCTGACTCTGTTAATTGACGAACTGCCCAACGATCCCCGGCGTGCGCAAGCCTTTTTCTTGCGCGGTGATGCCTACCTGGGACTCAATCAGTGGGAAAATGCCATCGCGGACTTTCAGCAGTACCTGGAACTGCGCCCCGGGTTGATCGATAGCTATGCTTACGAGCGTATCGCCGATGCGCAGCTTGCATCAGGGCAAACTGGCTCGGCTCTGGCGAGTTACGAGCAGGCGCTGGACACCAATCGTTCGCTCGTGCCACAGTTGATCTTGCGCGAGAAGCTGGCCCGCATCACGATCAGCATCGGGCGTGTGGACGATGCCGTCGCCCAATACGATGCGATCCTGTCGCAGGCGCGTAATGCGCCCTATCGCGCTTCGATCGACCTGGCGGCAGCAGAAGCCCTTGTCGATGCTGGACGTACCGAAGAGGGAATTGCACGAGCACAGCGCGTCTTCGATACGTATACCCAGACAGCGGCGGCCTATCCGGCGATGCAGCTACTGCTGGAGAACGACATCACCATTGATGGCTATCGTCGTGGGGTTGTCAACTATAACTACGGCGATTATGTCGCTGCCATTGAAGCCTTCAACGAATATACCTCGCAATTTCAACTGGACGCGATTCCGGCAAATCTCTATCTGCTGCTCGGACGTGCATATCGTCAGATTGGCAATTCACAGGCGGCGCTGGTCGCTTTCCAGACCCTGCTCGATCAGTACCCCGGCGATCCCTTGATTGGGGCGGCCTTGTTGGATCGTGGGCGGACGTATTTCCTGGCGGATGATATCCCGCAGGCCATCGAGACTTACCTCAACGTCGCACGTGATTACAGCGCGTTGCCGGATATCGCTGCTGAAGCGCTCTGGCGGGCAGGGTATCTCTACGGCACACGTCAGCAAGATTTTGTCTCCTCCCGCGAGACATTCATCCGGCTGGCGAATGACTACCCCACCAGCGAATGGGCGTTGAGCGGCTTGCAGATTGCGGCGTCGAATGCCGTCGCACAGGGCGAAATTGCCGTCGCCGAGAACCTCTACGGGCGCATTGCCAGCAGTGCGGCGGGGGAAGACCAGGCGGCTGCATTCTACTGGGTGGGACGGCTGGCGCGGCAGCGCGGCGACATCGCAACATCTGACCAGGCATTTGCTCAGGCACAGGCCGCCGCACCCGATAGCTTCTTCAGCGCACGAGCCAATGACATCGTGATCGGACGGGAAGCTTTCCAACCCCCGGCATCAGTGCGCTTTGCCTTCGATGAGGTGACGCAGCAGCAAGAAGCCGAAGCCTGGTTGCTGGAGCGCTTTGCTACTGAGCAGCCCTCTGATCTGGAGACGATTGCGGTGGAACTGGAAAATGATCCGCGCATGATCCGAGGGCGTGAATTGTGGGCTGTGGCAGCCTATGACGAAGCGGAAGATGAATTCACGGCATTGCTAGATGAGAGCCGCGAGGCTGGAACGGTTCTGCGTACGTACCAGCTTGCGCTGTTCTTCCGGGAAATCGGTGACTACCAGCCCTCGATTGTGGCGGCGGCGGATGTCATCATCGCGGCAGAGGTCTCCACCTTGGATGCACCGCCATTCATCGCACGGCTGCGCTACCCGGCGTATTACCACGAACTGGTACGGGAACAGGCCGCCAATTACGGCTTCGATCCGCTACTGTTCCTGGCATTGATGCGTCAGGAGAGCCTCTTCAACGCCAATGCTGTCAGCGTGGCCAACGCCAAAGGGCTGACCCAGGTAATCCCCAGCACGGCACAGTACATCGCCGAACAGCTTCAATGGCAGGGATTCCAGGATTCGGACCTGTTCCGGCCCTATGTAAGCGTCGCCTTCGGCGCGTATTACCTGGATGAGCAGTTGGGCATTTTCGAAGGGAATCGGGCGGCAGCGCTGGCGGCGTACAACGCTGGCCCGGGGTATACGTTGGACTGGGTGCGGCTTTCTGGCGGAGATGTCGATTCGCTGGTGAGCACCATCACCTTTGACGAGACTCGGCTATATGTGCAGCGCATCTACAGTCATCACACAATCTATCGGGCGCTGTATGGAGATATGTGACCCCCTGTCAGGAGACGCGGGGCAGAGTACGTCAAGTACGCCCGCGTCCCGTAGGGCTGCTCAGGCTGCATCACCGCTGTTCTGCGCCATCATCAGGCGTACTTTGGTCACCAGGTCGTGGTGCAGGATCGGTTTGGGCAGGTAGTCGTTGGCACCGGCTTCCATGCCGCGCATGACGCTGTCGGCGTCACCGCGTGCGGAGAGGATCAGCACTGGTATCTCGTGAGTATCCGGGCGCTCGCGGATCACCTTACACAGGTCAATTCCGTCCATACCCGGCATCATCACATCCAGGATGATCAGATCGGGCTTGTTCTGGTCTAGCACCGCCAGTGCTGCGTCGGCGTCTTTGGCCTTCAGCACGTTGAACCCACCTCGCTCCAGCATGATCCCGATGAGTGTCAGCGCACCAATTTCGTCATCAACCACCAGGACGTTCTTCTTCATTCTCGTCTTTCCTCCGCTTCATGTGGATGGATGCTGGATCGCCCAACCGCCATTCATGTGTCCTATTTTGTGTCGTTGTTACTCCCTTATCTTAAGGGTTGCGACGTTTGCTGAGTATTAAGGTTTTGGCCCATTCAGCACGGCATGTGCCCGGTTGTGGAACTTCTGCTACGGTAGCATCGTACACCATTTTAGGGGCGATGTGTTGACAATATCCTAACGATTATTCCCCCAATAATTAGGGAAGTGCTTTCATTCAGTTTCGTTTATGATAGGCGCGCTGCCTGCAACGAAAAGAGACGCTACCTGTGGGTAGAGACCCAATTTTCACGCAAGAATTGACACACACCTCACGAGGAGTGGTTTAGATGCAATCAGGCGAATTTGCCATTAGCGTACACGGCATCTCCAAATGGTACGGAGATTTCCGCGCGGTGCACGATGTGACCTTTGATGTGCGGCGCGGCGAGATTTTTGCCCTGCTGGGGCCGAATGGTGCGGGGAAGAGCACAACCATCCGCATGATCCTGGACATTCTGAAGCCCGACTCGGGCAGCATTGATGTGCTGGGTGCGCCGATGTCTGATGAGACCAAGAACCGCGTCGGCTACCTGCCCGAAGAGCGCGGTCTATATAAGGGCGTGCGCGTGCTGGAAATGATGACCTACCTGGGACGCCTGAAGGGCATGTCCGGCAAGGATGCCCGTGAACGCGCAATGGGACTGCTGGAACGGCTGGAACTGGCAGAGCATGCTCAGAGCAAGGTGCAGGAACTCAGTAAAGGGATGCAGCAAAAAGTGCAGTTTGCGGTGACGGTCATGCATGATCCGCAGCTCATCATCGTGGACGAACCCTTCTCCGGCCTCGACCCCGTCAATCGGCTGGTCATCAAGGCTCTGCTGGAAGATTTCCGCGCTGATGGTGGGGCCATTGTGATGAGCACCCACCAAATGAACCAGGTCGAAGAGATGGCAGATCGTATGTTGATGATCAGCCGTGGTGAGCAGAAGCTCTACGGCGAAGTTTACGCTATCCGCCGGGAGTACGCCCTGCATGCCATCATCGTCGAGGGCGAAGGGGACTGGGATGGCTTGCCGGGTGTCGAGCGCGTCGAATCCGCCGGGAACAACGGCAACGCCGCCCTCCTGCACCTGCGACAAGATATCACACCGGATCGCTTGCTGGCGACGATGGCGCAATCGACGGACATCAAACTCGAACGTTACTCGCTGGCGATCCCCAGCCTGAACGATGTCTTCATTCGGGTTGCGGGGGAGCATAACGGGGAGGCTGCCAATGCTTAACATCTGGCTCGTCGCGCGGCACGAATTCCTGACCAACATTCGCAAACGCTCGTTCCTGTATGCGGTGTTCGGCGTGCCAGCCTTCATGGGGGTGATCTTCGCGATTGTCTTCTTCGTGTCGCAGCAGGCTGAAGTCAACGGAACGCCCATCGATACCGTCGGCGTTGTGGACGAGGCCGATGTCCTCCTGGCTTCCATTGCGCTGCCCGAAGACTACACACGCTATGCAAGCCCGGATGCAGCTCGTGAAGCGCTGGATGCGGACGAAATCGACGCTTACTTCGTGCTCCGGGAGAATTACCTGCGCACGGGAACAGTCGATCTCTATGCCTATGGGACCGTCGGCGAGGCGGTGCGCGATACCATCGAAAACTACATCCTGGATAACCTGACTGCTGGCGTGAACATCGATGCTCCACCGGAGCGAGTCGAAGACCCGGCTGATTTGATTCTGTACCTGGAGAATAACCGCCGCGAACTGACGGAAAACTCCTTCATCGGCTTATTCCTGGTGCCGATGTTGTTTGCGGTGGTGCTGCTGGTCGCGTTGCAACTTTCCGGGACGTTCTTGATGTCCGGAATCGTCGAAGAGAAGAGCAATCACATCATGGAGATTCTCATCACCAGCATCCGCCCGATGGAATTGCTCACGGGTAAGCTGCTGGGCCTGGGCGCTCTCGGCCTGGTACAGCTCATTGTCTGGGTCGTCTTCGGGCGATTGGCCCTGCTCTTCGCCAGTGATCTGGAGTTTCTCGCGGCAGTGACGCTGCCATTGGATCTGATTGTGCTGTCAGTGGTTTACTTTTTGCTGACCTACTTTTTGCTCGCCGGGATGCTGGCGGGGATTGGCGCTGTGGTCGGCAGCGAACAGGAGTCACGGCAGGTTGCCGGGGTGCTCTGGCTGTTGATTGTGATTCCGTTCTTCTTCTTCGCGCAGTTCTTATCCAATCCCGATGCGCCCGTGCTGGTCGGTTTGATGCTCTTTCCCTTCACCGGGGGCATGACCTACCTGCTGCGTACGCCGTTCACATCGGTACCGCCGCTTGAGGTCGCCGCCAGCCTGACGATCCTGCTGCTGACCACGCTGCTGGTCATCTGGGGATCAGCCAAGGTCTTCCGCTGGGCGCTGCTGCTCTACGGACAGAAACCCAACCTTCGTACGCTGCGGCGGGTGCTGCGCGGTAACCCGGATATGGGTATCGTGCCTGCCACGACAACACAGAAAGGGGAAGGCGCATGAGTAAGATGCTGGAGGTATTCACCTATGAACTCTGGCGCAACCTGCGGCGGCGCGGCTTCCTGCTGACGACTTTCGGGCTGCCGGTGCTGGCGCTGGTCGGCATCGTCGGTTTTCACCTGTTCCAGGTCAGCCGTGCCCCGGATGATGCACAGTCACCTGGCTTCGGCGGCATCACCTTCGAATTCATCGATCAGGCGGGCTATGTGGACAACTCCGGTTTGTTCGAGACCGTGCCCGATGAATTGCAGAATCTGCTGGTGCCCTATGATGGTGAGGAAGCGGCGCGGCAAGCCCTGCAAGAAGATGCAATCGACGTTTTCTACGTCATCAGCGAGGATTATGCGGAGACAGGTGAGGTGATCCTGCATATGCCCCGCATGCAGATCGACTTGATCGAAGTCGGGCCGTTCGAAGAGCTGTTTTACCGCACGTTTGCGAGTGACCTTGAGCGTACGACGATCACGCGACTGCGCAATCCCGCGAGCTTTCAGGAGTTCAACCTGGAACGGGCGGAAGCGGCTATCGACGAGAGCACTGAGGGGTTGGAATTTGGGGTGATCTACGCGGCGGCGATTCTGCTGCTGTTGGGCTTGACCTTCACCAATTCCTACCTGATGCAGACAGTTGTCGAAGAGAAAGAAACGCGCCTGATCGAGATTCTACTCTCTGCTGTGCGACCGACTCAATTGCTGGCAGGCAAGATTCTGGCGCTGGGGTTGCTGGGCATCACGCAGATTCTGACGTGGCTCGTCGCTGGCATCTTGATCTTCAACGTGGCGGCGGGTCTATCGACCTATGCGCCCTTTCTGGCGGCGGCGAACTTCTCGCTAAGTCTCGATCTGCTACCGTTGATCCTGGTGTACTTCATTCTGCTGTACTTCTTCTACGCGGCCATCTTTGGCGCAATCGGTGCGATGAGCGGTTCCGTACAGGAGGGGGCGCAGTACGTGGGTTTGCTGGCGATTCCGACGATTCTACCGTTCTACTTCCTGCCGCTGTTCCAATCGGATCCGAGCGGTCTGGCTCCGACGATCATGAGCTTCATCCCGGTCACAGCGCCACTGGCAGTCACGATTCGCACGCTGCTCGCGTCGGTTCCATTGTGGCAGACGGCGCTGAGCCTGGCCTTGATGGTGTTGAGCATCGCCGGGGCGATCTGGATGGCGGGACGAGTCTTCCGCGTGCAGACGTTGCTGGCGGGCCAGTCCGTCTCGGTGCGTCAGCTTCCAGCGCTGTTGTTCGGCGGCAACGGACGCAAAATCACCAACTAGATGTTGGATATAGCAGGGGCGATTCGCGAATCGCCCCTTTTGGCTGTTACTCAGACGGCCCAGGTGATCATGCCGGGCTGGAACGAAGTGTGCATGTAGGGATGGTAGGGCAACACACGCACGGACAGGCCCTCGTCGCCAGCACGTTGATACTTGTGCTTGGCGGAGAAGGTGAATGTGCCGTCTTTGTTGTCGCCCACCACCTGCATGTCGATGGCTTCGCCCTCAATGATCTCGCCGCGCGTATCCAGGTCGCCATGATACAACTGAACGCGGACGTTCTCCGGCTTCAGTTCGCCCAGGCGCACCTTGGCCTTGATCTCGACTTCCGTCCCGACGTTCACGCTGCGTTCGGTCACATCGACATCTTCGATGGCAACCTGCCCCCAGATTTCTTCGATCTTCTTGCGCCAATCAGCGTAGGCTTTGCCCGATCCGAATTCATCAGCGCGCATCTCCTGCACGCGCTCGAAATTGGGAATGTAGAAAGTATTGGTGTACTCCTGCACCATGCGGTTGGTATTGAAGAAGGGCGCCATCTCGCGCATTGAGGTCTTCACCATCTGCATCCACTCGCGCGGCAGGCCATCGCGCCCACGATTGTAGAATTTGGGTACGATGTCGTTTTCCAGCACGTTGTAGATCGCCTGGCTTTCGATGCGATCCTGGTCTTGCCAGGCGTCTTCCGGGTATTCCTCACCGCTGCCAATCGCCCAACCAACTTCTGGCGAGTAGCCTTCAGCCCACCAGCCATCCAGGATGCTGAAGTTCAGGCCGCCGTTATAGATGACCTTCATACCGCTGGTGCCGCTGGCTTCCTTGGGGCGACGCGGATTGTTCAGCCACACATCCGAGCCTTGCAGCATATAGCGCGTGACGTTCATGTCGTAGTTTTCCAGGAAGACGATGGCATGGCGGAATTCCGGCATCCGTGCGACTTCCACAATGCGACGGATCAGTTCCTTGCCTCCGTTGTCGTGCGGGTGCGCCTTACCCGCGAAGATGAACTGCACCGGGCGGTTGGGGTCATTCACGATGCGGCTCAGACGTTCCAGGTCGCTGAAGATCAGCGTGGCACGCTTGTACGTGGCGAAGCGCCGGGCGAAGCCAATCGTCAGCGCATCGGGGTTCAGCACTTCATCCGCCTGCTCAATTTCGCTGGCAGGTGCTTTGCGGTTGATCAACTGTTGCTTGAGGTGATTGCGGCAGAACGCCACCAGACGCTCACGACGGCGTGCATGTGTACGCCACAATTCCGCATCCGGGATCTGTTCCACCGCCTGCCAGATTTCCGGCTGTGCGGGGCTGATGCGCCAGTTGGGATCGAGGTAGCGATCAAAGAGGGTTGCCATCTCGCGGCTCGTCCAGGTCTGGACGTGGATGCCGTTGGTGATCGCCCCAATCGGGACTTCGTGGGTGGGCACATCGGGGTAGAGCCATTCCCACATCTTGCGGCTCACTTCCCCATGAAGCTGTGCCACACCGTTCGCCCCATAGGAGAGTTTCAGCGCCATTACGGACATAGAGAACAATTCGTAATCGCCCATGTTCTCGCGCCCCAGGTCGATGAACTCCTCGCGCGTGAGGCCGAGTTCGCGCATGTATTCGGTGAAATGCTCGTCAATCAGGTCAAAGCCAAAGCGTTCCAGGCCCGCCGAAACCGGGGTGTGGACGGTGAAGACCGTACTGGCTGCGATGATCTCTTTGGCTTGCTGGAAGCTCATGCCTTCTTCGTGCATCAACTGGCGAATGCGCTCCAGCCCCAGGAAGACTGAGTGACCCTCATTCATGTGGCAGATGTCCGGGCGCAGATTGAGCGCTTCCAGGGCGCGGATGCCGCCGATGCCCATCAGAATCTCCTGGCGGATGCGCGTGCGGCGGTCGCCACCGTAGAGGCGGTCAGTCAGGCTGCGGTCTTCCTCGCGGGGGTTATCCGGGATGTTGCTGTCCAACAGGTAGAGGCGGACACGTCCTACCTGCACGCGCCAGATTTGCGCGTAAAGCTTGCGCCCCGGCAGGGGCACATCAATTTTGATCGGCTCGCCGTTTTCATCCATTTCCAATTGCAGCGGCAGATTGAAGAAGTCATTGATGGGGTAAAGTTCCTGCTGCCAGCCATCAGCGTTGAGGTACTGTTGGAAGTACCCTTCCTGGTACAGCAGGCCGACGCCAACCAGCGGAATGTTCAGGTCGCTCGCGCTCTTGAGGTGATCACCGCTGAGAATACCCAGACCGCCGGAATAGTTCTGGAAGCATTCGGTGATGCCGAATTCCATCGAGAAATAGGCGACGATCGGCTTCTTCTTGCGATCACCGTAGGTATCGTCAAACCAGGTGTTCGCGGCGCTCATGTAATCGTCATACTCTGCCAGCACGCGCTCGAAATTCGCCATGAAGGCCGGGTCGTTCATCATCGCTTCCAGGCGTTCCTGGCGGATGAGGCCCAGCATGCGTACGGGGTTATGGTAGGTCTCTTCCCACAATTCCGGGTCGAGCCGCCGGAAAAGCGCGACGGTCTCGTGATCCCAGGCGAACCGCATATTGTAGGCGAGTTCTTCTAGCCGCGAGAGTTCGTCGGGCAGGCTTGGCTTCACATTTATGGTTGCAACGGGCTTGACCATAGTTAGGATTGCTCCTGATTACCAGTCGATAAGGATTTCCACGCCCCAGTATACTCAAAAAACTGCGCAGGCGTGGCTACCAACAGCATAACGACTTTCTGAGACGAATCAACATGGTTGCTATAACAAAGCGCTAAACCGAAGGACTTGTGCTGTTTTCTTCTGCAAATGCTGTGGAGATTGCACAGTACCAGCGCCAGAAATTCTGTCTACCAGACTGATAACGCTGTGCTACAATGCCTGCGTTTTACGCCAGATTATGCGCCATGAACTGGGGAGACACTTCCACATGCTGAAGAAGCAGTACCTCAAGTCGAAAGACATCTGCAAAGTGACCTTCTATACCCCGGCTGCGATTGAGGCCGAGACCGTATACCTCGTCGGGGATTTCAACGATTGGGATGAAGAAGCCACACAGATGGATCGTCTGAAAGACGGGCGGTTCAAAGTGACCTTGGATCTGGAGAAGAATAAGAGCTACCAGTTCCGTTATCTTGTCAATGGGACGGAATGGCACAACGATTGGGAAGCGGATAAGTACGTACCCAATCCGTTCAGCGGCGATAATTCGGTTGTCGTAACCTAGGCACTGGCATCGTACCGGGCACAGGGTAGTGTCTCTATCCTGTGCCCCGCAGCAGCCTATCCCCCTCAAGCAAGGCAATCACTGCAAATTGTTTTGAACCCCAGAGGCATAAAGAACACAAAGAAAAGGCCAGATTCACCACAAAAAAGTCGAACCGTTCCCCTTGCGGCACGTTGTCCGTCAACAATTTCCGTCCCAAAGAAAGAAAAACTTACATATTTCGCCCACGATTCTCCCCCTTCTCTACACCATGCACGGTTTGAGGCGATTACCCTGGCTCCTCAGGCACGTTTCTTGTACCCGAGCTGCGTATTAGCAGGCACAACGCGCCCGGCAAATTCCTCAAAGTCTCGGTGTGTCAAGTCCGTCCCCAGGATGCTGCCAGCACCTACCGTGAACCCCGGCGGAATTCGCGTGTTCTTGCCAATGCTGGTGATATGAAGCTGGCTCGTCTGGGACATCGCGCCGACGCGCGCCTCATGCCCGATAACGACAATCTTGTCCAGGATGCAGCGTTCTACGACGGCTCCTGCTTCGACATAGGCATCGTTGAGAATCACCGATTCGCGAACCACTGCCCCCGGCCCTACGTAGACGCCGGGCGAAAGGACAGAACGCTCGACGGTTGCGCCCTCACCGATGACGGCACCATCCGTAATCAGGCTGTTGATGATGGTCGCGTCGCTTTCTACCCGCACAGGGGGGCGCTCTTCGCTGCGCGTATGGATCACCCAGGTGCGATCATTGAGGTTGAGAGACGGCGGACTTTCCAGTAAATCCATGTGCGCTTCCCAGTACGCCTCCACCGTTCCGACATCAATCCAGTAGCCGCCGTAGGGGTAGGCGAAGATTTCGAAACCCTCTTTCAGCAGGTCGGGCAGGATATGATGCCCGAAATCCGAGAGACCCTGACCGCTCGTATCAACGCCGGATATCGCATTTTCCAGCACATCATAATCGAAGACATAGACGCCCATGCTGGCCAGATTCCCCGGCGGATTGTCCGGTTTCTCCACGAAGTCTTTCACGCGGTAATTCTCGTCAACATCAATGATGCCGAAGCGATTCGCCTCGTCGAGCGGCACGCGAATGGTGCAGACCGTGACATCCGCGCCTTTCTCGCGGTGGAATTGCAGGAGCATGTCGTAATCCATCTCGTAGATGTGATCGCCGGAGAGGATCAGGACGTGTTCAGGTTGCCCCTGCCGCACGAAGTTCAAGTTCTGGGCGACGGCATCGGCGGTTCCCGCGTACCAATCTGTGTCGTAGCTGCCTTTGTACGGTTGGAGAAGCTGTACGCCGCCCGTGAAGGTGCGATCCAGATCCCAGGGACGTCCCTTGCCGATGTGATCGTTGAGGCTGTGCGGTCGATATTGTGTGAGCACCAGCACGTCAAAGATGTTGGAGTTCACGCAATTGCTCAGCGTGAAATCGATGATGCGGTACTTGCCCGCGAAGGGAACGGCGGGTTTGGCTCGCTTGATCGTCAGCGAGCCGAGGCGCGTGCCTTTGCCCCCTGCCAGGATGATGGCCTTGGTTCTCATCGTATGGGTTCCTTTCGTTTATGAACGGCTTGCTGATAGAGTTCACGGTACTGGCGGGCGCTGGCTGCCCAACCGAAGTCGGAAAGCATGGCGCGGCGCTGCATACGCCGCCAGGCCTTGGGACGCTCGACATAGGTATCCAGCGCCCAGCGGATTGTGTGGAGCACTGCCTGGGGGCTTTCCTCCTCGAATACAAAGCCAGTGCCGCCGTCGGCGTTTTCGCCATCGTAATTGACGACGGTATCCGCAAGGCCGCCAGTCTTGCGCACCAGGGGCAGCGCACCGTAGCGCATCGCCAGCATTTGCCCCATACCACACGGCTCGAAGTGACTGGGCATCA
Organism: uncultured Anaerolineaceae bacterium; assembly: GCA_964549915.1. Lineage (GTDB taxonomy): Bacteria > Chloroflexota > Anaerolineae > Aggregatilineales > Phototrophicaceae > JAUZRW01. The sequence goes on along the minus strand of CAZJWX010000004.1, from coordinate 29,811 downwards.
AGAAAAGATCGCAGCCTGCGTAGATGTGCCGCGCCAGGGTGCCGTCGAAGTGGGTGAAGGCGCGCACCTTTTCGGGATGTTCGTCCTCGAGCTGGCTCATCGCGTGTTCAATATCGACATCCCCTGTGCCCAACACAACCAATTGCACATCTTCAGTTGCCAGCAGTTCGCGCAGGGCGGGGACTGCGATGTCGAAGCCCTTTTGCCAGGTCAGCCGTGAGACGATCCCGATCAGTGGTGTGCGATCGCGCACAGGTAAACCCGTGCTGTATTGCAGGGAGCGTTTGTTCTCGCCGCGATGCTCCGTGACGCTGTAGGCATTGAAGTTCGCCACGAGAGTCGGATCCGCATCCGGATCCCAGCGCACGGTGTCGATGCCATTAAGGATACCGCGAAGGCTGTCCTTGCGCACCTGGATCAGCGGAGCCAGTTCGTAGCCTGCGTACGGATGTTGGATTTCATGGGCATAAGTGGGGCTAACGGTATTGATCATGTCGCTGTACGCCAGCGCAATTGCCAGCATGTTGTCGGTCATATGAAATTCGTTCAGCAGCGGATGATGCCGCTCTGGAATGCTCATATGCCAGAGGAACCCGCCGACCCCATCTCCCTGGTAGGCGATATTATGGATTGTGGTCACACTGGCGACATGGCTCCATTCCTGGCGCCATTGGTTCTCCGCCAGCAGGAAGGGCAGCAGTCCGGTGTGCCAGTCGTTGACGTGGAAGACATCCGGGAACCAGCCCAGGCGCTCGCGAAGCTGCCACGCGACCGCCATCACCAACTGATTGAAGAAGATGAAGCGGGGCACATCCCATGACCAATCGGTGTAGACGGTTGAATCCTGCCCGAAGTACGGCCAGCCCTGGATGAAATAGAAGGGGACTCCTTCGTAGACACAGGAATAGATGCTTACGTCCGTCACCCCGTGCTGGTGCGAGAAGGGGAAGGAAAACAGCAAACTAATGTTGTATTGGAAGTGCTCGATGAATCCGTAACCGGGCATGAGGACGCGGGTGTCAATGCCTTCCTGGCGCAGTGCAATGGGTAGGGAACCGACAACATCCGCCAACCCGCCGACCTTGGCAAAGGGGACGGCTTCTGCACTGACGATGAGCACGCGCATAGTTTTCTCCAATGTGTAGTGTGATGGCCTGGTTCCATGGAAACCCTGGAAGCATCGCCCGCTGGTGGGACTGTACCAACTGTCCCCGTTCGTGCGCCAATCGCTGAGGTGGCGCTACATCTGCAAGCTATTGTACCGAGAGCAAGGCATAGCAGCAAAGCACTGGCGATGACGACAAATGTTGAGATGCAGCGAAACTCCGTATCCCCCTACTTTCACATGAGCCGTTAAGGTAGCCCGAGGACAGACCAGATTCCACGCAGCAGTGCTTCTGGTTGGTCTTCCTGTACCAGATGCCCGGCTTCCGGGATTTCCTCCAGCGTTGCGTGTGGGATCATGCCGTGCAGCCTGCGCCCCTGCTCCACCGGAATCCAGCGATCCTCGTGCCCCCAGAAAAGCGCCACGGGACGGCGAATTTCGCCGTAGTGTGGTTCGACTTCATCAGTATAGCGCTGATCCATTTGGGCAATCTGTCGGTAGAAAGCTGCCTGCCCCGCTTTTGTGATCCAGGGGGCTTTATATCCTGCGAAAGCTTCAGCGCTCAAGGGTCGGAAAGCCGCATCTTGCAGATAGGCGTTCAGGATACCTTCGTGAATGTAGGGTGGCATCTCTTCAAAGGCTTCGAAATAGCGGCGTACATGCTGCACAAAGGGCGATCCCCAGGGAGCGACAGCCACCGGATCGACGAGAAGCAACTGCTCGAAGTCCCGTTCTTCCAGGATATGCGTCCGTAGGGTGGTCGCGCCGCCGAAGTCATGGGCGATCACAGTCGGGCGCTCTAGCCGCAGATGATCGAGCAATTCCGCGAGGACACGTGACTGCGACCCGAGGGAGACATCCTGTCCGTCACGCTGTTCTGATTGCCCATAGCCCACCAGATCATACAACGTGACCTGGTAATGCTCAGCCAGGGGCTGTACGAAACCGCGCCAGACGAACGAAGAGAAGGGCGTCCCGTGAATCATCAACAGGGGCTTGCCGCTTCCGAAATGATCGTAGGCGACCTGACCATGCGAACTGTCAAATCGCCTGTTGAGAGTCCAATCTGGGTTCATTCAGGTGCGCCTGTTCAACTGCCGAAGGCGCGTATATCAATATCCGGGAAGACGCGATCCAATGCGTACATCTCCTGCGCGTAGTCCACATCCGGCGTGCCCACTTCCAGGCTCTTCGCCAGGCGATTGAAGCGCTCGACATGCTGGCTGAAACGCTGGATGGCGTATTCGCGTGCCTGCCCGGTCGTCACCAGGAAGGGCCAGTCCGAGCTTTGCAGGAGCAGCAATTCGCGAGCGGCCTGTTGCAACACGACAAGCTGGTCGTCGCTCGGGTCGCTAAAACGATCCACGAGATGCGCCATGCGTGCTTCGCAATCATGGATCGGCTTCCACATCCAGCGCGTATCGCCGTTATCCCAGGTGAAGTGCGTGCCGCCTGCGCCCCAGGAACTTTCCGGGATGTGCAGGACTTCCTGCGGCGGGTGTTGTTCCACATATTCGGTAGCAGTCATGAGGTCGATCTCGGGCGTGTTTGCCAGATGACGCAGCACCTGACCCAGCCAGCGCACCCCTTCAAACCACCAGTGACCGAAAAGCTCTGTATCGTAGTTCGAAGCGATTAAACCATATTCGCCTGTCTGGTTGTGGTAATCCCGCAGCAAGTCGCCTACCAGATGCGCGAAGTGTTCTGCGTGCTGGTCGATCTTGAAATCCGCCCAATCGGGATGATAGGTGTCTTTGTGTCCCAGGTCGATTTTCGCGCCCGTCACGCGCCAGTATTGCAGGCCACTTGTTCCGGCCTTCTTGTGAAACTCGCGGTAATCGAAGTCTCCGGGGTAACCCCAATCAGCGCTCCAGACCTGTTGACCGGTATTGTTATTGCGTCCTATGACTGCGACACCAGAATGTTGGTCTGCGCCGCCACCCTTCACTGTTTCGCTGACGAAATAGGGGCGATAGGTGGTTGTCTGGCGACGGGGCAGTGTCGATTGATTCTGTGGGATGACATAGCGCCGTTTGATCTCACCGTAGGGACCGATGACATCTCCGGCTGCGACGCCGACAGGTTGCCCCCCTGTGATGGTGTGCGTTTCGCTGAAGAAGAGTTGGATGCCTTCTTCTGCCAGGATGGTCTCGATGCCGGGGCGTACATTGCCATCCGGTTCCACGTATGCCGGGCGATAGGCGCACTCTGGCAGCCAGATGGCCTTCGGTTTGCGCCCGAAGAAGCGTTCGTAGCTGGCGATCCCGACCTTGATTTGTGCCCGTACCGAACTGTCCTTGCCCAATAGCGGCAGGTAGCCATGCGTGGCTGCGCTGGTGATGATCTCGAGGTAGCCCTCATCCTGCAACTTGCGGAAGGCACCGATGATGTCGCGGTTGAAGCGCTCAATGAAGGCGCGTTTGACATCTTCGTAATAGCCGCGATACCAATCCGCGAGGTAGTAGAGGTGCGGGTCGCCGCTGCTTTCGCCCCGGCTGGCCGCTGCTTCTTCCAACTGGGTGCCGGGATTGCGGCGTGAGAGCGGTTCACCTGGTGGCACCTCGTCCGCTTCGACATCCAGCGTATCAAGCTGGGTGATATTGGGCGGGGCGAAGTAGACCATGTCACGCTTCGCTGCCTTGATCTTCTCGTCCAGATAGCCCTCGAAATGCTCCAGCACAATCGGATCGGCGAGTTGCTCTGCCAGGATTGGTGTGATGCCCAGGGTGATTCTGAACTGGATTCCCTCTTCCACAAGATCGTAGAGCGTTTGCAGCAGCGGGACGTAGGTTTCGCTTGCCGCTTCGTGGATCCATTCTTCGCCATGAGGCCAGCGCCCTGCCAGGCGCACATACGGCAGATGAGTGTGCAGGACGAACGTAAAAGCTCCGGTTCCGCTCACGGAATAATCTCCTCAAACAGTTGAAAAGGTGGGTTCAATAGTTGGCATTGTAAATACAGTGTAACGTTTTGTGTCCACTGCTGGCAAGTGTGACGTGCAATCGACCCGGCGCAGCGTGCGTTCATGCGGGCAGTCTGTCGGCGGTGGGGGCTGCTGGGACGACCAGCGTGAAGAGGCTGCCTTCACCCACCGTGCTCTCGACGGTGAGGCTGCCGCGATGGGCTTGTGCCACTTTCCGTGCGACGTACAATCCCTGGCCCAGGCCGCGTGGGTCGAGCTTTTTGCCCGTCGCAGTTCGCGCATCGCCACGATAGAACAGGTTGAAGATGTGCGGCAGATCGTCATCAGCGATGCCGACTCCCGTATCGCGCACCTGGATCTGCACTTGCTGGCGCTGTTCAGGGTGAGGACGGGCACTGAGGATGACCTTGCCGCCGCGCTCGTTGTACTGTACCGCGTTGCGCACCAGATTGCTGAGCGCCCAGTGCAGGTATTTGGGGTCTCCCGCTACGCTGAGTGTTTCTGGGTCGCGCAGCATCAATCGCGGGGTCAGGTTGCGGTCGTCAATGTCTTCGTGGAAGCTGCCCAGCACTTCCCAGAGCATCGCTTCCAGGGCGATTGGTTCTGGCAGAATGCGGAAATTCTCGCTCGTCATGGCGGACATATCCAGCATTTCTGTCACCATGCGGTCGAGAATATCAATATTGCGTCCGATCATCTCCAGCATTTTCTGATTTGGGGGCTGGTCATCCGGCGCGTTGAGGAGCATCTCGCTGGCGACGCGCATCGGGGCAAGTGGGGTGATTAGCTCGTGCGAGATGTGTGCCGCGAAGCTGTTTTTCAAGCGCTCGGCGAGGTCTTGCTCGGTCACATCGCGCAGGATCATCAACGTGCCCAGCGACTGTCCCCGGTTGTCCGCAATGGCAGCTACCTGCGCACTGACTGTGCGATTGCCAATATGCGTCCGGTTCGGTTCGGTGATCGGGGCGAGTTGGCCGCTGCTGGCTTGTAGCGCCAGGCTCTCGCGGAAGAGTTGGCCCAGGTCGCTCATCCAGAAGTTGCGCTGGTTCCCCAGGAGTTCATTGGCTGCGCGGTTCATCATGACGATACGCCCTTGCATATCCTGCATGATGATCCCTTCGCTGATCTGTTCCAGGATGCCCTGTAAGCGCACAACATCCAGTTCGCGCTGTTCGATCATCCGGCGCAGCATCCGGTTGCGCCCTTCGGCCTGCTGCGCTTTCTGGATCGACTGCTGCAAGAGTGCACGCGCCTTCCGCAGTTCTTCGCGGCTGTTCAAACCGCGATAGAGACGGCTGAAGAATGACTCGGTGGTACTACCGAGGCTCTGAATACCCAGGAGGGCATCGTTCAATTCTGGTTGCTCTTGCTGCTCCGGGTCTTTGGAAGGCTCTGGCATGGCTTATTCCCCGTGCTCCTGCTGCTTCTCATTGATGACGCCTTCCAGAATCTCTTTCAGTTCCATGAAATCTGGCAGCGGCTTGTGCAGAATCAGATCGACCCCACTGTCTGTCATCATCGAATCCACTTCTTCGTCCGAGAGCACAAAAGCCGTCATCAGCACGATGGGGATGCGCTGCAGACTGCTGATCTCGCGGATGCGCTTGGCAATCTGGTCACCTCGGTAGCCCGGCATCCGAATATCCATCAAGGCGAAGTCAGGAAGTGGATCGCCGTAGGTGCCGGCTTCCACCTGGTCGAGGAATTCCCAGGCTTTCGTCCCACTGTCAAATGTCAGGGGGATGTGTCCCCAGACCGTCGTCATCGTTGCTACGAGGTTGCGAATATCCGCCTCATCTTCTGCTATCATCCAATGCAAGGGGGTTCCTCCTGGTGTCATCACGCTATGCGCAGCATGTCATTTTTCGTGCATCACAAATCTTATTATAGCCCCATTGTGAAAATGAACCGAAGAGAGAATTGATTGAGAGTTGTTGCCAAAAAAGCATTGTTTTGCGCAGGGTAGGACTTGCTGTATGCTGAATAGCGTAGAAGACAAGGTTGTAGGTTGATCGTCAAGGCGTTGCAAAATCGTTGCTGCTACCTCATAATGGCAGGGACGAACAGTAACGGACTTACATCCAATCTCCGTCATGATGAAAGGTGGTAGGTCGCATTGTCTACTTGGATGGTTGTAGAAGACGAGCCGGATATTTACGAAGTCTTGCTGGCGATGTTCGAGATGTGGGGCATCGAGGGCGTGGCTTTTGTCGATGGCGAAGAGGCAGTCGCCTGGATTGATGATGTAGATAATGCCCGCTTCCAGGGGGAACTGCCGGAACTGGCGCTGCTGGACATCCGACTGCCCGGTGAGATCAATGGGGTGATGGTTGGTGAGCGCCTGCGCAAGAGCCATGTGCTGGGCGATATTTCAATTGTGCTGACTACGGCCTATCGCCTGACGCCAGAAGAGCAAGAAGACGCGATCAAGCGTGCAGGTGCGGATAAATGGCTGCCCAAGCCGCTGCCCAAGTTCGCTGAATTGCAGACCATTCTGGAGCAGGTTATTGCGGAGCGCCGCGCGCGCCGCGCCAAAGCGCCGGATAATCGCACGGAATAACCACTCGTCAAATCAGGTGAAGAATCCTCATGCGCAATGTTGTGCCGCGTGTTGCCCTTGCTCGTCGCTCCCGTAATCTGCTCCTGGGTTCGGTGTTGATTTTTCTGCTCGGCGTGACAGCGGTCGTCATTGCACTCTTCCTGCAGACGGTTCCGCTGGTTGTCCCCGCCAATCCCAACTATGGACTGTATGTCGGCGCGCGCACCGGGTTGTATGTACTGGGCGCTGTGCTGGTTGTGCTGAGTGTGATCGCTGCGATCCGTGCGCTGACCTGGAAGCAGGATAACGCCCTCGCCGAAGCGATTGGTGACGCCCTGGCGGAATTCCTGGATGAGCGCTATGCCTACATTCGTAATGTGAGCCGCTCCGCGCTCGGCTATATTGACGCCGTGCTGGTAGGGCCGCCCGGCGTGCTGGTGTTCCGCATCACCCAACGTTCTGGCGTCTTCTACAACGAAGGTGCCCGTTGGATGAAGCAGCGCGACAAAGGTTCCTGGCGCACGCTTCGCTGGAGTCCCACGAAAGAAGTGGTGCAGGACATCGAGCGGGTGCGCGAATTCCTGGCGGCGCGGTCGCTGCCAGATGTCCCCGTTTTTGGCGTGGTCGTCTTCACAGAGGCGGAACCCGCCACGCTGGTGACGACCGATGGGCCTGTTGTGCCCGTGATGCAGCCGCACGAACTCTCGTATGAGTTGGAAGATTCCTACTTCTCCAAGAAAGATCGCATTGATCAACTGACTGCCAACAAAGCCGCTACTTTGCTCTACGGATAGTCCTCCATGCCCACCAGATTGCTCCAGGCGATGGTCGGCGCGGGCAAAACGGAAGCCGCGCTGAGCACCTTATCGCAGCGCATATATGATCCCACCCGGCCCTTTGCGAAAATCTGGGTGCTGCTGGCGACAAAACGCCAGGAAGTTGCCTTTCGCCAACGCCTGATTGACTTGCAGGATGGGCGTAGTGTGTACTTCAATGTGGAGTTCTTCAACTTCTACCAGTTGAACACGCGTATCTTGAACCTGACAGGTCATCCGCCGCGTCGCATCAATGAACCCGCGCGTCTGGCGCTGCTGCGCAAAGTGCTGCGCGATATGCAGCAGGCGGACGAACTGGAGTTGTTTGCGCCCGTCGCTGAGATGCCTGGTTTCCTGGGTGTACTCGCGGATCTCGTCTACGAAATGAAGCAGAACCGCGTCTATCCGCAGATATTCTCGCGAGCAGCAGAGCAGACCCGCACCCAGAAAGACCGCGAAATCTCGCGCATTTACAGCGAATACCAGCGCTTGCTGATCGAACATGATCTGGTTGACCTGGAAGGGGAGGGGTGGCTGGCGCTGAGCGAAGTCAATGCATACCCGCAGATTGTGCGCGATGTGGATTTGCTGCTGGTCGATGGGTACGACCAGTTCACCCCGGTGCAGGCGGCCTTTCTCGCCGAACTCTCCAAGCAGGTTGGCGAGGTCATCATCACGCTGACGAAGGCTCCTGGCGATGCTGAGATGGAACGCATCAGTGGGCAGCGTTTTGTGGAAGCACGCGAACGATTGCAGGCGGCGCATCAGGCTAGCGGCGCGGTTCTCCACATCGAAGAACTGGAAGTGCCGCAGATCCCCCGGCATGATGATCTGCTCACCCTGGGTCGCAAAATCTTTTCCGGAGACGAACCCGTCCCGGCGTCCGGCGGCATTCATCTGATCGAAGCGGCGGAGCCACATCAGGAAGTGTCGGCAGTGCTGCGCGATGTCAAGCGGCGGCTGCTGGCCGGCGTGAAGCCCGATCAAATTGTGATCGCACTGCACGACTGGGCGCTGTATTCCACCTATTTTGACCTCTACGCACGGCTCTACGATTTGCCCTTGCTGTTGCAGCGCGGCGCATCGCTGGAGCAGAGTCCGGTGATTGCCGTGCTCATGAATTTGCTGGCGCTTCCGGGCAGCGACCCGGACGCGGTGACATCGTTTCGTAGGCGGCAGGTGCTGGATGTGCTGCGTTCACCCTATGTCCGCGTTCCGGAGATGGACGATGAATTGGTCGCCTTGCTCGATCGAGTCAGCCGTGAGAAGCAGGTTGTCGGCGGGCGCGCGAACTGGCTGCAAGCCATCAAGGAAGCGGCGGAAGAATACATTGACGAAGACGGTGAAATCTATGAACCACTGTTGACGGTGCAACAGGAATCGGATTTGTCGTTGGCGTTCCAGGACTTCCTGCGGAATATCGTGCCACCGCCACAGGCTACGATCTTGCAATATGTCGAATGGCTGGAGAAGCTGATCGGCCCTGAAGTGCTGCTCGACCTGGATGAAGAACCGCTGGCGGAATTCGATGGCTGGTCGCTGCAAATTCCGGCCTGCATCCGCGAATTGGGCGATGATCCACAGACCGAGCATCTGCTGAACCGCGACACACAGGCGCTCAATCTCTTCAAAGAGTTGCTGCGCGGCATGCTGGAAGCGCAAGAATTCCTGGAAAGCGCAATTGGTGAGACGCGGGGCACACTTCCCTGGGGCGAGTTCTATGCTGATCTGGTCACGGGTGTCAAGAATACTGCCGCCAAACAGCATTCTCCTATTCGCTCCGGGCGCGTGCTGGTGGTGACGGCGGCGGAAGCACGCGGCCTGCCGCATGACTATGTGTATGTGCTGGGTCTCTCCGAGGGGATTTTTCCCGCCGAGCAATCCGAAGACCCGCTCTACCTGGACAGCGAACGGTTGCGGCTGCGTGAATACGGCGTGGAACTGCAAACCGTCACCGAACGCGCAGACGATAACGGTATCTTCTACGAACTCATCAGCCTGCCACGCAAGCACCTGACGCTCTCGCGCCCCTATGTGCGCGAGGGCAAGCCCTGGGTCGAAAGTCACCTCTGGCGCATGAGCCGCGCGGTCTTCACCGACCTGCCGCTGGTGCGCTACGGCATTGGTGAGGCAGTTGCAGCGGCGGAAGTCGCTTCGCTGGATGAGGCGGTACTGGCTGTGGCGGACGCGCTCAGCCGGGAACAACCGTCTGACGAAGCGCTGCACCTCTACCAATGGCTGGCGATGGATGGGGCACGCAGCGAACTCTGGGACGCGATCTGGCATGGACGCGAAGTCGAGGCAGGGCGGCAATCGGCGATGCCCTTCGACCCGTACACGGGTCTGATTCAGCATCCCGATTTGCTGACTTTCGTTCGCGAACGGCTGCATGACAATCGCCTATGGAGCGCCAGCCAACTCAATGATTATGGCCTTTGTCCCTATCGCTTCTTCGCCAGGCGGCTGCTGAAGCTGGAAGCGCTGGAAGAGCCGCAGGAGGGCTTGAATGCGCTGCAGCTCGGGCTGGTGAACCACAAAATCCTGGAAGCGACCTACAATGTGATTCGCGACGACGGCCTGGCGATCACGCCGGATAATCAAGGCCTCGCGCTGGAAATCCTCGATGAATGTGCGGCGGAGGTTTTCAAGGAGGCACCGCTGCATTATCAATTCCGCGCTTCTGCCCTCTGGAAGCAAGAGCAAGACGTGATCCGGCGGCAGCTTCGGGCGCTGGTCGGGCAAGATTTTTCGAGCGATTCGCCGCTGAACAAGCTCAGCAAAGAGCCGCGTGTGCCCTACGCCCTTGAGATGAAGTTCGGCTTTGCAGGTGAGCCGCAGGTTCGCATTCCCCTCATGGAAGATGAGAGCATCCGTGTGCGCGGTTCGATTGATCGCGTAGACCGCGCCGGAGATCGCCTGATTGTCGTCGATTACAAGACAGGCAGCACAGGTATCTCGACCAATGAGATGCGAGACGGACGCAATTTCCAGATGGCGGTGTATCTCTTAGCCCTGGAAGAGATCAACCGGCAGCAAGGTGTGCCGCATTCGATCGCAGGCGGTCTGTTCTGGCATGCGCGCAACCAGTCGCACAGTGGCAAAATCGAAGTCGAATCCGAAGTCCGCTTCCTGGAAGCGATCCAGGACGCGCAAGCGCATCTGACGCGGTATTTGCAGCGTGCACGCGCGGGTGATTTCACCGTGCGGCCCAGCAGAATCACGGATGGTCGCTGCGCGAGCTACTGTGAATTCTCGCAGTTATGCCGTCTGGCGAGCACCAATCAGTACAAAGTGAGCATGTAGAACGATGTCTTTCACCGATCAGCAGCGCAAGGCAATCGAGACGCTCGACAAGAATCTGATCGTCGTCGCAGGCGCGGGTTCCGGCAAGACGCGCGTGCTGGTGGAGCGTTTCCTCTACTTGCTGCAAGTGGACGAATCGCTGCCGTTGAACGCCCTGGTCGCCATCACATTCACGCGCGAGGCCGCACTGGAAATGCGCAACCGCGTGCGCAAATCCCTTGAAGAGCGCATGCAAGAGGGCGACAATACAGCACGCTGGTCGAGCTTGCTGGCGCAGATGGACAGCGCACGTATTGATACCATTCACGGCCTGTGCGCGACGATTTTGCGTGCGAACGCCCCGGAAGCTGGCATCGATCCCCGCTTTGAGGTGCTCGAACCCATCGAAGCCGCGACGCTGCTCCATGACGCCATTGACGAAGTGCTGCACCAGATTACGGAAGTTGACTTTGATTTGGCGCAGTTGTTCACGGAATACGACTTACGCGCCGTTCGCGAGGTGCTGAGTGACCCCGAACTGCTTTCCGCGCCGCTGGCGGAGTTGCCAGATGCGCCGGAAGCCCTCGTTGAACAATGGCGGAACGAGTGGCGCGAGATGTTCGAGCAGGAGCGCCGCCTGTTGTTGAATTCCGACATTGTTCTGGCTGCCCTGGACTGGGAACCGCCTGTAGCATGGCCTCGTGGCGATAAGCTGATGGCCTGTTTTGAAGCGATTGACGCTCGCTGGGACGATTTTGCCCTGGGCGAGCCATCGGAATCACAGGCAGCGGCGGAAGCGATCAACGAGGCGATCAACTTGCGTGGCGGTTCCGCGAAAAATTGGGGCGGCAAGGAAGAGCTTGCCGAGGCCAAGGACATATTGCGCACGATTCGGGACGCGCTGAAGCAATTCCTGGCGAGAGTCCCGGCACCTCCTGGCGACATGGATTTACATGCAGCGCAGCAGGTCTTGCGCTGGCAGCGCTTGCTGCTGTGGGTGCGGCAGCGCTATGCGCAGGCCAAGAGGCAAGGTGGCTACCTGGATTTCAACGACCTGGAAGAGGGCACGGCGACGCTGTTGCAGAACGACGCGGCAGTGCGACAGCGTTATCAGCAGGCGGAATTTCGGCATGTGCTGGTAGACGAGTTCCAGGATACCAACGCACGCCAGTGGCAGATTGTGAAGGCGCTGACCGGGCTGGTTGATAGTGCTTCGCTCTTCGTTGTGGGCGACCAGAAGCAGAGTATCTATGGCTTTCGCGGCGCGGATGTCAGCGTCTTCGAGCAAGTGCAGGCCGAGATCACGGCTGAGAATCGGGGCGAAGCGCTGCTGCTCTCGCGCTCGTTTCGCTCGCACCCCGGCTTGATCGAGACATTCAACCGTCTCTTTCGCGAAGTGTTGGTGCGCGATGAATTTAGCCCCGTTGCACCCTATGAAATCGCCTTTGATCAAGATATGGATGCCCACCGTGAGCCACTGCCGGACGATACTGCCACCCATTATGACCCGGTGGAAGTAGTGCTGCTGCGCAATGTCCAGGAGCATCTCGACGATAAGGTGAACGCCGACGAGCGCCGCCTGTGGGAAGCGCAATTCATCGCCGAGCGCTTGCGCCAACTGTACGAAAACAGCGCGTTGATCCATGACAAAGAAACAGACTCCTATCGTCCCTTCGATTATGGCGACGCGGCTGTGCTTTTCCAATCCACAACGCACATCAACACCTACGAAGATGTCTTCAAGGTGTTGGGTATCCCCTTCGTGACGGTCGCGGGGCGTGGCTACTACAATCGCCAGGAAGTGTGGGACATGCTCAATCTGCTGCGGGCGCTGCACAATCCGGCAGATGATCTGTCCCTGGCGGCGGCTTTGCGCTCACCGCTCTTCGGCTTCAGCGATGAGATGCTGCTGGCGCTGCGCATGCCGCAGGGGAACGAACAGCGCGCGCTCTGGGAGGCCTTACAGCAGCCGGAACTGCCGTATCTGGATGCTGCGCAAAGCGCCCTGGTGCGGCGTGCGTATCGAGTGCTGGCGGATTTGCACCGCGTCGCTGGACGTGTGACGATTGCGGATCTGCTGCGGCAGGCGCTGGCGCGAACGGGCTACCCCGCTGCGCTGACGGGGCTGGCAGGTGGTACACGGCTGCGACGCAATATCGAAAAGCTGGTGGAAATCGCCGAAGACAGTGGCAAGGTGACGCTCGGTGATTTTGCGGCCTATCTGGAAGACCTGACGGCGCGGGAGGTTCGCGAAGGTGAGGCTACCCTGGAAGCAGCAGGCGCGGTGCGTTTGATGACCGTGCATGCCAGCAAGGGCCTAGAGTTCCCGGTGGTCGTATTGGCTGATGCGGGCTGGGAGCGCCACAGTCGAGGTGGAGCGCCCGTCGTCTACGATGCTGAAAAGCAGCAAATTGCCTGTAAAGTCTACGATCCCGTGGAGGCCAGGCTCGTCCCTTCTTTTTCCTACCACCGCGCCGAACGGCTCAAGACACTCCGGGAAGAAGCCGAACGCAAACGCCTGCTCTACGTGGCGGCGACCCGTGCGCGGGACTGCCTCATCATCAGCGGGGAGTTGAGTTATACCAGGAACTCAGGCGTATGGAATTCTCGCGGTTGGCTCAAGACTCTGCTCGCTCCGTTGGATGTGGGCGATTTTGATGGTAGGGGCGAGCAGTATCGCTACGCCTACACCGAACACGGTCGGATACGCGTACGACTGCCGAAATTCCATCCTGACTCGATCCAGCAATTGCGCAGTGGGGCTGAACCAGCACGCTGGCGGAAATTGCAGGTGCATGAGGAAGTTGACCCTCCTGCATTGTTGCAGCCTGTGCAAGTCGAGCAAGATGCCATGATCGGGCATATTTCAGCGTCTCAGCTTGCTGATTTGGGTGGCTATCGTCATGCACGTAACGAAGAGGAGCAGCAGTTCTTCCGCAGCAATCTGCGCCGCAAAGCGTTCGATGATGCCCCGGCCCAGATTCAGGATGCGGCTCGCGTTCGTCTGCCTCGTGTTCGGGCGTCGCAAGTCGGCAACGTGGTGCACGAGGCCCTGCGCTACTGGCGCTTCCCCGACAACACAGAGCACATCGAAGAGGTGCTGCGCGCCTATACCTGGCAGCAGAATATCCAGGATGAAGCTGACGTGCAGGGGGTCATCCGGCGGGCGAGGATCCTGCTGGAGCGTTTCCAGAGCAGCACCCTGTACCGCGTGATTGCGGGTGTACGGCATCAGGGACTCCCGTTCTACGCCGAATTGCCCTTCCTATACCGCACGGAGAAACGGATTCTGCACGGTGTGATTGATGCACTCTTCCAGCTACCGGAAGGGCAGTGGGTGCTGTTGGATTACAAGACCAGCATTGTACGCGGCGTCGATGCGAATCCGGATTTGCTTCAGGAACATGCGCGGCGCTATCATCTGCAAATCGGAGCTTATGCCAGCGCTGTCAGCCAGGAATTGGGCGGAAGTGTGCCGAGGGCATACATTCACTATATTCACCACAACCGCACTGTCGAAATCCCGGAAGTGACCTGGCGTGTGGAAATCGAACGTCTGGAAGATGTCATCGGTGAATTGATGGGAGCCGCGCATGTGGAAACGCTTTCTGGGTGAATTGCCATCCTGGGCGCGGACGAGCAATCCGCTGCTGGCCTATGAAATCGGACGGCACGCGCCGGACGAATCGATCCGGGCGCGGGTCGGGCGGGTAGTGTTCTCCGTGTTGGTGCTGGTCGCCCTTCTCGTTGGTGGCTACCTCTACGCGACGGATGGCTTGCAGCAGACCCCAGAAGCCCCCTACACGCTGGTCATCTGGCGCGTGCTCTTCTTCCCGCTGCTGATTCTGCAAGTTTTGCTGCGTGCCGCTGCCCTGGTGCTGGGGGCGGGTGCGGTGGATGAGGAGCGCCGCCGCCAAACGTGGGATCCGCTGCGGGCGACGGAAAACGGCGCTGCAATCGCGCTCAAGAGCCGCTGGTTCTCGATTCTGGGCTATCGTCTTCGTCCGCTGCTGATTGCCATCTGGGCTGGGCGAGTGCTATTACTGGGTGCGCTTCTGGTCGAAGTGGCCTCGCTGCAAGGGGCACTGCTGGAAATTCTCGCCCTGCGCAGTCAGCCGTCCCTGGGGATCGTCGCCAGCATCGGCATCCTCGCGGCGCAGATGACGGCTTTCTTCCTGCTGCCGTTCACTGCTGCCGGGGTAGATGCCGCCCTTGGGCTAGCGATCTCTTCGAGTGTGCGCAACCGCGCCTTCGCCAGCGTGATTCTGATTCTGGCGGTGCTCATTCGTGTGGGGAGCACGCTGCTGCTCTTCATCATTTTCGCGCAGTTCATGGATGGTTTGCTCGAACTGAACGGCGCACAGGCGTGGCTCGTGCAGGTTGCCAATGCGATCTTCGGCGATTGGGGTCTGGCCTCGGCGCAAATCACACAGACCGGGCAGCTCTGGGCACAGGTGCCTGGCAGCATCTTCCTCGGCTTGCTGATGCTCGTCGCCGTACTGTTGCAGAGCCTGCTGACGGAAGGTTTGCTGCGGTTGGCGGCGGGAGCCGCAGAACGCCAGGGCTAGCCAGACTCATCTGCTGCAAAGCTTTCTCTCATCTCATGCTCACGGCTTCTCCGTCCTCAATTGCGAATGTGTGCACATCAGGGAGGAAAGTGTGAGAATTGCTTCAAACGCGCTGCGACAGCTTTTTCAGCCGATTGATATTCTGCCATTGGTCTTCTTTCGCGTCGCTTTCGGCGGCATTATGCTCTGGGAAAGCTGGCGCTTTTTTCACTACAACCGCATTGTCCGCTACTACATCGAGCCGGAGTACTTCTTCTCGTATTGGAATTTTGGCTGGGTGCAGCCGCTCCCCGGCGATGCGATGATCTGGCTTTTCCACTTCATGGGGCTGCTGGCGCTGCTGATTCTGGTTGGCTTTTTTTACCGGGTCGCGATAACCGTATTCTTCTTCGTCTTCACTTACATCTTCTTGCTGGACGAGACGCAGTACCTCAACCACTTCTATCTCGTCAGCCTCATCAGCTTCTTGCTGATCTTCGTACCTGCGCACCGCAAATGGTCGCTGGATGCGTTGCTGCGCCCCGGAATCCGCAGCGAAACCGCCCCACAATGGGCGTTGTGGATTTTGCGCGGTGAAATGGCGGTGGTCTATGTCTACGGTGCCATTGCCAAGATGAATGCCGACTGGCTCAATGGGGAGCCGATGCGCGATTGGCTGAGCACGCGCACCGATTTTCCCGTGATTGGCCAGTGGTTTACCGAGGAATGGATGGTCTACGCCTTCAGCTACGGCGGTCTGCTCTTCGACCTGTTGGTGGTGCCGATGATCCTCTGGCGTCCAACACGCTTGCTGGCGTTGGCGTGGGCCTTTGCCTTCCACCTGAGTAACTACCAGCTATTCAACATCGGCATTTTCCCCTGGTTCTCGATTGCGATTACGCTGATCTTCCTCCCGCCGCACTGGTTCCGGTTGGGACGCAAACTCGCGGCTACCGCAGCCCCCGCGCCCCCGCTGCGCCTGGGCTGGCGAAGTGGGGTACTTCTGAGCGTGCTGGGGGCTTTCTTCATCTGGCAGCTCGTGATGCCCTTGCGCCAATTCATCTACCCTGGATATGCGAGTTGGACGGAGGAGGGGCATAACCTCTCCTGGCGCATGAAGCTGCGCAACAAAGTCGCTGACGCCTATTTCTTCGCCACCAATCCGCAGACAGGTGTGACCGAATTGGTGCCGCTGGAGGATTACCTGGTGCCGCGCCAGATTGCCAAGATGGAAGATCGACCGCCGATGATGCTGCGCTTCGCCCATTACCTGACCAGCCTCGAAGAATACGATGGGTACGAGATCCGCGTCTGGGTCATGTCCTCGTTGAATGATCGGGCAGCGCAGCTACTCCTTGACCCGACGGCAAATCTCGCGGCACAGCCGGACGACCTGTTCACGAACGACTGGATCGTGCCGCTGGTGCAACCGATTGCCGGCGAACCCTTGATGCCGGCCTTGTTGATCTCGCGCCGCCTGGACGGAGCGCTGGTCTTCATCAACATGACGGAGATTCCGTTCCCGCTGGCGGACATCGAACTGCGAACCGCAACGCAGACCCTTTCTGGCGAGGAACTGGGTGCGATCTACCTGGCGGAGGATGAATGTGCCATCGCGTACCTGGCCCAGGCCGAGGCTGCCAGCCTCTTCCCGATTTGCAATGAGCGCGGGACGACGACGCTGACCGCAGAACAAGGGGTATTTCATTCTGAGGAATTTGAGGTGCGTTTCCGGGGGAATACGTTCACCTGTGATGGCGTGATTTGTGCCGTCTATGATCGCTTCCCCCTGGATGCAGAGCGTTGACTGTTGGGGGCGTTGTTCAAAGTGCCTGCGCTGAGATGATATATTCTGCGGTGGCGGCGTTGGTGGCCAGCGGGATGTTGTGGACATTGCAGATGCGCAGCAGGCTCTGAATATCCGGATCGTGGGGGTGTTTGCCAAGCGGGTCAACGAAGAAGAAAACTGCCTCGACTTCGCCGACAGCGATCTTCGCGGCAATCTGTGCATCACCGCCGATGGGACCGGAGAGCATTCGGT
This sequence comes from uncultured Anaerolineaceae bacterium, assembly GCA_964549915.1. Lineage (GTDB taxonomy): Bacteria > Chloroflexota > Anaerolineae > Aggregatilineales > Phototrophicaceae > JAUZRW01. The sequence continues at coordinate 12,559 of CAZJWX010000004.1, read as the reverse complement.
TGACGGGCAGCCCGGCCTTCTCGGCGATTAAGCCCCCGGTGGTTGCGGTGGCGATCAGGTTATAGCGCGCGAGAACATCCTTGTTCGCCAGGGCGAAGGCCAGCATATCGGCCTTCTTGCCGTCGTGCGAAATCAGCGCCAGCGTCTTGCGTGGGGTCTCTGCGTCGGTCATTCGTGTCCTTTCAGGCGTTGGAGGTCACTGCGGGTTGATGATACCCCAATGTTGCAGCCGAGCGCCAATGGCCAGCGGTTGATGATAGAAGGTGCGTCCGTAGAGTTGCTTGAAGCGTTCGTTGAGGCGCACCGCCTCGTGATAATAGCGCTCTAGCTGCGCCATAATCGCCCACCAGGGACGTGTTTCTGCTGTGCGGCGTGCATTCTCGGAAAGCGTTCGCACCAGGGCACGATCCGCCACCAGACGTTGCGCAGCTTCCGCGAAGGCGTCCTGAGTGTGTTGGACGACATAACCGGTCTCACCTTCGCTCACCAGGTCTTTTACGCTGCCGCGATCCGTGACGACAGTTGGCAATCCGGAAGCCATCGCTTCCTGCACAACCTGCCCGAATGTCTCATTGGGGCCGGGGAAGAAGAAGACATCGGCGCTGGCTGTGGCCTCTGCCAATTCGTCCTTATACATATAGCCCGTGAAATGCGTGCCTGTCCCGGCGAAGATGCGCTCCAGTTCCTCGCGCATGTGCCCATCGCCGACAATGGTTAGAGCGACGCCGGGAACCTTTGCCACTTCCAGCAGCAGATCGACGCGCTTCTCATTGGCGAGCCTGCCGACGTAGATGCACAACAGCGAGTCGGCGGGGCGGCCTGCCAGCAGGCGCTTGCGCATGGTCTCGGTGGCGTTCGACGGATTGAAGCGATCCAGGTTCACCCCGCGCCCCCACACGCGCAATCGCCGGAACCCGTGTTGGCGCAGGTCATTGCCGACGCTGGCAGAAGGCACCAGGTTGATGTGACATCCGTTGTGGATGTAGCGCAGCCAGGTGCGCATGGGGTTTTCCAGCACGGGAAAGCCATAATGTGCCGCGTAACCGGGCAAATCGGTCTGGTAGTTGGCCACAATAGGGATGTTCATCTCGCGCCCGACGGCCATACCGCTGACAGTCATGAAGGCGGGGCTGGCCAGATGAATCAAGTCCGGCTGAAATTCTTGCAGCCGCTTCGCGATGATCGGCAGGGGGAGGGCGACCCGGGTTTCGGTGGCGGTAGGCATCGCCAGCGAGGGTAGCGCGACAACTTCGGTTGGCCCCACATTGGGGACGGATGTATCTGGACCGAAGACCAGCACTTCGCGCCCGGTTTCTTGCAAATAGCGAATCGTCAGGTAGGTCGTTTTGCTGACTCCATCCACCTTGGGCAAGAAGGACTCAGTCAGTACAGCCACCCGCTGCACCGGAGCCAGATTCAGCGGTTCAGTGGGGCTGATGAGTTCATACTTGCCAAAGAGATCATCGCCTTGCGTTGTTTGTTGTGCTTCGCGTATTCGACGTAATCGGTAATCCGCCATGACGTACCTCGTGCGAGCGTGGCGCACTTTTCCAGCGCCTGACGTAGATCAGCAGCCGTGCGTCCAGGGTAGAGCGTGAGTCCTGTGCCGATGGCACCCAGCGTATGGGCATCGCTGCCACCAATGACAGGGAGTCCAATTTTATGCGCAATGGAGCGTGCAATCCAGTTAAAACCCAGGCCGCCAATCCCGGCGTTGTGCGCCTCGATTGCATCTAGCTTTGCTTCTACTAACACGCTGGGTTTGCGGATGTTGCGGACTCCTTTGCGGCGATACTTCTTGATGAGGGGGTGTACGGGATGCGCGAGGATGGCGATTCCACCCGCTTCGTGGATCGCTGCGACGGTCTCGGTGAGATCGAGGTAGGTGGGGATTGGTTGCGTCACCCACAGCGCCAGGATGTGGCCGTCCACGCTGCTGACTTCTACGCCTGGAATGATCTCAAAAGGATAAAGATGCTGGTGCTCAAGGGCGTAGAGGCTCGAATCCAGTGTATCATGGTCGGTGATTGCGATGGCATCCAGCCGAGAACGCTGCCGTGCGACAAAATCCAACAGGGCTTTCACGCCCGGTTTGCCGTCGCTGGCGTCGGTGTGCATGTGCAGGTCGGCGCGTCCGAAGGTTTGATGTTGGCTCATGGGGTTGGTCTCATCATGCAAGGTGACTCGTCAAACGGTTTCAAGATACGGCGAGAATGTAAAGAGATGGTTATGAATCGTTGCATAGTCGAGCGACTTCCCTTAACGAAAGCCTTCGCGGCTGGCATGATTTGCTGCACTGAGTTGTAAGGTAGCCGCTTCAGTTCGCATGAAGAACCGAGTCTCTCGCTTTCGTTCTACGCTGATTTTGCTGGCGCTGCTGGCATTCATCGCCGCCATGACCTATCTGGCGGGTTGGCTGGCGCTTGCGCCGCGCGGCACGCCCCAGGTCGCCGATGCGACTCTGGCGATTTCCCCGGTGGCGACCTTGCAGCGCACGCCGATTGTTCCCTTTGCTCAGCTAGACCCGCAGATCCTGCGACTGGCTGAGGGCAGCGCGACCCTGTATGGCTCGACGGCGAATCTCCCTGGAATCGCCCCGGTGGGCATCTATCTGCCGCGTACGGGGGATGCGGCCTTTGTCTTGCCGCAGCCGACTCTCGTGCCGACGCCGCTCCCCTACCCGACATCGCCTCCTTTGCCGCTGCCAGCTTTGCCAGAACTGCCGACTCTGGTGCCGCTCCCGCAAGACGATGCGGAGGCGGAAATCGCCCGCGTGCTGCCTGCCAGCAGCGATTCTTGCGCCCCGTCCGGGAATCCCGTCGAAGGCGTGTTGACGCAGCGCTATCATCGCTACCACAACGGCATTGACATTGGTGTACCGATCGGGACCCCCGTGCTGGCGACGCACAGCGGGGAGGTGGTCTTCGCGGATTGGAGTACCATCGGCTATGGCTACCTGGTGATTCTGCAAAGTGACCGTTACATTACCTATTACGCCCACAATACGTCTTTCAATGTGGAAGAGGGGATGCGCGTGGGCAAGGGCAGCATCCTGGCCTGGAGCGGCAGTACGGGCAACAGCAGCGGCCCGCATGTCCATTACGAGACGCGCATTGATGATATTCCGGTCGATCCGCTGACATTCTCTGCAAGGGGGCTGCCGTCATGCTGAGCTGCCCTCACGCGGTATGATTCCGAAAACGGCGTACAATGAACGCGAGGTTCGCCTTGCTCTGCGATCCAACGAGTGAAAGAGCAACGAAATCCAATGAATAAGACAAGACAACCAACGCGCCGTCCGGTGCGCTTCCTCTCAATCCGCTGGCGTTATGCCTTCCCGTTGGCGCTGGTCGTGCTGCTAGTCGCGATGATCGGGGCGTATTTCATCGCGGGGCGTATGTCCGGCGGGTTCGCCGTCTCGGAAGAGAATGTGCTGCTACAGAGCACACAGGCTGTGGGGAACCGTGCGGTGGATCTGTACCAGCGCCAGCGCAATGAGGCGCAGCGAGTCGCCTTCACCGTCGGCGTGGCGGATGCTGTCGTCGCAGAAGATGCGCAGACTCTGGTTGCCACGCTGGAAGCCCTGGCTGTTGGCGCAGATGCAGATGGCATCCTGGTGACGAATGCGGCGGGGATTGAAGTCGCTGGTGTGCTGCGTGTGCGTGAGGGTGCTTCGGTAGATTACAGCGTCAGCACAGGGACGAATTTGCGCGACACCTACCCCGTGCGTGCGCTGCTGAATGATGATCTGGTAGGCGCGAGTGCTTTGCTGCAAACGCCGCAGGGCATGATGGTCTACGTTTCCTATCCGCTGATGCAGGCTGAGGAGCGAGTCGGCGTCGTGCTGCTGGGGCAGTCGCTGGGTACGTTGCTGGAGAACCTGCGTGCGAGTGCGGTGGCGCACCTGGCGCTCTACGATAGTCGCGGGCAGATCACGCAGACCACCTTTCCGCTCGACAATACGGCTCTGGTGGACTTGAACAATAACCCTGCCTTGATGGATCAGGTGTTGACGGCCGGGCAACCCGTGATCGCCTCGCTGACGGTCGATACGACGCCCTACCGTACAGCCTATACGCCACTGGAATACGGGAGCAGCCTCCTGGGTGTGATCGCGACATTGGTGCCGGATAACGTCCCCTTCGCGACCGAAATCGGGCGGCAGTTGACGGCGTCCTTCGCGGCGGCAGTGGCCGGTACGGTGGTTATCGCGGCTTTTCTGGTACTTGGTCGTATGGCAGCGCGTCTGGAGCGCGTGACGGATACGGCGAATGCGATGGCGCGTGGCGTGCCGAATGTGCGTACCAACCTCAGGCCGAGCGATGAAATCGGCGCTCTGGGGCATGCACTGGACGAATTCGCCTATGCTGTCGAGCAGCGCGAGGATCAGTTCCGCAAGACTCTCTGGCGCGAGCGACGCGAACGCAATTACCTCATCTCTGTCATGGAATCGATCCCGCAGGGCGTGCTCGTACAAGACCCGGAAGGCCGCTTGCTCTTCGCCAATGACCTCGCCCGTGACTTATTGGGGACGCAGGGTGTTGTGCAACCTCCGCAGGCGATGCAACAATTGGTTCATGCCAGCCTGGGCGAAGCCATTGCGCCAGGGATCTACGCCCTGGGCAATCCACAGCGAATCGACCACGAGGGCAAGATGCTGCAAGTGCAGGCTGCTGCCGTGCGTTCGCGTCAGGGACGGCAGATTGGCATGACGCTGCTCGTGCGCGACATCACGGAAGAGGTCAAAGAGCAGCGCAAACGCGAAGAACTGCTCCGGCAGCTTTCGGCGGATATTCAGCAGCCGCTTGCGACTCTGGCGCAGCGTGGGGCGTTGCAAGCGGGGCGGCAGGAGCTGGTTGGCGACTTCGCACGCGAGATTTCGCGCCATGCCGCCGCCTTGCAGAAGATGATCGTCGATATGCGCGAACTGACCCGCTACAGCCAGGAATCTGCACAGCGCCGTCAGCGCCCGATTCTGGCGGAGACGTTGATCGTCGCGATTGCTAATGACTGGCGGCAGATTGCGCAGGCGGCGGATTTGTCGTTGCAGGTGCACATTAACAAGAAAGGGCTGCATGTCCTGGGTGATGAGAGTCGCTTGCGTTGGGCGCTGGGCAATTTGCTCGATAACGCGATCAAGTACACGCTTCCCGGTGGGATCGTCACCATCGAAATCCGCGATGAGATCAAGGGTGTGTTGCATTTGCGCGTGCGCGATAACGGCGTGGGCATCCTGGCGGAAGATATGGAGCATATTTACACACCGTTCTATCGTGGGACGCCAGTTGCACCGGATGGCAGCATCATCCGCGTGCCGGGCATGGGACAGGGGTTGCCGCTGGCACAGCAAGTCATCGAAGCCCATGGCGGCCTGATGAAGGTGAAGACCAGGCACGGCATCGGCACGGCGGTTTACGTCGCGCTGCCAGTGACGGCTGGCACGGGCTATGAACTGCCGCTGCTGGATGAGAGCATGATGGAAGGTGCAACGGTGCGCATCGAAGAGGATTTTGAACTGCGGAGCTACTGAGGGGGCGACGCGACCACCGCCCCCGAGAATACGCTCGTTAGCGATCCGTCAGCGAAGCCATGTAGGCCACGATGTCGTACAGGTCTTGCTCGCTGAGTAGATCGGCATAGTTCATCGGCATCACGTTGGCGGGATAGCCTTCTACTACATGTTCGTTGGGGTTGACGATGGAGTTGTACATGTAGGTGTACGGGCCTTGTCCTTCCACGCGATCCGCCGCGCGATAGAGCAAATTCAACTGCCCCGGCCCCACAAGCATCTCTGCTGAGTCAATGTAATGGCAGGTGGTGCAGGCTGCGCCCCCCGGAATCGCCGCGAATAGTTGTTCGCCATGTGCGACATCTGCCGCCGCCACTTCGTCGAAGAGCGGGTCATCCGCGCCGAAAGCTGTCGGCTGCGGAATGGGAGTCTCCGTCGGCGGGGTTGTGGGTGTGGCCGTCGGCGGGATCTCGGTTGGGGTACTGGTGGGCGTGAAGGTCGCCGTCGGCGGAGTCGTGGGGGTGTTGGTCGGCAGGTTGGCAACGATGGCCGCCTGTTCGGCCTCGGCCTCTTCCTGGGCGATCTGCGCTTCGACGGTGCTGGTGGCGTCGCTGATGTAGCGCGGTTCGCTGACCGTGCCGCAGGCCGCGACGAAGAGAGTCAGAGAGAGAATACCAATAAGGGTCAAGGCTCGTTTTTGCATCACAGTCTTCTCGCTTGTGAAATGATCTTTGTGAAAGAATGCACAGGCTTGCAGTATACCTGAAGCACGCTTGAGATGACAACATGCCATTGCTTCAGAAGCCTGTCGTCTCCGGCCTGCGATACTGCACCAGCCGCTGCAAGACTTTCAGTTCGTAGGGTGCAGCATAGAATTCTAGCTGGTAACGCCATCCACCAAGCATCTTCAGCAGGGCACGCATCGCACCGCGCAGGCGAATATCGGTGCTGGTGGGGTAGAAGGCGTTGACGATGGTCTCGAAGTTGCGAATCTTGCGCCGGATGGGGTCTTCTGACCAGGGGGTGCCGGGATTGCGGCGCAAGGCTTTCTCCGCCCAATCATCTCCTGCCCATTCTTCGAGCGACTGCGGGAAGCGGAATCCCCCGGCGATGGCTTCCTGCATCAATTCGCTCTCGAATTCGGCGACGGGAGTGTACATGTAGAGGATCAATTCGGTATCCGGGTTGACTTGCTTCACGCGCCGGATGAAGCGGATGGTGTTTTCCACGCTGGCGACGGGATCAGGCGGCGTACCCAGCACGAAGGACAACTCTGGCACGATGCCGTAGTGCTTCATGCGCTCGATGATGGCGAGGGTCTGCGCCGTCCCTGAATTGCCTCCCTTGTTCATCAGCTTGAGCGTCTCATCGTCGCCGCTTTCCGCCCCCATGAAGACCATCTTCAGGCCGCTGTTGGCCAGAAGCTCAAAGCTGGTGTCGCTGTAGGTCATCAGGGTATCGACGCGCCCCAGCCCCCACCAGTTGAGGCTCATGTCGCTGATGCGCTCAGCAATTTCCACCGCGCGGCCTTCTTTGACGAAGAAATCCATGTCATGAAATTCTATGCCGTCGATGCCGTATTGCCCCTGCAAAAACGCCAATGTATCCGCGACACGTGCTGGACTTTCTGCCGACCAGCGACGCTTCGCCAGCGGCACAATCGCGCAGAAGTTGCAGGCGAAGGGGCAGCCCCAGCTCGTATGATGCGACCCCACCCGGTTTCCCAGGAAGCTCTTGCCGAGGTACGGATGAACATCGATCTGTTCATAAGGGTAACGCGGCAAATTTTCCAGCGGGGCGATGGGCGCTTTGGGTGTGAGCTGAACTGTGCCATTTTCGCGGTAGGCCAGAGATGGCACTTCCTCCAGCGAGTCGCCGCCGTAGAAGGCATCGACAAAGCGCCGGAAGGCCACTTCTCCTTGTCCTACGATGACGTAGTCGATGAAACCACTTTCCAGGCAAATCTGATAATGATGGCTGGGAAAATAGCCGCCCCACAGAATTGTCAACTCCGGCAGCGCGGCTTTGATCGCTTTGCAGGTGTGCACAGCAGCCTGCAATTGTGGCCCTGGCATGACCGTCACACCGAGCAAGTGTGCCCCGGTAGACTGCACGCGCTGGATGATATGTTGCACCGGGTCAGCGGTCAGGTTGCCATCTACGAGTTCGAAGTCGTAATCATCGCCGAGCATGGCGGCGATTGAGAGCAAAGACATGGGTAGGCGCTGTTTTCCGGGAGACGTGCTGAGGGGATTATACAGAATGATCGTCTGGCGCATTGAGGATTCCTCTACAACAAAAGTCACGCCGATTGTGACAGCGATTCGGGCGCGGCGCAACTCTCATCAAATAGAGTAGAGAGGATCACGCAGCGGCGCGATCCCCTTGAGGGTTTCTTCGGCGCTCAGTTCAGCACTTCGCCATCCACGCGGATCGTCACGCGGTTGATGGTGCGGAATTGCAGCGCGGTTTGCTCAATCTGCTGGATGATGCGCGGTTCATCGCAGACGCCGCCGCTTCGCACCGTTCCCGTCAGATCAATGATGGCTTCCTGGTTTTCGATGTCGATTCCTTCCACCTCGAGGTCAGAACGATACAGCGCGTTGTAGAGGCCGGATTGTCCGTAAGTACGGGACTCAATGGCGAACAATTCTCCCAGTGCTGCCGTCAACGGGGCGATGGTCGGCGCGAAGTTCACGGTGACCGGGATGATACTATCGCCACAGCCAATTTCCTGACCAGAGCGGCCTGCGTCTCCAAGCGCCACCAGGTAGATTTCTGCCTCTTCAAAGTAGACTTCTTCGGGCACGTCTGGAGGTATGGCTGGTTCGCCCGTCACCGTAAACGGCTCCGACACTGTTTCTTCTCCATTCAGGACGACAACCGCGACTCGCTGTTCCGGCGGCTCAATTTGTGGTGAAATCTGCGCCGTTGCGACCAGTTCACCATCACGACCAATCTCGCGCACGCCGACGACTGTGTATTCCGATTCCGGCGGCCCCAGGCCAATCTCTACCTGTGCGCCGGGCGGGAAGCCCGAGGCGAAGATACGGAGAATCGTACCTGGCTCACCACTGTCAGGTCGGATGGAGACAGTCGGCTGCACGCCGCCATCAGGGATGTTCAGCACTTGCCCCACATAAATCAGCGACGGATCGAAGATTTCGGGATTGGCTGAAAGAAGTGCCGCGACGGTCGTATTGCACTCGCGAGCGATCTGGAACAAAAAGTCTTCTTCTTCCACGACGTATTCATCTCCGCAGGGTGAAGCACCTGGGTCAGTCGGGGGCTGTGGGTTCACGGGTACCGCTGGACGTGTGTCGCACAGGGTGACGTTCTCGCCGCCTTCGGCAATGCGGTAATCATACACAGTCCCCTCATAGGTCAGCAAAAACTGATAGCCGGGCGTAACTTGCTGAATGTAGCTGCGTCCTGGCACGGGGCAACCCAGGCTCGCATCCGGGAAGTTGCGCAGCTCCCATTCGTAGCGTGTGAGATCATCCAGCGTGATGTCCACACGCAGGCGTTGTGCCAGGTTGCCGATTGCGAAGTTAATCTCCGGTGGCACGTCTTCGGTGGTCTCTTGTTGTGCTGCAGTCACACTGATATTGAAGAGCATCAGCAGCATTAGCAGCGCAACTCTGAGCAGGCGATGGCCATGTTTCATATTCGGGCCTCTCCGATTTTAGATGTTCGGTTGAAGTGATCGCTAGAGATAAATGCTGTGGGAGGGTGGCCTGCAAACAATAAAGCAGTTTTGGCCAAGAGACGAATCATGCAATCTCCCTGACTGCACAGTACATGGTTTGCCTGAATGTGCGCGATGATGCGCAGGGTAAGCAGATTAAAGTGGATGAGTCTGCGATGATGAACTGCATTCTTGGGTCAGACGCGAAATGTTCTGGAATTGTCAGGATGGATCATAAGAGTCCAAAAATTGCTTGTGTTGCCTCTCATGACCCATTATGATGTGTTCTGTCTTACTGTTACACAAGGAGGGATGTCATGAAGTTGGCAGAAGCACTGATTCAGCGTGCGGATGCGCAGAAGCGGATTGCACAGCTTCAGCAGCGTCTGGCTCGCAGCGCGAAGGTGCAGGAAGGTGAGCAGCCCCCGGAGGATCCGCAGGTCTTGCTGACGGAGGTCGGGGAGGCTATTGACGAGCTGACGCGCCTGATGCAGCAGATCAACCGCACCAACGCCGCAGTGACGTTCGATGAGACCCGTTCGCTGACGGATGCGCTGGCGGAACGCGATACGCTGATGATGCGGCGTCAGGTGATCGCCCAGGTCATCAACGCAGCGCAGGCGCAGCCGCGTTACGGTCGTATGGAAATCAAGGAATATACGACGGTGAGCATCGCCGAATTGCAGGGACAGGTCGATGATCTGTCGCGCCAGTACCGTGAATTGGATACCGCCATCCAGCAGTTGAACTGGACGGTGGATTTGATCGAAGACTGAGATTCGTGGGCGTGGCGCTGGCTGCGCCCGTTGTTAGCACACTCCGCAGAGGCGAGCATAAACCCCTGCCTGACGGGGTAAGCCAGGCGCCTGGTTGGGGTGCACGGGGCTGTGCCCTGGGGTTCGAATCCCTGTACGCACAATTTCTGCCCAGCACTGTAACCTGTTACATTGCAATGCGCATTGTGAGCACCACATGCTGATCTGCGAATTGTGTGAGGGTGGGAATGGGGATTTGGAAAGCCAGTGAGCTTGTCAGTAAGTCAAGCTCGCCCAATGGAAACCGCGAATAGTCAAAAGTCGGTAGCCAGCAGATGACGAGGGCGTTGTGCGATACCCCGCAGCCGATGCCGGGGTCAATAAATAGCGTAGGCAAAACCCTTTCCCTGGTTTGCAAGCATCGGGGCAGTGCTGGATTCATTGTTTTGCCCAGCATCGGGTATTGGGTACATGTTAGGGCGCATTGTCACTACCACGTACAGGACTCGCATTTTGTTGGTGAGGGTGGGAACGGGGACTTTCGAGCACTCTTCAGGTTAGGAGCCAGTACGCAGTCAGGAGAGAGAACACAACGGAATTGAGGGACATCATGTATACCGGAAACTACCACGCGCTGCTGCGCTACGGCATGAAGGCCGCAGCCGGCGATGGCGAGAAGACATTGACCGTAGAGAAGATCGACAATCACATCTACTTCTACGCACATGTGGACAGCGATCGCTGCCTGGATTTGCTGCGCAGCGTGCGCGAACTGGATTCGGAACTGCGGGCGGAGCAGATTTCCCGCGGGCTGGAAGATGCGCCCATGACTCCCATCTGGCTGCACATTCACTCCTACGGTGGCGACCTCTTCAGCGGCTTCAGCACGGCAGATCAGTTGCAGCTCATCAAGTCGCCGATCTACGCCGTTGTGGAAGGGGTTTGCGCCAGCGCAGCGACGTTGATCGCCCTGGTGTGCCAGAAGCGCTACATCCTGCCCAACAGCTTCATGCTGATTCATCAGCTTTCGACGATCATGTGGGGCACACACGAGGAGTTCAAGGACGAGATGCACCTGCAAACGAAGGCCATGGAGCGGCTGGTGCAGTTCTATGCACAGCACTCCAATCTGGAAGCCGACGAGGTGCGCGACTTGCTCAGGCGTGACTACTGGATGGATGCTGAGACCGCTGTCGAACAGGGTTTTGTAGATGAAATCCTGAGCTGAGGCGGAGACCGAAGGCGGGCGTTGGCTCGCCCTTTGCTTCTCGTGTTACCCTGGGCGAGTATCCAGCTTGCCGGGGTGATCGAGTGCCTGTAGAACTCAAATGGTATGACGAATCCGTCCTGCTCTGTACACTCATCGGGGATTTCAGCATTGAGTCCTACGCCATGCTGGAAGGCCAGATGCCGATGATGGTGCGCGAAAAGAGGCATCGCGTAGATGTGATTCTGTATCTGGAAGCGGGCGCGAAGTTGCCACCGTTGCGCGGCCTCTTCCAGGAATTGCGCATCATCACCAACGTCATGCCGCCGAATTTTGGCGTTTTCGTCGGCGTTGGCGGCAGCCTCTTGCTAACCAACCCGGTCAGCGTCGGCATTGCCCGTTTGCTGCTGCCAGCGGTCTTCAAATCCCAGGCAGAGCGCTTTCTGGTGACGACGAGTCTGGAGCGTGCTTTGCAACGGGTCGAACTTCTGCGGGCGCAGGCTACGTGAAGTGATCCAGAATACGGGTGTTGAAGCCGCTCGTGGCTACAATCAGCTTATTGAGCCAGCCAGGCACCCAGACCACTTGTTTGCCCAGCCGTTCCAGCGACCCCCTGGCAACGAACTGAGGGGATGTCCAGATGATTGAGGAGTGCGGATAGTCCCTGGTGAGATTGGGCGCATCTTCTGCTTCGAAGATATTGGTCGGCATGGGGCCGGGGCAGACCGCCAGCACCGTGATGCCGCTGTCATCCAGTTCCAATGCGAGAGAGCGGGTGAACACCTGGATGAAGGCTTTCGTGGCGTTGTAGGTCGCGTAGTGCCGCGCTGCGGAAAAGCCCGCAATCGACGAGACGTTGATGATCCCACCCCGGCGTACAGGTCGCATTTTCTCGACGGCGGCACGCGAGAGTTGCACCACCGTCATCGTATGCAGTTGGATCATGCGCTGCATTCGCTCTACAACGAGCCGATCCAGTTGCCCGACCATCATGAATCCCGCGTTGTTGATCAGCAGGTCGAGCCGGGGCAGTTCCTGAATGAGCGTGGCAATTTCTTCGACCTGTGCTCTTACACTCAGATCCGCATGGAATACGCTGACTTCAACGGAATGAGCTGCCTGGATTGCCGTCGCTGTGTCCGTCAGCGGCGCGTCCGGCAGGTCAATCAGGAACAGATCGTACCCCCGCGCCGCCAGTTCGTCAGCATAGGCCCTCCCCAATCCGTAAACCGCACCTGTGACGAGTGCCAGCGGATGTCTGGTCTGCATGTTTCGTAATCCCCACACGACCGACAAATTTGGTGATTACTGACAAATATAGCTGTTTCTCGCTTACTGGGCAGTGTGTCAGGGCAATCGCCTCAAATTTGTAAGAGTAATTGCAACAAAAAGGTGTCATC
>CAZJWX010000003.1:0-170657 GCA_964549915.1 uncultured Anaerolineaceae bacterium | reverse complement strand
TTGATGACACCTTTTTGTTGCAATTACTCTTACAAATTTGAGGCGATTGCCCTGCTGCGTGAGTGACGAAAGTTGGGAGAACGTGCGCCCATATGGTATGTTTACCATTTAACGGGTTGGCGCATTCCGACGGCGGAATGGGTCAGCCGCGCTATACGGGTATTGGTCTGGAAGTGGAGCAGGAGCATGGTACGTCGTCTCTATGATCTGGCCTATGGGCGTTCTGGCGACAAGGGGAACATCGCCAACATCAGCGTGATCGCACGCTCATCAGCAGCCTACGCGGACATCAAAGCCAGGCTTACGGCAGAACGAGTCAAAGAGCACCTCGGCAACCTCGTCGAGGGCGAAGTTACTCGCTACGAACTGGACAACATCCAAGCCCTCAATTTTGTCTGCACACGTGCGCTGGATGGCGGTGGTACGCGGTCACTGCGCATCGATCCGCTGGGCAAATCCCTGGCGGGGGCGCTGCTGTACATGGAATGGGATTCAGAGGACTGAGCAGTGCAGCCATGAAGCCCAATTTGCTGCTAGATTTCGAGCAAGTACTGCTTCCTTTGCGCGGCTGTGATACGGGTGAGACGCTGCTCCATGCGGATCATCAAACGCCCATTCTGCAAATCTGCCGCACGGATCAGCCTCCGGCTCGCCTGATGCTGCACGGCCTCTGGCAAATGACGCAAAACGGTCTATCGCTCTGCACCTACATTGGCGGCAAGAATCGTGATGGAGCCATGCTCAAACACCTGCGCCGCATCGAAGGACGGCGGCTTCAACGCCTGCGTTTTCTCCCGGAAAAGCAGCACCTTTTCCTCGATTTTGATGATGACCTGCGACTTCGATTGTTCGCCTCTCCCCTGCGACCGGAAGCCTACCGCTTGATCTTGCCCCGGCTTCTGACTTCTGCTGGCAGTCGGCGTGAGGGATTCTTCATGACCTGCTACGGCGTCCATCAGGGCGGCCTCGCCCGCGCGACATGGTGGGAATAATCGTGTCATGAGCATGTCGCCAGCCTCGCCCGGTTTCTGCTATTCTAGGGTTCTTTCGGCTTGAACATACGGAAAAAAGGTTTTGGGTATGGCTGAAATTATGCAGGATTTTGCGACTCTGCGCGTAGAGGTTGACGATTTCACGGCCTTCGTCACGCTAAACCGTCCCGAAGTGAAAAATGCGATGAACGCGCAAATGGTCGCGGAATTGACGACGCTCTTCGCCTCGCTTGGGGATGATCGCAGCGTGCGTGCTGTCGTGCTCAGCGGAGCCGACGGCGTGTTCTGCTCCGGCGGAGACATCAAAGAGATGCGCGAGCGCCCCATGCCCGCTGCCCAGGACGCCAACAACCTGGACGCCATGCTGCGCACGGTGAATCAGGCACCCCAGGTTGTGATTGCCAAAGTCGAAGGTGCAGCGCTGGGTGGTGGATTGGGGTTGGTTTGCGTCAGCGATGTCGCCATTGCCAGCAGCAGCGCCCGCTTCGGCCTGACGGAAGTTCGCCTGGGGGTAGCGCCTTCGTTCATCTCGCCCTATGTTTTGCAGCGTATGGGCTTGACGCGCGCACGCGAATTGATGCTCACGGGGCGACGTTTTGATGGGCAGACGGCATTTGAGTATGGCCTGGTGCATGAGGCGGTACCTGCAGAAGAACTCGATCACGCCGTGCGCAAAGAGCTGGACGAAATCCGCAAATGCGCTCCGGGGGCGATTGCTGCAATCAAAGAGTTGATTTTCGCCGTTTACGGCAAATCTTTGCAGGATACGGTCGAATATCGGGCGAACCTGCTTAACCGCCTGCGCGGAGGGGAAGAAGCGCAGGAAGGATTGAGTGCCTTTCTGGAGAAGCGTCAGCCTGTTTGGGTCACCGGGGAGCAAAACGATGATTAGGAAGTTGCTGATTGCTAATCGCGGCGAGATTGCCTGCCGCATCATTCGTACCTGTCGCGAGATGGGTATCTTCACGGTAGCGGTCTATTCTGATGCCGATGTCAACGCCTTGCACGTCGAGATGGCGGATGAGGCGGTTCATCTGGGAGCCAGTCCTGCGCCGGAGAGCTACCTCAACATCGAGAAAATTCTGGCAGCGGCGGAGCGTACAGGCGCAGATGCCATTCATCCCGGATATGGTTTTCTGGCGGAAAATGCCGCCTTTGCGCGAGCTGTGCGCGATGCAGGCTTGATCTTCGTGGGGCCATCTGCTGATGCCATCGCCCGCATGGGGGACAAGCGAGCCGCCAAAGAATTTTTGCAAGATGTGCCTTATGTGCCGGGCTACATCGGGGCGGATCAGCGTGACGAGGCCTTCCTCTCCGCAGCCGAAGAAATCGGCTACCCCATTATGGTGAAGGCCGCAGCAGGTGGTGGCGGCAAGGGGATGCGCCTCGTTGAAGAGGCTTCTTTGCTGCCGGATGCATTGGCAGCCGCCAAACGTGAAGCCCAACAAGCCTTCGGTGATCCCACGCTGATGCTGGAAAAAGCGTTGATTCGTCCGCGCCACATTGAAGTGCAAATCATCGGAGATGAATACGGCAATATCATCGCACTGGGCGAACGCGAATGCAGCATCCAGCGCCGCCACCAGAAGATCATCGAAGAGAGTCCAGCGTTTGGTCTCTCAGCCGACTTGCGCTATGAGATTCAGCAGACTGCCGTTCGTGCCGCGCGTCAGTTGGAGTACAGCAACGCGGGTACCATCGAGTTCCTGCTCGATGCCGAGGGAGATTTCTACTTCATGGAGATGAATACTCGCTTGCAAGTTGAACACCCTGTCACGGAAATGGTCTATGGGGTTGATCTGGTGCGCTGGCAGATCGAGATTGCGCAGGGGACGAACCTGCACGAGTTGCTGCCGCCCTTCGTCGAAGTGGGGCATTTTGACTACGAACCGAGCGGGCACGCAATTGAAGTCCGCGTTTATGCGGAAGACCCGGCGAATCAGTTCCTTCCGGTGAATGGAACCATCCTACACTGGCAAGAGCCGGATGCTGTGCGCGTGGATTCGGGCGTGCGCAGCGGGGACGACGTTGGCGTGCAGTATGATCCGATGCTGGCGAAGGTCATCGCGCATGGCAGCACCCGCGCCGAGGCCATCCGCAAGCTGGATCGGGCGCTGGCTCAATTGCAATTCCTGGGGATGCGCAACAACGTGCGCTTTTTGCGCCGGGTTTTGATACACGAAGATCACCTGAACGGAGCGATCAGTACGCAGTTCCTGGAAGAGCGCCCCGAACTACTGCGAGACCAATCGGTAGCTGCGCCTGCCGCATTGATCGCCGCAGCACTGGCACAGCCGGGCACGGAGAATCCCTGGCGTAACAACACCAACCGCCCGATCCGACATCGCTTCCAATTGGGCGAGGTGACGCATGAAGTACTTCTGACGCCAGAAAGCGATGGCGCGTACAGAGCACGAATCGGCGAAGAAGACTACGACGTTTTCGTGTACGGACGCCATGACGCGACATTCACATTGAGCGTGAACCATCATCGACAGGCTGTGACCGTCATGCGCGGGCAGGATGATGAGTGGTGGGTGCATACCCTCGCGGATACCTATCGCCTGTACTGGCAGACGCCACTGCCCGTTCCACAGATGACCGAGGCCGCGAAAGGGTCGCTGCGTTCACCGCTGCCAGGGCGGGTGATTCAGGTACTGGTCAGCGAGGGGCAAGTGGTACAGGCGGGGGATGTGCTCGTCATCATCGAAGCCATGAAGATGGAGCACCGCATCGAAGCCCCCGCCGACGGCACCGTCAGCGCGGTTTACTTCGCCGCAGGGCAGATGGTGCAGGCAGATGAGGTTCTTGTTGGACTTGTATAAGAAAAGTGTCGATTCGAACAGGTGTTTGGGTGTTGTGTAGTCTGGCTTACAGAAGAGTGCAATAAAGGATGTCATAGTTTGGGCGGTGACTCGGGGAGTGCCGTCTGGCCTCCTCCGCAATCACTAAACACACAGATCCAATCACCTGGAGGAAATATGCTCCCCAATCCGAAGATTCTTCGTAGTGGGCTGCTGCTATTTGGTGTAGCAGTGTTGTTTTTTGGCGTAGCTGGCTTGCAGGCACAGGACGAATCGGTGCTGCGTGTGGGTATGCTGGAACCCGTCAACCTCGATCCTGCGACGGGCAGTTCGGATGATGAAGTGCTCATCAACCGCCACATTTACGATTATCTCATCGAAATCCTCCCCAGCGGCGACCTGGCTCCGAGCCTTGCTGAAAGCTGGGACATCAGCGAAGACGGCCTGACTTACACCTTCAATCTTGTGGAAGGCGTGACGTTCCACGATGGCAGCCCCCTGACGGCTGCGGATGTCGTCTTCACCTTCAACCGTCTTGTGGAAGTCGGTTCGTCGGCTGTTGGTCTGCTGGGCCAGGAGACCGTAGGCGAGGATGAAGAAGGCAATCCGATCTTCGAGCCGACCTGGACAGTGGAAGCCGCAGACGACAGCACGGTTGTCTTCACGTTGGATGCCCCTAATGCAGATTTCCTCTTCGGTGTGGCTTCTCGCTTCGCGCCTATCCTTCAGGATGGGCAGACCAGCCCGAACGTGATCGGCGAAGATGGCAGCCTCGCCAATTTCAACGGCACAGGTCCCTTCCGCATCACCGAATTTGACGCAGGCGAAGGCATCACCCTCGCTGCGTATGAAGATTACTGGGCCGGTGCGCCGGAACTGAGTGGCATCGAGATGATCTTCATCAACGATGTGAACACCCAGGTAGATGCACTGCGCAATGGCGAAGTCGATTTCATCTACAAGATCGACACTGCATTGCTGCCGACACTGGAAGGTGCAGAGGACATCACCATCGTCAACGCCGCCACCAACACGCACCCGGTCATCCGTCTGCGTGCTGACGAAGGCAGCATCGGCGAAGATGTGCGCGTACGTCAGGCCTTCAAGCTGGCTACCGACCGCGAACTGCTGAACATCGATGTACTCGGCGGGCAGGGCACCGTTGGCAACAATGATCCGATTGGCCCGGTCTATGGACCGCTCTACAACGAGCAGCCGTCGGAATACGATCCGGTCGCGGCTTGCGAGCTGATTGCAGAATACGCTGCGGATAATCCCGACAGCCCCTTCGTGGTCGACAATGGCGGCACACCGACGATTGAAGCTGAATTCTACGTCGTGGAAGCCTTCGAATATCCGCTGCTGGCGGAATTCATGGCGCAGCAGTGGGAAGAAGGCTGCATCAACGTGGAACTCATCATTCGCCCAGAAAATGTGTACTATGGTGATAACGAATGGCTCACGGTTGACCTCGGCCTGACGGGCTGGGGCACGCGCCCGACGCCGCAGGAATACCTGAGTGTGGCCTACACCACTGGCGCACCCTTCAACGAAGCACACTGGAGCAATGAGCGCCTGGACGAACTGGCTGCGGAAGCTGCGCAGACCAGTGACCCCGCCGCTCGTGCGGAAATCTACGCGGAAATCAGCCAGATTTTCGCCGAAGAAGGCCCAATCATCGTGCCGTTCTTCCGCCCGGTGGCGGGTGCCTATGCCAACAGCGTGCAGGGGCTGGAAATGCATCCCTTCCCCGGACGCACCGACTTTGACAGCGTGACTATCGGCGGGTAAGCCATGACACAATCTGTCACTCCGATGGAGTCCTCCGGGACTCCATTTTTCCTTATACGATGGCTGCGCGGCATACTGAATTTCTTCCGCGAGATGGCGAAATACCCGGTGGCCTTCGTCAGCTTGATCCTCGTATTGCTCTTCATCGTGATTGCCTTCGCAGGCCCTGCGATTGCTCCCTATGATTTCGACGAAGTACAACGTGGCGATGATCGTGCGGCGCTGCGCAATACGCCACCGTCGGTGGAATATCCGCTGGGTACAGACAGCCGCGGGCGTGATGTGCTCAGTCGTTTGCTCTGGGGTGCGCGCGATACCATCGGCTTGCCCGCCGTTGCGACGGCCATTGCCGTCACAATTGGCACGGTCATCGGGCTGGTCAGTGGCTACTCCGGCGGCTGGGTCGATGAAGTGATTTCGCGCTTGATGGACAGCTTACTGGCGATTCCGGCATTGGTACTGGCGTTGGTGATGCTCACGACACTGGTTCCGGTGCTGAATGACACTGAGGTGGTATTGCTAGAGCCGTTGGTCGATGCTGTCGGCGCGACGGCCATCAGCCTGACGATCGTCATTGTGCTGCTCTACGTGCCGATTGTGATGCGCGTGGTGCGCAGTGCGACGCTCAACGTGCGTGATTCGGGCTATGTGGAAGCTGCCAAGCTGCGTGGTGAGCCGACCTCGTACATCCTCTTTGGCGAGATTTTCCCGAGCGTGCTGCCGGCCCTGGTGGTCGAAGCGTCGCTGCGCCTCTCCTACGCCATCTTCCTGGTCGCGTCGTTGGGCTTCCTGGGGTTGGGTGTGCAACCGCCATCGCCCGAATGGGGGCGCATGGTGCTGGATGCACGTGACTTCGCGTCAACTGCCCCCTGGACGCTGTGGTTCCCGGTGGCAGCGATTGCGCTCCTGATTGTGAGCATCAACTTGATGGCCGACGGCTTGCGCCGTGTATTCCGTAATGAATCTGGACGAGAGTAAACCCCTCTATGGTAGACCCTGTAATCTCTGCACAGAATCTCTCGATTGACTATCGCATTGGCAAGAGATGGTTGAACGCCGTTTGCGATATCGATCTCACCATCAATCCGCTGCAAATTCACGGCCTCGTTGGCGAAAGCGGCAGTGGAAAATCGACGCTTGGTCTGGGCATGATGCGCTACCTGGCGTCGAACTCGCGCATTTCGGCGGGCGAAATCTGGTTCAATGGGGAAGACATCGCCCACGCGCCCATCGAGCACATGCGCCAGATTTGGGGGCGAGACATCAGCCTCGTTCCGCAGAATCCGCTCGATTCGCTGAATCCGTCATTGACCATCGGCGACCAGATGGGAGAACTGACGAAGCTGCATCTGGGGCTATCGGGGCAGGAAGCCCGTAAGGCCGCTGCTGAAGCGCTGGAAAAAGTCAAAATTGCCGATCCAAAACAGATTCTCAGGCGCTATCCGCACCAGCTCAGCGGTGGGATGCAGCAGCGGGTGATGGTCGCGATGGCGCTGAGTACCCGTCCCAAGCTGCTGATTCTGGATGAGCCGACGACTGCGCTGGATGTGACCACGCAGGCTGTAATCCTCGATCTCGTACGCGAACTCATCAAGACCGAAGAGGCTGCGGCGCTGTACGTCTCACACGATCTCGGCACAGTCGCCCAGCTCTGCGATTATGTGACGGTGCTGTACGCGGGTGAAATTATGGAGACGGCCTCGGTCGAGGAATTGTTCGCCAAACCACTGCATCCCTATACAGCAGGGCTGATCGCCAGCCTCCCCAGCTATGCCGACGATGACATCTCGCGCCTTTCTACTATTGAAGGTGTGGCTCCTTCATTGGCCGAGCGCACGAATGCCTGCGTTTTTGCGGATCGCTGCCCGGTAGCGATTGACAAGTGTTTTGCAGAGAAGCCGCCATTGGAAGTGACGGTCGGCGATCGGCTCGGGCGCTGTTGGCGCTGGCAAGAGATCGACAGTGGTGAGGTGATCCCGCGCAATCGTCCGCAGGGGAAATTTGCCCCGGTCAATGGCAATGGGCACGCGAAGCCCGTCCTCAGCGCGAACCACATCAGCAAGCGCTTCGGTGAATACACGCTGCTGGATCGGTTGATGGGGCAAGAAGAGCGTTATGTGCAGGCTGTGCAGGATATTTCGCTGCAAGTGGCTTCGGCGAATACCCTGGGGCTGGTTGGTGAGAGCGGCAGCGGCAAGACGACCCTGGCCCGTGCTATCGTCGCGCTATCCAGTGCAGATGAGGGCGAACTGGAATTGATGGGCGAACCGCTCACGCTGGACTTGCGCGGACGCAGCCGGGACACCCTGCGTAACCTGCGGATGATCTTCCAGAATCCCAACGACTCGTTGAACCCGTACCAGACGGTGGGGCAGGCTGTGGGGCGCACCTACCGCTCGCTCAGGGGTGGCAAGGTGAAAAATGCTGAAGTTCGCGAGCGCGTCGCCGAAGTGTTGGATGCAGTTGGCCTGACGGCGGCCTATGCCTCGCGCTATCCTGGGCAGCTCAGCGGCGGCGAAAAGCAGCGTGTTGCCATCGCACGCGCCTTCATCGCTGACCCGGCGCTGATTATCGCGGACGAGCCGACTTCTTCGCTGGATGTTTCCGTGCAGGCGACCATCCTCAATTTGCTGAAAGACTTGCGTGCAGAGCGCCATGCGTCCTACATTTTCATCTCGCACGATCTGGAAGTGATTCGTTACCTGGCGGATTGGGTCGTGGTGATGTACCTCGGTGAGGTTATGGAGCAAGGGCCAGCGGAGCGAGTCTACGACCCGCCGCTGCATCCCTATACCGAGGCGCTGCTCTCGGCGATTCCGCTGCCTGATCCCACACGTAAAGGGGGCGAGATCCGTCTGGAAGGGGATATTCCCAGCCCGCGCAACAAGCCCACAGGCTGCCCCTTCCACACGCGCTGTCCGCGCTTCCTGGGGGACATTTGCATGAACGAACGTCCGCCGCTGCGCCGCACAGAAGAAGGTCATCAGATTCTGTGCCACATCCCGCTGGAAGAACTGGGCGAAGTACAGCGCAAACCCCCGGTGGAGGAGTCCTGAACATGGCACAATACCTCGTACGACGGTTACTGCTGCTGATCCTGACACTGGTCATCACATCGCTGATTATCTTCGCGCTGACGCAGCTTCTGCCCGGTGATGTGGCGCGGCTGGTATTGGGGCGCGATGCGTCTCCCAGCGCCATCACCGAATTCAATGAGCGCTTCGGCCTGGATGACCCGGTTCCGGTGCAGTACATCAACTGGTTGGGTGGCTTCGTAGTCGGTGACTGGGGTGACTCATTCACCGCAGGCAACCCGCCTGTGCGGCCTCTCGTGGTCGAACGCATGGTAAATTCGCTGCGGCTGGCCGGTTTCACGCTGTTGATTGCGGTTCCGCTCTCGATCTTCCTGGGAGTCATCGCTGCGCTGGCGCGGGACACCTGGCTGGACAATTTGATTTCGGTCGTGTCGCTGTCTGTGGTGGGGCTGCCGGAATTTGTGAGCGGGATTGTCTTTGTGAATATCTTCGCGCTCGGCCTGGGCTGGTTCGATACGACCTCGCGCGTGCAAGAGAACATGCTCTTGATCGACTGGATTCGGATTCTGACGCTTCCCGCCCTGACGGCGAGTCTGGTGTTGATCGGCTATGTGACACGCATGGCACGCGCGGGCATGATCGACGAATTGAAGAAGTCTTATGTACGCACGGCGACGCTCAAAGGTCTCTCCCGGCGCACAGTTATCATCAAGCATGTGCTGCGCAACGCCCTGCTGCCGACCATCACCGTAATTGCCATCAGCATTGGTTGGCTAATGGGTGGGCTGGTCGTCATCGAAAATATCTTCAACTATCCCGGCATGGGGTCAGAACTGGTGCGTGCGGTAGAGCAGAAGAACATTCCCGTCTTGCAGGCGGTGGCCTTCATCATCGTCTTCGTCTTCGCGATTGCGAACCTGCTGGCGGACTTGATCTACGCCCTGCTCAATCCGCGCATTCGACTGGGCTGATTTGATGCACTGTTGATGTTCTCCGGCTATACTGGGGCGCAGACTGGGGCACAGATAGAACGGAGGCAGGAAATTCATGCCGAACTATGATTATCGCTGCAATGCCTGCGGTTACGAGTTCACGGAAGAACATCGGATCAACGCGCCCGTGCCCGAATGCCCGGAGTGCGAGTCGAAAGATGTGAAGCGGGTCATCAACAGCGCACCGACGATCGCCCAGGGGATGCGTGCGCACGCCGGGGATGGAAAGAAAGCGAGCAAGGAACAACTACAGGCGAAATGGGCGGAAGAATCGCCCAGACTGCGCAAGCAACTCCGCGACAAATTCGGCGAGGATGCCGTCAAAGGTATTCCATCGCTGAACCACGACTACGAAGAAGATTGAGTCCTGGGGCGCAACGAGTTTGCGCCCTCATCATTGACAGGGAGATGCGCTGTGCCACAACAATCCATCAACTTCGATCGTGCTGCCGAATACTATGATCGCTCTCGAGGCTTTCCCGGCGGTGTTGCGCCGCAGGTGGGGGCGTTCATCGCGGAAACAGTCGGTTTCACAAAGCAGAGCCAGCTTCTGGAAGTCGGCATCGGTACGGGCAGAATCGCCCTCCCATTGGCCCCGCATGTTGGCAGCATCACCGGATTTGACATTTCCTGGCGGATGATGAGTAAGCTGCGTGCCAAGCAAAACGGCGAACCCATTCGCCTGAGCACCGCCGATGCCCATTTCATGCCCTTCGCCACCGCCCAATTCGATGCGGCCTACATCACGCATGTGCTGCATGTTGTCGCTGAACCGATGCGTGTCGCACAGGAGATCATGCGCGTTGTCAAAGGAGATGGCGTCTTCGTCCATATGCGCAACAAGCACAACAGCGGGCGACGCTTCCAGGAGGTTGTTGATGCCTGGAACCGCGCGACTCGTCCCGACCCTGCGACGGGAGCCAGCCGTTGGGATCGGGTGGACGGCGCGATCACCGATGCGGGCTGGGTGCCCGTCCGTGAAGCAGCTTTCGCCTTCAACAATGTGGCTCGCCTCTCCGATTTTGTGGAGCGCATCGAGAAGCGCCAATGGTCGAGCACCTGGATCATGGATGACGAAACCTGGCAGCGCGGCCTGGATGCCGTTTACGCGGCGATTGACGAGCATTTCGCCGGGGATCGTGAGGCCGCCCACACCGACCAGGCCGAGTTCATCGTGCAGGTCTACCAACGCGCATGAGCCAACCGCTGCACATCCGAGGGACGCAGGTCTGGAACCTTGAAGAAACTGCGCAGCGTGACCTCTCTATCGAAAACGGGCGCATCGTGGCAGAAAAACCCAATGATGCGCTCGTGATTGACCTCGAAGGCTACACGCTTTTTCCGGGATTGATTAACGCGCATGACCATCTCGAACTGAATCACTATCCGCGCACGAAATTTCGTGATGTGTACGACAACGCCCATCAATGGGGTGAAGACCTCAATGCCCGTTTGAACGAAGAACCGTTTCAGTCTCTGCGCAGTGTTCCTCTATGGGATCGGCTTTTCATCGGTGGGCTGAAAAACCTGCTTTGCGGCGCGACGACGGTCGCACATCACGGCCCTAAATATCCTGAAATGTACCGCCGTGATTTTCCCATTCGTGTGCTGAAGAATTACGGGTGGGCGCACTCTCTGCACTTCAACACAGAAGCGGAGATCATCCGCAGTTATCGCAGCACGCCCAAAGACTGGCCCTGGTTTATCCACCTCGCAGAAGGCACGGATGAAATCGCAACAGGCGAGTATCAGCGGCTGAAAAAGTTGGGCTGTGTGGGTCAGAATACGGTCATCGTGCATGGGGTCGGCATGAGTGAAGAAGACCTTGCTGATGCTGCGAACACCGTCCGGGGATTGGTTATCTGCCCATCCACCAATAGGTACTTGTTGGGTATAACCTTGAATGCCAGCAGTTTAAAGGTTGAGCCAGCTAGCTTACATCTGGCGATTGGTAGTGACTCTCGTCTGACAGCGACAGGCAATTGGTGGGACGAGCTAGAGGCGTTCGCATCCTACACAGGTGTCAACCGCCGGGTACTGACTGGTGTGTCCCAGGGTGGAGCGAAGATTGTAGGGGCATCGGCTCCCTCTGCGGACTATTGTATTCTAGAAATGCGCAATGATTCGGTTACAAGGCAGTGTCTGGCTGCTGTCATGCGCGATGGCATCCCGCAAATTGGCGATCCTGAACTCATGGCGAAATTTCCGCACATTCAAACCATCGCCTGTACCCTGGATGGCGTAGAGAAACGCATGAATGTGCGTTTGGCACGACAGGTGCATCGTTGTACACTCAAGGAGCCGGGGCTGGAAGTGGATGAGCTACCGAATGCCAAACGGTTCATCTTTTTCTAGCGCGGCTACCGTATATTGTGATGAACTGACCGTCGTTTATTGGTATACCTCATGACCCAAATTCTCTTCGGACAATCCTATTACTTACGCTTTGATGAAAAACTCTGGCAGGCGATGCAGCCCTTCCCGCCATTGGGGACGCTCTATGCAGCGTCGTATCTGCGCGAACGTGGCTATGATGTAGCGCTCTTCGATGCCATGCTGGCGCACTCTACTCAGGAGTGGGCGGCGGCGCTGGATCAGCATCAGCCAAAATACGCCGTGATCTTCGAGGATAACTTCAATTACCTTAGCAAGATGTCTTTGCTGCGGATGCGCGAAGCGGCCTTCGAGATGATCCAGCAAGCGAAGCAGCGGGGCTGTACAGTCATCGTCGCAGGCGCGGATATGACCGATCACCCGGCGGCGTATCTGGAACAGGGCGCGGATTATGTGTTGTTGGGTGAGGGGGAGGAGACGCTGGCGGAACTGCTGGATTTGCTCAACCCCACCCCTAAATCCCCTCCCCGAATTCAGCGAGGGGACTTCGACCTTTATAACGTGAAGTCGCTGGCGTATTTGCAGGCTGGCGAGGTCGTCAAAACGCCGCCGCGTGCCGTAATCCGTGATTTGAACGCGCTGCCCTTCCCGGCCTGGGATCTGGTGGATCGGGACAAGTATCGCGCCATCTGGTATGAGCATCACGGCTGTTACAGTATGAATCTGGTGACGACGCGGGGTTGCCCGTTTCACTGCAACTGGTGTGCGAAACCCATCTGGGGCCAGAAATACACCAGCCGCAGCCCGCTGAATGTCGTGCAGGAAATGAAGTGGCTGAAAGAGCATTTCGCGCCGGATCGCATCTGGTTCATGGATGACATCATGGGCATTCAGGATCGCTGGATCGAAGAATTTGCGGATTTGCTGGACGAGCATCAGGCGCACATTCCTTTCAAGAGCCTGAACCGTGCCGATTTGCTGCTGCGTGGGAAGACGATCCCGGCACTGGCGCGCGCAGGTGCGGAAATTGTCTGGATCGGTGCGGAAAGTGGCAGCCAGAAAATCCTGGATGCGATGGACAAAGGTACCACCGTCGAGCAGATTTACGAGGCTGCGAATAAGCTGCACGAACACAGCGTCAAAGTCGCTTTCTTCCTGCAATTTGGCTATCCGGGTGAAACGCGCGAAGATATCGAAAAGACGCTGCAAATGGTGCGCGATCTCATGCCCGATGACATCGGCATCAGCGTGAGCTACCCGCTGCCAGGGACGCCCTTCCACGAACGTGTCCGCGCTGAACTCAGCCGCGAAAACTGGTATGACAGCGAAGACCTGGCCATGCTCTACCAGGGGCCGTTCCGCACGGAGTTCTACCGCCAGTTGCACAAAGTCGTCCACAAAGACTATCGCAGCCGCAAGACGTGGTTGAGCCTGGGCGATTGGCTGCGCAAGCCGCAGAATCTGCGCTCATCGCACCTGCGCCAGTTCGCCGCCATGATTTACCATCGTATGACGCTGCCACTGGCGGAGCGCAAGCTGGATCAACTGGCGACCCTGCCGCACGAGCCAACGAAAATGGCGAATGTGATGATACAATCGTAGCAAGTGATTGTCGGCTGCGATTGTATGTGCCCAGGTTGCTTGAAATGTATCTCCGAGAGATTCTGGATGCGACTTCCCGCATTGAATTGTAGATTGGTGAAGCTGCGATGAGATCCGTGAAGCCATCGAGGAAGCCGAGTGTCGCAAAATAGCTGGTTGTCGTGATCTCGCAGTTCAACGAGTTCATCGGTTCGGCAGGGTGATTGTATGGGATGCTGTGAAGAATCATCCACCAAAGTTGAAGTTGCAAATCACTGGTTATTTTGAGCAATCAGAAGAGGATTGATCTTATGTGCGAAGCCGAAGACCAAGAATCACGCGAAATTACCGATGAGATGCCGCTCTCTGACTTGACAGTCGGTGAATTCAAGCAGTTGGTGCGCGAACTGCTGGCGGAAGTGGCTCCGGCAGGGCGCACCAGCCGGGTCGAGCCGCCGATTGAGCCGGTTAGCGTCCGCCGTAAATCGCTGGATGAGTTCATGAATGACTTGGGCGGAAAGAAGTAACGATGATCTTCTCGCTGCGGTTCCTGGGTTTGCGGGTTGGCATTCATTGGTCGGTGCCGCTGGCTGTCGTCGCGCTGGTTTATGTGCTGGCGGGGCGGGGGATCTGGCTGCGCGGCCTGCAAGTGGAAGGGGCGCTGTTGGCGTCCGGGTTGCTGGCGCTCTTCTACCTGAGCACCGAAGTCGTGCATCAATTCGGGCACGCCCTGACGGCGCGGCTCATCGGGCATCCCATGAGCGGCTTCCGCCTCTGGTGGTGGTTCACATGGAGCGAATATCCGCCGGATGAGCCAACGCTCCCCGCGCATGTGCACATCATCCGTGCATTGGGGGGTGCGGCAGCGCACGGCCTGATGTTCGCCCTGGCCTATTGGATCTTCCTGCAAACGCGCGGCGCGGCTCCGTGGCTGGATTACTTCGGCATCCTGAGTTGGCTGTTTGGGCTGTATTTCTTCGTCGTCTCCGCTTTCGTCACGGATGGGGTAGCCTTCTTGATGATGCGCGGTTGGCGCGGTACATTCCTGGAACTGGATCGCCGCGTACAGTCGGAGAGCGTTGAATGACTTCGAATTACATTGTTCGTACGATCTTCCTGCAGAACTACTTCACGCCATCGCGTGAACTCGCGAAGCTGCGTCGGGAAGGCGGTGCGCCGGAAGACCTCGTGAGCGCGATGAAACGCACTGAACTCGCCAGCCAGACGCTGGAGAAGGAATTGAACGCGCTGGCCGATAAAGGCTATCAGATCGTCAGCGTCGTGCAGCACTCGTTAGAACAGGGTGATGATTTACTGGTAACTGTCATTTTGTCGGAAGCAAGAGGGTAGATGGAACTTTTACTGACGCACGGATATTTCTTGTACGAAGACCCCCACGAATTGCAAATCATGAAGCCTTACCCCCCGCTGGGGATCCTCTACATCTCGTCCTACCTCAAGTCGCGGGGCTTCTCTGTTGATGTGTTCGATACCACATTCAGCGATCTCACCACCTTTGAGCAGTATGTAGAGCAGCATCAGCCGTCGGTGGTAGGCATCTACGTCAATATGATGACCAAGCGCAATGCCCTCAAGATGATCCGCATCTGCAAGGCGCAGGGCAGTCTGGTTGTGCTGGGTGGGCCGGATGTGCCGCATTACGCCGCTGAATACCTGCATCACGGCGCGGACATCGTGGTGCGGGGCGAAGGTGAATTGACGCTCGAAGAACTCTTGCCGCACCTGGCACAGTATGGCTTGAGCAGGCTGGATGCTGTTGCTGGCATTTCCTGGTTGCAGGATGACGGCTCCCTGGTCGAGAACCTGCCTCGCCCGATGATCCGCGACCTGAGCGCCCACCCCTGGCCTGACCGCGAAGCCATCGAGCTAGAGCAATATATGCAGGTCTGGAAGGAGAATCATGGGCAGAGCAGCGTCAGCGTGATTCAGGCGCGAGGCTGCCCCTTCACCTGCACCTGGTGCAGCCACAGCGTCTTCGGCAATACTCACCGCCGCCGCACCCCGCAAGACGCTGCCGACGAAGTACTCTGGATCAAGGAACGCTACGACCCGGATTTGATCTGGTATGCTGATGATGTGCTGACGATCAATCACCGCTGGTGGTATGCCTACGCCGACGAACTGGATAAGCGTGGGGTGCGCATTCCGTTCGAGGGCATCTCGCGGGCGGATCGCCTGGATGAGACGATGGTGGCGAAACTGGCGGAGATGGGCTGCTTTCGTCTGTGGAATGGCAGCGAGAGCGGCAGCCAGCGCATTCTGGATGCGATGAAGCGCAAAGTGCAGGTCGATGACGTGCAGGCCAAGACGCATCTGCTGCAAAAATACGGTATCCAGGCCGGGATGTTCATCATGCTCGGCTATCACGGGGAAACCATCGCCGACCTGGAAGACACCGTTGAACACCTCAAAATCTGCAATCCCGACGTGTTCCTGACCACCGTCGCCTATCCCATCAAAGGCACGCCCTACTATACCGAGGTCGAAGCCGATGTGCTGCGCAGCGGTGACTGGTTGGACAATGCCGACCGGGACCTGACCGTCGCGGGGCGCTACAGCAAGCGCTTCTACAGCTTCGCCACGCGCTGGATGGTCAACGAAGTGGCCTTGAGCAAGGCCCGGAAGAACGGCGATGCCTCGCTGCCGCGAAAAGCGAAGATGTGGCTCAACACGAAAACCGGGCGCATCGGCATGGAACTCACCAAAGGCCAGCGTGAGGCTACAGGTGAGCGCGTTCACGCACAGAATACGGTGGCTGTACAGGATATTGGCTGATGTCCGCCTTTGATGCCCTGGCACCGACTTACGACGCCGATTTCACACAAACGCCCATTGCCCGCTATTTGCGCGAGCGCGTGCATGCTCATCTGATGCGACACTTCCAGCCAGAGATGCATGTCCTGGAATTGGGCTGTGGGACGGGGGAAGATGCGCTCTTTCTTGCGAACCAGGGAATTCGCGTCACGGCGACCGATGCCAGCGAAGTGATGCTGGCGGCTGCGCATGAGAAGACCGCTTCTCGCGCCAATGTGCGCCTCTTTCCGTTGGATTTGTCCGCACCGCAATCTGTCGAAGATGGTGTGCAGTACGATGGCGTGTTCTCCAATTTTGGCGCTTTGAACTGCCTCAGCAATTGGCATGCCCTGGCGCAGTGGTTGGCGACGGTCACCAGGCCGGGGGGAATCGCCGCTTTCGGCATCATGGCTCCCTATTGTGCCTGGGAATTCGTATGGCATGTCCTTCATTGGCAATGGGATATCGCCCTGCGTCGGCTGCGCGGGAGCGAATTTGACGGCATCCCGATTGCCTATCCCACCGTGAAGCGGCTCCGCAGGGATTTCTCGCCGCATTTTCGGCTGATTGCGGTGAAGCCCCTGGGATTTTTCTTGCCGCCGACGGCTCTCTTCGGCGTGATTGAGAAACGTCCCAGGCTGATGCAGCGGTTGATGGCCTGGGAGGATCGCGTGCAGGAGGCTTCCTGGCTGGCGCAGTTGGCGGATCACTACTGGATTGAACTGCGTCGGCTATGAATTCCAGAGGCTTTGAATCTGTATCTTGCTGAGTTCTTGCCACTCACCAGGTTGCAGGCCATCGAGCGTGATTTCGCCAATCGCAGCACGAACCAGCCGCAGCGTCGGATGCCCGACAGCGGCAGTCATCCGCCGTACTTGCCGTTTCTTCCCCTCCGTTAGTTGGATTTCCAGCCAGCAGTCCGGGATGTTTTTGCGGTAGCGAATCGGCGGATTGCGCGGCGGCAAATCCGGTTCGGGAATGATGCGCACTGGAGCGGGTTTCGTGCGGTACTTCTTGATTTCCAGGCCACCGCGCCGGATTCTGTCCAGTGCGGCTTCATCCGGGATGTGCTCCACCTGCACCCAATAGGTTTTCGGTTTTTTGTGCTTGGGCTGGGTCAGTTGGTTGTTGAGCTTGCCGTCATCGGTGAGGATCATCAACCCTTCACTGTCATAATCCAATCGTCCAGCCGGGTACACGTCGGGAATGTTGATGTAATCCGCCAGCGTCTCGCGCCCATCTTTATCCGGCGTGAATTGGGTTAAGACGCGATAGGGTTTCCAGAATTTGATGGTTGTCATTCCGGGCTGATTGTCTCGTTTTTCTTGCGAGATGCTTCCGCCATGCTTTTCCTATAGTCAACAAGGCGTTGGAGTAGGTCTTCATCCTGCGTTGCCAGAATCTGTACGGCCAGCAGTCCGGCATTTTTTGCTTTGCCGATAGCGACTGTCGCTACAGGAACGCCATTGGGCATTTGCACAATCGAAAGCAGCGAGTCCATGCCACCGAGGGCGCTGGTCTGCACAGGCACGCCAATCACAGGCAGGGGCGTATGCGCCGCGATCATCCCCGGCAGGTGTGCTGCGCCACCTGCCCCCGCAATGATGACCTTCAGGCCGCGTTCATGGGCGCTTTCGCCATAGTGTGCCATATCCTGCGGCGTGCGATGTGCCGAGACGACTCGCACTTCATGCGGTACATCGAACTCGCGCAGCACATCCATTGCCTCGCGCATGGTGGGCAGGTCACTATCACTGCCCATGATTACACCCACAATCGGATTCCTCATGGTGTCGCTCACAGGTTGAATTTGCTCAGCGCTAACCGACCGACTTTTTCCGCACCGTCGATATTGTAGCCCAGGACGTTGATGTGCCCCATCTTGCGCCCGGGGCGTACTTCGGATTTGCCGTAAAGATGCCAGTGTACGCCGCCGACCTGTAGCGCTTCTTCCAGTGTTTGCGGATTCGGTTCTCCCTGACGTTCTCCCAGGATGTTGATCATCACCGTTGCCGGGGCGATCTGCGCGACATCTCCTAGAGGCCAACCCAACACCGCCCGCACATGGTTCTCGAACTGTGAGGTGATTGTGCCTTCGATGGTGTAGTGACCGCTGTTGTGCGGACGCGGCGCAATTTCATTGAAGAGCACTTCTTCATCGGCAATTTCGAACATTTCCACGCCGAAGACGCCCACGCCATCAATCGCTTTGACGGCATTCACCGCCATTTCCGTCGCGCGGAACGCCGCTGCTTCATCCACAGGGGCAGGGCAGCGCACGATGTGGCAGATGTTGTTTTTCTGGATGGTCTCGACGACGGGATAGGTACGAATGTCGCCATCTCGCCCACGCGCGACGATCACCGCCAATTCTCGCACGAAATTGATGACTTCCTCCACCATCAATTCGCGCCCCTGGAACTGCTGCAAGGCGGGTTCGATGTCATGCGCGCGGCGGATTAGCGCGTTGCCATAGCCGTCATAGCCATTGGTACGTGCTTTGAGCATCACGGGAAATCCGAACTCGGTGGCGGCTTCCAGCACATCGCTGCCTACCAGCACCTGCTTGAAGCGCGGCAGGGCGATTCCTTCTTGCTGCATGCGGCGCTTCTGCACGAGTTTGTCGCGTACTTGTTGGACGGTATTTGATGAGGCGTAAACGGGTGTGCCCAGTTCTTCAACGCGGCGCAGAATCTCGACCGGGACGAATTCACTTTCGAGGGTGACGACATCCGAGCGTTCTGCAAATTGGCGCAGCAGCGCGTCGTCGTCCCAGGCACCGATCAGGCGCTGCGGGGCGATCTGTAAAGCGGGTTCGTCGTCCTTCTGGGCGAAGATCAAGGTTTCTACGGAGAATGTACTGGCGGCCTGTGCGGTCATCTTTGCGAGCTGTCCGCCGCCGAAAATTCCAATGGTTGGCATGGATCTGGCTTATGCTTCCTGATGCTGTATATTGCGTGCCATCATACCACAAGCCAGATCAGCGGCGCATAGCGGAGTCTATGCCTCGTCGTTCATTTCCCACACCGTCACATCCGCATCAATGAACAGGTAATTGAGCGCCCTGGCGACAGAAACGCGGTGATGCCCGTCCTGGATGTAGTAGTCATCGCCGACCTGAATCACATGAATCGGCGAGAACTGAGTCATATTGCGAATCATGCCCGCAGCGACGCTCACCCAACGTTCTCGGTCACGGCGATGGCGCGGCAGGAAGTCCCTGTCATATTCCTCAGAACGTCCCTCACTGCCGACAATCCGCTTCAATGGAATCGCCTGCCGTTCCAGCAGGTGGCGATCCGTCACCTGGCGCTGGTCGATTTCATCAAGCATTCTCAGCTCGCGCGACTGCCCCAGCAAACGAGCGATGAATGCCTTCAACTTCGCCATGAAGTACATCCGGTCAAACAGATTACGCGCCGTAACATAGGCGCGTGCGGTGCGGGAGGGATTGGTCGAAATATCCAACATGCGTGCCCTCCTTTGTTAAATGAAGTTTAAGAGATTATACACCAAACTTGACCAGAAGGGTGTAAGAAAATGTCTAACACTTCCTAAGCAAAGACGACAGTCTTGTTGTTGTAGATCAGAATCCGATGTTGCAGATGATGATAGATCGCCCGCGAAAGCACCGTCTTCTCCAGATCACGTCCTTTGCGCACCATATCCTGCACACTGTCTTTGTGTGTTACACGGGCAACATCTTGCTCAATGATCGGTCCCGCATCCAGGTCGGCGGTGACGTAATGGCTGGTCGCACCGATAATCTTCACCCCGCGCGCAAATGCCTGATGGTACGGTTTCGCGCCGACGAAGGCTGGCAGGAACGAGTGATGAATATTGATGATGCGGTTGGAGTAGTGCTGGATGAAGCCATCTGTGATGATCTGCATGTAGCGTGCCAGCACGATGAAATCAGGCTGCACGCCTTCGAGCAGGGCGAGTTGCTCTGTCTCTACCTGTGGCTTGGTCTCCTTGCTGATGGGAAACACATGGAACGGAATGCCGAACTGCTCGGCGATGGGTTGTAAGGTGGGGTGGTTGCTGATAATTAGCGGAATATCGACGGCAAATTCGCTGGATTGCCAGCGAGACAGCACATCGAACAGGGCATGGGCCTGCTTGCTGACGAAGATCGCCATCTTCTGCCGTACATCGCTGTAGTGCAGTTGCCACGTCATCTGGAATTGCGCTGCGATGGGTGCGAATTGCTCGGAGATTGCATCGCGATCCAGGGCGAAATTGGCCAGATCCCACTCGACCCGCATGAAGAAGACATTGGCTTCGGCATCGACATGCTGATCCAGGTGCAGGATATTGCCACGGTGGCGGAAGATAAAGTCAGTAATGGCGGCGACCAGGCCGGGTTGATCCGGGCAAGAGATCAACAAAATAGCGGATATTGGCGCGGGCATGGATGTGCTCCTCTGTTGCGCAGGTGAAAAACTGCGGCAATACTACAGCCTATGCAACGCTTTCGCCAACGCCTCACGCACAATACCCTCGCCCTGCTGTTGAGCAATGCAGGGGGCGCTGTCCTCTCGTTCGCGCTCTCCGTGCTGATTGGGCGCGTGCTGGGTAGCGCGGGTTTGGGGGTCTATGCCGCTGCGCTGGCCTGGGTGCTGCCATTGAGCATCGTCGCAGAGTTCGGCTTGGGGACGTTGCTCACCCGCGAAATCGCCCAGGCTCCCGAAAAAGCACATGCCTATCTGCGTGTTTCCATTCTTCAGCGACTCTGGCTCGGTGGGCTGCTGGCTGTGGGTCTCTGGCTACTCGCTCCGCTCCTCTCCGACGATCCCCTTGTGGTGCAGGGTGTTCACATGGCTGCGCCGCTGGTCGTGATTCAGCCGTTTTACAGCAGTTTCACGGCGGTTTTCCGCGCACATCAGGTGATGCAGCCAATTGCTTGGCTCAACCTGGGAATGTTGCTCGCGCAAGTCACGATCACGGCTGCGATTTTCGCGCTGGGTGGCGATGTGCTGCTGGCACTGGCAGCCAATACAGCGACTTCTGCGGGGCAGCTTCTGGCAGCCTGGGGAGCCTATCGCCGGAGGTTCTACGTTCCAGCGAAATCCCAGCTTGAACTGCTCCCGCTGCTGCGAGCAGCCTATCCGTTTGCAATCGCGGCGATATTGGCAGCTTTACAAAGCCGCCTGAATATCATTCTGCTGGAACGCGCAGCAGATGCCAGCGAAGTCGGCTTTTATGCGGCGGCATTGCGTTTTGTGGAAGCAGGGCGGCTGCTGCCCTTCGCCTTCTTCGATGCACTCTTTCCGCTGTTGTCTTCGCTGGCTGAAACACCGCAGCAGCTTGAGCGAGTCTTCCGCCAGACCCTGGCGGCACTGTTCGCCTTCGGTGTGCTATTTGGTGTGGCCTTCTGGTGGCTTGGCGATTGGCTGATCCTGCTGGCGTTCGGTGCGGATTTCGCCCCGGCAACCGAAGTCCTGCGAGTCGCGGCCTGGATTCTGCTGCCGCTTTTGCTGAAGAGCGGACGCATTTTGTATTGGTACGCACGGCGGCGTGAAGCTTATGTCAACATCGTGACGGTATTCGTGATTGTTGTGCAGGGGATACTTGCCCTGTGGTTGATTCCGCGTTTTGGCGCAGTCGGGGCGGCACTGGCGAGCCTGTTGGCGGAGACGGTGGCTTTCCTGTTGCTCTGGGTTGCGGGTTCGGGCATGAAGTGGGCGAAATGATGATTCCCCGTTGTTTGTAGTGGAGAACCGCCATGTGGGGCAGCCACACGGAGCCGTTCTTTCATTCCGCTTCGCCAACAGGCTCACGATTTCGTTTTCCACCAGATTCCGCTGCATTCTGGGACGAGCACGTTTTTCCCGGCGATGGTTCTGTCCGCCATGTCATCGCCGAAGAAGAAGCGGATCAACTCATCGGCTTCTTCAACAGAAGCAAATTGATAGTCCGTGCGAATCCAGCGATAGGAAAATCCGTGCCGTTCTTCAATATAGGCATACATCGTCGCCAATCCTGGTGACGGTGGCTGAGGTTCGCGCACCCCCGTTCCCATTGTCTCGATCAAAATGGCTGTGCCACCGGGTTGCAAGACACGAAACATCTCGCCCAGCATGGCATCCAGTTCTCGCTGCCAGCTATCGGGATACCAGCCCATGACATGCCCGAAGCTCCAGCCCTCGATGGCCATTTCTGCGGATGCATCTGCCAGCGGAATCGCACGGTTATCGGCGACAGCCAGCGACCAGTTGGTCTGCCCGGTTTCTTCCAGCACGCGCTGACCCTCTCGCAGCATCGGCGGGGAAGCATCGAAGGCTGCGATGTGCTTTGCGAGTACCGATAGAATCCGGGTCAGGCGTCCGGTACCTGCGCCGAATTCTGCTACGCGAACGCCAGAGAAGGGGTGAATTTCCATCAACGTGGCGAAGAGATTGCCGCGTTGATCTTCACGGGCGATCAAGCGCTCGTAACGTTCGGCTTCATGCTGGTAGATGTGCTGGAAATGATCCATTGGGTTTCCTGGGGCGGGGTAGCCCATACGAGCTACCCCAGAATAGTGTATTAGCTGGCATACTTCTGGTAAATCGCGTCGAACTTGGTCTGGTCAACCGCGTCGTAGCGGTCGAGCTGCTGCTTGAACAGGCGCATGTATTCGGCAAGCTGCTCTTCAGTGCGTGCTTCGAAGCGCAGAGTAATCGCTGGCTGCGTGTTGCTGGCCCGCACCAATCCCCAGCCGTTTTCGAAGATGGCACGAACGCCGTCTACGGTGACCACCTCATAATCGTCGGCAAAGGCCGCACTGATCTCGTCAATGATCTTGAATTTCACATCATCCGGCGCAGAGAGGATGATTTCCGGAGTGGCAAACAGCTTCGGGAACTCATCGAAAATCTGCGAGACGCTCTTGTCTTCGTTGGAGAAGATGGAGAGCGCTTTGAGAGCGACCAGGGGCGCGTCATCAAAGCCGAAGTAATCTTCGCCGATGAAGAGATGCCCGCTGACTTCGCCACCCAGCAGGGAGCCAATTTCGTGCATCTTCAGCTTCATCAGGCTGTGTCCCGTCTTCCACATCAGCGGCACACCGCCGTATTTCTTGATTTCATCCGGGAGCGCCTGCGAGGCCTTCACATCGAAGACGACAGTTGTGCCAGGATGTCGTTGCAGCATATCGCGTGCCAGTACCGCCAGCAGCTTATCCGCCGCGATGTGATGCCCGTGTTCGTCAATGAAGCCGCAGCGGTCGCTGTCGCCATCGAAGCCGAGGCCGAGGTCTGCGCCCGACTCGACGACTTTGGCTTCCAGGTCTTTGGTCATCTCCGGATCTTCCGGGTTTGGCAGGTGATTGGGGAAGGTGCCATCCGGTTCGCAGTACAGGCAGATGACTTCATGCCCCAGTTTTTCCAGCACCTGCGGAACATAACTGCCGCTGAGGCCGTTGCCTGCATCCAGCACGATCTTCATTTTGCGCCCCATCGTCACCTTGCTGGCGATGGCCTCCATATGCTTGTCGATCATGCTGAAATCTTCGCTGACGCTGCCTTCGCCTGCTGCGAAGCTGCCATCCAGGATGATCTGTAGCAAATCCTGAATCTGCTGACCTGCCAGAGCGAGGCTGCCGTAGGCCATTTTGATGCCGTTGTATTCCGTCGTCAGGTGGCTGCCTGTGATCATCACGCCTGCGCCTTTTTCGCCATAGGTGGCGGAGGCGAAGTAGGTCGTGGGGGTCAGCACTTCGCCGATGTCGGTGACGTTCAGGCCAGTTGATGCCAGCCCGACGATCATTGCGCTGCGCAAGCCCGGCGAGGTCAGGCGGTTGTCACTGCCGACGAATACACGCTCCGTGCCGAACTGCTTCGGTAAGTAGGTGCCCAGCGCCTTACCGACCAACCGCGCCAGCGCGGGGGTTACCTGTGGATCATCGCCGACGACTTTGCCGCGAATGTCGTATTTGCGAAAAATAGAACGATCGATCTCAACCATGCGAGTTTTCTCCTTCTTCGTCATCCCGTAAACGGTATTGTGAATAGATGGGAGCCGCATTGTGGAATAAAGCTCGGCACGTTTCGTGCAGCGTTGGCCCCCAGGCCGCACGTTGTACCGAGTTCTTCTCAGCCAGTAGGCGAGCTTGAACTCGCTTCTGCGCCATCTCTACCGGGCGATACAGCACGAGAATGCGCCAATCGCCCTGGAAGACGGTATCGGTGATGTGCACCAGTCGGCTGAAAATCTCGTACGTTGTCACTTCTAGCCATTGGTCATCGCTATAACCCCTGGGTGCGCGTGCCATCACATTCGGATCTTTGAAGAGACTGCGATGTTCGCGGTAGGTCAGTTCCCAGAGTGTGCGCAAGGCATCTGCCAGCGAGTAGAAATCGCGCACGGATTCGCGCACGTCGCCCCAACTGACCGCCGCTGCCCAGCCGATGACGTGTGGCATGGGGTAAATCTCGATCACGAAGGTGGCGTCCGGGTTATGCTGCGCACTCAGGTAACCGACGGTGGCTTCCCACGCCTGCAAGCCCCATTTCGGGCGCTGGGGCAGGGGACGCGCATGATGCGTGCTTACATCGCTCATAGGGCTTCGGCATCACTGCCAGATGTCTTCATTCGGGATACTCTCAATGGCGCTTATGATTTCGTCTTCAATGCTCGCAATGTCCTCCGGCAGCACGATGTAATGAAAGCCATGTAGATGATACCGCAGCTTGGGTATATCCCGGCTCAGCATAGGGATGATGACCTTGCCTTCAGCTAACGCATAACTCACTTCACGTTCGACTTCATCGGATTGTGCAGCATCCTTCGTCCAGATGACGAGCAAATGGGTGCAGTCATCCAGCGCACGTTGAATCGTCTGTCGCCAGGTGGCTCCCGCGTGAATCTTCGCATCCCAGAAATGAAGCTGTCCACGCTTCGCCAACAGCTCCGAAAGCGCTCTGGCAATTGAGCGCTGCTTGCGCGAATAGGCGATGAAGACGCGGGCAATGGGGTGATCTTCCTGGAAAACCTGCCGCGCTGTCGCCCGAATCTGGTCGCCCAGGCGTACGCCATCTTCGGCTTCCCTAGCGGCAATGGTTCGCTCTACCTCACGTGTGATCTGCGCTGCTGCTTCGTCGGTCGCTAACCCACTGACATCCAGCACATCGTGATTCAGCAAGCCAAAAGGTACTCGTGCATCGGTCTCGACCTGCACTGCGACAACGGGGATGCCCTGGGATACAGCATAGACGGTTTCCTGTGCCAGCCCGCGCGCCCGATGGCTGTTCGCCGTGATCAAGACAATCAGGGCATCGGCACTCTCAATCGACTGCTGGCTCCACTCATTGACGGCATACACATCGGCGCGATCGCCATTGTAGCCATCAAAGAAGGCCAGCAGGTCAATGCCCAAGGCCTTCAAAGCGCCGCCGATTTCTGTCGCCAGCAGTGTCGATTTCGCCGGGTAGCTCAGGAATGCTCTCATCCCTCATGCCTCAAGTGCGACTTCTTCACCATCGACTTCTGCCGAGAATTTCAGGCCGCCTTCCTTCTTGCGGCTGCTGCTGATCTTGACTTCTGTGCCGGCGGGTGGGTTGGCTTTCAGCAGGAAGTTCGCCAGCTTCTCGCGCACTTCGCGGCGGATGATGCGCTGCAACGGACGCGCACCATATTCTGGCTCATCGTACAGCGAGAGCAGGTACTTGATCGCGCCGTCGGTGAAATCGAGCGAGAGGCCGCGTTCGTCAGCCAATTTCTTTTCTTTGTTCAGCAGCAGCACCAGGATCTTCTCAATTGACTCATCGCTAAGCGCGTTGAACATCACGATTTCATCCAGGCGGTTCAGGAACTCTGGACGCAGCCCCGAGATTTCCGGATCGCGCAGATCATCCCAGACTTGCTCCCGAACTTCCTCCGATAGTTCCGGCACAGAGAGGTACTCAGAGCCAATATTGCTCGTCATGATGACGACGGCCTCACTGAAGCGCGTGGTCACACCACGTCCATCAGTCAGGCGGCCTTCTTCGAAGACCTGTAAGAGAATATCCAGAATGCGCGGGTGCGCTTTCTCGACCTCATCGAAGAGGACGATGATGTAGGGCTGTTGGCGGACTTTTTCCGTGAGCTGACCGCCCTCTTCGCTGCCCACATAACCTGTCGGCGAACCGATCAGGCGGTTGACGCTGCTCTC
Organism: uncultured Anaerolineaceae bacterium; assembly: GCA_964549915.1. Taxonomy (GTDB): domain Bacteria; phylum Chloroflexota; class Anaerolineae; order Aggregatilineales; family Phototrophicaceae; genus JAUZRW01. Next base: position 144,176 of record CAZJWX010000003.1, on the reverse strand, counting down.
GTCTTTGAACTCGGACATATCGAGGGCGAGCATAGCGTCTTCGCTGCCGAACATGAAATCCGCCAGGACACGCGCCAATTCTGTCTTGCCGACGCCCGTCGGCCCCAGGAACAGGAAGGCACCGATGGGGCGCTTGGGGTCTTTCAAGCCGACGCGCGCGGTCTTGATCGCGCGGCTGACGACTTCCACCGCTTCGTCCTGCCCGATGATACGTGCTTTGAGATGCTGCTCCATATTGGCGTAGCGTTCGCGCTCGTCCTGCCCCAGTTTGCTGACGGGAACGCCGGTCATCTGGCTGGCGGCGATGGTCACATCCTCGACGTTGAGCGTACCGTCCGGGTGCAGCGCCGGGCGATATTCCAGATTCTCCTGGCGGCTCATGCTGACCATAGCGGCAGTGCGGTGCAGCAGGTACTCAGCGCTGCGCGGCAACGGTGTCGCGGACAGGTATCGGCGTGCCAGATTCGCAGTGATCTTCAACGCATCTTCGGCGATCTGAATCTCGTACTCGCGCTCCACATGCGGTCTGACGTACTTGAGAATCTCGATGGTTTCTTCTGGGGTCGGTTCTTCTACGCGGATCACCTGGCTGTGTTCCGTGAGGGCGCTCACCTGGCTGACGCGCTGCGTGTATTCGACCTCGTTGGTCGTGCAGATGATGATCGGGTCATCGTCCAGGAAGGCTTTTTGCACGATGGACGTTGCCTTGGAAAACTCCGCCTTGATCGGCCCGCCGAAGAAACGGTGAATGTGCGGGATGAACAGAATCCCGCTGTGCGCACGACTCAGCCCGGCGCGGACGGCCTGCTGCTCGTTATCCAGCAGGGCGCGTTCATCAATCTGGACGAGGTTGCTCAGTCCCGTCGGGCCTTTGCCTTCGGCGATGAGTTGCGCGAGTGCGTACGCCAGCGAACGCTTGCCGACGCCATCTGGCCCCAGCAGCACGACGTGGCGATTGCGCCGCTGCGAGAGCACGCTGATGACTTCCTGCAACAATTCCTCGCGATGGTAGACCGCATGCAAGTCGCCCCGGCTGATGGCGGCGACATGATCGTGTGTTGTATTCCCGGTCGCGACGGATCGAATCTCGGTTGGGTTATCCGAATAGATGTCTTCGATGGCCTTGGGTGTGATGCCTTCCTGGCGCAGCAAGCCGCTGGTACTCATGCTGCTTTCGGCGAGAACCTTGAGCGCGTGGTCCGTATCAATGCGAACTTCGTGCTTGGCATTGGCAACGCTCAGCGCCTCATCCAGCAAGATAATCGCCTGCCGGCTCAGCGGCGTCGGTTTGTTACCCCGCGCGATGAAATCCAGGTTGCCGTTCTGGTCGCGGCGGCTTTGCGCAGCGAGCTTCACCTGCCGCCGGAAAGCGTCGAGATCAATGCCGCGCCGCTCCTGAAAGACTTTCATCAGGCGCGAAGCAGCGGTATTCGGGCGCTGGAGCAGCGCCAGCAGGATGAGTTCCGGTTGAATGGATTGGTGGCGAAATTCCGCCCGCAGCGCCGCTGCATCATTGAGCACTGCATCCATATCTTTTGACAGCAAATCAGGGTTTAGCGTGCCCACTGGTTCACTTCCCATTGTGTTAGATGATTGGTTTACTCTACATTATCGTGAATCAACAACCGTAACAAGAGAGCATCAGCGCCGCCTACCGAAAAGCATGGGCAGGGTGCTTCGACGCCGGGTATCGGTCGCGTTCACGGGTACGGAATCGCCGCTGAGAGCGTGCCTTGTGCGCGTTGTTCACCCTGCAAAATCGCGCAGATTGGCTCCTGTGCTTGCAGCAGCGGACTGTAAGCTGCGATATACGTGCTGACCGCCGGGACATAGGTGAGATCTTCGTGGGACCAGAGCGCCACTATCGCTGTACGGCTGGCAGGTAGTTGCGCAGCCAGCCTTCGCAGGGCGATGTTCTCGTGCAGGTTCTGCGTGAAGAGCACGATGGTATCTGCACGCGACGCTGCATCAAGCGCGGTCTCGATCTCGGCCTCCGATGGGTACAGCGAAATCCCCAGGCCACGATAGCCGTCCATCTGGCAGGCTTGCCACAGCGAGGGGCGCGTCGCCGGATAGATCATCAGCCCTTCGCCTCGCAGCGGGACGAGGGCGTTACCGTCGCGCACAACGGTGATCCCTTCCTGGAAGAGCATCGGTATCAGCGCCGCGTGCTCGTCGGCTCGGATGCGCTCCTGCGCCAATTCCGGGATCAACGGCTGCCATTCCATCACGCGCAAGCGTGCCTTCGCCTCTAAGATCCGCCGCACGGATTGATCGATCCGCTCTTCGCGGATTTCGCCCGCTCTTACGGCCTCGACGACGGCCTGCATGGCTTCAATCTGCTGCTGCGGGCTGATATGTGCGCCCAGCAGAATCAGGTCATTCCCTGCCTGGACGGCCAGCAGCGCGGCCTCGCTTGTGCTGTACATCAGGTCGATCGCATCCATATCCAGCGCATCCGTGATGATGATGCCTTCGTAGCCCAATTCTTCGCGCAGCAGCCCCGTCACCACAACTGGTGAGAGCGAAGCGGGCAAGGTCTCATTCGGCTCGATGGCTGGCAGCGCCAGATGCCCGACCATGACTGCGCCGACATCTCCTTCAATTGCTGCCTGGAAGGGCACAATCTCGCGGCGGCGAAGTTGATCCCAGGTATAAGGGAGCGATGGCAGTTCCAGGTGTGAGTCGACGCTGGTATCACCGTGCCCCGGAAAGTGCTTGACTGTCGCCAGCACTTCGCCCCCCTGCAAGCCAGCGACGACTTCTGCCACCATCGGCGCTACCAGTTCGGCGTCGCTGCCGAACGACCGCCTGCCGATCACCGGATTCGCCGGATTGGTGTGCAGGTCAGCGACGGGAGCCAGATTCATGTTGATGCCGACAGCACGCAATTCTTCCGCCAGCGATCCTCCGAAACGATACGCGAGATCGGGGTTCTGGGTTGCGGTCAGCAGCATTGGTACGGGCCACTGTGTGAAGCCATCCTGCAAGCGGCTGATGATCCCGCCCTCCTGGTCAACCATGATGAAGGCCGGAGGAGCGCCGGCGTCAACAATCGTCTGCTGAATGCTGTTGGTCAGCCGGGTGATTTGCTGTGGTGCAATCAGGTTCGAGGGCAGCAGCACAACTCCGCCGGGTTTCCAGGTTTGCAGCAGCGCCTGAGCGTCTTCCGGCAGGATGGAGCCGTAGAAGCTGACGACCATCATCTGCCCGACTTTTTCTTCCAGCGACATGGCGGCAATACGCGCGTCGAACGCCTGGGCACGGCTGGAAGCGGGTGCGATCAACAAGGCCAGGAGAGTGATGAGCAGCGTGAGCTTACGAAGCGACATTTTGATAGGCTTGCCAGACTCGTGCAAATAGCAATCTCTGATCCGAAGAAAAATAGACATCATCCAGGCGCAGTCTGGCATTTGGCGCACGCGCCATTAACTCGTCCAGCAGGTCGAAGAGGGCGATGACGGACATCGCCGACCACTTGCCGCGCTCGTAACTGAGTATGATCGTGCCGGGGCGCTCAACGATCACAGCCAGGGATGGCATGACGGGCAGCGAAAGCCAGAACGCTGCGCTGATTTTGCGCATTTCCAGCAGTTCCAGGGCGACATCCAATGAGGATACAATCACGGAGTAGGGCGTTCCAGCCAGGTTGAACTGCGTGCTGCATTCCCTGGCTCGGTCAATCAAAAGCCGGATACAAGATGCGGTCTGCTCATCCGTGAGGTTCACCAGCATGATTTCCGGCGTGTCCTCCGGATCGCCCAGGAATAACCCCTGTAGATTCGCCCATAAATCCAACATCTGTTGCTAGCCTCCGCGACTGTCCACAACCTGCTGCCGTCTTCCCCCGCTGCCATTGTACCGGATAAGGAAAAACTGTGCTGTGCCGCGTTACGGGGTGTTCTGTAGCTGCCAGGTCTGCCCGTAGTCATCGGTGGTCAGCGTGTAAGTCTCGGCGACGCGCACTTCACCGTCTTCCGTCAGGGGCAGGCCGTATTCATCCACCACCGCCCGATTGACGACGACTGATCCACTGCCGCTTTCCACCTCCAGCGTGAAGGCACGGAAGCGCAGCGGATCGGCATCGCAGCGCCCGGTTTCGGGTCGAGGATCGTCGCAGACATTCTGCGTATGCCAGGTCGCTCCTGCATCGGGTGTGATGGCGACGCTCTTCTGGTTGCGCAGGGTGTATACATCATCACTCAACTGCTGGATTCCTGCCGCGCAATCGAGCGCATCCGGCCCGATGACGGTATTGGCGAAGACCTCTTCCCAGGTCGCTCCACCATCAGTCGTCGCGAAAAACGTCTCTTCGGCGAAGGGAGTCAGCCCGGCCTGGTAGTTGTACTGTTCGATGCGAAAGCCCAGGGATTCGCTGTAGAATTGCTCGCAACTGCGGGTTGCGCCGCCGGGTATGCGCCCTTGCTGTGCTACAATCCAGACCCCGCCGACGGTCAGCAGGGCGGGAATCGTGAAGAGCAGCAGCAGCCCGACGATGGCGTTGTTCAGGATTCCGTTGTGCTCGCGGTTTTGTTCGTCTTGCGTAGGTTCCAGGGTGCTCATTCCGTCAATTCCATCTACTAGCATCCGTTTAGAATCGATTCTGCTCTCTGAACATGAAGAACAGGAAGTTTTCGCGCTCTTCGGGTGTCATCAGGCGCGGACGCCCCGCATCTTCAATGATGCCGGGGAAAATTTCGACACCGCGCACCACACCCTCATAGAGATAAAGGGTATTCATGAAAAAGCGCATGTTGCCCCAGAAGGGCTGGTCGAAGTACAGGTTGCCCATCCCATAATGGATGAAGACTATTTCCCCGCGATTCGTCGGGAAAAACTCATAGGTTTGTGGCTTATGTGCGGCTGTGCCCAGCACGACATCTGCGCCCAGGTTTGCCAGCCTGCGGAAGTCGACTTGCTGCGCTTCGGTTGGCTGGTACTCTTCGACTTCCTGATGTTGTACTGTCACAAGCAAAACATCGACTTCAGCCGCCAACGCGGGGATCTCGTCCTCCAGCCAGTTCCAGTCGCAGGCGGCGGCTCCGGGTCGTACCCCGCCCAATTGTTCGATGTCTTCGTTGACGAGCGCGTAATATGGCCCGACGGCGTTGCAGGCAATCCAGGCGATTAGATTGCCCTCATGGCTGAAGCGCAGGGGACGACGTGCCTGGGCCACTGTTTCGCCGCCGCCTACCGTTTCGATTCCCTGGCGCTGGTACGCTGCTAGGGTTTGGCGATAGGCATCGTAACCGTAGTCATTGTTGTGATTGCCCGTCAGTTCCATGATGTCCGCATCCAGCAGCGAGAAGAGTGCGAAATGTGCTGGACGAGAGCAGAAGCTGTTATTGCCGCCGAGTAAGTCCTGGTTGGGTTGCGGGCATGTATCGACCAGCGAGACCTCATTGCTCATATGAAAATAGTCCGCCGACCGGACGTAGTCGGCGATGCCGCTGGCAGCCCATTCCACGCCGTTTTCGTCCAGTGCCAACCGTGTGTTGCGTGCCAGCGCCGTCACGCCGGACAATGTAATCCGCGTGATGCCCGCATCCTGACCCGCGAAAGGGTAGGTCGCCAGTTGATCCAGCACAGGTCGATCATCCAGCAAGAGAATGCGCGTCTCCGGTGTCATGCGCATCAACGGCAGCAGCGAATAGCGCTCCCGATTGCTCCAGAGGTGATCGCGAACGTCGCCATCTTGTACGAGCCGCGTGTCCGGATGCAAATCGAAGCCCAGGCTGCGCAGTTGGGCCAATGTCGCCGGGTCGAGCACCAGGCGCGGGTCGTATTCTCCTGCCGCGACGGCTGCCAACGCTTCCTGCGTGATGCTGGTTTGCAGGCTGGGAAAGGCCGCCACCGGGAACAGGATGTGGCTTGTGCTCTGGGGTTGGGGGGTAGCAGTCGGCGTCGGCGCGAACGGTGTATTGGTGGCGAAGCCGCTGAAGGGTGCTGCGGTGGGATCAGGTTGGGAGCGTTGCCAGCTTTCTGCGTAGAAGCCCAGGTATTCGCCCAGGTGCGCTGACCAGTAAGCGTTGTTGTGCTGGCCTTCGTCGTATTGCATGAAGGTGTGTTCCAGGCCGCGTTCCCGCAAGCGCGAGTGCATTTCATCTAGCCCGGGTGCTGCGAAATCCTCTGCGCCGTAATCCAACCACAGGCGCATCGCGCCCAGCCCAGGGGCTGAGAGCGCCAGGTGCAGCGGATTCTGATCTTCTGGCGCGTGGTGTAGGTCAAAGAAGGCACTGTGCCCGCCGACAGCGCTGAAGAGAGTCGGCTGGCGAAAGGCGATCTGATACGCCCAGAAGCCCCCACGCGAAATGCCACCGATGGCGCGTCCTGCCTGGGTCGTCTGGATGTTCAGGCGGCCTTCTGCGTCGGGCATCAACTCTTGCAGGAAGATGTTGCCCCAGGAAATTGCGTCGAAGCGATTGCGATTGGCGATCACGTTGCCGAAGGGCAGCACAACCACGAAGGAGGGCAGCTCACCGTTGCGAATCGCGGCATCCAGTTCTTCCTGTAGCCCCAACCGCAGCCAGTGACCATCGTCTTCGTTGGAGCCATGCATCAAGTAGGCGACAGGGTAGGGCGCGGCACTCTCATCGTAGCAGGGTGGCAGATAGACGCTGTAAAACATCTCCTGCCCCAGCAGAAAGCTCTGGTAGGTCAGGCGCTGTACCGTTCCTGGTTGATCGCAGGCCGGTGGCTGGCTCTGGACAGCATTCACCAACAGCAGGAGGCCGATGAAGAGGACGAAGGAACTTCTGTGCAACGGGACTGCGCTCCCAATAAAACAAAACGGTCATCCCAGATGGGACGACCTGTATGATACCGCTATCTGGTAAGAAAAGAATAGATTCACTCCTGGGAGGCGACGGCCTCATTCAGGCGATAGCCGATCCCACGCACGTTCACGATCAGGTCGGCATTTTGCCCTGCATCCTTCAACTTGCGGCGCAAGTTGCTCACATGTGGGCGGATCACTTCGCGTGCTTCGGCTTCTTCCACCGTGTAGCCGCGCACTTCGCGCACCAATTCATTGCAGGGCACTACGCGACCGCGATGTGCTGCCAGGTACAGCAGCAGGTCAAATTCCGTTGGCGTCAGGTCGATGGGGCGGTCTTCAACGGAAATCTGGTAGCGACCGGTGTGTACCGTCAGCGGGCCGAGTTGCATGCTGCTGTTGCTGCTGGGTTCGGGTACTGAGCCAGTGTACGCCTGTTCGGAGAGGTCACCCGGTGGAGAGGGGTCGAAGGCCACCGTCGCCGCTTCGCGATCCGCGCGAGTCAGTTCAAAAACATCATTCTTGATGGTATCCAGCAGGCGGCGGCGGCGCTGCAAGTTGCGTGCACGTTCCACCCCGCGCCCGACGCTCTGACGAATATCCTGGCTGGAACTGGGCTTGATCAAATAGTCGTGCGCCCCCAGGCGAATTGCCTCGACGGCAGTGCCCAGGCTGGCGTAGCCCGTCATCAAGATCACAATTGCGTCTGGCGACTGCTCCTTGACGCGGCGCAGCAGTTCCACCCCGTCAATCCCCGGCATTCGAATATCCGTCAGGATGACATCAAATTCCTGCTGTTCCAGTTCTTCCAGCGCTTCCTCGCCATTGGCAGCTTCCGAAACTGCGTAGCCAACGCGCTGCAACGTCTTGCTCACTGAGTAGCGATTTGCTCCCTCATCATCAACGACCAGCACGCTGGCTGAATCGTGATCGTGATTCATTCGTCCGTCCATCGCCCTTGTCCTGATTCATGGTTCCCTTATGGTATCTCAATCATACAATCATTATCCGAGCTTAGCAAGCGTTACAGCGCCTTGCTGATTACAATCTACGAACGGAAAAATAAAAAACATGTTGAGAGGTCGGTTTGACGGCGAAGGGATGCGCAATCGCCCACTGATTCGGCAGAATCACCGCTGCGATTCGCCCATCTACGGTCAGCAGCGGCAGGTGATCGCGAACATGCTGCGGAATCTTGCGGTCGATCATCCACTTCTTGAGGCGACGCGAACGCCCACCCATACCCAGCGGCTGCCAGCGATCCGCCGGCTGGCGGGTGCGCAGCGCGATTTGCGCATCCGGCGGCAGGGACATCCGTGCCACAGCGGTGGGACTCTCGTGGTCGCTGGCGATGAGCTGCCATAATCCACAATCTGTCGTGTCGGACAGAGTCACCACGCGGGGGTTTTCCAGAAGCAGGTATGGCTCCCTGGGTAAGGAGGCATCTTCACGTTCGATCCACATCGTCTCATAGCTGAAGCGCAGGCGCACTTGACTGTTGAAAGGCATAGTCATGCCGACTGTTGGCGCTAGCGCCAGGTCACGTGCACGGATGATCGCCTCGTACTCCGGGTGGGCGTCCAGACGTTCCAGGGCATAGCGAAGGGCACGTGCCTGCATCGCTGGATGCCATCCTCTGAATGATTCGATTCGCCAGCCAGAGCGATTCGGGTGCTGGTCAATCTGCGGTAGAATCTCGCGCTGGAACATTTCGCTCAGCAAACCTTCATCTTCGTGCGCCGTTTTTGCCAGCCGAATCAGCGCTCGTTCGATCTGCGGATTGATCTCGCGCAGCCGGGGCAGGATCTCGAGCCGGACTCGGTTGCGTGTGTATGTGGGATCGGCGTTGGTTTCGTCGCTGCGGGGCTGCAATCTGTACTTCTGGCAGTAGGCTTCGATTATGGCACGGGGCACATCCAGCAAGGGACGCACCAACCGCAAGCCTGGATGACCGGGGACATCCGTCTGGTAGGGCATCCCGCGCAAGCCCTGCAACCCCGCCCCCCGCAGTACGTGCATCAAAATCGTCTCCGCTTGATCGTCGGTGTTGTGGCCTGTCGCGATTGTTCTGCTGCCGACATGTGTCGCAACGTTCCCCAGGAAGTCATAACGGGCGCTGCGGGCTGCTTCTTCAATGCCAATGCGGCGCTCCCGCGCCATCTGAAGCACATCAGCTTCACCGCGCGTGCAGGGCAAACCCAACTGCTGCGCTTGCTCGCAAACGAAGGCCGCATCCGCTGCGCCTGCATCTCCTCGCAGCCCATGATCCAGCGTGGCAATATGGTAACGATTGGTAAGCGTCTGCCCAGGCTGTGCCAGGGCGTGCAGCAGTGCCAGCGAATCCGACCCGCCAGAGACGCCCAGCACAATCATCTCCCCGGGTGGAAAGAGGTTCTGCTCATCCACTGTTTTTTTCAGAATTTCTGTGAGTTTATGGTGCATTTCAACCGTCTGATTCGGCTCTGGCTTCTGGATTTTCGCAGTTCAAGAGTATGTTATAATGCGGCGCTGGTTACTGCGAATTGGGAGCGGCGTCCGTGTTAAGCCCATTAGATTACTTCTTCGGCCTTTTCTCTCTGGATATCGGCATCGATCTGGGTACAGCGTATACGTTGGTTAGCGTCCGAGGGAAGGGGATTGTCATCAACGAGCCGTCCTTTGTGGCGCTGGAGAAACGTACGCGTGCCGTGCAGGAAGTCGGGGCGCGGGCGAAAGAGATGTGGAGCAAAAACCCCAAGGACATTTTGATCGTGCGTCCGCTGCGGGATGGCGTCATCAGCGAATACGAGATCACCGCGAAGATGCTCGACTATTTGATCCGCAAAGCCCATGAGCAAACCTGGGTACCCATTCCGCGTCCGCGCGTGGTGGTCGGCATTCCATCCGGCGTCACGGAAGTGGAGAAGCGTGCTGTGATCGAAGCGACACTGGATGCGGGCGCGCGCGAGGCCCACCTCGTTGAAGAACCGGTGGCGGCGGCCATTGGCGCGGGGTTGCCTGTCCTGGAAACGCGGGGCAGCATGATCGTCGATATTGGCGGTGGCACGACCGAAGTCGCTCTGTTCTCGCTGGGCGGGATCGTCATCAGCCGCTCGATCCGCGTGGCGGGCGATGAGATGGATGAAGACATCGTGCAGTATATGCGCAACAAGCACAATCTGCTGATCGGCGAACCCACTGCTGAGAAGGCCAAGATTGCGATTGCCTCGGCCTATGCGTTGCCGCAAGAACAAACCTACGAGATGAAAGGCCGCAATCTGACGACGGGGCTGCCGGATTCCGTCGAAGTCAGTTCCGTCGAGATTCGTGAAGCCATCAGCGGCTCGGTGAATATCATCATTGATACGATCAAAGATGCGCTCGATGATACGCCGCCAGAACTGGTCGCCGACCTGATGGAGAGCGGCATTGCCATCTGCGGCGGTGCCGGACAGTTGAAAGGATTGGCAGAGCGGGTGCAGCAAGAAGTCAATATCCGCGCCTGGGTTGCTGAAGATGCCATGACCTGCGTCGCCCGCGGGGCAGGGCGCATCCTGGAAGACTACAACAACCTGCGTCGTCTCCTCGTCGGGCCGGAGCGCGGCAGCACATCCGGCGGCGGGGGAACGGCTCGGCAGTACTGAACGGGTTTCGGCGGAAACACCCTCGGCTACCCCTCTGCTATAATGCGCCGTCAATTGCAGCAGCCGGAGTTTGAGCTTGCGACGAAATTGGCAATCCAATCGTATCATCTATCTCCTCGTGCTCTTATTCGCGTGCAGCGGCCTGATATTCCTCAGCAGCGTGGGGCTATTGGCACCGCTGGAAGGGCTGGCCTCCGCACCAATGACCTTCTTCGCCCGAACGTTTTCCGGCGCTGTGCTGGCCTTCAACGAGGTGCCGATGAGTATGGAAGACATCGAGGCCTTGCAGCAGCGCAACGCCGAACTGGAAGAGGTTCTCGTCCAGCTACAGGGTGAATTGGCGCAGCTTCGCGAGATCGAACAGGATTATCAACGGCTGGTGAATCTGCTGGAATACACCGAGACGACCGAGAACCGCGAGTACGTGACGGCGGATGTCGTGGGTGTGGGGCAGTACGGACTGGTGCGCAGCATCATCATCAACAAGGGGACGCGCGACGGGATCACCGTCGGCATGCCTGTCGTCGTCGAACTGGGTCTGGTGGGGCGGGTTTACGCCGTCAGCGCGAATTTTTCCCAGGTACAGCTCGTCACTGATCTCAACAGCTTCGTCAGTGGTCGTCTCGTCGATAGCCGCGCCCAGGGCACTGTGCAGGGTGAAGGCCTGGATACAGGATCGCTGGAGATGCTTTACATTCCGCTGGATGCTGAAGTCAACGAGGGCGATCTGGTTGTGACATCCGGCCTGGGGGGCAATTTCCCGGCGGATATCACCATCGGGCAGGTCGTCAGCGCACGAAACCTGGAATTTGAGCTGACACAGGAGGCACAAATCGCCAGCCTGATCGACTTCACGACGCTGGAATTTGTGCTGGTGATCACCAACTTCGAACCTGTGGACTTCTCCATCTTCGAGGAAGCTGAAGGGGAGCCGTGAGCAATGGGCTATTATCTTGCGATCCCTATTCTGGCGCTTGTCGTTGCGTATCAATCCAGCTTGCTGCCGAATGTGGTACAGGCACTGCTAGAAGGCGTGTTGCAGGCCAGCATCTTGCCCGGTGCGGAGTTCTATGTAGCCAGGCCCGACCTCGTGCTGCTGCTGGTGCTCTCCTGGGCAGTGCATTCGGAACTGGACGAGGCGATTTTCTGGGCGTTCACAGGGGGCATCCTGCGCGACTTGATGAGCGTCGTACCCGTTGGCACATCCGTGCTGGGGTTGCTGCTGCTGATCTTCGCCATCAACATTCTCTCGCGCAATTTCTATCAGTTCAGCATCTTCTTCCTGCTGTTCTTCGTGGTCGTGGGAACGTTCTTGCAGCATTTCATCGTGCAGGGTGTGCTCGCCATCGGAGGGTATTCGCCGGATTTTTCGCAGAGCTTGCCCTATTTCACGCTGCCGACCCTGCTTTACAATGTGGCTCTGGTGCTGCCGATCTATTTCGTGCTGCGCCGCATCCAGAAGCGGATCCCCAGGCCACAGTCTCCCTGGGATGTGAATCCGCGTTGAGGCTGAATTTGACCATTGCAGAAAGGTACAGACAGTGAAGGATCGTCTTTTCCCATTTCAGGGGTGGCGGCTCACGTTCTTCCAGGGCGTCATTTTCGCTGTCTTTTTGTTGTTCAGCGTACGCATGTACGAATTGCAAATCTTGAATTACGAAGAATTCAATGCCCAGGCCAACGAGAATCGTCTCAGCACGGTACCGATTCAATCCAGTCGTGGGGCGATTCGCGACCGCTACGATACGCGGCTGGCCTACAACGTGCCCGCCTATAATGTGGTCATCACCCCGGCAGAATTGCCGGACAACATCGAAGAGGAATTGGCGATTTACAATCGTCTCTCTGCATTGGTCGGTGTGCCGCCGACGATTGACAGCGCACAGGAACTGTTCGCACAGACCGGCGAATTCGTCTTCAGCATTGAAGAATTGGTCTCGGTCGGTGAAGGCACGGAACCCTTCCGCCCTGTGCTGATCGCGCAGGATATTCCGCGCGAGGTCATGTTGCAAATCCTGGAAGAGCGCATCTACTTACAGGGGGTTGATATTCAGGTAGTGGGCGTGCGCGAATATCCCCTGGGGGCGACCACCGCCCACATCATCGGTTATCTGGGGCCTGTTTCGGCTGAGGTCGCGGAGCAGCTTCGCGATGAAGGCGTTGATCCGCGTTTTGTGCGCACGGGCTACGAGGGCGTGGAGCGCTTCCTGGAAGATCAACTTTCCGGGGAGCGAGGCGAGCGCATCATTGAGGTTGATGTTGCGGGCGAGGAATTGGCAACCATCAGCGAGACGCCACCGCAGCCAGGCCAGAGTGTGCGGCTGACGATTGATGCCGAGTTGCAAGCTGCCGCCGAAGGCTATTTGCAGACAGCCATCAACAACCGCAACACGCCGGAATACTACGAGCAGCAAGGGCGCACGATGCCGCGTGGTCTCAGCACGCAGGGGGTCGTCATTGCGATGGATCCCAACACGGGCGAGATTCTGGCGCTGGTCAGTTTGCCGTCCTACGATAACAGCCGCTTCGCACGCGGCATCGATGTGGAGTACTACCTGGATATTGCCGAAGACCCGGCACGTCCGCTGGTGAACAACGCCATCAAAGGCTTGTATCCGCCGGGGTCAGTCTGGAAGCTGATTACGGCTGCTGCCGTCGTCGAGGAAGATGTGATCGACCCGGCGCGCCAGTTGATTGACGAAGGGCAGCTAATCGTCGAGAATCGCTACGCACCCAACGATGAAGCTGCCGCACAGCGTTTCGTCTGCTGGCTGCCGGAAGGGCACGGACGAGTCGACTTGATTCAGAGTGTGGCCTGGAGCTGCGATGTTTACTATTACCAGGTCGGTGGGGGCAACAGCAACCTGAATGCATCGGTGCTGCGTCCCGGTGGCCTGGGCATTATCGATCTCTTCCGGTACTCGACCGCTACGGGCATCGGCTCCGAACTGGGGATCGAACTGCCCTTCGAGAATGCTGGACGTATGCCAGACCCCGATTGGAAGCGCCGCGTCTATGGTGAGAATTGGTCGACGGGCGATACGTACAACGCGGCCTTCGGGCAGGGATACGTGACCGTGACTCCGCTGCAACTGATCGCGCAGACGGCTGCAATTGTCAACAATGGCGTCCTCCACCAACCGACGATTATTCGCGAATTCTTCGACGAAGAGGGCAATGTCATCGAGCCATTCGAACCGCAGGTGCTGCGCACGGTCAATCCGGCACTGGTGGAGCCAGGGGAGCCGCTGACGCTGCTGCTGCTGGAAGATATGATCATGAAAGGTCCCACCAGTCTGGCTTGCATCTGCGAAGCGGACAGCCCCTGGTACGATCCCTTCCGCTGCGACCCTGAAGGGTATCGCAACACCTTCGACATCAGCGATGACCCCACCAACCCGGATTTGCGCGAATACCGTGTGCACATCCCGCTGAATTACACCTTCAACGGCAGTGTTTGTGATCCAGTGCGCTTCAGCACCGCCGCCGCCCCCTACCAGCCGGCGTTCATCAGCGATGACGCGATGGCTCTGACTCGTGAGGGTATGCGTGCTGCTGTGACCATTGAAGGCGGCACAGCAGGCTCTGCCGCGCTGGATGACATCGGTATTGCCGTCGCTGGGAAGACCGGGACGGCGGAATACTGCGACGACATCGCGCGCCCGCTGGGTTACTGCGTGCCAGGACAGTGGCCGTCGCACGCCTGGTACGTGGGGTACGGCCCGTACGAAGACCCGGAAATCGTTGTGATCGCCTTCGTCTACAACGGCGGTGAAGGTTCCTTCATGGCGCTCCCCGTCGTGCGTGAGACCATGCGCACCTACTTCGAGTTGCAGGCACAGCGCGAAGGGCGCAACCTGACATCGGTCGATCAACAGAACACAGGGGGCTGAATGCTTGCATTGAGGGACGATCAGCAGCGGGCACTGCGCTACTGGCTGCCTGCCCTGGCGAACGGCGCGGTGGTCTGGCTTCTGCTGCTGGTCATTGGTCAGACGCCGCTGATCCGCGCCAGTGGTCTGGCTCTGGTGATCGTCGGCGTCACCCTCGCGCTGCGGCGCTTTGGGGCAGTGCTGGCGATCATCGGCGCTTTGGTGCTGGCGCTCTCCCCGGCGTTCTGGTCGCAGACCGGGGGCGGGCAGGGCGAACCCGCCACCATCGTCATCGCGTTGATTGCCGCCAGCGTGACCGTCGTCCTGGTCGTCCTGCTCAGCAAGCGCCCCTACATCGGTCTGGGAATCGGTATCGTGGTTTTCGCGGTCTTCTTTTGGAGCCAGATCGGCATGGCGCAGAGCCTGCGCCTGACGGGTTTCGTCGTCGCCTGGCTGCTTTTCTTACTGTTGGATATGCTGCTGTTGACCAACCCGCGTCCGGACGAAGCCCCGTTGATCCTGCAAACTTCTGAGCGCAAAAATCCCGATGGTAGTGAAGCGGCCCGCCCCTACCACATCCTGGGCGTGCTGTTGCTGCTGGGTGTGGGCATCCTCAACGATCCGCTGCTGACGTTGCTGGCGCCTTCCGTTGCCCTGAGCCTGACGCTGACTCGTACCCGTTTGCCATCCTGGTACTGGCTGGCCTTTGGTCTGATCGCCGGAATCGGTCTGCGTGGACTGGCAGTGGATTATCTGCAAGATCAGGCGCATCTCGTCGACCTCTGGGCGTGGCGCAATGCAACCAATTGGATCGACATGGTGAGGCTCATTCTGGGGCAGTTCACCGTCGTGGGTATCATCCTCAGCATTCTGGGTCTGGCGCGTTTTGCCCGTTGGTACCCGCCGCTGGGCGTGGTCTCATTGCTGGCCTATGCCGCATACTGGTTCTTCGGGCTGGTATACAGCGGGCAGCAGCGGGATGTCTTATTGCTGCCCCTCTTCGTCATCCAGGTGCTGTGGATGACGTATGCGGTGCTGGCAGCCAGTGATTGGGCGACAAAACTGACTCCCAGGTCACCGCGCCTGGGTCGTCTCCTGGTCATCACGATTTACGGGCTGCTTCCGCTGTTCCTCTTCTGGCAAATCCTCGCGTAACGGCCAAAATCTCAAGGGTGTGCGCTGCGCGCCGCCGTATACTGAAGCAAGGTTGCGCTCCGGAACGCGGTTTTCGCGTTGCGCTCCACGGAAAAAGTCCACCAGTGGCGAAAGTTTGCGCATCCTGTATAGTTATAGAGGGCAAGAAGATCATGGCAGCCGTGATGACGGTGCTGGTTGGGTTGGGACTGGGCAAAGTTGATGACAGAAGAGATTGTTTCAATCAAGGGTATTAAAGATGGTTTGCTCATCCAGTTGAGCAAGTCGGAAGAATGGAATGTGATTACACAGCACCTGGCGAGCAGCCTGGATGAACAAGATGGTTTCTTCAGCGGCGCGCGTGTGACGGTGGATGTGGGCGAGCGCCCCGTCCCCAAATACGAGCTGCACTCGCTGAAAGCGCTGTTGGAACGGCGTGGCATGACGTTGATGGTTGTGCGCAGCAGCAGCGAGACGACCATCGCTTCTGCCAGTGCGCTGGATCTGCGCGTTTCCCTGCCAGAAGCCGCTGCGGTTCCGGTGGCGAGCCTGGAACACGAGACGTTGCCAATCGACCCGGAAGAGCAGGGCACAACGGGCGTCATGATCCGCCGTACCTTGCGCAGTGGTCGGACAGTGCACAGCCGGGGGCATGTGGTCGTCTTTGGGGATGTGAACCCGGGCGCGAAGATCGTCGCCACCGGGGACATCATCATCTGGGGACGGCTGCGCGGCGTGGTGCATGCGGGGGCAGAGGGCGATACCAACGCCATTGTCTGTGCGCTGGAGATGAGTCCCAATCAACTGCGCATTGCGGATTTGATCGCCACATCGCCAGACGGCAAGAAACGCCAGATGCGCCCCGAAGTTGCCAGCGTGCGCGGGGAACAAATCATCGTCGATACCTGGGGATAACACCAAGAAAGGATAAGGCTGCATGGCTGCGCGTGTCGTAACAGTCACATCAGGCAAAGGCGGCGTTGGCAAGACGACGACCACCGCCAATCTGGGCATTGCCCTGGCGCGGTTGGGCAAACGGGTCGTCTTGATTGACGGCGACGTGGGCCTGCGCAACCTGGATGTCGTCATGGGGCTGGAAAACCGCATCGTCTATGACCTGGTCGATGTCGTCGAAGGGCGTTGCCGCCTGCGCCAGGCCATGATCAAGCACAAGCAATTCCCGGAACTCTACCTGATTCCCGCAGCACAGACTCGCGATAAGACGGCTGTCAGTCCGGCAGATATGATTTACATCACCGACAAGCTGCGCAACGAATTCGACTTCATCCTGGTGGATTCCCCCGCCGGGATCGAGCGCGGTTTCCGCAATGCGGTTGCGCCTGCGGATGATGTCCTCATCGTCACGAACCCGGAAGTCTCCGCTGTGCGTGATGCGGATCGCATCGTGGGCCTGCTGGAAGCCGAACACAAAGATCCGGGGCAGCTCATCATCAACCGCATCAACACGGAGATGGTCAAGCGTGGCGAGATGCTTTCCGCAGCCGACATCACCGATATTCTGGCTCTGAAAATCATCGGGATTGTGCCGGAAGACGAGCACGTCATCCCGGCGTCGAATAGCGGCGTTCCGGTCACGCTCAACGAAAATTCGCGCGCGGGGCTGGCGTTCCGCAACATTGCGCGCCGCCTGACCGGGGAAGAAGTGCCTTTGATGACCCTGGAAGACAACCCTGGCTTCTTCCAGCGTCTCTCGCGTCTCTTCGGCGGCAGCTAGCAGGGCAGCTACGAACAAGACTAGCCACAAGGGGTAAACCGATGGCGAATTTCTTTGAGCGCATTTTCGGCAGGGGCAACAACAAGGGCAGTGGTGCAGAGGCGCGAGATCGCTTGCAGTTCATCCTGGTACATGATCGCATCAGCATCTCACCCGAATTGCTGCGTGCGATGAAGCAAGACATCATGGATGTCATTGTGCGCTATCTGCCCGAAGTTGACCGAGACAGCGTCGATCTGGTCGTTGAGCAGAACGACCGCAACACCAACGTAATCGTCGCGCAAATCCCCTTCACGAAGCAGCCCGGTAGTGCGTCCCCCGGCAAGCGCGAAGACGAAACCTTTGCGCCGTTCGATGCTGAACTGGAGCCGACGGCGGAAATGGAGACGATGAGCTATGAGGTGGAGCCGGAGGAGACCGACGAAGGTGATTCTCCGTACTCCGATGAGGACACGCTGCCCAACCGCCGTCCCGACGACCTCGAATAGGGGATTGAGGTTGAACCTACCCCCTGGGTCGCCCTGTGCAGTACAATGCATGGCTCATTGACGGTAGTACGGGTTCCTGATCCATGCAAGAAGGTAGCATCTGGCAGCGTTTCGATTATATCCTATTTGGTGTGACCCTGATGCTGACGGTTTTCGGGGTGATGGTAATCGCCAGCGCCACGCAAGATGCGATTGACCCCACGCTCATCAGCCGCGTTCCCGATCAGATCCGCTTCGCAATCTTCGGCACCATCGCCATCTTTGTGATGACCTTCCTGGATTATCGCATCCTGGGCGGGCTGCACATGTGGTTATATGTGCTGATGGTCGTCATGCTCCTGATGGTGGTCTTCTTCGGGGTCGAGGGGGATGCAGGCGCGCGCCGCTGGATCAATGTCGGCATTCTGATTCAGCCTTCAGAAGTGGCCAAAATTCTGCTTATCATCACGCTATCGCAGTTCTTCGCCTCCCGCTACCAGGAAATGGATAACTTCATCACGGTGCTTAAGTCACTGCTGCACCTGGGCGTGATTGCCGGGCTGGTGTTCATCCAGCCAGACCTGGGGACGACCATTGTTTTCATCGTCATTTGGGCGACGATCACCTGGGCGGCGGGACTGCGCATCCGACACATCGCCATCATGGGGCTGGCGGGGGCCATCGCGCTGCCCTTCGGCCTGACTCAGTTGCAGCCCTATCAGTTGGAGCGCATCACGACCTTTCTCTTCCAGGCAGATGAAGATGACCTTGAAGCGCGTTTCGGCTCGCAGTACAACATCCAGCAAGCACGCATCGCCATCGGTTCTGGCGGCTTGTTCGGCAAAGGCTATACAACCGGGTCGCAGAACGCCGGACGCTTCCTGCGCGTGCGCCACACCGATTTCATCTTCAGCGTGATCGCGCATGAGTTC
The DNA here is from genome assembly GCA_964549915.1 of uncultured Anaerolineaceae bacterium. GTDB lineage: Bacteria > Chloroflexota > Anaerolineae > Aggregatilineales > Phototrophicaceae > JAUZRW01. The sequence continues at coordinate 125,638 of CAZJWX010000003.1, read as the reverse complement.
GGCTTCGTGGGTGGCATGGCGACGATGGGCTTATTGGGCGTGCTCCTCATGCGCATTCTACGCGGGGCGCGGCTCGCTGCTGACCCCCTCGGCAGCATGATTTGCTACGGTGTTGCGGGGATGATCTTCTTCCAGACCGTTGTCTCTATCGGCATGAATCTCAATTTGATGCCAGTGACGGGCTTAACGCTGCCATTTGTCAGTTCCGGCGGCACGTCATTGCTGTTCACGATGGTGGGCATTGGGCTGGTGCAGAGCGTGATCGTGCGCCGTAAGCGCCTTTCGTAACCCCCTGGCTTGCCCTATAATCAGTGATCCGTAACAACCTCCGAGAAAACGAACCGAAGGAGCATCTTCCGTGACTGACAAACCTGTGCGCTTACGCCTCGGCCCCAGCCCCACTGGCCCACTGCACCTGGGTGGCGTCCGGCTGGCGATTTTCAACTGGCTCTATGTGCGTCGCTTTGGGGGGCAGCAGATTCTGCGCATTGAAGATACCGACCAGACGCGCTATGTCGAAGGTTCGGAAGAGGGGATCCTACGCGCTTTTGACTGGCTCGGTATTGCATTCGACGAAGGCCCTCATGTCGGCGGCGATTACGGCCCCTATCGCCAGTCGGAACGTCTGGAGCTTTACCAGAAGTGGGCGAACTGGCTGCTGGAGCAGGGCAAGGCGTACAAGGCCTTCGAGACACCGCAAGAGCTAGAACAAATCGCGGAAGAGCGCAAGAAGATGGGGCTGCCCCCGGGCTATGATGGACGCGCCCGCAACCTCACGGAAGAAGAGGTTGCGAAGCTGGAAGCCGAAGGCAAACCCTACGTGATCCGTTTCAAGACGCCGCGAGAAGGTAAGGTCATCACACAGGACATCGTGCGCGGCAAAACGGAATTCGAGAACGACACGCTCAAAGATACGGTGCTGCTGAAGGCGGACGGCTTCCCGACCTATCATCTGGCGCATGTGGTCGATGATCATTTCATGGAGATCACCCATGTCACGCGCGGCGTCGAGTGGCTGCCCTCGCTGCCGCTGCACTGGCATCTGTGGGAGGCTTTCGGGTGGGAGAAACCGCAGTATGCCCACATGCCCCTCATCCTCAATCCCAATGGCAAGGGGAAGCTCAGCAAGCGCAAAGTCGCCAGCGAAGATGGGCAGGACATCCCGGTACTGGCGCAGGACTTCATCGAGGGCGGTTACGTACCCGACGCTGTGCTCAACTTCCTGGCGAACATCGGCTGGAACTTCGGCGACAACGTGGAAGTCTTCAGCATGGATCAGGCTGCTGAGCGCTTCGACCTGAAAGATGTGAATCCGGCCAACAGCGCTTACCCGATCGACAAGCTGACCTGGCTCAACGGGCACTACATCCGCGAGATGGACACGCAAGAACTGGCGCAACTCCTGAAGCCTTACTTCGAAGAGGCCGGGTACACGGTCGATGATGAGCTGCTGGCGAAAATCACGCCAGTGATCCAGACGCGCATTGATATGCTGCCGAAAGCAGTGGAACTGGCGGGCTTCCTCTTTGATGATTGGGGCAACTTCCAGGCACCTCCGGCAGATTTGCTGATCCAGAAGAAGATGGACGCGGAGGGCACGGTACGCTGTCTGAAAGCCGCCGTCGAATTGATCGAGAGGCTGGACGACTTCTCGCATGAAGCGCAGTACGAAGCCTTCAAGGCGCTGGCGAAAGAACTGGGTGTGAAGAACGGTCAGCTCTTCGGCTCAATCCGCGTGGCGATTACCGGACAGAAGATTTCGCCACCCACTTTCGAGACGATGGAAATCCTCGGCAAAGAGGAGTCAATCCGGCGCATCAAACTGAGTGTGGCACAGCTCAAAAGCCCTGAATAAAGGGCAACATAATCTTGACATCTCCCATGGTTCCCAGTATGATTGCGAAGCTTTGGGAGATAGTTTAATTGGCAAAACAGCGGATTCTGGTTCCGCCATTCCTGGTTCGAGTCCAGGTCTCCCAGCTACAAAAATGCGCTTCAAAAGCCATCCATATCGGATGGCTTCTTTGTATCCAGCCCCGGATTCCTCGCAAAACCATCTATCCTAAGTTCGAACTCCATGCGCTACAATGCGCCCGCTAACGAACCGATTCTTGAGAAATGAGGCATTTCATGAATGACAATCGCTTCCTGGTGCAGGCGCTGGTGGCGGGTGCGCTGCTGGCAGTGCTGGGCGTGGGAGTCTTCCTGCTGATGTACTTCGTGGTGCTGGCTGGCGCGGATGTGCTGGCGCGGTTGCTGGGATCGCTGCTGGTTCCGCCGTTGCTGATTGCGCTCGTGATTGGCGGCTATGCCCTGGTGCGTCAGGGCGATTCGGAGTCTTAGGTGCGTTTTTCCAGGCGCAGCACCAATACCACAGGGGTTCCGTCCCCCTCCGGCAATATGGGTTCACGCACCAGTTGGATCGAGAGGCCAGCGCTGCGCGTCGCCTCGGCATAATCCGCGTAGAGGTGCGCGTAGTGCTCCACAGCGTACGTGCGTCCATCGGCGGCGATGAAGGTGCGTTGTGCTCCGCGCAAATACTGGAAGGGGTGGAAGTCACTGAGCACACAGATACCTCCCCCGCGCAACACGCGGCTGATTTCCCGCATGGCCGGGCCAACCCTGGGGAGATGCCCCAGCGCCAGGCCACAGATCACGACATTCATGCTGTTGGTCGGCAGCGGAATTGCTTCCATCGTCCCCTGAGCCAGGTCTGGTACGGTAGCTCCGCGCAGCATCGTGAGGTGATCATCAACCCCAACCACCAAGGCTGCGCCCTGCTGCCGGGCGATCTGTGCGTAGCGCCCCGTCCCGCAGGCCAGATCCAGCACAGCGCGTCCCTTCAGCGGTGGCATGACTGCTAGCATTGCCTCTTGTTCGACTGCCATCAGGCGGTTGTGTGCGTGAGCGGGGTAGGTTGCAGCCCATTGGGCATAGGCCTGCTGGCTGCTGAGCGTGCGCAAGGGACGGCGTAGCTTCTGACGAATGCGCGATAGTATCGACATCAGCCAACCGTGATCAACACTTGATCGACCCATTGCCAGAATAATTCGGTGCGTGCGTTATAGAGCCAGCGCGTACGTGCGGGCAACCGCAGCCAGTGATAAGCGATGCGACGCCGTTCCTCACGATCAGTACGCTCGACCATGATGTGATACCACTTCGGGAAATTCTTAAAATGCAGATTGTACCGTTCGCGCAGACGGTGGACTGGCTCTGCCAACCCGGAGATTGCCAGCCCGACGAGAACGCCGAGCATCACGACCTGGCCCGCCGGAAAATACAGGAACAGCGACAGATAGAGCGTGGCTCCCGTCCACACGACCAGCCAGAGCGAAGGGCTGTAGTGTTGCTCTTCGCCGAAGACTTCGAAGCTTTGCAGGATGGGATCTTTGATCGTGCCCATGGTCACCAGGAATGCGCGCGCCGCCAGCAGCGCCGTGATGAGAATCAGACTCAGCAGAATCCACATGCTTCACATCCTCAACAGTGCCCGCGCTCCCTTGTACAGCGGGCAGACGCAGCGTTCGCACTCGGGGCGCTGCCCGGCACGATACGCCTTGCGCATTGCCTGTCCCGCTGTGGTGTTCACCGCCGTTTTCAGGCGGTCATCTTCCGGCCTCAGTCGTCCGACCTTGGGTAGGAAGTAGCAGGGGCGCAAGCTGCCATCGACCTCGATTACCGTGCTGAAGTGCGGGGCGTTGCAGGGTGGGGCAGCGAAATCCGCTTCCCCCAACAGCGCCCGGAAGTACTGCACCAGAATGCGTCGCAGCTTGCGGGGACTCTCGGCAATGCGTCCGTCTGTGAAGGCCGCCAGATAGCGCTCTTCGATGTTGTCGATAATGGTGTCCAGTTTTTCGGTGTCTTCCAGGGTTAAGGCGCCGTCATTCCAGGTTGCGTCGCGTTCGCCAAAGGCTTCATCACTGCTGACATCGGCAGGCAGGAAGCTGATGGCGTTCACGTCGTTCTGCAAGCCGACTTCGATGATTTGCGGGATTTCCGCATAATTTGCGCGTTGTACAGTGGTGCGGGTGGTCACGGGAAGTCCACGATTTCGGCAGGCGCGGACGCCATCCAGTACGAGGTCGAAAGCATCCACACCGCGAATGGCCTCGTAAGTCGCAGCATTGCCCCCGTCCAGGCTGACGATCACTTCATCAACGCTTTTCACCACTTCATCGATCTGCCGCCGCAGCAGCAGCCCGTTGGTCAGCAGCATCGTATGAACGCCTTGTTCCCGGAAGCTCCTGGCAATGGCGGGCCATTCCGGGTGTTGCATGGCTTCACCTCCGCTGAGCAGCACCCAGCGCACGCCCATTTCCGGCACTTGTGCTGCGATGCGCTTCACCAGTTGCATCGGCATATTGCGGCGTGGATTCTGCCAGATGTTGCAGGAGATACAGCGACTATTGCAACCATCAGTCAGATACATGACCAGCAAGGGCAGGCTGTGAAGGCGATTTCCGGCGAGATTCAGCAAAGGGGCGATACGCTGCATGGGATGCTCAGTGGATGGTTAACGGAAATATCGTGGTTTTGCGCGACGAAATGCGCAAACTCCTGTTACAATGATACCAGAAATTGCAGCCTGACCGTAAGCTATGCCGGGTTTTTCCGGAAATATGGTACAATCTCGCGTCTAACAAGCTGGTAACTGTAGCGAACAGCCATGATAAACCCTGACCTAATTCGACAAGGCCAAGGCCCCCGACTCGCCTTCTTGCCGACTCCGGATCCGCAAGCCATTGCGGAGACGCTGGTGGCATTCGCCAATACCGAAGGCGGCACGATTCTGATCGGTCTACGCCCGGACGGAACCCCAGCAGACGACCCCCCTACGATTGAAAGTGTGCAGGAAGCGATCAAGCAGGCGGATGAGCTTTACAACCCACCTGTTGTAGCCAACAAGTGGGAGGAAGTGCGTTTCAGCAGCGTCAATGGCAGCTTGCGCGCGCCGCTGGTAGAAGATGCTGAAGCTGTGCCGCAGGCAGTTGCCGTCAATGGGGCGGAAAAAGCTGAGGGAGACGACAGCGAAAGTGACAGCAGCAGTGGGGATAGCGCCGCAGGTGCTGATGCCGCGGAAGCGGAAGATCCTTTTGGCGAAGTTGGCTCGTTCGAAGTGCAGACTAGCGATGATGACGCCGAGACCGTCGTCGTCTACACGCTGCGGGTACCGCGCAGCATCGAACTGCATGCCATGTCCGATGGGCGTGTGCTGATTCGCAGCGGTGACCACAATCGTCCGCTCGGTGGGCAAGAGATTCTGCGCCTCGCCAGCGCGAAGAGCACGGGTGATTACGAATCCGAAGCCGTGCACGGCGCGACGCGAGAGACCTTCAACCGCGAGATGATCGAAGAATATCTCGCCAAACGTGCAGAGCGCACCAAGCGCCCTTACAACGGCAAGGTCGAAGACCTCTTGCTGGAAATCGGCGCGATCACAGAAGATGGTCAACCGACGGTCGTGGGCATTTTGCTCTTCACCGAATATCCCCAGCAGTGGCTGCCACAGAGCAGCGTAGTCTTCGCCAAATTCGTCGGCACGACCCCACGTGGCGAGAGCGGCCTGGCGGGGTATACCCGCCGCGAGGAATTAACTGGCCCGCTGCCACGCCTGATTGAATCCGCCTGGAACTTGATCTGGAGTGAAATGGCGGTCAGCGCGGTAGTCAAGGGGTTGGAGCGCGAAGAACGCACGGAATACCCGCAGTTTGCAGTTCGCGAAGCCATCGTGAATGCCATCTGCCATCGCGATTATCGCCTGCGGGGACGACGCATTGAATTGCGCATGTATTCCGACCGCCTGGAAGTGATTTCGCCAGGTGGCCTGCCGGGTTTCATCACAGTGGAGAACATCAAGGACGAGCATTTCAGCCGCAACCCTCGTATCGTAAACGGTCTCTTCCAATGGGGCTACATTGAAGAATTGGGGCTGGGTATTGATCGCATGATCGAAGTCATGGAGCAGGCGGGTCACCAACCGCCGCACTTCGATGCACGTCCTTACAGCTTTGCCGTCACCCTCTACAATGAGCGCGAAAAGCCCAAGCCACCCGATTGGATGCGCAACACCAATCATCGTCAGGCCAAGGCGTTGCAATACATTCGCGAGCAAGGCTCCATCACCAATCGGGAATATCGTCAGCTTTGCGAAGGGGTCTCTGCGGAGACACTGCGCCTCGATCTTGTCGATATGGTGGAGAAGGGCATACTGATTAAGGTTGGCTCCAAGAAGGGCACTCACTACATTCTGAAGTGATCCACGATAGGCGGATACATGATCCTGGATGCGTACAACATCTTGATCGCAGCGGTGCTGCTCGTGGAGTTCGGAATGCTCCTGTTGGTGATCCGGCAGCGAGGTGCTTCGGCGGCGGCACTGGGGCTGCTACTGCTGTCGTTGATGGCGACTACAGCTGCCCTCTGGTTACCTGCCGAGTGGCAGCTTGCGGACACGCTACCCCGTGCTGTGCTCTTCTGGGCTGGCGGGATCGTGCTGACGCTCTTCTATGGTTCCCTCGTGTTGCAAGATATTGTCTGGGGACGGGTGCAGCGACTCTGGCTCGGGCTGGGGATTGTGTGGCTGGCGGCTTACCTGGTTGCAGCGTTGCTCAGCCCGGTTCCCGTCACAGGGTGGGTGAACTGGCCTGAAGCGCTCCCGACCTTACCCGCCGTCGTGGTTGTCGTCGGTTTGTTGGGGTTCAATTTATGGCTCAGCCTGCTGATATTCGTGCGCTTCTTCCGTGCCAGTATGCCGGAAATCGCCAACCGCGCCGTATACTGGCTGGCCGGGGCTGCGCTGCTGTTTCTGACGGTCTTTCTGCTGACCAGTGCATCGGCGGTCTGGATGTTGCTGGCCGCTGGCCTGGGTGCCATCGTGGGATTGCTGGCAACGCTCAGCCGCTTGTGGCAGCACCTGCCTGATTTGCGGACTTTGCTCTTTGACGGCGCGCGCTCCCTCGCCCTGATTGCGGTGACCTGGGTCTTGCTGTTTGCAGGGCTGTATTTCGCGAACCGCTATGATTTCTCGCGGGCATTCAATTTGCCCAATCCGGCGTTGAGTATTCTCGTCATCGGGGCTATCGCACTGATGGGCGCTGCCATTATTATCACGGCGCGTGGGATCATCAACTGGCTCTTCCAGCGTATTCTGGCCCGCACCACTCTGGACTTACCGGAGGCCATCGCGCTCTACAGTCAGCAGGTTGCACGCGCGGCAACGCTCGACGAAGTCGTTGCTGCAACTACCAATTCCCTCAATCGTGTGCTGGGGCTGCGTCGTTCTGCCTTGATTCTCATCAACAGCACCTTTCGTTTCCCCGATGCTGTCGAATTGATTGTGCTGGACGGCGGCAGTACGCTGGAAACGCCCAGGGCAAGTGGCTACCTCAGCAAGAAGAGTCCAATTTACCACAAACTCGTCGTCGAGAAAGAGGGGCTAACGCAATACGATGTGGATTACAACCCGGCCTACGCGGCGGTGCAGGAAGAAGAACGCGCCTTCTTTCACAGCCTGGGGATGAGTGCGTATGTTCCCCTGGTGGCAGAGGATCGCTTGATTGGGTTGCTGGCAGGGGGCACGAAGCTCAACGGGGGGCTGTACCAGGAAGCGGATATGGAGATGCTCTTCGTGATCGGGCATCAGGTGACGACGGCACTGCGCAGCGCTCGCCTGATTGACGATTTGCAGCACCTCAACGATACCATGCGCGTCCTCAACAAGCGGCTGGAAAACGCCAACTCCGAGTTGGAGAAGCTGGACGCCATCAAGACTGATTTCATCACTATTGCCAGCCATGAGCTACGCACGCCGCTGGCGCAGGTGCGTGGCTATACCGACATCATCGATAGCATGATGAATGGCGATGATCCCGGCGCACAGCAAATGATCCAGAACCTGCGCAAATCCACTGAGCGTATGGAAGAACTGATTTCTGCCATGCTGGATGTGAGCCAGATTGACGTGAATTCGATGGATTTGCGCTTCGTCCGAACGGCACCTGCAACCCTGGTGAAACTGGCGTTGGAACCGCTGCGCGATCCCGTGAATCAGCGCAATATCACGATCCATGTGCATGATCTGGAGGGGCTGCCCAACGTTGAGGCTGATTTGCAGCGCCTGACCCAGGCATTGCGCAATCTTTTCATGAACGCTATCAAATTCACGCCGGATGGCGGTCGTATTGATGTCAGCGCTTATCTGGAAAGCCGACCGGGGAAGCCGGAATCGGTCGTGTTCAAGATTCAGGATACGGGCGTGGGCATCGCAGCGAAAGACCTGCCCTATATCTTCCAGAAATTCTATCGCGGTTTCGATACGCAGCTTCATTCAACGGGCATCTACAAATTCATGGGTGCGGGGCCCGGGCTGGGGCTGACGATTGCCAAGGGGATCATCGAAGGACACGGTGGCGAAATCTGGGTGGAGAGTCCCGGGCACAGCATGACAGAATTCCCTGGCGCGACATTTTACGTACGCTTGCCGCTGCAACCACCGGAAGGGTCTTTGCGCGTCCTCACCTTCGGCGGCGAAGAGGCTTCCAAGTCGAGCACTTCGGTCAACCCACAGATCGGTTGAGAAACAAAAAAGGCGCATGATGCGCCCTCTTTCAATGCTACAGGTCGATGTGCGACATGTGGCTACGATCGCATGCGATTGCGAGCTGCATCGACAAATGCGTCGAAGAGCGCCTGCATGCGCGGGTCGTCGTCAATCATATCTTCCGGATGCCACTGCACTGCCAGCGCGAAATGCTTATCCGGCAGTTCAATGCCCTCCTTCAGCCCATCGCTAGAATAAGCCGTCACGCGCGCGCCGGGCGCGATGTTCCCCAGTGCCTGATGGTGGATGCTGTTGACTGGGACGACGGACTCGCCGATGATCTGGGCCAACCGTGTGCCCTCTTCGATGCGAACATCGTGCAGCACCTTGCTGCGCGGCTCGCGTTCTTTGTCGATCGTGTGACGCGCAGCGTGTTCGACCATGGAGGGAATATCCTGCAGCAGCGAACCCCCAAGTGCTACGTTCATCACCTGGACGCCCCGGCAGATGCCGAAAATGGGCAGATCATCCGCGACGGCCTTGCGCGTCAGCGTCATCTCAATGCTGTCGCGGGCATCATCGACCGAGTCGATTGTCTCGTGCGCTTGCTGTCCGTAAGCTTGCGGGTTGATGTCGCCCCCACCGGGCAGCAGTACGCCATCCAGCCGTTGGTAGATGGCATCTAACGTATCCATCGAGACAGATGCCGGGATGATGATCGGTAATCCCCCGGCGCGTTCAATGGCGACGATATTCGGTTCATACGCGATGTTATAACGCCATGTTCGTCCCGGCTTCTGGTACTGCGACGCCGAGATACCGATGAACGGTCTGTCCACTGCGGTTGCTCCTGGCGCTTAACGACGTTCCTTCAAGCGGGCAGCCTTGCCGCGACGATTGCGCAGGTAGTAGAGCTGTGCGCGGCGTACCTTGGCACGGCGCTTGATGTCGATGCGTTCGAGGCGCGGGCTGTTCACCAGGAAGGTACGTTCCACGCCGACGCCATGCGACGCGATGCGGCGAACGGTGAAATTCGCGTTATTGCCGCCCTTGCGCGCGCGGATGACAACGCCTTCGAAGGGCTGCGTACGCTCTTTGTTGCCTTCGACGATACGAACATAGACACGGACGGTATCGCCAACTTCTACGGTCGGACGATCCGGCGGGGGGGATTGCAGGTGCTTGATGAGTTCGTGCATGAGGTTGCTCTCTCCTGGATACTCAAACAACGCGCCCGGAGAGCGCGTCTTGGTTGTTCGGGCTTCAGTTGATTAGAAAATCTAGTGTAGCACGAGCGGTGATCGTGAAAAAGGGTGCATCCGGTGCCCTCAGCGCCCCAGTCGGCGTGCTACGCGCAGCAGAGCAACCACCGATTTCGCTTCTGTGATCGCACCTGTTTCGACCATCGTCAGCGCCTCTTGCAAAGGAACCCGCAGCGCTTCCACAAATTCATCCGTGTCTTGCTCCAACGGGGCGAATTCGTAACCCGGTGCATAGAAGAGGTGGATGTATTCGCTGGTATAGCCTGGCGCTGCGTGGACGCCTCCCAGCGGTTCCAGTGAGGTGGGGCGGTAGCCCGTTTCTTCCCGCAATTCGCGAATAGCGGACTGTGCCGGGTCTTCGCCGGGTTCGAGCAGGCCAGCCGGAATCTCGATCATGATCTGTCCTGCACCGCTGCGATATTGCCGCACCAACAGCACGTGCGCGTCTGCATCGACCGCAACCACGCCCACAGCGCCTACATGCCGCACGACTTCCCGCTGGCTTTCGCTGCCATCGGGCAGGCGTACCGCGTGCACATCCAGGTTGACGACCCGTCCCCGGTATATGCTGCGTGTGCTGAGGATTTCTTCGTGCATTTCGTGCATAAGCAGCCTCCACAAGGGTTGGTCGTTCTGGCACGACATGATCGGGCGACATGAAAAGAGGCGGCTACAAAGACCGCCTCTGAATGCGACATAGGTTCATAAGTCGGTTATTGTGGCGGGATCGTCAGCACCTGCCCATATTCGATGCGATTGATATTGCTGATGCCGTTGGCTGCTGCGATGCTCGCAATCGGGACATTGCAGCGCAGCGAAATCTGGAAGAGCGTGTCGTACTGCTGCACGATGTATTGGCTGCCGCAGGTGCTGCCACCCCCGACAGGTGGGAAAGCCGTCGCGCCGCCACCCTGTCCAGCCCCTCCCGTGCCGAAAATCGGTGTCCGTGTGGGGATCACCGTCGATGTGGGGGGTGGGGTAAAGCCCGTCGTGCCACAGCCTGGAATGGTGATGCGCTGACCGATCAAGATCAGCGTCGGGTTGACGATGCCGTTGGCTGCCGCGATCGTGTTGATTGGCAGGCCATAATTGACAGACAGGCGGTACATGGTCTCGCCCTGACGCACTTCATGCACGCAGTCTCCACCACTGACGACAGGTGCTTGCGTTGTCGGGAATAACTGTCCGCCATCCGTCGTTGGCGAAGCAGTCGGCGTTGCCGTATCAACCAGCCCCTGGGTGATGGCCGCTTCGGCTGTGGTTGTCGCCACGCGATCCGTCGCTTCCTGGATGAGGGCTGTTGAAGTCAGTTGGAAGGAGTCTGGTGTCGCTTCCTGGGCGACAGCCGTCCCTTCGACATTGCCTAACGGGAGATCCGCCGGGGTATTCGTCGCGGTGCTGGTCACAGTGGGTGTATCGCTCGGTACATAGAGGGTCGCGGTGGTCGTATCCGAGGGTGTCGGGCTGACGAGCAGGATTTCTTCAGTTGCTTCTACCTGTGCGGTCAGTTCAGCAGTGGCCTCCGCTGTTGGCGGTTCTGTCTCGGTGGGCGGTTGCGTGGGTGTCTCCGTCAGCCGCTCGGCGACAACCGTCCCTTCCGCCTGGTCTCCGACGGCCTGGAAGCAGCCAGTTGCCAGGACAATCACTGTGGCGAGGCTCGCCAGGAGCAGCCAGCGCGGGGTGGATGTATGCATGAGTACGAAACCCTCTGTTTCTGTGAACCAAATACCAGCTTGCGTCCTTATTATACGGCTTCTTGGCCAAACATGCCAAAAACCTGACCGAAGTCACTGGCGTGGATTTGCCATCCCACTTCTCACACAAAACAACCAGTATTGATGCCAGGATAGGCCAGAAGAACCACCTTGCTACATTAAGAATCCGACTGGATTCGGCGGGGCAGAGGGTTACCTGAACGGGCTGCGCACATGCCCACCGCCGCCGAGATTCAGCTCGCTGTTGGCAGGACGAAGCAGACCCGGGTTCCAGGCTGTTGCTTGTTACTGCGAATGTTGAAATCGGTGTCGTAGCCCGCTGCCAGCAGCTTGACGATGGTCAGACCCAGCCCCATGCCCTGCTGCTCGTAAATCCAGCGTTCGAATTGAATATAGGCACCGATCTGGTCGATGTCCTTCTTATTCATGCCGCGCCCTTCATCCGTCACGGTGAACTTGTAGCCGCCGTCGACGACTTCGCCGTAAACATGCACCGGGGTGCCGGGTTCGGAGAACTTGAAGGCATTGGAGACCAGTTCATGGACGACTTTCTGAGCGTCGTTATCCTGCATCTGGATCATCGGGGCGGGGTCAAGTTCCAGCCGGAGGTCATCCGGGCGATGACACTCGTCGGCAAGATCGCGTGCGATCGATTCGATGGCGCTGCCGAAGTCGAAGAGGGCGTCATCACTCTGGAGCCGCGCGCCGCCCTGCACTGCGACCTGTAAGCGAACGTAGTACAGGTGATTTTCGACGAGGCGATAGAGGCGTTCCGCCGCCTTGGAGATGTGCTGTCCCCAGTTGCTGACTTGATCGGGACTCAATTGATCGGCTTCGCTCACCAGCATGTCGGAAAAGCCGATGATGGAGTTGAGTGGCGTGCGCAGTTCGTGCGGTAGTGCCAGCACGATGCTGTTGCGCAGGGTATCCAATTGCTCTTGCGTACGATCCTCGATCAATTCTTGCTTGTGGAATTGCGCCTGGATACTCTCCAGCAGGTCTTGCAGGTGGAAGGGTTTGGTCACGTAATCGTCTGCGCCCATCACCATGCCCTGCCGCCAATTGGCGCGTTCTGCGAGTGCTGTGAGGAAGATGAAGGGAATCGTGCGCGTTTCTGTCTCGCTGCGCAGAATCTCCAGGACTTGATACCCATCCATATTGGGCATCATGATGTCGCATACGATCAAGTCCGGCAGTTCTTCACGCGCCAGCCGAACGCCGTCCTCACCACGCTCGGCGCGCAGCACTTCATACCCTTCGAGTCTCAGGGTATCGACGACATCATCCAGGATGTCCACTTGATCCTCAATGACTAAGATTTTGCCCATTGCTGGTCTGCTTTTCACTCTAGACTCGAACGTTTTCGTTACGTCCACAGTATAGAGGTGTTTCATGGATGTAACAATTAAGGGTGTTGCGCTACATTAAGGTAATGACAAGAATCATGATTCCCAGTGCTATTCGGTAGTAGCCGAAGGGGATGAAGTTGTTGCGCGAGATGAAACGCAGCAGCCAGCCAATCGAAATCCAGGCGACAATCCCGGAGATAATCGCCCCAACGAAGAGAAATTGCAAATCCTCCGCATTGAGCTGATCCAGGTCGCGCAGAAGCGAATAGACCGTGGCAGCGCCCAGCGTAGGGATTGCCAGATAGAACGAGAACTGTGTGGCACGGCGGCGATCCAGCCCTGCCAGCATGCCGCCGATGATGGACATACCGCTGCGGGACATTCCTGGGATCAGCGCCAGCACCTGCCAGGAACCGACGATGAAGGCCTGGCGCAGGGTCAGCGGATCGCTGCTAATTTCGCTGTCTTCCGGGTTTTCGTGCTGCCCGGTGATGAATCGCTCGATGACGAGGAACATGATGCCGCCGACGATCAGCGCCAGCGCAACGACGGTCGGGTTGAAGAGCACACGCTCCAGGAAGTCATCTGCCAACAGGCCGATTGCTGCGGCTGGGACGAAGGCGACCGCAACGCCCAGCCACAGCTTGCGGGTCTCGTCTCCCCCCGGGCGTGCTACAGTGCGCAATTGCTGCCAGAGGTCACCCCAGTAGTAGACAATGACTGCGATCACCGCGCCGAACTGGATGAAAATCTCGAATGTGCCCTGCAGGCTCTCGCGAAGCTGCATGAACTCTGCGGCGACGATCAGGTGCCCGGTGGACGAAATCGGCAAGAATTCCGTCACGCCTTCAATGATGCCCAGCAGAACTACTTTCAGCCATTCTTCCATTGCGTCATGTCTCCGTATATGAACAGTTGTTGCTACGCCGTCCAGAGTTTGCCTGCCAGCCATAAGCCCAGCAGCACACCCAGCAGGCAGAGGAGGTTGGTGCCAATCACGTAGCCCCAACCTGCGATCGTGTTGCCCCCATTCAGCAGGTTGATGCTCTCATTGGCATAGGTGGAAAAGGTCGTATACGCGCCGAAAAACCCTGTCCCGATCATCAAACGCACGCCATCCGGCAGTCCGGCTTGCCGCGCAATCCATACGCTGAAGAGCGTCAGCCCGAAAGACCCCGTAACATTCACGAAGGCAGTACCGAAAGGCAGCGCGACTCCAGTGATGTTGGCTGCGCGTTGCGTCACCAACAGCGAGAGGATATAGCGCGCATTTGCGCCCAGGAAGCCGCCCAGGCCTACATACAGAAACGCCTGCAATGACATGTGTTTCATCCATGCGTGATCGGCACAACATGAGAAAGGTAACGCTTTATAACAGGAGTGTCAACCACGGCTGGTGCGTTCTGGTCATTGCTGGATTCGCTCCCTGTCCGCTATGATGCCAACCATACTCATCCTTTTCAGGGAACATTCAAGCATGAATCGATATGCGCGCTTGCTGCGCGAAAATCCCGAATTTGCGAAGCTCTGGATCGCGCAGGTGATCAGCCTCACCGGGGATTGGTTCAATACAGTGGTGCTGCTGGGGTTGGTCGCGGATTATAGCGGCGGCTCCGGTGTGGCAATTAGCATTTTCCTGGTGCTGCGCGTGCTGCCGCCTATGCTGGTCGGCCCCTTTGCGGGTGTCCTGCTGGATCGCTTCAATCGGCGCAATCTGCTGATCTGGAGCAATGTCCTGCGGGCGCTGGTTGTGCCGCTCTTTCTGCTAGCCGATTCGCCCGATTTGCTGTGGCTGATCTACATCGTGACGGTGGTGCAGTTCGTCCTCTCATCCATTTTTGAGCCGGGGCAGGCTGCGATCATCCCGGCGCTTGTCAAGCCAACCGATATCGTGGAAGCCAATACCGTTATGAGTGTCACCTGGTCGGTGATGCTGGCGCTGGGGGCGATCCTGGGCGGTGTGTTTGCGTTCTTCTTCGGTTCCACAGCGGCGCTATTGGCTGATGCTGTGACCTTTGCCGTCGCCGCTGGCATCCTGATGACCGTCCGTTATGATCCTGCCCTGGGTCGTAAGCTGGCGAAGGCGGTCGGTGTTGACCCGACCGAGGAAGATGATACCAGCTTTGTAGAGGGGGTGCGCTATCTACTGCGCACGCCACAGGTCGCTGCGGGGATTTTCGTCAAATTCGGGCAGAGCATCGGCAATATTGACACGATGCTGACGATCTTCGCGACCCAGCTCTTTGTGATCGGCAATCGCGGTGAACTCTCGCTGGCGCTATTGTGGAGTGCCTTCGGGGTGGGGGCAATCGTTGGCCCGCTGCTCACGAACCGCTTCAAAGATGGTACGGTGCGTCGCCTGCGTCGATTGGTCACGGTGGGCTTCCTCTTGCTGCTGGTCAGTTGGCCTGTGATGGGCAGCGCGACGACCCTCTTCCTCGTGGCGGTGGGCTTGTTCATTCGCGCGATGGGTGGCTCAATCAACTGGACGTATAGCAACGTCATCATCCAGAAATCCGCGCCGGATAGCTACCTGGGGCGCATGTTCTCGATTGATATGGTCGGGTTCCAGCTTTCGACCTCTGTCAGCTACTTCGTGCATGGCTGGCTGATTGACACCCTCGGTGCGGAACAAGTATTGGTGATTGCCTGGGGCACGGGCGTTGTAGCCTTGATTCCGCTGCTGGTCTGGGTCTGGGCGGTGAATCGCCTGGAGAAGATGGAAGACGAAGACAATGCAGTCGTACCGCTGCCAAGCGCAGGAGATTGATGAGTCCATGCCAGTTTTTCAGTACCACGAACGCATCGTAGAGCGGTTCCCGCAGGTTGTGGGCGGTGTCATTCATGTTTCGGGTGTGCAAAATGCGACCAGCCCCCAGGGGCTGTTGGATGCCTATGCCACTGAACAGCAAGCCACCCTCACGCGCATCGGTGATACGTCATTGGGCGATTTGCCGACCGTAGCAGCGTGGCGACGAACCTTCAGCGCATTCGGCGTTTCACCCACCAGGACGCGCAGCGCCGCCGAAGCCCTGCTGCGTCGCCTGACCAAGAAAGGCGATATTCCCTCGATCAACACACTGGTTGACCTGGGCAATCTGGTGAGCATTCGCTACGCGCTGCCCGTCGCCATCTTCGACATTCGCAGCCTGAATGGTGCGCTGACGGTGCGTTTCGCCGAAGGAGATGAGCGCTTCACCGAATTGGGCAGTGATGAAATCAAGCATCCGGAGGTGGGTGAGGTGATTTTCGCCGACGACACGAGCGAAGTCTATGCGCGGCGCTGGTGCTGGCGGCAGAGCATCCAGAGCGCGGCACGCCTGGATACAAGCGAGATTTTCGTCACTGTTGAAGCACAGCACGACGAAGGCCGCGACGACATCGCCAATGCCGTCGCGGATTTGCAGTCGCTGCTGGGGGAATACGCAGGCGGCACTCAGATGCAGGCCGCAGTGCTATCAAACAACAGGCGGGTTTTCGATGCTGAGTAGCACCGAAGCCTTAGTCTCGCCTATATTTGGATTGAAACAACAACTTCTTCCTGCTCGTCTACCAAGTCCCGAATGAACGGACTACGATCTGTTTTGGGATAGAGTACAAAGAGGCGTTCTGAAGCTCGTGTCATACTGACGTAAAGTAACTTCCGCTCCTGTCGACTGTCCTCCTCTGCTTTCTCGGGAGATGAGATATAGGGCATGGTATCCGCGTCCAATTCGACGATAAAGACGACGGGGAACTCTAACCCCTTGGCCGAATGCATTGTGATGAGCTTGACGCTCTCATGAAAAAGGTCGAAGCTGGCTTTATTGTCGTACCGGGTGACAGGAATATGATTATTTTCCAATTGTTCCGCGTATTCCTGCATCAGTTTGCGTCCGGTCGTTGGGTGCTTGCGCATGCGCATCACAATAGCGATGTCGCTCAATCGGTACCGATGTTTCTGGCATAGCGTGATAACGGTATCGCTTACATAGGCGAGTGCGTCTTCAGGATCACGGTACTGTGCCAGTATCGGGCGTGGTCCAAGCCGACCGGTTGTTTGCGGCGAAATGTACTCATTTTCGTCTTTCAAATCCTCGCATTGATCAAGAATTCGTTCTGCCGCCTTTAGGATTTGAACGGTGTTGCGGAAGTTGCGCTCAAGGATTCGCGTACGGTTGCCACCTTGAAGCTGGATATTGCCTTCCTTCCAGGGTATGCCCCGATAGTAGATGCTCTGCGCCGGGTCTGCCAGCAGGGTTAAACCATCCATACCCTGGGCAGTCTCTCCGGTGAGCATTGCTGCAAGGCGCAGGCGCACAGGCGGCAAATCCTGGGCTTCATCCACGATGACCGCCTTGTATCGGGGGAGTTGTTGCGCATATTGGTGAATAATGCGCATAGGAACTGCCCCGTAATCAAGGTAACGAGAATCCTTGCTGCTGTGTTCGTTCCACAGAATGCGCTTATATTCGCTGAAGACCTGCCACACGATCTCCCGGTGGTGCTGCTGCAGGCCGCTGCCGCGCCCGACCCGGCGAATTTGTCGATATTCTTTTAGCGTGAAGATGCCCCGACCATAGAGAATGGCATCAAATTCGTCCAGGAAAAAGTCCGGATCACGGGTGAGAATAACGTCATCGTCAGGGTAGGAAGCATTTACTCTTTTGATGGCTTGCTCCACGAAGCGGACGCGCGTTGTGTTCTTCGGAGGAGTGAAATACTCTCCCTGTGTTTCCAGGAATTCTCGTAGCCACTTATCGTAGTGTGAAATGACTACAGCTTCAGGCAGTTCACCATACAACTCAATGAACATTTGTTGCAACACGTTTGCGAGAGTTGTTGTGTACGTCAATACGAGAATCTGCTGCCCTTCGGGTTCGTCGGTTACCAGCATCGGCTGCAACAGCAATTCTTCAAGCAGGGCGTGTGCGCGGTAAATCCCAATCGTGGTTTTGCCGGAACCGGCAACGCCTTTGACGAGCATTGCTCCACGTGTCTGGGCCTTGACAAGCTTCTCTTGTTCGGGTGTCAGGTTCAGGAGCAGTTTCTTGATTTTACCTTTTGTGTAGCCTTCCAGCATATCGAGATTGGTGCGATAGAGAAAGCGTCTCGGGTTGAGCAGATCTTCTTCTGACCAGCGTGGATTCGTGAGGATTTCCCCAAGGGTTGCCTGGACATTTTTTGGTAAGGGGATGTCCCAGATAGCGTCAAAGCCGCTGATCTGGCGCACTTCATCAAGATGCTCATCTGGGACACCTAGTATGCGCAGAATATTCGAGGGGAAATTCTGGAATGGTAGGTCTTCCTGGCTCTCAGCCTTGATGTCAAATGCTGGCTGCCGTTCTCTTGTTGTTACATCCTCAGTCCATTCGACAGTTTCAATGGCACGTATGGAATCAATGCCATCAATGTATTCGTGATTGCCGACGTGCCATAATCCAATGCTGCCGTCAATCCATTCCCAGAGCATTCGATATTTTTGATTTACACGGGAACGTTGGATCTTGCGTCCTCGAATAGTATGCTGCTTTTCGGTACGAAGTCCTGAGTGATGCGGGTCACGTTCGATATCTCGGAGTGTACAGATAACCTTTTTGCGAATAGTTGGATCAAGCGAATCCAAGTCTTCTTTGAATGTTGAAGATAGTAGTAACGTTCTCATGGTTGCTGTGCGATCTAAAGTTGTATGGCTATGTCCTTTCGCTCTTACTCTACAACGAAATAGCTGATCTGGGGCTTAATGTTCTTGCGCCGTACGAGTGTAGGCCACAGACCCAGGACGATGCGGGGCTTCGCGCCGACGGTTGTGCCGGAGATGCTCATCCCGGCTGGCCCGCTGAGTCCGTTGGTCATCAACTTGCGCACGGCGGTTTTGAGCGTGCTTTCGTCTTGCGCTGTGAACATCACCCGTACAACCAGTTCCATCGGGTCTTCGGGCAGGGGGACGACATTCCCATAGAGGCTGTTGAGTCCCAGGAAATGATACTCCACGCGCTCAATCGGTAAACCGTCCCAGGTGGCTTCAATCATGCCTTGAAGTTGTTCGAACTTCTTCCAGGCATCCGGCCAGCCAACGGTGAAGATCAATTCGCGCATATAGCCTTCCATGCGCCCCAGGTTGAGCTTGAGGGTCTCCGGTCGTGGTTTGCCCATCACGCCGCTGACGCGCACGCGATTCTCTCCTACATCTTCCAGCGCCAGCGTGGTGAAGTCCGCGATGACATCCGGCGTGATGTAATTGGCAGGATCATGCACTTCGTAAAGAAGTTGCTCTTTGACCGTCTGCTGAGTGACCGTTCCAGGTAAGCCCGGGGTATTGGTCAGCACGAAGCTGCCATCGGCTTCGACTTCAGCAATGGGATAGCCCAGATGCCCCAGGTGCGCGGGATCGATTTCGTCGATCAGGGCAAGGCTGTTCCCGCCGACGACCTGCGCCGTGCATTCGAGCAGATGTCCCGCAACAATACCTGAAGCCAGCTTATCCCAATCCTCCCATGACCAACCATAATGCGCGATCAACGGGGCGAGGAAAAGACAGGGGTCGGCCACGCGCCCGGTGATGACCATATCCGCGCCATTTTGCAGCGCTTCGACAATGGGTTGTGCGCCGAGGTAGACGTTGGCATTGGCGAGGACATGACTTGTCGGGTCAAGCGTTTCGCCTGTGTCAAGATTGGTGAGTGGTTCTCCATCGTCAATGAATGCTTCCAGTCGCCCACTGACGTCATCTCCCGTCACAGCGGCGATTTTCAACCCCCTGAGGCCGAGTTTCGCTGTGGTCTCCTGCACCATCTGCGCCGCTGCCAGTGGATTGAGGCCGCCGCCATTGGTAATCAGCGGAATCTTGCGTTTGTAGGCTTCAGGCAGGATCTTGCTGGCGATGATGCCGACATCGAAGGTGTAGCCGCGCTGCGGGTCTTTCAGCTTGTCTTTCTGCAAAATCGCCAGAGTGAGTTCTGCCAGCGCCTCAAAACAGACGGCATCGACATGCTCTCCCTGAATCATGGGCAGGGCACGGGTCACATCATCCCCGTAGTATCCCTGCCCCGAACCGATGCGGTAAGTCATCAGTGCTTATCCATGCCTTCCAGCTTGGCAATGATCTGCAGCATGATTTCGTCTGCCCCGCCGCCGATGCTGGTCAGGCGCGTATCGCGGAAATAGCGTGCAATGGGCGTTTCTTCCATGTAGCCCATGCCCCCGTAGAACTGCAAGCAGGTATCCGCCACCTGCCGCACCAATCGCCCGGCCTTCAGCTTGCACATGGAGGCAATGCGCGTGACTTCCTGGTTGTCCGGGTCTTCGGCGACGAGCCGCGCACAGTGATAGGTCAGGTGGCGCGTCGCTTCGACTTCCGTGAGCAATTCGCCCAGCTTGAACTGGATCCACTGGTTCGAGATCAGCGGCTTGCCGAAGGTGCTGCGTTCGCTGGTGTAGCGCATGGTATCGCGCACAGCTTTCTCTGCGCCGGAATAGGCCAGAATCGCGGCAATCAGGCGCTCAATCTGGAACTGCTCCATCTGGTAGTAGAAGCCCTTGCCCTCGTCGCCAATGCGATTCGTGACCGGAACGCGCATATCTTCGAACGTCAGCACGGCGGTATCGCTGGAGTGGTTGCCCAGTTTGACCAATTTCCGGCTGACGTGGAAGCCGGGGGTGTTCGTCGGCACCATAATCAGCGACATCCCGCGATAGTCCTCGCCTTCGCTGGTGCGTGCCAGCAAGCAGACCCAATCCGCCTGCGTGCCATTGGTGATGTACATCTTGCTGCCGTTGATGACGTATTCATCGCCTTCGCGAACGGCACGCGTGCGAATCCGCGCTACGTCCGACCCGGCGTCGGGTTCTGTCACGCCGATTGCGCCGACGACTTCCCCACGAATGGCGGGGGCGAGAAATGTCTCTTTAAGGTGCTCGGAGCCGTGCTTGGCGAGTGCTGGTGTACACATATCCGTATGCACAGAAATCGCCATTGGAACGCCTGCGACGGGCGCTTTGCCCAATTCTTCCATGAAGGCCACTGTGAACCAGATGTCGGCCTCTGCGCCGCCGTACTTCTCCGGGTAATTCAAGCCCAGGAAGCCCAGGTCACCCATCTTCTTGAAGAGATCATGCAGGGGGGCGATACCCGCCTCTTCCCACTCGTCGGCATACGGTGCAATTTCGTTTTCAACGAAACTGCGCACGGCCTTGCGAAACATCTCGTGTTCTTCGGTGAAGGGGTTGGCAGAAATCTGAGGAGTCGGTGCTGCTGTAACCATCAATAAAGTCCTCTCAACAAGAAACACTATTCAAATCCAGATTTGATTTTACAGGGAAACGGCAAACTTTCCAAATCCGGATTTGATTGTTGTGGGCTTCTGGTTACGCCGGCTTGCTAGCGATGATACTGAACATCAGCGCCATCCTGGGTTGATTGTCCGGCAAGTAGTGCTTACGGCCTTCGGTGCGCATCTCTGGGAAGCGCTGCCAGCCGTTGATGTAGTCATACTCTTCGAAGGACTGTAGCTGCAAGCCCGCCTTCAGCAGAGCGCCAATCACATCGGACATCCCCCAGCAAAATTCGTAGGCGCGGTGCGGGTTCCGGAATGCACCCTCGTAATCATCCCCCACATAATCCCCGACCCCACCTGTCTCAATTCGTGTCCCGCCCATGTAGTCGTATTGCAACGACCAATCGATCTCGTACATCCCCATCAGCGGGTGAAAGTCAATCATCACGAAGCGTCCGCCAGGTGTCAATACTTTGGCGATTCCGCGTGCCCAGGTGTTCACATCAGCAATCCAGACAATCGCGCCATAAGATGTGTAGACGACATCATAGGTTTGCTCGGTTTCTTTGAACCAGTCGAAGATATCGCTACGGACGAATGTCGCATTCGCCTCGGTTTCTGCGGCAAGTTGCCGTGCGAACTCAACGGCGTAATCGCTGATGTCGACCCCGGTCACGGTTCCGCCCAGGTGCCTGGCGATGCTCACCGTATCCTGCCCATCATTGCATTGCAGATGCACGACAGTTTTCCCGGTCAGATCACCGAGAAGCTGCATGTCGTCAGCATGCAGGTTGTTGTAGCCATTTTTGTAGCGCTCGATCAAATCTGGCTTATGCGTGTGATGCTGCTCGGTCGCGGCATTCCAGGACAGCCGATTGCTCTCGTGATATTCGTTGGGCATGTTTTTCGTTCCTCTGCATTGGGTTACATCCTGAAATTGCCGTAATTCGGTGCGCCCAGGCTGACCCAATCCTGATTATACGACGCACTGATACCGATGGTCAGCGCTTGCCGGGTATCACGCGGATCAATCAGGCCATCATCCCAGATGCGCGCAGTTCCATAGTACGGATCGCTCTGTTCATCGAACATCATGCGCACACCCGTCTTCATCATCTCGATTTGTTCCATATCCGGCTCGGCACCTTTGCGACGGGCGCTGGCCTCCTGAATGATTCCCAGCACCCCGGCGGCCTGTTCTGCACCCATGACGGCGGTGCGGCTGGTCGGCCAGGCCAGGATCAGGCGCGGGTCATAGGGACGCCCGCACATGGCATAGTATCCGGCACCATACGCGCCACCGACCAGCACGGTGAACTGCGGCACATTGCTGTTGGCAACCGCGTTGATCATCTTGCTGCCTTGCTTGATGATGCCTTTTTGCTCGGCCTGTGTGCCGACCATGAAGCCGGTGATATTTTGCAGGTAGATGATCGGGATGCGGCGGTGGTTGCACAGTTGGATGTACTGCGCGGCTTTTTCGGCGCTTTCGCTGAAGAGCACGCCGTTATTCGCCAGGATGCCTACCGGGAAACCGTTGATGTAGGCATCGCCGCAGACCAGCGTATCGCCATAGTTGGGCTTGAATTCCATCATGCGGCTGCCGTCCACAATGCGGGCAATGACTTCGCGCATATCCAGCGGCTTGCGAATCGTGTCGATGGGTACAATGCCGAGCAACTCTTCGGGGTCGTAATAGGGGGCTTCTGGTTCGCGTCGCTCGGCCTGAATGGTCTTGCGCCAGTTGAGGCTGGCCATGATTTCGCGCCCGATGCGAAGGGCGTCGGCATCGTTCTGGGCGACGTAATCCACCAGACCGCTGATATGAGCGTGCATCTCGGTGCCGCCGAGAGTCTCTTCATCGACTTCTTCGCCCGTTGCCATCTTCACCAGGGGTGGGCCGCCCAGGAAAGCCAGCGCCTGCTCCTTGACGAAGACCGTGTAATCGCTGAGGCCAGGGATATAGGCCCCGCCAGCGGTGCTGTTGCCGAAGACCAGCGAGATCTGCGGCAAGCCCATTGCGCTCATCTGCGTCTGGTTGGCGAAACCGCGTCCCCCTTTGACGAAGACCTGATCTTGATGGGGCAGGTTCGCACCACCGGATTCGACCAGGTAGATGGTGGGCAGGCCGTTCTGGCGGGCGATTTCCTGCGCACGCAGGGTTTTGTCGACAGTGATGGGGTAGCTCGTCCCGCCCTTGATCGCTGGATTGTTGGCGCTGATGACGCATTCCACGCCGCTCACCGTGCCGATGCCCGTGATGGCTCCCGCACCGGGCGTTTCGTTGTCATACATGTTGAAGGCTGCCAGCGAAGACAATTCCAGGAAGGGGGTTCCGGGATCGAGCAACAGTTCGACTCGTTCGCGTGCGGGGATCTTGCCACGTTCGATCATGCGTTGATTGCCGCGCTCTCCCGCATTACGCACGGCAGCCTGGCGTTCGGCGAGTGTTTCGACCAGTGCGCAGTTGTGTGCATATTGCTCCTGGTATGCATCGCTGTTGGGGTTGACCTTGCTTTCAATGCGCTGCATTTCTCATAATCCAATCTTTTCTATACCAGAATTTTCTTGATCTTAGCCAGGGGTTCGCGCCACTGCAATAGACTGTTTACCAGCACCCCCCAATTCCTGGGGGCTGAATTTTACGGTTTGCGGACTCGGTGCTATGATAGCGCTCGGATGAGACGGCTGCATGACGCTCGATTGAAGGTTGGCAGCCGCTTTTTGCTGTCTGGTGCAGGAAGTGGCTACCAAGAGACATTCGAACCTCGACCCGCCGTCCTACGCGAAGAGTCCTGTGAGGTGTCAGGGAAGAGGACATGATATTCAAGAGTTATATTGATCCCACCGAGCGCCAGCAAGCGGATCGGAAGTTGCCGCGCTTGATGGGCGAGGGGTTGCTGCTCGGTGGTACCGGACTGGGCGTGCTGGCGCTGATCTTCGAAATTGCGGCGGATGCGTTCAGTGTGGCGGCGTATCAAACGTTGTTGGCAATTCATGGGGCGAGTGGGCATCATAGTATTGCGATTCTCGCTTTCGTTACGTTGTCGGTGCTGCTCTTTCTGGGTATCGTTCCCGCGTACAAGGCGGGGGCCTACCTGCGTCCTAATGCTGGTGGCAGCGGTCCCCTGGTCGAAGCGATTGGCCCACCGCGTATGCGCTGGGCGTCCTGGGTTGGCACGAGTTTGTTCTTCCTGGATGCGGTGCTGACGATCATCATCAGTTCGATTTCGGCTGCGGATGTGACGATGCTGATCTATCCGGAATTTGCCGAATATCGCATTATTCTGGCGGAAGTCTACGCCTTCTTCATCATGGTTGTCCTGGTCGCGCTGGGGCCAAAACGTGCCGTGCCGCTCTTCTTGATCGGCGGTGGCGCGTTCACCATCTTCACGATTGGCGCGTTGGGGATCGTCGGCGCGACGGCAGCGGGAAACCCGGAATGGGCATTCCTGACGGAGGGCATCGTCGCCAAGCTAGAGGCCAATGGCACGGTCGTCCACGTTGAGCGTGCCTTGCAGGATGCGCCTGCAATCGGCTCGGTGGTCTTCTTCCAGCTCTTCTTCCGCTCGATGTCGAGCGCGATGTTGGGCTTCTCCGGCTATGAAGTGATTCCAGCGAGCGGCAAGCACGCAGCACGCCCCAAGTGGAAAGTCATCAACACTGCGTTGACCCTGGCGGCGGTTTTCTTGATCGGCACCGGTGTCATCCAGCTTTTCGCGGCTTCCCAGTGGAATATTCCGGCGACAGAGGGCTACAGCACGCTGCTGATTGAGTATGAGATTGTTGCGTCGCAGACCTTTGGTACCGGAATCGATGAAGAAGAGATCGTTGTCTTGCCGGAAGATCGCGAAGCGGCGCTGCGTGATTTCAATAATCTGACACCGGAGCGTCTCTTCGCTCTGGAAGAAGCGTTCCTGGGAATCGACCGATCAGAATTGGCGCAACTGAGCGAAGCGGAATTGCTCGCTCTGGAAGAGCAACTGATTGACGAGCTGGCGGAAATCAAGGCATTCGAGCGCGTACAGGGTAGCGCCACCAGCCTGCTTGGATCGAACTTCTTGCTGTTGGCGGGTCTCCTTTTGGCGATCATTCTGCTGCTGGCGCAAGGGGGCGGTTATGTCGGTGGGGCGGCAGTCGCTGCGAATGCGGCGCGGCTGGGCAGGTTGCCGGGCTTCTTCCAGGATGACCGAATCGGCATTGCGGTCATCTGGGGCGCGGCTGCGGGCTTGATCCCGGTCATTCGGGAAGTGGTGATTGTCGAGTCGTACTATGCCTTCGGCTTCGTGAGCGCTTTCATCATCACCAGCACGACGGTTTTCTTTGTGCGCGAAGATGTCCTGGAAGAGCGCGGAATTGATCCCCGATCTGACGAGGCCAAATCGTTGCGTTTTGCGGGTTTGCGCGGCATGATCGCTAGCTACTTCATGGGCTTTGTCCTGGTCACGCAGAAGACGGATGCCCTGATTGTGATTGTGGTCGCTGGTGCGGTCATCACGGGTGTGCAGTTGGTGATCGCGCGTGGTGGTTTCAGCCGTCGTGTGCTCAAGATCGATGCGCGTCCACCGATTGGTGTGCTCAACCCCATCTATCAGAGCGGGGTCGAACGGGCGCACGATGAAGCCCGCCAGCGCGGTACGGCTGACCTGGTGCATGATCTCTTCGAAGAGGGCGCATTCACGAAATTCAACGTTGAACCAGGGCGCATTGTGACACTGGTGAGCTACCTGCGCAGTGTGCATCCACGCTACTTCAACCTGGATTACGGACATGAGCATCATGAGCGCTTCGAAGAGCCAAGCCGCGAAATTGAGGCGACGTACCAGAGCGCCTACAACGAGCGCACCGAGCTGCTGGGCGAAGTCGAACGCTATTCACACTACGGTATCTTCACCTTCATCGAGAAGTATCACGCGAATTGGATCAACCCCAAGAGGGGACGCGATGAGGCGACCGTGCAGCAGGCTATGCTGGATATTCTCTTCCCGCTGACGTCACATGATGACATCTGGGAAGAATACCGCGAATTCAACTGGGAGCGTTTGCCGGAACCCATCTGGCAGTTCAGCCGTGAGCGCTACCGCTGGGCGAAGGATCAATGGCCGAATCTCAGCGATCGCATCACGACGATCTGGACGCTGCAAGATTTCGGCTTGATCCCGGAAGAAGTCGATGTTGAGATGTTGGTGTCTGTTTCGGCGGATAACCGCATGAAGCGCGTGGAAATTCATACGCATGGGCCTGATGATGAGGTAGAGCAAACGCCCTCATCAACACAGGATGACGAAGACGCTGACGAGGGTTCCGACGAGCCACATGACAAAGAGTAGGCGATAGCAGACCCAGGAAATGTGCCGGAAGACGAGGGGGCGACCCTCGTCTTTCGCGTCATGTGGGTAGTGTTACGCGGAAGGTGGAGCCGACCCCCAATTCGCTCTTGAGGTCGATTTTTCCCTGGTGTGCTTCCACCAGCGATTTGACAATGGCCAACCCCAGCCCCGTTCCTTCGATGCTCTCCGTTTCTGGACGGCGAACCCGATAAAAACGTGCGAAAATCTGCGATTGATCCTCCGGCCCAATCCCCAGGCCGTTATCCTCTACGAATACACGCACGACGTTCTGCTTCACTTCCAGGTAAACTTTGACGTACCCACCCGGCGGCGTGTATTTGATGGCGTTGTTGATCAGGTTGTTGAAGACCTGCTCCAGGCGGGATTCATCTCCGTTAATCCTGGGCAGGTTTGCGGGTAGATCGAGCGTCACGGAAATCGCTTTGTTTTCAGCCATCGGTCGGTTGTTGAAGATGCAGCGTCGCAGCAGATCAGCGATGTTGATGGGCTCCATCGTCATCTGTAAGCCCGATTCAATGTGCGCGATGTCCAGCAGGTCGTCAATCAAGCGGCGCATATTGCCGAAAGAGTGTTCCAGGCTGTTCACATAGCGCTGCGAGCGCTCGTCGAACTCGTTCGACATCTCCAGCAAATCCAGGTAACCGCGCATCACGCTCAGCGGCTGTTTCAAGTCGTGCGAGACGGTGGCAATCAACTCAGTCTTCAGCTTATCGGTTTCTTTGAAGTGCGTGATGTCCTGCATGACGATGATGCGCCCTACGCCTTCATGGTGGCTGATGCGTGCGTGGTAGGTGCGCTTATTGGGTAAGTCGAGTTCGACGTTGACGTTTTCACTGCTCTCGATGGCTTCCCGGTAGGAGGCTTGCAGTTGTTTATGGCTGATGACATCGAAGAGGAATTTTCCGGCGTATTCGCCTTCTACCGAGAGCATGAACCCCAACAGCGCCGAGTAGTTCATCAGCACGATGCGCTCATCCAGCCCGACAACGATCACGATGTCGGCGATGTTGCGCACAATGTGCGAGAGTTTCTCGCGTTCGCGCCGCGTCTCGGTGAAGAGCCGCGCATTGTCTACGGCGACGCCCGCCCGGTTAGTCAGCTTCTGTACGAAGGCCAGGTGTTCATCGGTGAAGCCGTTCAACCGACGACTTTCCAGCGCGATCACTGCGATGACCTGCTCTTCGCGCATGATGGGCACGGTCATCTGGGTCTGGATGCCGTCTGCAACGGAATAGTAATCTTTGTCCTGGCCCACATCGGGTACGATTTCGGCCTGCCCCGAACGCGCCACGCGATAGGTGATCCCGCGTTGGAGTTTCTGTACTTCGCTGCCTGTTGTCATCGCGCCGTCGCGGTAGCCGTACTGCGCCATCAAACGCAGCGTATCCGTCTCCGAATCGTACAGGCTCAGGCCAGCAGCATCTGCATTGCTGAAGCGCAGCGCCCAGTCCATGATCATGCGGAAGACGTACTCAATTTCGATGATGTCGCTGAGTTCGTCGTCAATCTGGCGGAAGATATTTGCCTCACGCCGAATCTCTTCCAATTGAGTGCGCATGTGCCGATGCTGGTGAAGCTGCTGCAGGCTGATGGCGAGGCTGGGAGCGAGCGCCAGCAAGAAACGCCTCGAATCTTCAGGTAGGGTTTCCTGTTCGGGCTGCAACGCCACCATGATAGCCGCCTTCAGC
Organism: uncultured Anaerolineaceae bacterium; assembly: GCA_964549915.1. Taxonomy (GTDB): domain Bacteria; phylum Chloroflexota; class Anaerolineae; order Aggregatilineales; family Phototrophicaceae; genus JAUZRW01. The sequence continues at coordinate 97,476 of CAZJWX010000003.1, read as the reverse complement.
ACGTCATCCATATACACCGGGATCAGCCCATGCGACGGAGCTGCGCCCGATTGCGCCTGCTCTACGTTGACATACGCGATGTCGCCCTGGAGCAGGTGATGCGCCGCAGAGTCCGGCTGCGGGTTGAAGATGTTCAATGCGAAGGGAGTCTGCTCGTTCTGCGCGGGATGCTGCCCACGCGCTTCCAACTGGGCGTTCTCCTCATCCATGACCAACAGCGCGACGGAGGCAATCTCACTGAGTTCGCTGAGAGCACGGCAGATCGTGTTGTAGGGGGTGTCTTCTTGCAGCAGGTTGCCCAGGTGCTCCTGTAGGGACTTGATGGCGCGCAAGCCCTGGAGTTCCTGGTGCAGCGTAGCTTGTTCGAGCGCGTCGCGGTTTGTCATAGGCACTTCGCAATCTGGCGACATATTTTTCTCATTATAGACCCACATGACGAGGTTGCGATAGCGAACTGGCAGTCTTAACTTGTTTCAAACAGTGCTTTCGCGTACTGTGGGGCTGTGGTTGCTCACAGTGTAGCCGCAGTCTATAATGCGAAAAGACGAGCAAACGCAAACCCGGAGACATTCTCATGAGCGACTTTGGCGATATTTCCAAGCGGTTCAAGAGCGCACGTGGAAACAAGGACGATGCGCAAGAGGCCAAACCCTTCGACCACGCTGAGTCCTATCGGCTGCGGGCGAAGATGTTGGGCGTGCTCATCAAAGATGCTCGTGAGAGCGCCGCTCGCTCGCTTGAGGAATGCGCCCGTTTGCTCAATGTGCCTGCCAACACAGTGCAAGCCTGGGAATTCGGCGACGACGTGCCCAGCTTGCCCCAGCTTGAACTGCTGGCGTATTACCTGGGGGTGCATGTGAGCCACTTCTGGGGTGTGCAGACGTTGGACGGCACACGCATTGAGAAGATCGACACGCAGGCGCAGTACCAGGAACTGCGCGATCGCATGATTGGCGCACTGCTGCGCCAGGCACGGGAAGAAGCCGACTTGAGCCAGGAAGACCTCGCCCAACGTGCGGGGATCCCGCTGGAGAGCTTGCAGCAGTACGAACTGGGTGAGGTATCGATCCCGATGCACCATCTGCCGACGCTGGCGAATCTCGTGGATCGCAACCCCGATTATTTCATCGAGACCAGTGGTTACGTTGGAGAGCTGCTGAAAATCTACGAAGAGTGGAAGCGCTTCACCGACCTTGACCCCGAAATTCGCGCCTTCGCCGCTAATCCGCTCAACGTAGCTTTCATCAAGATTGCCATGACCTTCAGCCAGATGCCCGCCGACGACCTGCGCAAAGCCGCAGAGGGGCTGCTAGAGATTTCTATGTGATCCGGCAAGCAGATTTGAGAGAACGACAAACCGCGATGAGCAACGCAGATGCATTGAAGGAGCAGGGCATTGCCCTGTTCCAGAAGAGCGATTATGAAGCGGCTGCCCGTAGTTTCCAGCAAGCCCAGGTTGCCTACGAAGAAGCCGACCAGCCAGATATGGCGGCAGAGATGATGGTGAATCTGGGGCTGGTGCGCCGCCAACTGGATGAGCCACAGCAGGCACTGGAATTGATGCAGGCTGCACTGCGCACTTTTGAGGCAATGGGCGATGAGCGCCGTGCTGCGCAGGTGATGGGCAATATGGGCGGGGTTTACGAAGCGCTCAACGAGCGGGATAACGCGCAGCAGCATTATCGGCGTGCGGCGGATATATTTCGTGAGCTGAGTGAGGAAGAACTCTATTCGGACACGTTGATGGCCATCGGTGCCTTGCAGGTGCGTTCCGGGGAACTGCTCAAGGGGGCAGCAACCTATCAAGTCGCGCTAGAACGGCGCACAAATCTGACCGGGCGTCAGCGTGTGCTCAAATTTCTCAGCTCCAATATCGCTCGGATCGCCAGGCGTTCCGCCGGTGTGCCCGATCTTCCAGAAGAGTCCGCCAAGAACTGATTTCCACGCCACAGGGTTCTCATGGATCGAAACCAGCCGAGCCGGGTTCGCCCCGGTTTTGTTTTGAGTTGGCTCTTGCTGCTGGCAAGCGTCTACATGCTCACCTACAGTGCCCTGCCGCAGAGCACGGACACCCTGCGCATTTTCGATGCGGCGAGCAGCTTCGCCCGCTATGGCGACATCGCCCGTGATGAGACCATCTGGATTGAGCCGCCGCAGTTCTTCGATGATGGCCTGCCGTACCCCATCATTCAATATGAGCAGAACGAGCCTTTGATTGTTTTTGCGGGTGCAGCGCTCTATCAGCTTGCAGATGTAATGCCCGGTCTGGGCTACGCTCATGGTGTCTGGTTGCTGAATATCGGGGTCGCGCTGGGCTGTGTGCTGTTCTTCTATGCATATGCGCGTGTGCTGCATTATGAGGCGCATATTGCAGCCCTTGGGGCGGTGGTATTGGGCATCGGCACGGGGCTTTGGGTCTACACGACGACTCTCTTCCGCGAGCCGCTGGTGATGCTCTGGTTGTTGCTCTGTGCGCTGGCAATCGAACAGTTTCGTCGGCGTCAACAAGTGCGTGGATGGGGCTGGCTCCTGCTGGCGATGGTTGCCTTTGCACTGGCGTACTTCACGAAAAACTCCGCCCTGTTCGCGCTGCCGGGGTTGCTGATCCTGACGCTGCCGGGTGCGCTGCTGCCAGATGCGAGGCGGCTGCGTCGCGTCTGGGATCTCGTGCTGGTCGCTCTGCTGGCGCTCTTCGTCGTATCGATCTTCAATGGTGATGTCTATCGCTTTCTGGTGAATCTGACACGCCCTGTGCTGGATGCGCTGGACGCAAGACCGCAAATCGGGCGTACTGCATTGCACACCTATCTCTTCAGCATAGGGGGCAGCTTATGGGGCACTTCGCCGATTTTGCTGTTGGGTTTGCCGGGGAGCTGGCTCCTGCTGCGTGGCGGACAGCGGCGTCTGCTGTGGGCAGTGCTGGCGATTGTTGTCGGCTATGCAGTCGGGCATGCCCTGTTGGCCGGGGTTCACTGGTTCGGCGGCCTTTCCTGGCCTCCACGGTTTCTTATTCCCGTGCTGCCCTTCGCAATGGCACTGGCCCTACCTACATTGCGCTGGGTCTGGCAGGGAAAACGGCGCTGGCTAGCGCAAGCCGCGGTTCTCTTACTGGCGCTCTATAGCGTAGTGATTCAGGCCATTGGCGCGGTATCTTTCTTCGGGACGTATGTAGACTATCTGCCGCCGGAGGCCAACGGCCTCTATGAGTGGCTGCCCGGGCTGAATACCGTCGAATACCTGCGATGGTTGATCCTACCGCGCACCTGGGAGAGTCTGGGATTCGACATCGCCTGGACCCGCATCGGGTCTCCACTACCTGTCATCTATTTGCTGCTCATAGCGCTGGCGTTGGTTCTGGTGTGGGCGAGGAATCGTCGCTGGATGCGCTGGGGCGTCCTGCTGGGGTGGGGCGTGCTGGCAGTTATCACCGCGCTGGGGTTGCGCTCGTTACATGAAAATGATCCGTTGTATTGGGCGCATAAGTCCGCGCTCTTCGATGTGCTGGCGATCGTTGAAGCGGAGGCGGAAGATGGTGAGCCGCTGCTGCTTGCGGACAACACCTACAGCCGCTTCATCATGAATTATCATGACCTGGATCGGGTTCGTCCGCTCGTGCTGGGCTTTCCACCCGGCGAAGCGCCCAGTGACATCGCACCGCCGCGCCTCGAATCTGATTATCCGCCTGAGCTGTTGGAAAACTATGCCCCACGCGCGATTGATTTCCTGGCGGGGCATCACGAGCGCATCTGGCTGCTGGCACCCAACAGCGAATTCTTGCCCTGGGCCGTACGTCCTGTCGAGCGCTACCTGGGCGAAAATTACTTCTTGCTGCGCGAGTATCGTACTGATGATCCCACCGTGCGCCTGCTGCTGTACAGCACCGTGCGCGCCCCGAATCGCTATGAGTTCCGCTTGCCGGAGCAAACGAGCGATTTACGCTATGGGGAGGCGATTGATCTGCTGGGGTATACGCTGCCTGAGGGAGCGCGTTACGCGCCGGGGGACATCCTGCCCGTTACCTTCTTCTGGCAGGCACTGGAGCCGACGACGCGCGATGCGGTTGTTGCCTGGTTTCTGGCTCCGGCGGATGATCGTACACTGCCGATTCAAGGGTTTGATTCAGCGCCAGATGCGGGTTTCCGTCGCACATTCACCTGGACACCGAGCGAGGTCATCTACGACAATCGAGCGCTTCAACTGCCGAAAGACCTGCCAGCGGGCGAGTACAGGATATGGGTGCTGCTTTACGAAGCGGGCAGCGGCGGGGTGCAGCGGCTGTCTGTTTCTGGTGGCGAAATCCGCGATGATGACATCGGTGTACTGCCTGTCCCCATCCACATTGAGGCTCGTTAACCAAATCTTCATGCCAATTATGTGCATTACCCGCTACCAGACATAAATTGCCTATACTGTTCTGTATCCCACATGATGTAGGATGGTGGGCGCGAACAACTGAACTGTACCACAGGATAGGGTTATGTCTTCAGAGTTCATCGCCGATTCGGCAGTCTCATACAACAGCGATCATCGCAGCGCTGGCCGCTACATCTGGTCGCATGTGCGGCGACACTGGTGGGTGCTGGTGCTGCTGATCATCGGTGCATTCAGCAATGCGGCACTGGCCTCCGCCGTGCCATTTTATGTAGGTCAGGCATTCAACGAGATCCAGCGCTTCACGCAGGGGCAGATTGCTGAGCAGGAAGCGCTGAATTTTGCCCTGTTGATGGTGTTGGCGATCATCGGATCGCAGGCGTTGCGCGCGGCGCTGCAATTGATGCGTAACTTCTCGTCTGAGACGTTCGCCCAGCGTATTGAGCGCGATGTGCGCGACGAACTCTACGCTAGCTTGCTGGGCAAAAGTATGACCTTCCATGACATGCAGCCCGTAGGCGACATCATGGCACGTGTGACCAATGATGTGCGCGAACTGAATTTCATGATGAATCCGGGCTTCAATCTGGTGATCGGCTCTGGCTGGTTCTTGATCTTGCCACTGGTCGTATCTCCATTGATTCATCCGCATCTGGTGCTGACTCCGCTGCTCTTCGTCATCAGCCACCTCTTCGTGCAGTATCGCCTGGTGCGCGATGTATCGCCGATTGCGCAGCAAGTGCGCATCAGTTTCGGGCGCATGAACAGCCGACTTGCAGAAGCCCTGGAAGGCTTGCAGGTCGTCAAAGGTGGTGCACAGGAAGAAAATGAGATCAAACGCTTCACGACCCTGGCAGAAACGGTGCGCGATCACTATGTGCATCAGGGACGGGTGGAAGCGCGTTACCTCTCCTTCCTGCTGCAAGGGTTGGCCTTCGTCGGTGCGCTGGTGCATTCCATCTTGCTCTACCAGGCCGGGCAGATCCAAATCGGTGACATCGTGACCTACATCGGGCAGATTTACCTCTTCGGCTTCCCGGTCTTCACTTCCCTATTCGCACTCTCGCGCATTGCGTCCGGTTTCGCCAGCGCCCAGCGCATCCTGGACATCATCCGGGCGGAGACGGACCTTGACCAGAATACAGCCGGATATGTGGGCAAGCTGCGTGGTGAAATCGTCTTTGACAACGTCACCTTCGGCTACAATAAGGCGAACCCGGTGTTGAAGAACATCTCCTTCAAGGTGGAGCCGGGGCAGACAGTCGCGCTGGTGGGGCAGACAGGCTCCGGCAAGAGCACCATGACGAAGCTCATCAATCGCACCTACGACGCGGATGAAGGGCGTGTGCTGGTGGATGGCGTCGATGTGCGCGATTGGAAGCTGGAGTCGCTGCGCTCCCAGATTGGCAACATCGAGCAGGATATCTTCCTCTTCAGCCGCACGATTGCCGAGAACATTGCCTTCGGTGACCAGGATGCGACTCGCGCAGAGATCGAGTTAGCTGCGCAGAAAGCCCAGGCCCATGACTTCATTCTGGATTTCCCAGAAGGCTACGACACGGTGATCGGGCAGCGCGGTGTGACACTCAGCGGGGGGCAGCGGCAGCGATTGGCGCTGGCGCGGGCCTTTGAAAGCGATCCTCCGGTGCTGATCCTTGATGACAGCACCAGCGCGATTGACAGCGCGACGGAAGACCGCATCCAGAAAGCGATCTGGACGGCGGCAGAAGGCCGCACGACGATCCTGATCACGCATCGCCTCTCGCAAATTCGCTGGGCTGACCACATCATCGTCATCCGCAATGGGGAAATCGTCGCCCAGGGGGCACACGAGGACTTGCTGAAAACGTCCGAGGCATATCAACGCATCTTCGCCCGCTATGACGAACCCGTCAGCCGCCCCAGCAATGGCAGCGCCGCAGACGAAGCAGAAAGGGAATAGCGAACAATGGGTTTCTTCGGCAACCTTGAGGCAGATAAATACGATCGCCAGTACGGTGATTGGAAACTGGCGGGGCGCATCTGGGACTACATCAAGCGCTATCGCAACTGGCTGGTCATCATCGTGATTGGCTTCTCGACGCTGGCGATTGTGGCTTCGCTGCGCCCGATCCTGATTTCGGCAGCGATTGATGCGCTGGAAAATGCAAGCAACACGCTCGTGTTGATTTTGATCGCAGTGCTGGTGACGGCTGTCATCGAGTACTTTGCGAACTGGGGGCGTCGGCGCTGGCTGTCGTACATGATCGGCTATATGGTGTCGCAGATGCGTTCCGATTCCTTCGAATCGGCGGTCAACCGCGACCTCGCCTTCTATGACCGCAACAAGACCGGCAAGATCGTCAGCCGCATCACCAGCGACACACGCGAATTTGGCGACGTGCTGCTCTTCACCAGCGATGTACTCTCACAGTTGATCTCGGTCTTCTTCTTGCTGGTGGTGCTTCTGAACCAGTCCGTGCTCCTGACGCTGGTCGTCGTGGGTACGATCCCGGTGTACTTCTTCGCGGCGGTAGGCTTTCGCAATCTGGCACGCCGCGCAACTCGCCAGGGTGCCCGCGCGATGGCGGTGGTCAACGACAACATTCAGGAGAGCGTCACCGGGATCAGTGTCGCCAAGAACTTCCGCCAGGAGGCCATGATTTACGATGAGTTCAAGGAAGTGAACTGGCTCTCCTACAACACGAATATGCGGCGCGGTTTCGTGCTGGCCCTGGTCTTCCCCGTGATGAACCTGCTGATTGGCTTTTCCATCGGTCTGGTGCTCTATGCGGGGGCGAATTCGGTTGTCGCCGGGGTGATCTCTGCGGGTACCTGGTACCTCTTCATTCAGGGTGTCGATCGTTTCCTGTTTCCGGTCATCAATCTGGTGGCGTTCTGGAGCCAGTTCCAGCAGGGATTGAGCGCGGCGGAACGTGTTTTCGCGCTGATTGATGCCGATAACACGATCATCCAGAATGACAGCAAGCCCGCCGGTGGCCTCCGCGGCGAAATCGCATTCAACAATGTCAGCTTTGCCTACGACGATGAGCAATGGGTGATGCAGGATTTCGACCTGCACATCAAGCCAGGGGAGAGCATCGCCTTCGTCGGGCATACGGGAGCGGGTAAGAGCACCGTTGCCAAGCTGACCGCGCGTTTCTACGAATTCCAGAAAGGTGAGATCCTGATCGATGGGCAGGATATTCGCTCCTACGATTTGCCGTCCTACCGCAGCCGCCTGGGAATCGTCCCGCAGGCTCCCTTCTTGTTCAGCGGGACGATCCTGGAGAACATCCGCTATGCCCGACCGGATGCGACGGACGAAGAAATTGAGGAATTGGCGCGCAGCGTCGGCAACGGCGAATGGCTGGAAACGCTGCCGGACGGTTTGCAGAGCGATGTAGGCGAACGTGGTGCGCGGCTCAGCATGGGGCAGCGGCAGTTGGTCAGCCTGCTGCGCGTCATGATCCAGAAACCCGCGATTTTCATCCTGGATGAAGCCACCGCCAGCATTGACCCCTTCACCGAGGTGCAGATCCAGGAAGCCATCGAGATGCTGTTGGCGCAGTCCACATCGATCCTGATCGCACATCGCTTGAGCACCGTACGCAGCGCGGATCGTATCATCGTCCTGCGCGAGGGCGCGATCATTGAAGAGGGCAGCCACGAGTCTCTGATGGAACAAGGCGGCCACTACGCCGAACTGTACAACACCTACTTTCGCCATCAATCGCTCAGCTATGTGGAGAGCGCGAAAGGTCGGCTGCATGGTGCGCAAGAACAGCCGGATAAAGCCATCGGGGATTGATGTGCCGTTCGCACGAATTCAGGGAGGGGCGCATCGTCGCCCCTTTTTAGGTTTGGCGGTTTGCAACCTATGGGGTAATCGGCGCGTAGTTGCAGCCATGAAACCCGGTGTTTTTGTCGCGTAATTGTCTATCCAACCCGCCACTTCAGCTATATACTGAAGGTCGTTGTACCCTGCCGGGAGCGATCAGAATGATGAATATGCGGTAGAGTGAGGCTCATGCAAGCACAACTCGCAAAATTCTCCGAGCGCGTAGTGAAATGGTTGGCAAAACTGGCGGAAATCACGGGGCGGCTGGTGCTGCGCGGTGTCGAGCAGTTGCAGAAGCTGTGGGCCTGGTATCGTGGCATTGAATGGCCCGAAATCCCGCTGACGCCGCTGCAATGGGTGCTCCTCTTCTACGCTGTATTTGGCATTCTCTTTCTGGTGGCCACGCCAATTTTCGAGGCATCAGACGAGCGCTGGCACTTCGGCATGGTCGAGCACCTCGTCGAAAACAACTTCGAGCTTCCGGTGCAAGACCCGGACGCGCCAGAAACGATCTACCGCCAGGAGGGCAGCCAACCGCCGCTGTATTATCTGGCCTCGGCATTGATCGTTCTGCCAATTGACCTGGATGACTCCGCAGCGTATCGCATCGAGAATCCCCACGCGCAGGCGGGCAACCCGCAAAGCTGGGGCAACAAGAATATGTTCATCCATGAAGGGGTGGAACTGCGCGGGACGCCGCTTGCTGTCTACCTGCTCCGTGCGCTGGGTCTGGTCATGGGCGCGGTCACCGTGTGGGCGGTCTACCAATGCGGCAAGATCGCTGCCCCCCATCGTCCCCCGGTGGCGATTCTCGCCGCCGTGCTGACGGCCTTCAACCCGATGTTCCTTTTCATTTCGGCCTCTGTGAACAACGACACGCTCATCATCATGCTCAACAGTCTGGCAATCTGGCTCGGCCTGTTGACGATGCGTGATGGTTTTGAAACACGGCGCAGCCTGTTGCTGGCGCTGTTAATAGCGCTGGCAGCGCTGACGAAACTGAGCGCCCTGGTGCTGGTTCCGGTGGTTGCCCTGGGGGCGCTGTGGGTGGCGCAGCGCGACAAAGACTGGCGTGGACTGCTCATCCTGGGGACAGCGATGTTTGTCTTCTGGGCAGTCATTGCGGGCTGGTGGTATCTGCGCAATATCCAGCTTTACGGGGAACTCTTCGGTACGGCTACTATGGCTGCCGTCGCAGGGCCGCGTGAGTCGTTCTCGCTCGCGACCGCGCTGAGCGAGTTCCAGGGATTCCGGCTCTCTTACTGGGGTGTCTTCGGTGCGTTCAACATCGTGACCAGCGGCTTCTTCTACGCCCTGATGGATTTCGCCGTCTTCACGGCAGTCTTCGGCGTGATCTTCCTGGTGGCACAGTTGGTTTCGATCCGCGATTTCAGTTATGCGCGTCGTGAACTCACTAGCATTCTGTTCCTGTTGGGCATTCTGTTGGTCGGCATGGTCGCGTTCCTGTCGTGGACATCGCAGACCTTCGCGTCACAGGGGCGTTTGCTCTTCCCCTTCATGGGAGCCATCAGTCCGCTGCTGGCGATTGGCTTCGCGGAGGTGGTCTGGTGGTTGTTGTTCCTGCTCAGCCCGCCTGATCGTTCCTTCATCCGTGCCGAAGAAGCCGTCCCGGAGCGGACTCTGCGCGAGACTCTCAACTGGCCGCTGCGCTTCATGGGGTTATTCGCGCTGCTGATTCCGCTGGCAACCATCGCCCCCGAATATCGGCCTCCCGCTCCCATCGAAACCGTCGCGGAGGAAGACTTCACTTCGGTCTATGCCCGCTACGGCGACATCGAACTGATTGGCTACGATTTCACAGATCGTCGTTATTTCCCCGGCGAGCGCGTGCGCGTCACGCTTTACTGGCGCGTGATTGAACCGAGCGAAGAGGACTATAGCCTGGGTCTCGTATTGGTTGACCCGGAAGGGAATCCGCTCGGTAGCATCGACACCTATCCCGGTGCTGGAACGCTGCGTACGAGCACCTGGGAAGAGGGCGCGATTTACGCCGATACCTATGAACTGACCATCGGGCGGGTGGCTGAGGCACGTTACCCGTTGCGTCTGCTATTGAATTGGTATGACGAAGAGCCGCAGAATCGGCTGGAAATTGTCAGCCGTGACGATGCGAACCTGGAAAGCGTCTTGCTGAATGTAGGCGCATTGGTCACCGCCAGCCCCAGCGCGGGCAGCCTGATTTCCGGTGTGTCACTCTCGGATGTAGATGTCGCCCAGCGCGAATTCCAGGGCACGCTGCGGTTGATCAGCTTCCTCCCCACGCCGGAATTCGTGATTGATGTCCAGTGGGAGACTGTGCTGACGCCAGAAGCGGACTACACGGCCTTCATGCACGTGCTCAACGAGGACGGCGACCTGGTAGGGCAGTCCGACGTTTTCCCGCCGCTACCGACGCATTACTGGCGCTTTGGTGAGCGTTTCGTCATCACGCACGCGGTTCGCTTCTTTGAGGATCCGCTGCCAGAAGGCGAATACAGAGTCGATGTCGGTTGGTATTTGAACAACGACGAGGACTTCCCTCGCTTGCTGATCCAGCCGAATACAGAAGAGCAGAAGAACGCCTACACGCTGTTCAACTTCACCGTCAATGACGTTGGTGAGGTGGTGCTTCCCGAATTTGAGATTGACGAATTGACGGAAGAACCCGGCCTGGAGACGATCCCGGAGCCGGATGTCACTGTTCCTGTGCCGTCGGCGGAAGAGACCGCCGAGGCCACCGCAGAAGAGTGACGTTCACTCCGGCAACTCGATCACCGTATGATCGCGGATGGGGGTGCCGCCCTCATCCAGCACCATCGCGTTGATGTAGCGCGGTTCGTTGGCATTCCCCAGCCGATAGAGAAAGACACGTAGTTCTGTCGTCTGCGGTGGGACTTCTACATGCATCCAGGTCAGCAGGCGATCCCCTGTGCACCAGTGTCGCCCATGCCAGAATGTGGTATCTGTCTGGCCCAGTTTGTTGCCTTCAGCGTCGTAGAAATGCACGCCGTACTGGTAATCCAGCCCCGGACTCGGCGCAGGAAGTTGCCATTCCAGCAGCACGCGGTTCGCATCGGCTCCGTAGCCCGTCAATTGAACATCGCCTTCATAGCGCGTCGGTGGCACAGGCGTTACGTCCAGTCCATCCCATTGGGGTGCGCCTTCCTGCGGATGCACGATGTATGTCTCTTCTTCGGAGCGTGCGGGGAAAACGAGCGGATCATCGACCTGATATAGTTTGCCGATGCCATCTTCGGGCATGTTGGGGGCTTGCAGGGCGACGAACGACCCGGCGGGGAAGACGGCATAGCCATCGCCGATCAGTGTCCGCACACAGGTTGCACTATCGCGCAGCAGCACAGGCCAGACGGCTGACTCGTGGTGCAAGTCCCAGGACATGCCATCGCTGAGCACGACGACATCATCATATTCCGCCAGCGCTTCTTCAACGTCGTGCAGGTAATGCAGCGGAACTGTGAAGCCAGGATAGGCGATTTCGACTTCATCGACGAAGCGCAGCGCCCCTCGCCAGTAGATGCCCTGGGTGAGCAGCAGCAGGAAATACGACGCCAGGATGATCGAGCGCCCATAAGGCTGTACAGGAACTACCTGCGCCAACCACGCGACGCCTACCCCCGCCAGCAGCATCAGCGCCGGGATGCTCGCAATGAAATAATGCGGGTAGACGCCTGCCCACTGGGGAATGAGGGCGAGGGCGGGAAGATACGCCCAGGCCAGCAGCAGCGGCGCGTACATCCTCAGATGCTTGCGCCAGAGCAAACCCGTCCCTGGCAAGACCATCGCACCAATCAACCACCAGAGCGCCAGCGGCGGCACGACGGAATTCATCTCGGCTTGCTGTTGGGGCGCAACCCAGGTTTCCAGCCCGAGTCCCGTCGCCAGGTAGGTCAGGTATTCGAGCGATTGCAGCGAGAACGCCTGCGATTCATCCGCCAATGTGCTGACCGCGCCAGGGCGCACCTGACCTGGATTGCGCTGGTAGGTCTGCCAGAAGCCGACCGCGTACGGCAGCAGGACGAGCACGCTCAACAACCCGCTGAGGACCAGCGCCCGCCAGGAAATTCGCCGCCAGCCCATCACGAGCAGCATCAGATATACCGGGATCAGCGCCCAGGCTGCGAAATGAATCTGAAAGGCGAAGAGCAGGGTAGGCAGCGCGAAAACCTGTGCCCATTCGTGTGCAGTCAACCGCCCGCGCGCTGTGGGGCGCTCACTGCGGCGCTTCGCTTCCCAGAATCCGTAGAGTCCCAGTAGAATCCCCAGCAGCACGAAGGGGGTGTGGAAATCCTGCGCCCAGATTTTGCGGCTGTAGAGGGCTGCCCAGGGACTGAGCGCATAGCTCAACCCGGCTACCAGCGCCACCGTCCGCCCGAAATAGCGCTGCGCAATCAGCCACAACAAGCCGACGCCGATGACATTCAACCCCATCACAAAGTAAATTGCCGTCATGGGGTTGCGATCGAAGAAGAAGGGAATTGCCATCACGTAGACGCTCGTCGGCGGATTGGGGATGCCGACGGATGAGTTGATGCCCGTGACCGGGAAGTATTCCCCGGCGGCCATCTGCTGCGCCAACGTCGAGAGCATGGCGTCATCATGGAAGAATTCGACGATGCCGGGTTGTCCGAAGCGCACCACCGCAGCGCAGAGCAGCACCAGCGCCAGCAGCAGCCAATCACGGCGTTTGATGGGATTTATCGTGAGCATGAGCGTTCTTCGATTGGAATCAGGATACGATTATCGGGTAGCGGCTGCTCGCCCTGTGTAGCAGGCAAGCGCTCAACGGTATCGCGGGTGTAGAGACCGATCGCGATATTGGTAATAGCCGGTGAATAGGGCAGGCTGCGCGTTTCCTGCAAATGCTGTCCCGCAATCCACAATGCAGAAGGATAATCGCCACCGAATGGTGCGCCATCCCCCTGTGTCACGATTTCGCCATTTGCATCCAGGCCATGCACCATCACGGCCAGTTCACGCTCTGTGGTGCCGATGGTCTCCCAGTAGAGGTCAACGGTGTATGCATCTTCCGCCTGCGACACGGATGTGCAGTTGAGCTGCATGACTGCGCCGAATGTCGCGTTGAGTGTGGGACGTGCGTATGTCTGGGCTGTGTCGATGCGTATGACTTCATCCAGGATCAGTCGTTCGCTTCCGTCTTCTAGCGGCAGAATACCCTCCGCACCGCGTAGCTGTACCATGATTCGCCCGACATAAGGCGGCGTGTCCGGCCTGCTCAGTTCCAACTGGTGAATATCCCGCGCGAAACGATCTGGCACAAACGTTGAGAATTCTCCGGCGCTGGGTTGCAGCGGCGCACTCACTGCCCAGGCAGCAGATTGTGTCCAGTTCACAAGCTGCACAATCGGCTGATAATTGTTCTGTAGTGCTTCGGGCGTGTGCCAGTATAGATCAAGTTGCAGCGGTTCCCCGGGGCGAATCTGGTCAGCATGCAGGGTGTAGCCCAGCAGCGTGATGCCGTTCTCGAACTGTGCGTCGATGGCTGTTTGCATGTACTGCGGTTGCGTTGGCGCGGATTCGATTTGCAGCCAGTTGTTCGGTTGGATGATGAGTTGATTGGAGAGCGCGACCAGCACGATGCTCGCAATCAATCCGCTGGCGGCCAGGGGCGACAGGCGGCCTACGGTCTCCGTTTCCGCTTGTTCAGCGCCGACGCGCAGAAACCCCAATGCCAGCATCACACTGATGAGCGAAATCAGTGCCGAGACATGCTGCAAGCTCGTGCCCGCATATTCCAGCGTTACAATGTGCTCCCCGGCAGGCAAATCCAGCGTGATCAAGCCGATTTGCTCATCAGGCCGAATTGCGGCGGATTCGCCGTTCACGGTGGCACGCCACCCGGGGAAATAATACTGTCGGAAGCGCACGGCTCGATCTTCGTCGGTGGTGATGCGCAGTGTGTTCGAGGTGATGTTCTCGTATTCCAGCCCCTGCCAGTTGAGCGCGGCAATGTCCCGCCCGAAGACCCGCAGATGAAACGGATCTTCGGCATAGCGCTCGATCTCAGTGGGGACATCCAGGAAGATGCGCTCCCCCCAGATGGGATTGAATTCGTTGTACGAGACGGTTCCCCAGGTGCGAGCAGCCTCTTCGTGGCGGATTTCGTCTACGGCTGAAATGTTCTCCCAGGTAAGCCAGTCATCATAAGGCTTCGTGATGGGGAGCACCTGTGCGATCACAAGACTCATCCCGGCGATCATACCGAGGAAGCGCCAGCGCTCTGGCAGCAGCAGCAGGCTCGCGCCGCCAAGCATGCTTACGATCACTGCGCCCAGGCGCAGCAGTCGTGCCGGGAAGCGTAGATTCTCGAATCCCGGAATCGCCAGCCACAGCGGCAGCGACGGTCGCAGCAGCATGAAGACCAGCGCCCCCAGGCCGATCATCAGCGCAGACGCCATCCAATAGCGTTTCTGCCGCACGAGACCGAGCACGCCCAGGATGCTCAAGAATCCGCCTGCTACCCCCAATGTGCGCGGCAAATCCAGGTAGATGTCCGTGCGATCCAGCAACCGAGGCCAGGTGAAGACTTCCGACAGCGGCAAGAATTGTGCGACGAGATAATTGTAGGTTTCGTCAATCCCGCTGGAAATCAACACATATGGCAGCTCAAGTAAGGTTGGCAGCAAGAAAATCGCCGCCAATCCGGCACTCAGGAGCATGCCAGCGCCGATCATCAGCCAGCGCCGCAGAATCCCCCGCCAGTTCCACCACGCATCTCTCTTCGCATAGCCAATGGAGAGAGCCAATGCCAGCGGAGCCGCGAACAAGGCACTGATGTACATCATGGGCGTGTGCGTCAGGATCAGCGCTGCGAACGAGAGGCCGATCAACCCTGCGCCGCGCAATGTTGGCTGTTGCGCCGTGCGCACAATCGTCAGCAAATACCAGGGAATGATCGACGCCGCCACGATCTGCGCCAGACTGCCCTGCCACCAGACTTCGTAGAGCCGCGAAGGTGCATATGCCCAGAGGGTCGCAGCCAGCAGCGCCGCCTGAATCGGCAAGAAGCGCCGCGCCAGCACGTACATACCCAGGCTTCCGAACGACCAGGCCAGGGTCTGCACGAGGTTGTAGGCCGCCGTGATGTGCAACCCGGCCAGTTCGAAGAGCGCAGTGAGGTAAGTGGCTCCCGGCGCGTAGAAGTTGAAAATGGGGTAGCCGTAGCCCAGGTGCAGGTAGGTGATCCAGCGCGGCCAGAGATTACCCTCCGCCAGGGCAGAAGAGAGGGCATGCACGCGATGCACATGCACAGCAACATCGGCTCCGGCGGCGATTCCATCCCCCAGCGTGGGCAGGGCAGCGATCAGCGGCAGCACCAAGGCTACCAGGATGCCCCAATCGAATTGTCGGCGTGCGCTGTCGTCCATTCGCGTCCTTCCAGAACGGCACGGAAGTATAGCAACCGCACTATGGGGTGGCAATGCCCATAGAACAACAGCGGAGGTTGTGCATTGCAAATGCTGTGCTGCCTCACTATAGTTCCCGGCGCGATCAAACAGGAGAGGTGCAGCATATGTGGAGCAGCAGAGGGCAGCAAGCGATTCGGGGTTCCGTGGCACATCCCGTGCCCCAGGCGCTCGTGATTCTGACGCTGCTGTGGTTCCTCTTCTTCTGGCGCATTTTTGCCCCGGCTGTTGAAGACCGTGTGATTTTCAACCAGGATGGCGATTTCATCCTGCATTTTTATGCGCCGATTGCCTATCAGGTGGATCGCTTCTGGGATGGCGAAGTTCCGCTGTGGAATCCTTATAATTACGGCGGGGAGCCGTCCGCCGCTAATATCCAGAACGGCACGTTTTACCCGCTGCGCTATCTTTCTGCGTTGGTCGCAGGGCGTGACAATTACACCTTCCAGGCATACCAGACGGAGACCGCGTTTCACTACTGGCTGGCGAGTTGGTGGATGTTCTTGTTCCTCTGGGTGTGCTTCCGGCGGCGCTGGCTGGCACTGATCGGCGGAGTGCTCTTCGCCTACAGCGGCTACATGACAGCCTATCCGATGCTCCAAGCCAGCACAGTCGCCACCGAAGCATGGTTTCCATTGGCGCTGCTAGGGATTTTGCTGAGCCTGACTCGCCCACGCTGGCGCTGGTACGGTATGCTGTTCACGGCATTGGCAGTCGGGCTGATGCTGCTTGCAGGCAGGCCACAGGCTGCGTTCTACCTGATCGCGGTGACCATGCTCTATTTGCTCTTCCAGGCGTGGCAGCGAAGAACGCCCATTGCTGGCATTCTCTGGCGTGGCTTCGTCATTGCGGCAGGTGGGGCCGGTTTGGCGATGATCCAACTGCTGCCCATGGCGCAACTCCTGCTGTATTCCTACCGTTTCGGCGAATACGGCTTTCTGGATAAGGGCAGCGGCTTCGCATTCGCCGAATTGCGAGGGTTGCTCTATCCCAGCTTCTATGGACAGTGGTCGCCGCTGTACATCGGCGGGGCCGGGTTGCTGCTGGCGATCTTTGCGGTGTTCTCGCTACGGGATGCAGCGGTGCGTTTCTGGTTGCTGCTGGGTGCGGGTGCGCTGCTGCTTTCGCTAGGTGCGAATACCGTTGCCTTCGATTTCGTCTATAACTTCGTCCCCGGATTTGACCTGTTTCGCAATCAGGAGCGTCTGGTATCGGTCACGGTCTTCGCGCTCATCTTGCTGGCAATGCACGGCCTGGATGCGCTGGCACGAGAAGAGGACTCGCGGCTACTGCGCCGGTTGGGGTATGGTTTCGTGGCAGCCTGGGGGCTGATTTTCGCCGTCGTCAGCATGATGCAGACCGTGAACCCGCAGCAACCGGGCCTCTGGGAAGCAGCCAATGTCTTCGGCTTCATGCTGGTGGTCTTCGGCTCGTTCGCGGTCTGGTTGCATTTCACTGCGCCGCCGTCTCATCTTGCAGGAGGATTGCTGCTGTTGCTGATTGTCCTGGATTTGTTCACCATCGGCACGCGCTCGGTAAACTTCGTCGCGGATACACCACAGAATCGCATTGCGCTCAGTGAAGTTTTGCAGCCCATCAGCGATATTCCAGCCGATGATGTGCTCTGGCGCGTCGATGGTGCGGCAGGTTTGCAGGGGCGCGGGATTCTCTTCGGAATCCCGGATATTTATGGCCTGGGTGGGATCTCGCTGGAAACACCTGAAGAACTGTATGCGCTTCCGGTTGATCGCCTCTGGGAGATTTTCGCTGTGCGGTATGTCACCATCAGCGATCCGCTGCCAGAAGGTGCTGCGCTGGAATTGCTGGGCTATGGACGCAACGACGATGGCGATGAATTCCAACTGCTTGAACTGAACGATCCTCGTCCGCTGGCGCATCTGGTCTATGATTACCGCATTGCGCTGGACAACCCCTTCTTCGCGCAGCAGATGATGACCGACCCGCGAGTCGACCTGCGCGAGATGGCGATTACCACGCAGCCGCTGCCCTTCGATCTGCCAGCCGCGCGCCCGGCCCAGAGCGAAATCCGCGATTTAGAACGGCATTCGCCCGAATATCTCACCATGACCGTATCGACAGAAGAGAATGCGCTGCTCACGCTGGCGCTGGTGAATTACCCCGGCTGGCGTGTGACGGTAGATGGCGAAGCTGTTGAAATTGTGGATACCTACGCAGGCTTGATCGGTGTGCCAATTCACCCTGGAGAGAATCAGCAGGTAACACTTCGTTTCGAGTCCGATACGGTGAATGGTGGTGCACTCATTACGGGAATTACGGGGCTATTGCTGGTGTTGGGGACGGTTTTCTTCGCCGTCTACCGTAGGGGCATGATGGGGTATCACGCCCCTACAGAGTGAAGGAATTAACTCTCTAGCTCGATTGCCATCGCGACAGCTTCACCACCGCCCAGGCACAGCGCGGCGACCCCCTTCTTCATGCCGCGATCTTGCAGCGCGTGGATCAGTGTGACGAGCACACGCGCGCCGCTCGCGCCCAACGGGTGACCCAGGGCAATCGCGCCGCCGTTGACGTTGATCTTCTCCAGCGGAATCGGCATGCCTTCGCGCTCCAGGCCGCGCATATCAGCCAGCACCTGGGCAGCAAAGGCTTCGTTGAACTCGTAAAGATCGACTTCGTCGTGAGTCCAGCCTGCACGTTCCAGCGCCACCGGAACAGCTTTCACAGGCGCATAGAAAATCCACTTGGGATCCATTGCGGCCTGTCCATAGCCGACGATGCGAGCGACGGGCTGATGCCCCTTCTTCTCGGCATATTCGCGGCTGGCGACCACAACAGCAGCGGAGCCGTCATTCAGGCCAGGAGCGTTGCCCGCTGTCACCTGCCCGTCTTTCTCGAAGGCCGGGCGCAGCCCTGCCAGTGCCTCAACCGAGGTGTCGGCGCGGATGGGTTCGTCTTGATCGACGACGATTTCGCCCTTGCGCGTTTTGATCGTGATCGGCGCAATTTCCGCCTTGAAGCGGCCTGCCTCCGTTGCTTCGGCGGCAAGCTGGTGGCTACGGTACGCGAATTCATCCATCTCCTGGCGGGTGACTTCCAATTGCTTGCCGATGAACTCGGCAGCATTGCCCATCAGCCAATCGTTGAAGGTGTCGCGCAGGCCATCGACTTCCAGCGCGTCTTCCATATTAACTCCGCCGTATTTCGCGCCAGCGCGCACGCGGGAGAGATGGGGGGCGTTGCTCATGCTTTCGACGCCACCAGCCAGGTACAGGTCACCGTCTTCGGCCTTGATGGCGGACGAGGCCAGCATGACGCTCTTCAAGCCACTGCCACAGACCTTGTTGACCGCCACGCCGCCGACATGATCCGGCACACCCGCATTGATGCTGATCTGGCGCGGCAGCGCCTGCCCGACCCCTGCGCCGATCACATTACCGACCAGCACTTCATCCACATCGGCGGAGTCAATGCCGCTGCGTTCGACGGCTGCGCCATAGGCGACCTGACCCAGTTCAGCGGCAGAAAGCGGTGACAGGACGCCCATCAGCTTGCCTTGTGGCGTACGAGCGCTGCCCAGGATTACGGGTTCACGAAGATTTTTGTCTGCCATAGGAAACCTCTACAAAACCTCTTAATTGGGTGGTAAAAGGTGAATCAAAATGCGTTGCATGTTTTGAACGCATCATAGCACAAAGCCCCGTTTTTCCGAGTGGGGTACAATACCACTGTGCGTTTCAGATTGGTTTGGAATTGAGTTGATAACGATGCGATTGATTCTACTCGTGCCTGTCCTCTTGACGCTAACAGTGCCTGTTCTATTACAACCGAATGCCCAGGAGGATCCGGAAATGCCACCAACAGCGACCCTGGTCGGACAGGAGGCGACACCCGGCCCCTTTCTGCTGACGGCGACTCAGATTATCCGGCGGGCGACGCTGACAGCGACCGCACGCGGTACCAGCGGCCCCTTACCGACCATTACCCCATCACCGATGGGACAGGCACTGACGACCACGCCCGCAGCAACGCCCGATGCGGTGCTGTCGGCACAGGCTGGCGACGAGGCGGATGAAAACGGTGATCCGCTGATGTTGACCTTCGTGGCTTTCGGCACCCTGTTGTTGATTCTGGTCGTTTTTGGCTATGTCGTCGTCAATGCTTCCAACATGCCAGAAGGAAGAAACCGATGAGATTGACAGCCGAACAGGTCTCACAGGCTTTCGCGGAACAACGAGCGGTGCGTTTCTACGAAACGGTGGAGAGCAGCAACGATCTGGCGATCGAATGGCTGCGATCCGGCGCGGCGGCGGGCAGTGCGATCATTGCTGATGAGCAGCGCAAAGGGCGGGGGCGCAAAGGCCGAGTCTGGTACACGCCCCCCGGGGTTGCGCTGGCCGTCTCCGTGATCCTCAAGCCCGATCCTGCGTTTGCCAGCCGCAGCAGCATCGTCGGGGCGCTGGCTGTATCCGACCTGTGTACGCACGTTGGCCTGGCGCATGTCGGCGTCAAGTGGCCGAACGATGTCCAGGTAGGTGGCAAGAAAATCTCGGGCGTCCTGCCGGAAGCCGTCTGGGAGGGCGAGCGCTTGCTGGGTGTTGTCTTAGGGATTGGCGTCAATGTGCGCAACGAGTTCGATGAAGAACTCGCGCAGATCGCCACCAGCATCGAGGCTGCATCGGGGCAATCTGTGAAGCGCCTGGAATTGCTGGGCGTATTGCTCGGTCGCGTGGATCACTGGGCAGAGCGCATGGGTCGTGATGAACTCGTCACTGTCTGGAAGAGCCGCCTGAATACGCTGGGGCGCGATGTGACGGTGGAGGAGGGTAGCCGCCGGATCGTTGGGCAAGCGGTGGATGCTGCCCCGGACGGCGCATTGCTGATCCGAGTCGCCGATGGTAGCATTCAGCGCGTTCTGGCGGGGGACCTCACACTGTCATCCCCCGCCTGATTGTTCCGTTTCGCGAGGATTAGCGGGCATGGTCAAGCTCGATTGGGATATCGAAAGCGAAAAAGGCCGCAGCCAACTGCACAAAGAGAATCCGAGGGGACGCCGCTCTCGTACGCGGTCTCTCGTGCGCTTGCTGTTGATTGTCGGCGTCTTTCTGGGGATTGTCGGGCTGGTTGCCTTCCTGGTGCAGCAGCGCTGGACTCAAGTCAATGAGCGCCTGGAGGAACTGCTCGTACAGACTGTGCAGTCCGAGGTGGCGGCCTTACGCATCGGCGACCTGGAGAACTTCCTGGCGATTCAGCGCAGCGCGACGGATGAATGGTATCTCGCGCAAGAAGCGACCTATCAGCAGTACCAGGAATTGAAGGCCAGCTCCGAGGTTGTTCTCAGCGGGCAGGTTGTGGATGTTGAAATCGACGGGCAGCGGGGGCGTGCCCAGGTCGAAGAGATCATTGACGGCGTTCCCTATGTCCGCACCTGGTTCTACTGGCGCTATAACGAAATCATCGACGAGACGACTGGACTGCCGGAGCAGGAAGGCGGTTGGCGCCACGTCCCGCCGGATTACACCTTCTGGGGCGCTTCGGCGACGATTGAGACGGATCATTTCGTCATTCGCTACCGTTCGCTGGATCGTGCCGTTGCCGAGTCGATGCAGAATCGGCTGGCGACCTGGTTGGAACAGACCTGTACGCTCTTCAACTGCGCAGAGTTGCCACCGCTGACCATCGACATCATTCCCGACCCGGCGCTGACGGTAGGCTGGGCTACCAACGAGCAAAACGCCTGGCAGATGGTTGTGCCATCTCCCTATACCAATCGCGCCCGTGCAGACCAGCCCTTTGACCCGGAACTGCGCATTGATGTCGCCGTGCTCCTCGCTAACCGCATCGTTGATTGGCAATTGGCGGGGCGGCTGCCCCAGTACCCCGCTGATGCTTTCTACCTGCGCAGCGCCATCGCGACCTGGTTGGCAGGGCGCTTCCTGGAAGTACGCACCGATGCGCACCTGATTGAGAGCCTGGCGGAGAATTACGGGCCTGCGACAGTGACTCAGTTGCTGGCTGTCTTGCAGCCAACAGATAGCATTGCTGTCCTTTCGACAGCAACGGGAGTCTTCCCGATCAATGGACTCACTGTGGACTGGCGCGACTTCCTGGTATGGCGTCTGACGACGGAGGACGAATTGATCCAGTCCCGGGATGAAGCCAACTGGCAGATGCTGTACGACATGAACGATCCCGGCTTGCGCGATATCGCCTATGGGCGTTTCAATGCGGGATTGGTTGCCGAATCACGCGAAATCCTGGAAGTGACTCCTGGAAGCAGCCCGGCGGGTGTACCCCAGTTGCAAGTACGCACGCAGGTGATAGCCAATGGCGAAGTGCAGGAGCGCATCATCACCTTCTCGTTGGTCGACAACGTGTGGAAACGCGCTAACTGAACTATACTGATCCCAGAGCGACAGCAGGAAAGGGAGCGATGCCCAATGAGCGATATGGATGATCTGCGGAATCTGACCCAGAAAGATGACTTCGCCCTGGATGACGAACCGCTTGGTTTCGAACTGGGGCCTGAAATTGACCAGCGCCAGCAGACGCCGCCGCCCTTTCTCGGCCTGACACCGCCGCAGCGGGCGTTTCTTGCCTTCATGCTCTTCTTGAATGTGTTGGTAATCGGGGTTGGTCTGTTGGTCGTCACGGGGCGTCTGGTTTTTTGAGGCGAGATGGGGCGACTCGTAAGCCGCCCCATGCTGTCTGTTTATGGCGTCGTTTCCGGTTGTAGGATCAGCACGCCGTTGGCATTGGCTTCCACATCTTCC
The DNA here is from genome assembly GCA_964549915.1 of uncultured Anaerolineaceae bacterium. Taxonomy (GTDB): domain Bacteria; phylum Chloroflexota; class Anaerolineae; order Aggregatilineales; family Phototrophicaceae; genus JAUZRW01. The sequence continues at coordinate 75,088 of CAZJWX010000003.1, read as the reverse complement.
CGTTCCCACAGCATGGGATTGAATTCAATCATTCGCCAGGGATCAACCATATCGGCGTAGTGTTCGCTGTAGGGATGCCCACTCTGCCCGGTGGTGTGCATGGAGCGATTGTTGCCGAAGTCTGCGAAATCCAGCACCATGCGCATGGAAGGCAGTGTGCGCACGATGTAATCTCCTGACGATGTATCCCAGCGCGTCGCATTGACGATGGCCGGGCCACCGCTGGATGGTACAGGCACGGAGTTCACAATGCCTTCGATCAAGTCAATCCCGCTCACCCCCAGCGGGTTGCTGACGAAGGTGGCGGTATGCAGCGTGCCCCATGCCCAATCATCTCGGTCATCCCCCAGTAGCTCGACAGCTTCGTCATAACCTTCCTGGAATGAGCGGATGAGAATCTCATCGCGGGTTTCAACCGTAGCTTCCGTCTCTGCATCATCCCACCAGACATTGGTTGGCTCCTCCAGCAGTTGAGTTGTTGCCAGCATGTTGCTGGAATTGCCGCCAGCGTCTGTGATCTCCCCTGTTTGATCCTCGAAGAGGTTATCCATCAGGCGCGTCCAGAACGTTGCGAAGAGCGCGGCCTGGGGGCTATCCATGTGCATCTGATAATCCCAATCGAGCATCCAATCGCGGGCTTCGTTGAGGGTCTCATCCCCCATGTCCAGTTCAGCCAGCGTCGGTGCGAGGTCTTCGGCGATCAGGAACTTGTTATCGCCCAGGATAGCCTGGAAGGTTTCGAAGCTGTGCGGTGCGTTCGCCTCCAGCAATTCGACAATCCGCTGTCCCCGGTAGCCCTGTGCCCAGCGATAGGCGAAAGTGTATTCCGCATCCGCGCCGTATTCGTCCGCGAGTTGGCTGGCGAGATAGTCATAGTATTCGAGTGGCACCAGCGCTTGATTGGCAGTGGCGATCCAGCCGCGCTCCGGGTTGTAGATTGTCGGCAGCAATTCAAACGGCACAAAGCCCATCCACTCGTATTCATCGGTGGAACCGTCGACGGGTGCCAATCCCAGATGCCCGGGCTGGCGCACAGGCACCTGCCCCGGAGCCTGATAACCGATATTGCCTTCCACATCGGCGTAGACGAAGTTCTGCGCAGGTACATTCCACAGGCGCAGGGCATCGCGAAATTCTTCCCAATCAGTCGCCATGTTCAGCAAGAAAATCGCTTCCACAAGGCGGCTCGGTTCGTATGCCGTCCAACGCAGCGCCAGCGGGTTCTCGTTATTGAAACCTAGGATTTCGCCCGTCTCTTCGTCAATCTGGTTGTCGTTGATGATCGGGCCGAGGTGCGTTTCACGAGTCTGGATGGTGATGGGTTCGGTGCCATCTCCGAAGCGAATTTCTTCTTCGTAGACTGTCATATCGCGCCATTCGCCATTCCATTCGTATTGCAGCGGATTATCCGGGTTGACGCTGATCTCGTACAAATCCATGACATCCCAACCGACATTGGTCACGCCCCAGCCGATGAAGTCATTGTGTCCGACAACGATCCCTGGAGATGCAGCAAAGGTGAAGCCGCGCACGTTCACGGGGCATTCCTCGCTGACAGGCTGACAGTGCAGCCCGACCTCGTACCAGATTGACGGCATCTGAATCCCCAGGTGCGGATCGTTTGCCAGCAATGGTGCTCCGCTCTCCGTCAATTCGCCGGAGACGACCCAGTTGTTACTACCCAGGCCATCGCTTGCGCCGAAGATCAAGCCTTGGCTGTCGTCGAAGTTGCCCGCTAGCTGCGTGTCCAGGTTGCTGAAATCCTGTTTACTGGCGACTGGCGTTGCAGCGCGTGTTGATGCTGTCTCAAATTCGGGGACATCTTCTTCCAGCAAGATCGTCGGTTTTTCGCCGTAGGGGAAATCCGGGAAGTACTGTGCCGTCATCTCTTCGCCATATTCTTCCAGCATTTCACCGTAGGTGCGGTCTGTACCTTGCGTATTGCTCAGATCCCAGGCCATGACCTTCGTCCAGACGACCGTATCCAGCGGCGTCCAGGGCATGATAGGAATATCGACCCCTGTGACTCCCAGAATGTTGTACTCAAAGGCCAGTTCGGAAGCAGGGCGGCTTTCAATGTAGGCGTTGACGCCATCAGCAAATGCTTGCAATTGCGCGATCACCTCAGCCGGGAGGGTTTCCAGGTCGCGTTCTGCTGCCCGTCGCCAGCCAGCCGTGCGGATGAAGACATCCGTCCCCATCAGCGAGTCCGTTTGCCCCGTCAGCTCCTGGAGTTCGCCGCGCCCTGTACGGCGGAAGAATTCCATCTGCCACCAGCGATCCTGCGCCTGTACGTAGCCCTGTGCGAAGCGCAGGTCATAGGCATTCGTAGCGTAGATGTGTGGGATGCCGTTCTCATCGCGGATGACTTCTACGGCGTCATTGAGTCCGGCGACAGTCAGCGTACCATCTGTCTGTGGAAGCGGGCCTTGTGTCCAGTTGTTGAAGGTGAAGACGCCAAACGCGATCAAAACAGCGAGAACCAGCAGCAGGCCCAAAAAGATATTTCGAAAGATTTTCATCCCTAATCCCCATTATGCAACAAACCGTTTATTTTTGGTCGGCCTGTTGTACCGTACTCTCCCCTGTTTTGCGATAGCAAACCCATCGACGCCGTAAAGAATTGTTATTGAGTTGCTGATCTCAAGGTTTTGCCAGGGAAATTCATGCTACTGTGTAGATGAAAAATTGAGGAAGATGGAGGCAGTAACATGGAAACAATTATGACCGTCATCCTGGCCTGGATCGTTGTCTCGGTTCCCGTGAGCATCGTCTTCGGGGCGTTCCTGTCGCTCGGTTCCCGCACTTCGGAAAATGCGACGGTGATCCCGATGCCTGCGCAGCAGCAGCAGGTCGAGACTCGCACACGCAAAGGCGCTTGAGACCTCAACCGTTCAGCGCCTCCAGTTCAATTTCGATACTTTCGATGTATTGCTGTGCGCGGACGGCGTTCACACCGTCTGGGGTCAGTTCGAGATAGGTCTGGAAATCCGCGAGCGCGTTCTCGCGCTGTGCTTGCGTGTAGTATAGAATCCCGCGCTGGAAATAGGCCGGGGCATAATTCGCGTCAAATGCTAGCGCGGTATTGAAATCCGCCAGCGCTGCATCCCATTCATAGGTCAGCAGCACAATCTCCCCGCGCAGGGTGTACAGCGCCGCGAACTTCTTGTTCTCCACCTCTGCTTCCTCCGCCAGAGCAATCGCCCTATCTACGTTCTCAAGGGCGCTGGCGTAGTCGAATGTCAGCGCGTAAATCTGGGCGCTGTTGGCGTAAATCTCGATGGAGTCTGCGCTAGCTTCCAACAAATCTTCCTGGGATTGCAAGTCTTGCATCGTTTCCAGAGCGCGACCAGGATCACCCGTCTGGATGTAGAGCCATGCCAGAGTCGTCGCTTCGTGGATCGGGAGCGGTTTGGGCTGGTCTTGTAAGATTCGCAGCGCTGCCCCCAGGTTTTCATCTACAATCGTGCAAATGACCTCGTAATACGTCCAATCCGGCGAAGTGGGCAGGAGTTGCAGGGCTTCGTCACAGCGCCCTAGCTCATAGAGGACGAGTCCTGCTAATGTGTCCAGATGTCCGTCGTCTTCCTCAACCACGATGTGCTGCTGCCCTTGTGGATACCGTGCAACCACTGGCGACACAGCCAGCGCACGATGTCGCGGCGCGACTGTCACCAGCAAGCTGCCCGCTGATGGGCGACCTAAGGTCAGGCGAAGTGCCGCCTCATCTTCACTCTCAGTGATCAGATCAACGGAGTAGGGGGCAAGGTGATTTTGCAGCGCTGTCATCAGCCGATCTTCGCAAGACAGCGAGTTTTGCATGCTGCTGCAGAAGATTGTCAGCGGCGTTGATTCTTGTGCCTGCAAACCAATAGCGCTTAAGGCGCACATCAGCAAAACGAACAGCCAGTTCGGCGCTTGCTTCATGAAACTAACCTCTTTTGAACGCTGATTATCCCAAATTTATCCCAAATCATGCTTGGGAAAAATCCCACATCCGTCCCAGGCAGCAATCGCAATCCGGGCAGAAAACTGCTATAATATTAACGGTTGTTGAACACATGTGAGATGACAATTGCCCGATGACCGGAAGGTTTGAATCGCTGGCAAACACCATGCCCCGTTGATCCCGAATCCTGTGCCTCTACAACGCGACGAAGCAAGAACAGCGCCGCTGTACGCAGCGAGGACGGACAACTCGCCTGGTCTGGAAAGGAGAGGTGCGGTAAGCCGCACAGCCTATGGAAGAAAACGGAAATATCGGAACCATACGTTCAATCAACATCAATGAGGAGATGCGCGGCAGTTACCTCGATTACGCGATGAGCGTGATTGTCAGCCGTGCGCTGCCGGATGCTCGTGATGGCCTGAAACCCGTGCATCGACGCATCCTCTATGCGATGTATGACATGGGGTTGCGCCCGAACACTGCGCACAAGAAGAGCGCTCGCATCGTCGGTGAAGTGCTGGGTAAATATCACCCGCATGGCGACAGCGCCGTCTACGACGCCATGGTGCGTATGGCACAGGACTTCAGCTTGCGCTACCCACTCGTCGATGGGCAGGGCAACTTCGGCAGTATTGATGGCGACGGGCAGGCCGCGATGCGCTACACCGAGGCGCGTCTCGCCAGCATCGCTGAAGAGCTGCTGACTGACATCAACATGGAGACGGTCGATTTCGCCGAGAACTACGATGGCTCGACCTCGGAACCGACTGTGCTTCCGGCACGACTGCCCAATCTCTTGTTGAACGGCTCCAGCGGCATTGCTGTCGGTATGGCGACCAATATTCCGCCTCATAATCTGCGCGAATTGTGTGATGCGATCACCTTCCTGATCGACAATTACGACAATACTGACGAGATCACTGTCGATGATCTAATGCAGTTCGTCAAGGGGCCGGATTTTCCCACAGGTGCGACGATCATCATCGGAGATGACCTGAAAGAAGCCTACGCGACGGGCAAAGGGCGAGTCGCAATTCGCTCGACGGCGGAGATTGAAGAGACGCGCTCGGGCAATATGCGCATCGTTTTCCGCTCCATCCCCTATCAGGTCAGCAAATCTGCCATCATTGAACGCATTGTCGCCCTGGTGCGCGATGGTCGCCTGGATGCAGTGCGGGACTTGCGCGATGAGAGCGACCGCGAGGGGCTGCGGCTCGTCGTCGAATTGAAGCAGCACGCCCAGCCGCGTAAGGTGCTCAATCAGCTCTACAAATTCACCCAATTGCAGACCTTCTACAGCATTCAGATGCTGGCGCTGGTCAACAACGAACCACGCAACCTGAGCTTGAAACGCTCGCTGCAAATCTACATTGAGCATCGCTACGATGTCATCGTCCGCCGCAGCGAGTATGAGCTGGAAAAGCTGCGGGCGCGGGCACATATCCTGATGGGCTTGCTGAAAGCCGTCTCCAACATTGACCTGGTGATTTCCACCATTCGCAGTTCGCCGGATGTGGATACCGCACGGGCACAGTTGATGGTGCGCTTTGAACTGACGGAACTGCAGGCTAACGCCATCCTGGATATGCAACTTCGCCGTCTGGCTGCCCTGGAACGCCAGAAATTGCAGGAAGAATACGATACGGTACAGAGCCGCATCGACTACCTGGAAGACCTGTTGCGCAGCCCGCAGAAGATTCTGGCACTGATCCGCCAGGATGTGGGCGAAATTGCCGAGAAATACGGCGATGATCGCCTGACAGCGGTGGAATTCGGCAATGCAGACTTTGACGAAGCTGATCTCGTGCGCGAGGAGCAGGTGGTCATCTCGCTGACGGCACGCGGCTACATCAAGCGCGTCCCGGCTCGCATGTATCGTGCGCAGAAGCGTGGCGGCAAAGGTGTCATCGGGATGCAGACGAAGGAAGAGGATACCCTCTGGGATCTCTTCGCAGCGAGCAGTCTGGATACGCTGTTGCTCTTCAGCAACCGGGGCAAGGTATATTCGGAGAAGGCTTACAACGTCCCAGAAACGGGACGAGCCAATCGAGGCACGTTGATTCACTCGATACTGAGCCTTTCGCCCGGTGAATACATCACGGCGGCCTTGCCCGTCAGCGATTTTGACCGCGAAGATGCCTACTTCATCATGGCGACGCGCCAGGGGCGCATCAAGCGCGTCCACCTACATGAGTTTGAGGCGGTACGTCCCAGCGGTTTGATCGCCATGAGCCTGCACGAAGGCGATTCGATGGGGTGGGTCAAGTGTACTGATGGCGACCAGGACATCATTCTCGTCACGGAGCAGGGGCAGAGCATCCGCTTCGCCGAGAGCGATGTCCGTGTGATGGGTCGCCCTGCCGGGGGCGTCAACGCGATCCGTCTGGCGTCCGATGATCAGGTCGCCGGTATGGATGTCATTGACCCCAATTTGCACACCCATCTGCTGGTCGTCACGCAGAACGGTTTTGGCAAGCGTACACCCATCGAGCAGTATTCGCGGCAGGGACGTTACGGCGGTGGTGCCCGCACCCTCGCCCGCAACGAGAAAACCGGGCCGCTGGTCTCGGCACGCGCGGTCAGCGAAGATCATCAGATCATGCTCATTTCGCGGGAAGGGATTGTTCTGCGCACCGATGTGCACTCAATCCGCGAGAGTAGCCGCAGCACGCAGGGTGTCACCCTCATGAATCTCTCCGACGGGGATGAAGTAGCAGGATTGGCGATCCTGGTGGATGACGATGAGGATTTGCCAGAGGAAGTCGGGCAGGATACGCCCTCGCACAACGGGCATGTCACGGATGAAGCGGTAGAGTGAAAGCTCCGAGGGTCAAGCTCCTCGACCCGTTGAAGTGTGATATTTTGAACGTCAAGAGGCAGCCCGCAAGCTGCCTCTTTTCTCGTAGTATTGGTTGCCGCCTTGCTGTTCCGGGGCGCTTTGCTTATTCGGCTGCCCCCTCAGCTTCGGCTTCAGCCTCTTCTTCGCCTTCAGCGCCTTCTTCACCGGCTGCCGTGAGCGCAGCGGCACGTTCCAGCGCGCGAGCCGAAGCAGGCTGCACGATACGCGCCAGCATTTCTTCCGGGTCATTGATGATCGTGACACCTTCTTCCGGCGGCAGATCCTTCACGTTGATGGTTGCGCCGAGTTCATCCAGAATGCTGACATCAAGGATGTAGCGATCTTTGAGCTTGCCGGGGAGCATCTCCATCGTCAGTGTGTTGGGGCCAGTCAGCATGATGCCCTTACGCGAAGCGACCAGCGGGCTGGTTCCTTCGTAGACCACCGGCACCTCGGCACGAATTCTCTTGTTGACATCCACAGCCAGGAAATCGACATGCAGGATATCGCGGCGGATCACATCGCGCTGCACTTCGCGTGCGAGCACGGGGTAGGTCTCGCCTCCGTCGATTGTGATATCGATCAGGTTAGTGCCGCCCGCTTGCAGCAGCAGCTTTTCCAATTCCCGGTACGGGAACTGCACAGTCACGGCCTCGATGCTCGGCCCGTAAATCGTCGCTGGAATCCAACCCTGGCGGCGAAGCTGTCCTACCTTTTTGCCGATGACAGTGCGCTTTTCGGCAGTAATTGCAAATTTAGCCACGTCTTAAGCTCCTTGCCAAAACCCGCAGCTCATCGGCGCGGGACTCTCTATGCTGAATTTGAACCCGTTTATGGTACAGAGGCACCAGACATCCGTCAATGCCAGCACGCCAAACAAAAATGCTCACGTTTCGTCGGTGAGCATTGGTGAGCGAGTGACGGGACTCGAACCCGTGACATTCAGCTTGGGAAGCTGACGTTCTACCACTGAACTACACTCGCAAAGTGTCGATTAACATAGCAGAATTCGTTGATAAGTCAAGTGTGAGTGGCGGCTTCGGCCTCTGTTTGTGAGGAAATTCGGCGTTATCTGTGTATTCAAGAACACAGTTTGGAACGTTCGCCATGAACGGAACGTCTATTTCGGCAGTGGGATTACGCACTTTGCACCGCAGTATGTGCAGCCATTCTCTGCTATACTGTACGCTTCACCAGACTTGCTGACAATTGAGCGCAGTATCGGATACGGAATGACACTCTGTACCAGGCGTATCTGCGCTTTTGATCGATTGAGGAACGATTCGCGATGATCCAACACGGGACGCCCGAACCGGGGCGCAAACTTCGAATCTTGATTTGCTTGCTGTACTACTTCCCGCATCGCACCGGGTTGACCATCCATGTGCAGCAAATCGCGGAGGAACTGGTGCGGCGCGGGCATGAAGTCACCGTCCTGACCGCGCGCTACAGCAACGACCTGCCACGCGACGAAGACATGCACAACGGTGTGCGCGTGATCCGCCTCTGGGCACCGATCAAGATCAGTCGCGGTATGGTGATGCCCGCTTATCCCTGGGCGGCCTACTTTGCCATGCGCAATGCGGATATCGTCAGCATTCACACCCCTATGATGGAAACGGCTCTGGTCAGCTTGATTGCGCGGTTGGCAGGGGTCAACGTGGTAGCGACTCATCATGGCGATCTCGTACTCCCGGAAGGCTTGATGAACCGCTTCATCCAGGGAACAATGTTCTTGCTCTACAAGTTCATGGCGCGACATGCAGCGCAGTTGATCGCCTACAGCCAGGATTACGCCAATCACTCCTACTATTTGCAGCCTTTCATGGACAAAGTGGTTGTCAATTATCCGCCCATCAAGATTCCGCATCCAAACCAGGAACACGCGGCGGAACTTCGTCGGCAGTGGCAGCATGAAGATGGCCCCATCATTGGCTACAGCCATCGCTTCGTCGAGGAGAAGCGCCCTGATTTGCTCCTGCGCTCGCTGGATACCATCAATCAACATTACCCCAATGCGCGAGTGGTCTTTGCCGGAGAGTACGACATCCCCTATGAAGATACCTGGGAGCGCAACCAACACCTCGTCGAGAAATACCGTGATCAACTGATCTTCCTCGGTCTCATCAAAGATCGCCAGCAATTGGCAGATTTTTACGCCGCCTGTGATGTCGTGGTTTTGCCCAGCGATACCGAGTGCTTCGCGCTGGCGCAGGTCGAGGCAATGCTCTGCGGCACGCCGATGGTGATGACCAATATCCCCGGTGGGCGCGTTCCTGTCCAGAAGACCGGGATGGGCTTATTGGCAGAGCCGGGCAACCCGGAGTCGATAGGGCAGGCCGTGGTCGATATTCTGCGTGAACCGGAAAAATACGACTGCCCACGAGAGACCATCGAGAAAATGTTCTCCTTTGAGGAGACCGCAGATCGGTATGAAGCCATTTTCCTGGAACACGCGAGGCCACCGAAACATGGTTGAATTGCAAACCATTCAACACATGACACGCAACGAAGCCGACATGGCCTTCAAGAAGCGTGCGCAAACCATCTTTGAGTGGGTGCAACCGACGGATGAAAAGATCATCCTGGATATGCCCTGTGGACGCGGATTCTACTTGAATATGTTCCGCTATGTGAGCAACTGCACCATCGTCGGCGCAGAACTGGATTGGCCAATCATACGCAAGGCGCACGAGAATGTCGGGCATCTCAGCATCCCGCTGCACAATGCCAATCTCTATCATCTTCCATACGCGGACAACACTTTCGATGCAGTGATCCTCTCGGAGATCCTGGAGCATGTTGATGACGATGTGGCCGGGCTGCGCGAAACGTATCGCGTGCTGAAGCCGGGGGGGATTGTGGCGATCACGGTGCCACACGCCAATTATCCCTTCTGGTGGGATCCTATCAACAAGACGCTGGAGACTCTCTTCGGGACGCATATCCAGCATGGGCCACTGGCCGGAATTTGGGCGAATCACGTGCGCCTTTACACCCAGCCTGAGTTGCGCACCAGCGTGGAGTTGGCGGGGTTCATCGTCGAAGAGGAGCGTTCGTTCACGCACGACTCCTTTCCCTTCATCCACAATATCGTCTATGGATTGGGCAAGCCGCTGCTGGAGTCCGGTGCGCTGCCGGGCAATATGGCAAAAGCTGCCAACCGCATCACCTTCGACGAAAATGATGGCAGTTTGTTGAATCCGATCAACCTGGGATTGCGAGTCTTCAACTATTTTGACCGCAACAATACAATCAACGAGCCTGACGGACGATCGACCGTGAATCTCGCCATCAAGGGGCGCAAGCCGGATGCCTGAGTACAACGAGCCGACTTCAGAAACGCCAGAAACTACGCTGCCTGAGCGCCTGGATGCAGTACCTGTGCAGCGTGATGTGCAAGATATGACGCTGGCGGAACTCCTGGGGCATTTCCTGCGCCGTCCGCTGGAAACGGGTGAGGCGTTCTGGGCCGTCCTGCGTCCGCGGGCTGAATCTGAGGATCGTTCTCGCTTTCTCACTGTGTCGCCAGAGGATAGCACATCGCTCAGAAAATCCTTGCTGGATTGGCTCAACCTGGGACAGTTGCCGAACCGATTGCGCGATACCCAATTGATCCGCTTTCTGGCGCAATTCATCGCCTTTTTGCTGGCGCTGGCGGGGACAATGACGCTGGCCGCCGAACCGTTTGCACGGCGCAGCGAAGACGCGGAGTTGGCAGTAGGTGCGCCGCTCTTCATTGCGGCACTGGGTGTATGGCTCTTCGCCGAAATTGAAGGCAATTGGCAGGCGGAGCGGCGCTGGTTCCAGGAACGTACAGCGGCGGATTGGGTCTGGCTGGGGCTGCGGCTAATCCCGGGTGTGCTGATTTTCCTGGGATTGCGCGCATTCTGGCAGGCGACGACTGCGCCTGTCGCGCAAGTGCTGGATCTGGTGACGCCGGCAGCACGCTATTTGCTGGCCGGGGTCGTGCTGTGGGGTGCGCTGGATATGGTGCGATTCGTCCTGCGCATGATGGCGAAGCGCAACCCTGGTTTGATCCCCGGATGGCTTGACCCGGATGCACGCAAGCCGAAAGCTGAAGAATCCATTGAAACGGTGGAGATCACTGCCTGGAGCGATCGTGCGCTGCTGCTGCGTTTCGTGTTTTTGCTCGGTGGGGTCGTTTCGAGCGTTCTGGTGTGGCTGGGGACGGCGGGCAATACCTTCAGCACACCGACGTTCTACCTGTGGCTGCTGAGCATCCTCTTCTGGGTGCTGGCGGTTGCCCCGCGCTGGGATATGGCGTCCTGGTTGGTTGATCGCATCGACGGGATGCGGCGCTTCAAACTGGGTCGCGAGGCAATCAGCGTGATTGCGGTGCTTCTGCTGATTATGGCTTTCGCGGCGGCCTTTCGCTTCGATCGCCTTGCGGAGCATCCGCGAGAGATGACGGACGATCATGTCGAGAAAATCCTGGATGCGGGGCGGGTGCGCGATGGGGCGCGGAATATTTTCTTCGCCAACAACGGCGGACGCGAACCCTTCCAGATGTATGCGATTGCGATGTCTTCCTATCTCCCGGGTTTGGGCATCGACTACTTCACAATCAAGGTGGTGGCAGCGGTCGAGAGCTTGCTGACGATTCCGGCTGTCTTCTGGATGGGCTATGTCCTGCTGGATGGTCAACCGCGCCGCCGACGATTGCTGGTTGGCCTGCTGGCGGCGGCTCTCCTGGCGGTGAGTTACTGGCACGTGGCCATCACACGACAGGGGTTGCGTATTCCGCTGACGCCGCTTTTCGTCGCGCTGGAAGTCATCTTCCTGTCGCGTGCGATTCGCTATAATCGTCGCTCGGATTTCATCATGGCGGGGTTGGTGCTGGGATTCGGCCTTTATATGTACCAGGCCGTGCGCATGCTCCCGGTCGTGATTGTGGTCGCGGTTGCGGTAGCGATTTATTTCGTAGCCAGGAACTGGCACGAACGCCTGAAATATGTCGTCAATCTGGGTACGCTGGTGTTGATCTCGTTCGTGATCTTCATTCCGATGTTCCATTATTCGGTTGAGAACCCGGATTTGTTCTGGCGGCGTGCGGCAGGGCGCTTGTTGGGCGACGATGTCATTCAGGAAGTTGCGGATGATGGCACGATCACCATTCGCGATGCGTCCCTGGAAGAGCGCTGGCTGGCCTTCCGCGAGAATATTCCCGTCCTGGTCAGCAACGTGCGCAATGTGCTGTTGATGTTCCACTGGAAGGGCGATGTCGCGGCGATCAGCGGCGTACCCAATCAACCTGCGCTGGATACCGTCACGGGAGCTTTGTTGATCCTGGGGGTTGCGGCCTGGGGAGTCTTCTTCGTGCGCACCCGTGATCCCATCATCGGTCTGGTTCCGGTCGTCATCTTCATTATGCTGCTGCCATCGGCGCTTTCGATTGCGTTTCCCATCGAGAATCCCAGCCACACCCGTACCAGTGGGGCGATTCCCCTGGTGTATTGGCTGGCAGCGCTGCCCCTGGCGGTCTTCGTGGAGCAGATTGTACGTGCTTTCCAGGGCTGGCGCGGTTGGACAGCGGGGGCGGTGGTCGCGGGTTTGTTTCTCTTGCCCGCCTACAATGCCAATACATACACCTACTTCGAGGTCTATCCGCCGATCTATGCTGAGTCGTTCGACCCATACAGCGAACCCGGTACTTATTTGCAGGGATTCGTCCTCAGCGGCGGGGCCTGGGGCAATGCCTTCATGGTCGGCTATCCACACTGGTGGAGCCACCGCGCCATTGGTCTGGCGGCGGGATTGGAGACGCAGTGGCCCAACGGGATCGTATCGCGGGATGAGATTCCTTACTTCCTGGAAGCTGGATCGCTGCGCGGGGATCGCTTCCAGTTTTATCCGGATCGCGATTTGCTGTTCTTCTATTCGCCCGATGATGACGAAACGGGCGCGTATCTGCAGGAATTGTTCCCGGAAGGGTACGCGCAAGAAGTTTTCACGTATCCGCCGAATGACAACAATTTTATGATTTACCGTGTTCCGGCGCTGGGAGCGGAAGCTTTCCAGGAATGGCTTGAAGAGCACCTGCCTGATTCGGGTTGAGGAAACAACCGCCGAGGTGTGTATAAGGGACTGCGATGAGTTTCGAAGGAAACGGGATGAGCGAAACAGCGCCCGCCACAACACACAACGTAAAACGTCCGCTGCACCCGGCACTGACTGCGCTGCTCTTGCTGGCGATTGTGCTGGTGGGTGGTTCCTTCCGCTTCATGAGCTTGAACTGGGATGACTTCGCGGGGCTGCACCCGGATGAGCGCTTTCTGACGCGCAATTTGCTGCCTCTGATCGGAGGTGCGCTGGAATTCACGCCAGATGAGGCAGATTACCCTGCTCACTTGCTGATCGTCCCGGCAGATGAGACGCTGCTGCAAACCAGCCTGGAAGCGCGTTCCCTGGCGAGCCTGCGCGTGGGGGCGGTTCGTGGAACCCTGGCGCAAGACCTCGCGGGGTGGTGGGCCAGCGATGACCGTGTGACACTCTTCAATACGCAGCAAGACGCGCTCGATGCCTTGCTCTCGGACGAAATTACTCTTGTCCTGACACCGCAACAGAGTGCCTCGGCTTATCTCTCTTCGCCCGAAACGCGCGTGCTGGACTCGCTCGACTCCATCGCGGTACAGCGCATCCGTTGTACGGCACTACACCCGGAGACGGGCGGAGCCGGGGGATACTTCGACACCGATTGTTCCCCGCTGAATCCACACAACGCCAACGCGGGAGCCTATGCCTATGGCACGCTGCCGCTCTTCCTGGCGCACTATACGTCGGATCTACTGCGCCAATTCGCCGCCAACGAGTTCCTCGGCCTCAGCTTTCAATTCCAGGGAGAGACCCTGGTCTGGCGTTTCTGGTCGGCCTTCTTCGATGTCGGCAGCATCATTCTGATTTTCTTCATCGGCTCCCGCATGAAGAATCGTTGGGTGGGGCTGGTGGCAGCAGCGCTCTATGCCTTCGCACCATTGGCGATCCAGAAAGCGCATTTCGGCACCGTCAACGCGATAACGGCTTTCTTCGTCACGCTGGCAATGTGGGCGGCGCTGCGCGTGCAAGACCGGGGGCGCTACACGGATTTTGTGATTTTCGGCCTGGCCCTGGGCGCGGCGCTGGCGGGGCGCATCAATGTGATCCCCCTGGCGGGGGTCGTGGTGTTGGCGGCAATGGTCTACGCTGCGCCAGCGCTGGATAGCCGTATTCCCTGGGTGGAGCGAGAACGGCTCGTCTGGCGTGCTGTGATCGGCGTCTTCATCGCTGGCTTTGCGACGGTGCTGGCCTTCCGCATCTTCAACCCCTATGCATTTGACGGGCCATCGTTCTTCGGCATCATCCCGAATGGGCGCTGGCTGGCGGATGCGAGCAACAGCAGTTTTGCGGTCAGCGGTGCCAGCGATATTCCGCCGAACTGGCAGTGGCTTGGGCGTGCCTCGTATCTCTATCCTCTAAAGGATATGCTGCTGTGGGGCTTCGGCCTGGCGACGGGCGTCATGGCATGGGTTGGCTGGGGCTGGACGGGTTACCGCATTGCACGCGGGCGCGAGTTCGCGCTGCGCAATCTGCTGCCCTTCGTCTGGGTGCTGGTCTATTTTGGCTGGATCGGCAACCTGTGGGTGATGACGATGCGCTACTACCTGCCGCTGTACAGTTCACTGGTGTTGTTGGCGGCCTGGGCGCTCTCTGAACTGATTCAGCGGGGGCAGGCACGCGGACGAGACCTCCCGCTGACGCGCTTCCTGTTGGGCGGCTTCGGCGTCTTCTTCCTGGGCCTTATGGCTTATGCTGTTCTCAGCGGACTCGCGCTGACGTTCACTCTGGGGACGATGGGTGTCATCGGTGCAGCGCTGCTGATCCTGGCGATTCTGCCGCTGATCCCCCGCCGTGCGATGATTCTGGCGGGCTTTGTGTTGGGCTTTTCGCTGCTGTGGGCGTTGATGTTCACCAACATTTACCGCCATCAGGTGACGCGCGTGCAGGCCAGCCGCTGGGTATGGGAGAATGTTCCCGGTGACTTCGCCATGCAGATCGAAGGTGCGCCGGACGGTACGCCGTTGGTCAATATCCCGATCGGCAACAGCAGCGGCAACAGCGCCGAATCGCCAGAAGATTTGATCGGGCTGGCGACTCGATATGATGAGGGACTGCCGCGCTTCGATGAGTTCACCGCCCCCGCCAGCGGCACGATCCGTATGATCTACAGCCCACACCTCGCGGATCCGCTGGATGATGCGGGCGAAGAAACGCTCTACATCAGCATCTCCCAGGCACAAAACGAAGGGATGCTCCCGACTCTGCTGGCAGAAGCGACGATCACGGCAAACTTCAGCCGCGAGGAGCATCCGCTCGGTTCTGCCTATGAAATCGCCCTGGATGAGCCGTTGGAAGTCGTTGAGGGCGAGACGTACATCGTCAAGGTCGAAGCGTTGGATGGGCCAATCGTCAGCAGCGGGGCCGTAATGCTCACAGAAGGCGTCTGGGATGACCGCATCACAACGACGATGGTCTGCCATTTACCAGACGGTCTGACGTACGCCGATGATCCTCGCCCTGGCCTCGCCAGTTACCAGAGCTGCGACGGTCTGCTCTCGGCTTATGCCCTGCTGCAATCCTATGATTTGCTCATGTCCTGGTCGGTTGATGAAGAACTCAAGCGCGAGAGCATCATCAATGGCCTCGGCGTGGGCGATTATCTGGCGATCACCAGCAACCGCTTCTATGACAGTGAAACGCGCAACCCGGCGCGTTTCCCGCTGACGACGCGCTATTACGATCTGCTCTTCAATGAGGAATTGGGCTACGAACTCGTGGGCGTCTTCCGCGAGAGCTTCGAGTTTGGCCCCTTCAGCGTTGATGACCAGCATCTGCCGATCTACGCATCCCCGGCTTGGCTCAACGAACTGGAAGCGGACGAAGCGTTCCACGTTTATGACCATCCGGCGGTTTTTGTCTTCCGCAAGTCGGCTGACTACGATCATGACCGCGTGCGCGTCTTGCTCTCCGAACCGCTGACGCGCTTCGATCAGCTTGGAAATGGCCTGCGCGAACTGGGTGCGCAGATCATCGGCGTGATTTACTGGTCTTCGCTGGAAGCCGATGACGCGCCGACAGCCTTGCAGTTCCCGGACGATATGCGCGAGATTCAGCAGCAGGGTGGCACCTGGTCGGAACGTTTCGACAGTGACAGCATCCTGAACACCAATCAACCGCTGGGCGTAGTCGTCTGGTGGTTGACGATCATGGGTATTGGCGTGCTGGCCTGGCCCGTGCTCTTCGCGGCCTTCCCACGGCTGGCGGATGCGGGCTATGGCTTTGCCAGGATCATGGGGCTGATGCTGACCGGGTGGGCGGCCTGGTTCGCCAGCAGTGTGAAAGTCCCCCTGTGGTCGCAGGGCGGCTTGCTGCTGGTTTTATTGCTGCTGGCGATCATCAGCAGTGGCATCGTCTATCTGCGGCGCGAGGCGATGACCGACTACTTGCGCCAACATTGGAAGCGACTGCTGGCAATCGAAGTATTGGCGCTGGTACTCTTCGTCATCTTCATCGGCGTGCGGCTGGTCAACCCGGATCTCTGGCATCATCCGATGGGCGGCGAAAAGCCAATGGACTTCGCCTACTTCAATGCCACCCTGCGCAGTACGATCTTCCCGGCCTACGACCCCTGGTTCGCGGGTGGTTACATCAACTATTACTACGTGGGCTATGTGATCGTCGGCGTCCCAGTGCTGCTGTTGAAGATCGTTCCGGCCTTCGCCTACAACCTGCTCATCCCGACGCTCTTCTCTGCGACCGGATTGGCCGCATTTTCCGTCGCGTTCAATGTGGTGGCTGGCTGGCAGGAGCGTCGCGTCCGCGAGCATGAAGGCGAAAAAGTCGCCTATAGTGTGCGTCCCGGTAATCCCTGGGTGGCGGGGTTCGCCGCGCTGCTGCTGTGTGTGGTACTGGGTAACCTGGATATTCCGCGCGTCGTGCTGGAAGAAGGCGTCGCCCGCCTGGGCGGTTACACCCGTCCGACGGGGCTGCGCGAGTATCTCGTCGATCAATATGTGGCGGAAAACGGTACGCTGCCGGATGGGCCGGCGCTGCAAGCAATCGCCGAGCGGGTGGAAGCCAATTACATCACGGATAATATCGCCTACGAAGTGAGCCATTTTGCGGATCGTACCGCGAGTTTCTTCCGGGGCTTGGGAGCGGTGCTGCAAGGCAACACGCTGCCGCTGGGATCGAACCGCTGGTACTGGGGGCCGACCCGTGTTCTGAGCGAGACCCCCGGAGTTGAAGGGGGGGCGATCACCGAGATTCCCTATTTCACTTTCCTCTACGGCGACTTACACGCGCACATGATCAATCTGCCGTTCCTGCTCTTCGCGCTGCTCTTCGTGGGGTATGAAGTCGTCCACGCGCAGCGGGATCGGCGCAATGCAGCGTCCATCGCGCTGGCACTCTTCCTGGGGGCGCTGACCATCGGCATGATGCGAGCAGTGAATACCTGGGATTGGCCGTCATTCCTGCTGTTGGGCATCGTGGGGCTGGGCTATGCCTGGTGGCGGCGCTGGATGAATGACTTTGAAGGGGTGGGCGAACTGCTTGGGCGCGGTGCCATTGCTGTTGGCCTGGTCGGCATCACAGCCGGGGTGGGCATTTTCATCAGCAGCACTTTCAGTGGCCCGCTGGATATGAGACAGATCGTTCGACTCGGCAGTTACCTCTTCTTGCTCATCTTCGGTTCGGCGGCGGCACTATATACGATCTGGCAGTTCATGCCAGCCCTGACGCGCACCTTTCACCGGAATGCGATTTTGCATGCGCTCCTCTACGTCGGCGGGTTCATCGCTCTGGCGCAGTGGACAGTTGCGCCGTATACCTCCTGGTATGCGTCGGTTTATAACAGCGTCAACCTCTGGGAGGGTGGCAAGACGCCGCTCTGGGCGTATTTCGACCTGCATGGTTTGTTCCTCTTCTTGATCGTATCCCTTATGATCTGGGAGACCGGACGCTGGCTGCGCAGCACGCAGGTTCGCGTGCTGAGAGGGCAGGGACTCTGGGTGATTGCCGGGCTGGCGAGCGTGGCGCTTGTGCTGCTGATCTCGCTGGTGCTGGCGATGATGGGCTATCAGGTGGCTCTGGTTGTGCTGCCCTTGCTGGTCTGGATCGCTGCGCTCTTCTTCCGTCCGGGGCAGTCGCCGCAAATGCAATTCGCTCTCGTGCTGGCGGGCTTCGGCCTCGCCTTGACGCTGGGGGTGGAAGTCATCGTCATCGCGGGTGACATCAATCGCCAGAATACGGTCTTCAAATTCTACATGCAGGTCTGGATGGTCTTCAGCGTGGCGGCGGGGATCGCCTTTGCGCTGTTGGCACAGGCGGCGGATCGCTGGCAGAATGGGCTGCGGGCATTGTGGTTCGCACCGTTGCTATTCCTGGTAGCGATTGCAGCGATGTATCCATTGTTGGCGACACGTGCCCGTGCGGTTGATCGTATGGTGCCGGATTTGCCGCTGACTCTCGACGGCCTGGACTACCTGGAACACACCGAGCACACGCTGATTGACTATGTGCTGCCGATTGACCTGGAGAGCGATTACCAGATGATCCGCTGGTTGCAAGAGAATGTGCAGGGGACTCCGGTGATTCTGGAAGGGCGCAGCGCTGCCAGCGAGTACCGTTACAATCTGCGCATTAGCATTAACACCGGGCTGCCGACCGTGCTGGGTTGGCGCTGGCATCAGACCCAACAACGCACCCTTTCACCGCTTCCCAGTGTCGTCAACCAGCGCGAGGCCAATGTGCATTACCTCTACAATACGCAGGACATCCCACGCACATTGGAGATGCTGCGCTACTATGAGGTGCGCTATGTGATTGTCGGCGAGATGGAGCGGGCGATTTACCCCGCATCTGGACTGGCGAAGTTCGACCAGATGGTGCAAATGGGCATCATGGCGGAAGCATTCCAGTACGGCAGCGCGATTGTCTACGAAGTGGATTCTGCTGCGCTGCTGGATTTCCTGGTGGATCAGACGGCCTTCTTCGATGCCATCGCACTTGATCCGGATGTGCTGTCAGGGGGCTTCACCGCCGAAGCTGTTGATCCTACTTACGAACCAGATGAATCCGTAGACATCAGCGCGGCGCTGCAAACGCTCGACACACGCGAAATCGACTATCTTGTCTTCGTGCATCTGGCGGATATACAGCGTTTTGCGCCGGAGGCCTATGATCGGTTGCTGGTGCTGGAAGCGCAAGGTGTGTTGCAGGTCGCGGATGATACGGTGCAGCGCCGCATTTACCGCGTCAATGAAGAACGGCTGCGCGAGTTATTGGGTGAGGGAGGCTGATGCTGGATTGGATTGCGCGAGAAGGCTGGATCCTGCCAACATGGTGGCTGCTGGTAACGCTGGCAGGACTGGCGGTCTTACCCCTGTGCCTACGCCTATTTCATGCGCTGCCGGATAGGGGATATACCCTGGCGCGTGCTGCGGGGCTACTGCTGGTCGGCTTTGTCTACTGGTTGATGGGCATTTTCGGCTTTGTCGAGAACTCGACGGGTGGTATTTTGCTGGCCTGGTTGCTCGTGCTGGCATTCTCTCTGGCGGCCTTTTTCCGCTTGCGGGCTGGCAGCTTTGATTTGCGGCAGTACTGGCGTGAGAATCGGCGCGTGATTCTGCTGGCGGAGATTCTGTTCATCGTGCTGCTGGCCTCCTGGACGGTCTATCGTGCCTATCAGAACGACACAGGCAGCACCGAAAAGCCGATGGAATTGGCGTTCATCAGCGGCATCATGCGCAGCGACACCTTCCCGCCCAACGATCCCTGGATGGCGGGTTACGCCATCAGCTATTACCACTTCGGGTACATCATGGCGGCCATGCTCTCGATGGTCAGTGGCGTTTCCAGCGCGATTGGCTTCAGCATGACGGTGGCGACCTGGTTTGCCCTCACCGGATTGACCTTCTTCGGTGTGGCCTACAACCTCGTGCGCACGCGGACGATTGCTGCCAGCACCCACTTCGACATTGCAGCGGGGCGCGGCGCGGCGCTCTTCACCGGAATACTGGCGACGGTCTTCGTCCTGCTCCTGGGCAATTTCCAGCTTCCGTTGATTGAACTGCCGTATCAGGCGCGGACGGCCTCGCCAGCGTACCTCGATTTCTGGGGCATTGATGGGCGCACATCCGCAAATTATGTCGCTCCGGTAGAAGGTGGTGAGCCATTTTCGATTGTGGATCCAACCACCTGGGTCACGCCGAATTGGTGGTGGTTCCGTGCCAGCCGCGTGCTGACCGATTACAATCTGGATGGCACGTTGGCGACTCATGCGCAGCCGATTGATGAATTTCCGGCGTTCAGCTTTGTGCTGGCGGATGCACATCCGCATGTGCTGGCACTGCCATTTGTCGCGTTGGCAATCGGCACCATGCTCAATCTGGTAGTGGGGGGCCGGGCACCCCTGCGCTACGAAATCTTCTGGTTTGGTTTGCTGGTGGGTGGGCTGGTCTTCCTGAATACCTGGGATGGTGCCATCTATCTGGTAGCGTTGGTCGGTGCGGAAGCCCTACGCCGTGTGATGGTCAACGGCAAGCTCGCCATTCGGGACTGGCTGGGGCTGGTCGGCTTTGGCGCGGCCCTGTTGTTCATCGCGGTCGTTGCTTATCTGCCATTCTTGATCGGCTTCCGGTCTCAGGCGGCGGGCTTCCTGCCCAATCTGGCGCATCCGACCCTGTTCCGGCGCTTTTTCATCATGTTTGGCCCGCTGCTGTTGGTCATCACTCCCTTCCTGTTGATGGAAGTCTGGCGGGGGGTGCGCAACCGCCGCTTGAATTGGGCGCTTGGGCTGGAAGTCGCTGTTGGGTTGCTGCTGGCGCTGGTCGGTGGACTGGCGGTGCTGGCACTGCTGGCGTCTTTTGTGCCATCCCTGCGCGATGTGGTGGTCGGTTTCGTCAACAGTAACGGCGGGTGGAGCGCCGTACTTCCCCAGTTGGTCGAGCGGCGCATCACCTATGGCCTCACATCGCTGCTGATGCTGGTCGGCATTGCTCTCGTCGTCGCTCGGCTCTTTCCGCGGGGTGCGGATAAGCGGCGTGGCGACGATGAAGATGACACGATCCTCGACCCGGAGAGCCGCCGCAGGGTCAAGTATCCGCCTGCGACTGGTTTCGCGTTGCTCTTGCTGGGGATTGGCTTCTCGCTCGTGCTGCTGCCGGATTTCGTTTACTTGCGCGACAACTTCGCGGTGCGCATCAATACCGTCTTCAAATTCTACTACCAGACCTGGATTGTCTTCAGCCTTGTGGGTGCGTACGCTGTGTACTCACTGCTCTTTGATCAGGAACAGGGTCGCCCGGTTGCTGTGTTGCGGTACGGTTTCAGTGGGGCGCTGGTAATTGTGCTGCTGCTGGGATTGCTGTACCCTGTGCTGGCAGTTCATAGCCGCGCCATGATCGAGACCGGGTACTATGCGCGAGGGGCGGATAATCCTCCTGTGTTAACGCTGGATGGAAGCTCGCGAATGCCGCGCACGCTCGACGATTTCGCAGCAATCCAGTGCCTTGCGGATCGCGTAGAAGGCGATGATGCGGTTGTATCGGAAGCCGTACAGCTTGCGTATCGTTCGTATTATGCGCGTGTGGGCTCCATCACGGGCATCCCCATTGTGATCGGCTGGGAGAACCACGAGCGTCAGTGGCGCGGTGCTACCTATAACGAAATCGCCGGGACGCGCGCCGCCGATATGAACGAACTCTATACGGATTTGCGCTGGGATCTGGCGCTGCCGATTCTGGAACGCTACGGCATTGACTACGTTTTCTATGGGGCAACTGAGCACGAACAATATGGCTCCGCCGGAGAGGCGAAGTTCCAGGAGAATCTCGAAGTTGTCTGCGAATTTGGTGAGAGCCGCGTGTATGCCGTCGGCGAAGATGATCTGACAATAGCCCAACCCTGAATAAGCTCAAGTGACAGGTTGAAAGAGAACCCATGCAAGCGGTGAATTCGACACAACCCGCCACAGAACAGACCCCTGAGGCCAGCACGATGCGTGTTTCGCTGGAATTTTTCGCGATTCTGGCATTGGTGCTGCTGGCACTGCTGCTGCGCGTCGCCGACCTGGATATTGTACCGATGAACGAGGCTGAAGCATTGCGGGCGCTCCCGGCCTATCACTTCGTGCATCCAGAAGCGCCGGGCAACCCGGTACCAGCCTCCAGCCCGATTGTCTTCTGGCTGCAAGCGAGCAGTTTCAGCATCATCGGCGGCAGCGAACTGGCGTCACGGCTGCCAGGTGTGCTGGGTGGCGTGTTGTTGGTGCTGGCTCCATTCCTCTTCCGTGACCATCTTGGGCGGGCCGGGGCGCTCTGGCTGAGCCTGTTATTCGCCCTGCTGCCGCTTCCCTTCGCCGCCGCACGTTTCACCGACCCTGCCATCTGGACGGCGCTGCTGGCGCTCTTTTTGGTGTGGGCGGTGGCACGCTACTGGGACTCCGCTGCGCCAGCGGCGGGCATGCTGGCGGCGGGCGGTGCCGGGGCATTGATCTTTCTGACCCAACCGGGGGCGCTCTTGCTCTTCCTCGTCTTGCTGCTGGCGCTGCTGATGGCGCTGGTCTGGACGACCTGGATCGCACCGAACCGCTATGACAGCCCCGGTGATGATCTCTGGCTGGGTGCACGGGCTGCTCTGGGCAACTATCCCTGGGGGCGCGGTGCATTGGTCTGCTTTGGCGTCGTCATCCTGCTGGCGTCGGGCTTCATGTTTTACCCCACTGGCCTCAGCATCGTCGGTGAAGTGCTGGTACAGACGCTTGCGGCCTTCTCCGCGCCGGGTGCAGGGGCCTCTCCGCTGCTGATGCTGCTGGTCTACAATCCGGCTCTACTGGTATTGGCAATCGCTGGTGTGATCGTGCTGGTGCGCAATGAGCGCGACACCTTCCTGGATCGCTTGATGGCATCCTGGGCGTTCCTGCTCATGGTGTTGTTCTTGTTTTTGCCGGGTGCGTCCTCGGGGTGGAGCCTGTGGTTAGCCGTTCCGCTGATGTGGTTGACGGTGCGGCTGGCGCTGCTGCTCTTTGAGAATCATATGCCGATTTTCTTCTCCGGGGACTATCGAGAAGGAGATGCCTCGGCATACTGGTGGATTAAATGGTTGCTGGCAACGATTGTCGTCGGCGTTCTCATCATGATCGCGCTGCATCTGAATGGCGTTGGCAGTAACATTGGTCGCCTCCCAGCCGATGCAACTCCTGCGACCTTGCTAGAACCCGCCTATATGAACCTGCGCAACAGCCTCTTTCTGCTGTTCTTCACGGTTTTGCTGAGTATCGTGGGCTACTTTCTTGCTGCGAGTACCTGGGGCACGGTGAATTCCTTGCAGGGTATTGGGTTGGGAGTGCTGTTTTTCATGCTGGGTAGTGGAATCAGCACCGGATGGAATCTGACCGTCGCCAACGCCAGTAGCCCATTAGAAATCTGGCATAGCAATGCGACCACGCCGGACTTGCCGCTGCTGCGCGAAACGTTGGAAGAGGTTGCACGGCGCGATACGCTGGGCTTCCCGGCATTGCCGATTACGATCATCCGTGACGAAACTGCGGGTGTGACGGACGCTGGTTTGCTGGCCTGGGTCGTACGCGATTACGACGAGTCGCGCTTCGTCGACACCGTTGCGGAGGCCAGCCGCGATGAAATCGTGCTGATGGCGGCTCCCCCTGGCGATCCGCAAAACGCCGAAGAACCCGCCCTGGGTGGTAGCTATGTCGGGCAGCGTTTTGCCGTGCAAGAGCGCTGGAATCCGGATCAGATCGGTACGTTACAGAATTGGCTTTCCTGGTTTAGCGCACGGATGGTCAATATGCGCAGTCTGGAAGGCGACCAGTTCGTCATACTCTGGCTGCGCATTGATGTGTACGAGGGTATTCCAGCAGAACAACGTCCGCAGGGGTGAGGAAATGGCTTCGCCCCTGTGTATATAGGCCGTAGCAACCACCGCACCGGGATCATATATGACTGATTACGGCAGTAAAGACGAGCAGACGGAGACGCAAGCGTTGATCGAATGTGCCTTGCAGGGGGATCAAACCTGCTACAAGGCGCTCTATGATGGCTTCGCGGAAGGGGTCTACCGCCTGTGCTACGGGCTGCTACTGAACCAGCAGGATGCCGAAGACGTGGTGCAGGAGACGTTCGTCTATGCGTTCAAGAATCTGCACCGTTACCAACCAGTGCGTGCGGCGTTCAAGACCTGGTTGTATACCATCGCTGTCAGCCGCAGCCGCAATGTGCATCGCCGCAAGCGTCTGACTCTGGTCGAACTCTCGCACCAGGGGACGAGCCAGGTTCCTGCCCCGTCAGCGGAAACGCCAGAAGCTGCCATGACTCGGCGCGAACTCACGGACGCGGTGGAACGGGCGCTGGCGCTGCTCTCGCCCAACCTGCGGGAAGCCGTGGTGCTGCGCTATGGGCACGGCCTGACGTATCGTGAGATCGCCGAAGTGATGGAGTGCCCGCCGAAGACGGCAGAGAGCCGCGTCCGGCTGGCACATGGCAAACTGAAGGAGCTGCTCCGTCCGGTAGGGCAGGGACTGCTAGAAGACCTGTTGCGCGTGTAGTGATGGGTTGTGAGCGAGGAAGCGGAAAAACCATGTTGAGATTGCTAAGAGTCCGCTACGCGCGGGCACGCATGTCCGCCTATGTGAACGGGGAACTTCCGCCCAATACGCGCCGTTTCGTGGCGCGGATCATTGATGAAGATCAGGGCTGCTATGAAGCGTATCTGGCACAGCGCCGCGTGCAGGATGAATTGCAGCGCACGCTGCCCCTGGTAGGCTCGCCGCGCTCCGGTCAGTTGGACTCCCTGTGGCAACAGATCAGCGCGGAGATGGCCGCCCCAGAGGCGCAAACCCCTGCGGTTCGCGGGGAGTTGCAGCCCTCGTATTCGCTGGGATACGGGCTGGCGGCGGGTTTCCTGCTGCTGCTGCTGGCGCTGCCCTACGCAGTCAATGTAGGGGCTGTCAGCGCCTCGGCTGTACCGCATCCGCAGCCCGCGCAAATCGTCACGGAAGAAGCACCCATTTCCGAACCCGGTGCCGCTGTGACGCCGACTGGTATTGCTCTGCGCACTGATGCCCAGGGCACGCAGCTTGCCCGCAATGGACTTCACAACACACCAGCCGCCAGAACACCTGGCCGATGATGTCCGTTCGTCCGTATTAAGAAATTGGGATCATTCAGGATCATGATGAGAATAACCAGCACCAATCCCACAGTCGAAGAACCGCAGCGCGGTTTCCTCTCGCGCTCTGTTACGCTCAACTGGGAAGTCATCCTGTTCATCGTCATCTTGCTACTGGCGATCTTCACGCGCTTCTACATGCTCGGCGATCGTGTGATGAGCCATGACGAGAGCCTGCACACGCGCTACTCGTGGAATCTCTACGAAGAGGGCAACTTCCAGCATACACCATTGATGCATGGCCCGATTCTATTCCACTTCACGGCGCTTTCGTACGCGCTCTTCGGCGACAGTGATTTTTCTGCCCGCATCTACACCTCGGTACTGAGTGTGTTGCTGGTGATGTCGCCGCTGCTCTTCCGGCGCTGGCTGGGCAGGTGGGGCACGATATTAGCCTCGCTGATGTTACTGATCTCGCCGTTAATCCTCTACTACGGGCGCTATATACGACACGACACACCTTCGATTCTGTCAGCGCTGGTGATGATCTGGGCGATGATGATGTACGTCGGCGGGCCACCAAACCAGCAGCGAAGGGCGCACTGGCTCTACATCATTGCCGCTGCGATGATCTGGAACCTGGGCAGCAAAGAGACGGCCTTCATCTACATCGCGATTGTTGGCATTTTCCTGGTGATCTATTTCGCGGCGCGTCTGTTGCAGTATTTTCTGCGCATGCCGGGGAAACCGATCTTCTATATCACCATGATCGGCATCTTTCTCGGTGGGGTGATGTCAATGGGGATGTACATCATCCTGGACATCATACAGTTTGACATGCTCTCGCCGACAGAAGGAACCGCCTTTGGTGCCCTGTCACTGGCGGATCAGCAGATATTCTGGTTGTGGACGGTGCTGGCCATCGCGTCGGTGGTGCTGGTCACAATTGGCACGATGTTCTGGGCATTCCGCAGCCGACTGAGGCGCATCCCCTGGGGCGAGTTGGCGGCTGTGTTGTCGATTGCGCTGCTGGTCTGTCTGGCGCTGGTGGTGCTGGAGGAAGTTTCGCATACGACGCCTACATCCGCGCAGCCCGCTGTTCCGGCTGATCCTACCGTAGAGGGCGGGGCCGCCGAAGGCGAGACGGGTATGAGCTGGGCACCGATGTTCCTGGTCTGGGGCGGGGCGCTGGCTGCATTCGGCGTGCTCTTCTTCACACGGTTGTTTGATGCCTCCAATTATGGTGGCAAGGACAAGCCGGGACGTGGCTTCTGGGGTACGCTGGATCTCTTTCCCGAATTTGATCTGATCGTGGTCATCGGTACCTTGATTCTACCCTGGGCGACGGCCTTCGTGCCCTATCTGATGCGTGGCACTCCAGCGGATGTTGCGCAGGTCGCGAACAGCCTGCCAACGCCGATTTTCACGTTCATTGCTACCTACGTGCCGCGTGTGGGTTCAGCAGAGCAGATTGGGCAGTTCCTGCTGCACCTGTACGCCTGGGTGCCGCTGATGGCGCTCTCCATCAGCATCGGTCTGATGTGGAACTGGCGGCGCTGGCTGATCGCTTCGGCGATCTTCCATGTGCTCTTCGCCTTCTTTTTCACCACGATTTTCACCAATATCGCCGGGCTGGCGACGGGAATGATCTACAGCCTGGGCTACTGGCTGGAACAGCAGGGTGTGCGTCGTGGCAGCCAACCCCAGTATTACTATCTGCTGATTATCATGCCCTTCTATGAGTTCCTCCCCGTCATCGGTGGGGTGCTCTCCATGTTCGCCGGCATGGGGGTCTTCTGGCGCTGGCGTCGCAAATCGTTGGATGCAGCCAGAGGGCATGCGGAAGACGCCTCCCTTCCTGTGGATGATCCAGAACAACTGCCTGAGCCTGAACCGGAGTTGCATACGCCGCCTATGGTGATTGCAACGGAGACGGCGGAACTGCCGGAAGCGCGTGTCGCCTCCGCTGAAGAGGAGGAGATTTTCCTGCGCAGCAGCCTGGAAGGCGAAGAATCGGATGAGCGCTTCGGCGAGCCAATTGAACTCGAGGAAGAGGACAAGCGTAGGTTGGTTGCACGACGCTATCGCCAGAAGATCTGGGGCAACCCCCTCTACTACCTGTTTGTGGTGCTGCTGGTCGTGTCGCTGGGGGCTACGCTGCTTTCCGGCTTCGCGATTATCATGGCACCGGGTGGCCTCCTGAGTCTGGCGGTTGCCTACTTCGCGTGGCGCTCTTACCGTGACGCGCGCGAGGAAATCGAGCGTGAATTGGCGCTTGGCCTCTCGGTGGAAGCGATCGAAGAGGGTGGACTGGCAAAACGCAAGCGCGATCAGCGGGAGCGCGATACGCAGGCGTTCGTCAATGACCTGCCTGTACAGACCTACCCGGAGCGCAATGCGCTGACCAGCATCCCCTTCTTGATTTTCTTCTCGTGGCTGGCGGTGCTCAATCTGGTCGGTTACAGCCTCGCAGGGGAGAAGATGCCCTGGCTCGGCACACACCTGACCATGCCGCTGATCTTCCTGACTGCCTGGTACTTCGGGCGCATCATCAGCAAGATCAAATGGCGCAAATTCGCGGATCGCGGCTGGATCATCCTGGCGCTGCTGATCGTCTTCGTCATTGCGCTCAGCCGCGTGATCCAACCGCTGCTGATGGGTACGCCGCCCTTCGCTGGCCTGAGCCAGGAGCAGTTGCAGACAACCTATAGCTGGCTGGGTGCCCTGGTGATCGTTGCCGGGACGCTCGTAGCCGTTGGTTACCTGCGCGAGTCAGTGGGGTGGAAGCACGTGCGGCAGTTGTTTGCCGTCGTCATCTTCGGCTTGTTGAGCATCATCACCTTCCGCTCTGCGTGGCTGGCCTCCTTCGTGAATTACGATTACGCGACGGAATTTCTGGTCTATGCGCATGCTGCCCCAGGGGTCAAGTGGGTGCTGGAAGACATTGAAGAATTGAGCCTGCGAACGACCGATGGTTACGACCTGGCAATTGCCTACGATAACGAGGTCTCCTGGCCGTATAGCTGGTACTTCCGCGATTTCAACAACGTCACTTACACAGGTGAGAATCCGACGGTGCAGAACCTCGATGGCGCAGTGGTTGTCGTGGTCGGCGCGGCGCACCTTGGCACAGTGGAACCGATTCTGGAAGACCGCTATGTGCGCTACGACCACATTCGGCTGTGGTGGCCGATGCAGGATTACTTCTACCTGACACCGGATCGCGTCAACAATCTGCTGGATTTCTCAGCAGATAACCCGACGGCGGCGCAGATTCGCCAGGGCATCTTCGATATCTGGTGGGAACGTAACTACAGCACCTACGGCGCGGCGACCAACAAGAATTTCGATGTCACCAACTGGCCCGTGTCAGATCGGATGCACTTCTACGTCCGGCGCGACATCGCGGCGCAAATCTGGCCTTATGGTGTGGGTGATGGCACGGTGATCAATCCGTTGGATGAAATCGAAGTCAACCAGTGCAATGCCAACTGGCAGGATATGACGGCTTCGCTTGTGCTGGAAGCGCCGGATGGTTTGACCAATCCCATCGGCATTGACATTGCGCCGGATGGCACGATTTATGTCGCCGAGGAGTTCGGGCACGAAATCTCCGCCTTCAATCCGGACGGCAGCTTCATCGAGGGGCTTGGGCAGGAGGGCACAGCCTTCAGCAGCGATGCTGTTCAGTTCAACCGGCCCAATAGCCTGAGCATCGCGCCGGACGGCACGATTTACATCGCCGATACCTGGAATTACCGCGTACAAATCTTGAACGACGAATTCCAGCCGCTCGATTTCTTCGGGCAGCCCGGTACGTTCGGCTTTGATGCACCTGTCTCGCCGACGGATGCCCTGTGGGGGCCGCGTGACGTGACAGTCAGCGACGATGGTCTGATCTTTGTTTCCGATACGGGCAATAAGCGCGTCCGCGTCTACCGTGAGGAAGACGGGGTGATCTTGCATCAATACGACATCGCGTCCGGCGGTAGTGCGCCGGGTCAGTTGGATGAACCCAGTGGCCTCGTGGTTAGCGATGATGGGCGTCTCTTCGTTGCCGATACCTGGAATCGTCGCATCTCGGTCTTCACGCTGGATGGCGCCTACCTCGACAGCTATGACGTGCGTGGCTGGTACGAAGAACAGGGTAACCGTCCCTACCTCGCCATCGACGAACAGCGGGGGTTGCTCTACACCACTGATCCCGATGCAGGGCGGGTACTGGTCTATACGCTCTCTGGCGAATGCGTCGGCTCCTTCGGGCAGCCCGCCGCAACCAATCCGACGCTGGGGCAGTTTGGCATCGCAGCGGGTATCGCTGTGGATGAAGCGGGCTTCGTCTACGTCGTAGATAACCAGCTTGGGCGCGTCCTGCAATTCATGCCCTTCCCGTATGATCCGACAGCGGTTGAAGTGCCCGCGGAGGATGACCTGGAAGCGGCAGAGTCGCTTGAATTGGACGCGGATGATGATCCAGAAGTCGACATCTCCGAGGAGCAAAACCAACCCGAAGAGTGAGTCGCTGGGCTGTGGGTCAGCTTGAATTCGGAACGAAAACCTCTTGTCTCATGCGCAAGGGGTTTTCTGTCTGTGGATTGCGCCCAATGACTTGTTCGATCAGTAATGGCGCAAGTGGCTTGGCGGCACTACGAGAGCATCGGGGTTTGGATGCCAGTTGGTCACGAATATCCGGGGTACTGTGTCACAGGCTCGCTTACCACATTATGACATGGATTGCACTCTCTTTGTGGTTCTTGCTGTACACACGGGTTTTCTCGGGTGCATTTCAGATGATTGGCAGTATGGAATGCACCGCTCCTCGCTCACGGTTTTGCCCTCACCCTGTCTGACCTATCGTTCAGCCTGTCCCTCACCCACACCGGGGCGAGGGACTTGGGCCAACCTGCGGTTTGCGCCGCTTTCGGCGGCCTCTGCCCCTCTGCCCAGACGCGAAGCGTCGACGGTGGGAGAAGGGGAAAGCGACGGTAGTCGCAAGGGGTGAGGGGGCAATCGCCAAAATGTTGAAATGCACCCGGTTTTCGCTCACCTTGACCCGTGCTGACCTGCGTGTTACACTTGGTATCGATATTCGTTTCAAGAAGTGGGCAGCCCCCACTTCTTCTGTTATACGGTATCATCATCGCAGAGAGCCACCCATCGATTTCGCAAATGGAATTCCCCAAAAGGTTTGGGAGTAGCAAGCGTACATGTTGAACGAATTGAAGACAGCATTTGATGAAATTACCGAGATGCGGTCGCTGCCGCCAGAGGTCGTGCTGGAGGCGCTGCAGAGCGCACTGGTTTCGGCCTATCGACGCGATTCGGGTGCGAGTTCGGCCCAGCGCATTGAGGCTCGCATTGACCCCGCGACGGGGCGCGCACGCATCTTCGTAGAAAAAGAGGTGACGGAAGAGGTGTTCAGTCCGTCAACCGAGGTCACTCTGGAGAAGGCCCGCTTCTACGAGCCGGAAGCCCAATTGGGCGATACGGTCATGGTGCAGGTCGAGCATACGACCAAGAAGTTCGGGCGTATTGCTGCGCAGACCGCCAAACAGGTCATCCTACAGAAGATTCGCGAAGCGGAGCGCAACGCCCTCTACGAAGAATTCATCGACAAAGAAGGCGACCTCATCATCGGCACCGTGCAGAGCATGAATCAGCAGGTTGTCACGCTGCGCCTGAATGATCGCGCTGAAGCGATCCTGCCACGCTCACAGCAGATTCCGGGTGAGCGCTATCGCCAGCATGAGAAACTGCGCGTCTACATCATGGAAGTGAAGCGCACCAACAAAGGCCCGCAGATCGTCTGCTCGCGCAGTCATCGCAATATGCTGCGCCGCCTGCTGGAATATGAAGTGCCGGAAATCTACAACGGGCAGGTGGAAATCAAGAGTATCGCCCGTGAAGCGGGATACCGCAGCAAGGTCGCGGTTGCCGCACTGCAAGAGGGCATCGACCCGGTGGGCGCTTGCGTCGGCATGCGCGGTATTCGTATTCAGAACATCGTCAAGGAATTGCATGACGAGAAGATCGATGTAATCGAATGGAATCCCGAGCCTGAAGGCTTCATTTCCAAGGCACTGAGTCCGGCGCGTGTGGTAGGGGTCTATCTCGATGATGACCTGTTCGCGGGACGGACGGCTGTCGTTGTCGTACCCGACGACCAGCTTTCGCTGGCGATTGGTCGCGAAGGGCAGAATGCCCGTCTCGCCGCCAAGCTCACCGGGTGGCGCATCGACATCAAGAGCGTGACCGAGACCGTGATGGGTGCGCTCGAAAACCTCGACCTGCCACCGCTGGACGAATTGCAGCGCACGCATGCACCACTCATTGCGGATGTCCGCACGATTATGGAAAAGCGCGATGCCAACAAGGCGGTCATGCCGGAAGAGTACAATACGCTCAATAAATTCGCTGGCGTGGTGGAGCGCCGTTTGCAGCGCATCCGCGAAGACATCCGCCAATCCGAGCGTGAACAGATGGAAGCCGTCCGCGCGACGTTGCCGGAAGCGCTCTTCGAAGTCCCCGTTGATGCGCTGGGGCTGGATGAGAATATCACGGCAGCCCTGGAAGAACTCGGCAGCGTAGGTAACATTATGTTGTACGCGCTGACCAACGAGGAATGGCTAGCGAAGAACCTGGGCAAGGTCAGTGAAGATGCGGTGGGGCAGGTGCAGGCCGCGTTGGATGAGCTGATGGAAGCCGATGTCGATTTGGACGCGCTGACAGAAGACACAGCGGAGGAATCCGAAGCCGAGGCTGCTCCTGTGCAAGAAGTCGCCCCCTCCGAAATGGTTGCAGAAGCCGAGCCTGAAGCACCTGTAGCCGAGGAAGCTGTTGCGGAACCGGAAGCTTCGGCTCCTGTCGTCGAGGCAGAGCCAGAACCGGAAGACGCCGCACAGGTGGAGGCTGACCAGGAAGAAGAGGACGAGGCGGAAGAAGAAGTGCTGTTGGATGCCTTCGGCGGTGTGATCGAAGAGCCGGAGCCAGAGGTCGTGGAGGAGGAACCGGAACCAGAGTTCAATTATCTCATTGAAGAACTTGAAGAAGACGATGAACTCATGGAAACGTCGGAGCGCCCGCAGGCCAAGCGCGGCAAGAAGCGCAATCGTCGCCGCCTGGTGTTCGATGAAGATACGGGCGAAGTGGTCGCGAAGAAGCGGCGCAAACCGGGGCGCAAACGTGGTTCTAGCAGTGGGATCGACTGGGACGACGAGGATATGGACTTCTGAGGGATATGCACAATGGTGAAATTACCGGGAACCACCGATAACGAACTGGATGTGCTCGAAGGTCTGGCGATAGAAGAGGCTGCTTTTGCCCATCTGCCACCGGAACTGGCAGATGAGGAAGACGATGCGGAGCGCATTCGTCGCCGTCAGGAGCGCCTGCGCCGCAAACAACAGCGCGGACGCGCCCTCGAAAATGAAGATGTAGAGGATGAAGAAGACCCAGATGTGCTGTTGCGTGAACCCAAGCGCAGCAAGCGCAAGAAGCAGGCAGCACGTGCTGCGGATTGGCTGGAACTGGAAGAGGAAGACCTCCCGGATGTCCGATCTCGCGCAGGGCGCGCGCGCAAGCGGCGGCGCAAACGCGATGAGGGCTGGGGTGAAGATTGGGACGAGTGGGCATGAGCCGCAAACCCGCCCCACAGCGTACATGTGTGATCTGTCGCCAGAAGCGAGACAAGCGAACGCTGACTCGTTTCGTCGCGACTTCGCAGGGTGTTTTCCCGGATCCGACCGGGAAGGCTGACGGACGCGGCGCGTATCTCTGCGATCAACCGCAGTGCTGGGAACGTGCCGTGCAGAGCGAACAGTTGGGCAAGGCGCTGCACACTGCCCTGACTGATGACGACCGCCAGCGCATACGTGATGTGCAGCCATGAATACAAATCATCAGAGAGCCTGTGGATAGGTAAGGCCAATCGTCTGTACCTCTCCACAGCAAGCAACCACAAGCAAGTCTGGAGAGTGACGACGGTATGGCAAAAACGAAAGAAGTCATCTTAGTACCGGATTATCTCACGGTACGTGAACTATCCAACCTGATGGATGCCAATCCGATTGATGTGATGAAGACCCTCATCGCCAATGGGATTATGGCATCGATCAATCAGCAGATCGATTTCGACACCGCTGCTATCGTCATCGAAGAAATGGGCTTCGAGGCGAAATCCGCAACGGAGGAGAAAGCAGCGCAGGAAGAGCAAGAGCGCGTCGAAGAGATGACGCGCAAGTGGGAGCAGATGTACAAGGGCGAGAAGCCCCAAAATCTGAAGCCCCGTCCTCCCATCATCACCATCCTCGGTCATGTCGATCACGGTAAGACGACTCTTCTGGATACGATTCGCCGCACCAACGTGGCAGAAGGTGAAGCCGGCGGCATCACGCAGTCTATCGGTGCCTACCAGGTTGTCCACAACGGACAGAAAATCACCTTCATCGACACGCCAGGTCATGAAGCCTTCACTGCCATGCGCGCACGCGGTGCCCAGGGAGCTGATATCGCGATCCTCGTCGTGGCAGCCGATGATGGCGTCATGCCAACGACGCGCGAAGCGCTCAACCATGCCCGCGCAGCCAACGTCCCGGTTGTGGTCGCCATCACCAAAATCGACAAACAGAATGCCAACCCGGAACGAGTCAAGCAGCAGCTTGCCGAACTGGAACTCATCACCGATGAATGGGGCGGCGAGACGATGATGGTACCCGTTGCGGCGCTGCAAGGTGAGGGCATCGAAGACTTGCTGGAAGCCGTGCTGCTGGTCGCCGAAGAGCACGATTTCGTCGCCAATCCCAAGGGGGTATCGCGCGGCATCGTGCTGGAAGCTGAAGTCGACAAATTCCGGGGTACGCTGGCGACACTGCTTGACATGAACGGCTCGTTGAAGGTGGGGGACACCATCGTCGCGGGCACGTCACACGGGCGCATCAAGGCCATGTACGACGATAAGGGCAAGCAGATCAAGAAGGCGGAACCCTCCAAGCCGATTTCCGTGCTGGGGCTGGATTCGCCGCCGGATCCCGGTGAACGCTACGAAGTCGTCAAGAATGACAAAGTGGCGCGTTCCATCGTGTCGGAGATGATCGAAGAGCGCGAGGCGAAATCGCGCCAGCCTGCCCAGGCGATGTCCCTGGAAGACATCTTCAAGCAGTTCCAGGCGGGGCAGGCCAAGCAGTTGAACGTCATCATCAAGACCGATGTGCAGGGGTCGCTCCAGCCGATTGTCGAAGGGCTGGAGAAGATGTCCGGCAACAATGAAGAGGGCATTCAAATTCGCATTCTTGCCGCCGATGTTGGCGCGATCAGCGAAAGCGATGTGATGCTCGCCAGCGCAGGCGATGAAGAGGCTGATAAGGCCATCATCATCGGCTTCAACGTCAACGCCAGCAACTCCGCCAAGACGCAGGCACAGGTGCAGGGCATCGAAATCCGCACTTACAATGTGATCTATAAGCTCTTCGAAGACATCGAAATGGCGCTGGAAGGCATGCTGGAACCGAAGTATGAAGCCCGCGTGATCGGTGACGCGGAAGTGCGTCAGCTCTTCCAGATTTCGCGTGTAGGCGTGGTCGCGGGCAGTTACATGCGCAACGGAGAAGCCCGCCGCAAAGCCAAGGCGCGCGTCTACCGCGACGATAATCTAATCGCCGATGATCTGACAATCGACGCGCTCAAGCGCTTCAATGAAGATGTCTCCGAAGTTCGCACGGGCTTCGAATTCGGCGTGAGTTTCGTGAACTTCCAGGATCTCGAAGAAGGCGACATGATCGAATTCTTCGTGATGGAGCGCGTGAACTGACACAATCCATGAGAGACAGGGCATCACGGTCGGGACGGGGGCGTCTGTCCCCCACGCCTGCCGTGTGCTGATTCGCAGGAAAGAGCAGAAATCGAGGATTACAATGGGCCTCAAGCAACAACGAGTGGCGGAGCGCATCCGCACCATTCTCAGCGAACTCCTGCTGCGCGAAGTCTCCGACCCGCGTTTGCAGGGTGTGACCGTAACCGATGTCCGGCTCGATGGGGAGTTGATGTACGCCGATGTATACGTGAACGCGCTCGGCGATGAAACCCGCGAGGAGGATGTGATGCACGGCCTGGAACGCGCTAAGGGCTTCCTGCGGCGCGAGGTCGGGTCGCGCATCCGTACCCGCAATACGCCAGAACTCCATTTCCATTGGGATACGACTCTGCAAGAGGGGGAACGGCTCAATCAGTTGATCGATTCGTTGGATATCCCGGAGGAGTTGCCGGATGACGAGTGAGATCGCGCCGCAATGGGATGCCGCAACAAATGCAATCAACGAAGCTGAACGCATCCTGGTAGTCTCACACATTGGCCCGGATGGAGATGCGATCGGTTCTTCGTTGGGATTGACCAATGCCCTGCGGCAGGTCGGTAAGCAGGTCGTCGTCGCCAACGATGATGGTGTGCCTCCGTACTTGCAGTGGCTTCCCGGTGCCGAAACAATCGTCTCGGAAGTCAACGGTGGCGAATTTGACCTGATGATCAGCACTGACTCTAGCGATGAAGAGCGTACAGGCATCGCCGGAGAATATGGGCGAGAGCACAGCAAAACGGTCATCAACCTGGATCATCACCCGACCAATACCTATTTCGGCGACATTCACCTCGTGGTGCCGACGGCGGTCTCGGCGACGGAGATCGTGCAGGCCTGGTGGCAGCATGCCGGGATCGACATCAAGCGTGATGTGGCGACAGCGCTCCTGACCGGGTTGGTGACGGATACGAACGGTTTCCGCACCAGCAGCACGACGACTGAGACACTGGCTGTCGCACAGGCTTTGATGGCGGCGGGGGCTTCGCTGACCGAGGTGACGGCACGCACGCTGGATAGCATGACATACGATGAATTCGTCCTCTGGAAGCAAATCCTACCCACTGCCGAATTGCATGGGCAGGTGATTTCAGCGTACGTGCGCATGGAAGACTATGCGTTGGCCGGGCTGGATGAGGGCAGCACGGCGGGAGTTGTCAGCTTCTTGATTCGCATCACAGAAGCGATGATTGCGGTCGTCTTCAAAGAGACGGATGACGGCATCCGATTGAGTATGCGGGCGAAACGAGGCTACAACGTAGCGGAAGTGGCGCTGGCATTGGGCGGTGGAGGACACATTCAGGCGGCAGGGGCGACAGTTCCGGGCACGCTGGAAGAAGTTCGCGCCCGCGTCTTGCCGATGCTACAAGAGGCGGCAGCGAAGGGATCGCTGGAGATTGTCTGAGCGTTTGAACGGCTTTCTGAACATCAACAAGCCCCTGGGGTTGACCAGCCACGATGTCGTGGCGAAGATCCGGCGCAAGGCCAGACAAACCACGGCCACGAAAAAAGTGGGGCACGCCGGGACTCTTGACCCGGCAGCGACGGGTGTGCTGGTCATTTGCCTGGGGCGGGCGACTCGCCTCAGCGAATACGCGATGCGCTCCACCAAGCAGTATCGAGCAACGGTGCGTCTGGGCATCGTCACGAACAGTTACGACGCCGAGGGCGAAATCATCCGTGAGATGGATGCCTCGCACATTACGCAGGCGGATGTTGAGCGTGTTCTGCCGCAATTCACAGGTGATATCCACCAGATTCCACCGATGCACAGCGCAATCAAGCAGGGTGGCAAAAAACTCTACGAACTGGCGCGTCAGGGCGAGACGGTGCAACGTGAACCGCGCCATATCACCATCCACCAGCTAACGATTGCTGGCTGGGATGCGCCGTCGTTCGTGCTTGATGTCTCGTGCAGCAGTGGTACGTATATCCGCTCTCTGGCGTATGACATCGGCGAAGCGTTGGGCGTTGGCGCGCACCTTGCGGGGCTGATACGTACGCGCAGCGGGGGCTTCCGCGTCGAAGATTCGCTCGAACTCGATACCCTGTTACAGGATGATGTTGACCTGTCTTCGCATGTGCTCCCTCCCCGGACAGCACTGTCCGATTGGTCTGTTGTCCCCGTGAAGGATGGTCAGATTCAAGCTATCATACAGGGGCAGCGGATTCCGGTATCCGAAGGAATCGACAGCGATGATGCCATTGCGGTCGAGCCGGATGGGCACCTGCTGGCGATCCTGGAGAGGCGCGGTGCGGAGTGGAAGCCGCACAAGGTATTTATCCGTGACTGAAGCCGCGTGAGTGAATCCGTTGAAACCACCGCATCATTTGTAAAGGCCGCACGAACTGATGCAGCATGGCACTGACCTCAAAGACGTAATGCTGGAACGCCCCTCCTGGGTGACAATTGGCGTTTTCGACGGTGTACATCGCGGACATCAGGCGCTGATCCGCCAATTGGTCGCAGCCGCGCACGCTGCACAGCAGTATGCTGTCGTCATCACGTTCCATCCGCACCCGGATGTCGTCTTGCGCGGCATTGAGGATCGCTACTACCTGACTTCACCTCAGCAGCGGGCACGACTGCTGCACGAACTGGGCGTGGATGTCGTCGTGATGCAGCCCTTCAACGAAGCATTGCGCCAGGTACGCGCAGCCGAATACGTGGATCGCTTGCTGCATCATCTGAAATTGCGTTCGCTGTGGGTCGGGAAGGATTTCGCCCTCGGTTACCAGCGCGAAGGTACAGTGGATTACCTCAGCATATTGGGCGAAGAACGCGGCTTTGTTGTGCGCCCGATTGATCTCGTCACAACTGATGGTAATGGCGATGTCATCAACAGCACGCGCATTCGAGGCCTGCTCACAAATGGGGATGTAGCCGCAGCGAACGAACTGCTGGGGCGTGCATACAACGTCGAAGGGGAAGTGATTCACGGGGATAAGCGCGGACGCACGATCGGTTTCCCGACGGCCAATATGTCGATCTGGGAAGGGCAGGTCTTGCCGCAGAATGGCGTCTACGCAGGCCATGTGACGCTGGGCGATGAACGCTTCATGGCAGTGGCGAATGTTGGCATCCGTCCCACATTTGCGGGCAGCGAAGTCCGCGTTGAACCGCACCTGCTGGACTTCGACCGTGACATTTACGGGCGAACGATTTCGTTTTCCTTCGTGCAGTGGTTGCGGGGGGAAGAACGATTCTCCGGGCTGGATGCGCTCAAAGCGCAATTAGCGCACGACATCCAGCGCGGGCGGGAAATGCTGCTGAACGGCTAGCGGTCATCCTCTTTGGGAATGCGATAACCCACGCGGCGCAAGAAGTTCTCGTTACTGCGCCAGTTTTTCAAGACCTTCACATGCAAATCCAGGAAGACAGGAACACCGAGGTTGCCCTCTAATTCCTTGCGGGCTTCTGTGCCGATTTGCTTGATCATGCTGCCATTCCTGCCGATGATGATGCCCTTCTGCGACTCGCGCTCCACATGGATCGTCGCCCAGATGGAGGTGCGCTCTGGTGCCTCTTTGTAATCGTTGATTTCTACCGCCACTGAATGGGGGATCTCCGCTTCGGTGTGCAAGATGACCTTCTCGCGGATCGTCTCAGCGGCAACGAAGCGCATGTTCAGGTCACTCACCTGGTCGGCGGGGTAGTAGCGCGGCCCTTCCGGCACGAGCTGCATCAGCGCCTGCACCAGCTCCGGCACACCACGTTTTTCCAGTGCGCTGACTTTGAAGTGCTGCCTGTGCTCGATCAGCGACAGATGCGGTTCGAAGTTGGCATCGTCCCGCGCCGCATCCATCTTGTTCAGCACGAGCAATATAGGCGCTTTGCGAGCTTTCTCGCGCAAACCTTGCGCGATGTATTGGTCGGGCTTCTGCGGCGGCTCGCTAGCATCCAGAATCCAGAGGATGACATCGGCATCGCGCAGGGCTTCTTCCGCCACATTCATCATGTATTCGCCCAGCGTATTGCGCGGCTTATGCAGTCCGGGTGTATCGACGAAGAGCATCTGACCATGCTCCTCCGTGTAAATGCCCAGTTGGTTGCGGCGGGTTGTCTGCGGTTTGGGCGTTGTGATGGCGATTTTTTGCCCCAGGATCGCGTTAATCAGCGTGGATTTGCCCACATTCGGGCGTCCGACGACGGCAATCACCCCGGAGCGATGATCGTCCGGCCAGTCGTCATTGAAAATACTATCGAGTGTCATCAGGGTGCTTTCTGCCAGGTCTCAACTGTCGGGTAAATGGGCGCGTACGTGCGCAGACGTTCAGGCAGTGCGTCCGGTTCTGGGGCGATGATGGCACGTACCAGACCGAGAGGTTGGGTCGCTTCGGCGCTTTCGTAAACCAACACGTCCACCGGACGCATCAAGTCCAGCATCTTCACCGGAACCATGTCTTCCTCACCCTGGTCGCTGTAGCCGATCACATCGGCACGAGGGTAGAGGTTGCTGCGCTTGAAAAGGAAATCCCAGGCATTTTCGCCTGTCAGCATTTCGCCGTAATCGACAGCAATCAAACCGGGCACAATGCTCTGCGGTTTTTGCAAGTATTGTACCCCATAGCGTACCACAAAATGCCCGCGCTGGATGGGTTCCAGTTCGGGCGGTGCCGCCTGAGACAGAAGCAGTTGTCCATTAACCCGTAGAAGAACGCTCTCAAAAGAGTCGCCAATCGGGTTCTGGGGTGGAATCTTGGGCGCACTCATCAATGTGCGTCGTCGCCATGCTCTTCGTCGTGATGATGCCCTGTATACTGCGGCACGTTGATATCGTCGAAGTGCTCGTGCGGGCGCTCAGCGATGATCCAGCCACCGATGCTTGCCACCAGCAGCGCTGCACCGACCAGCACACTGAGTCCGACGACGCCGCTATCAACATCGGTCACAACCACGCCGATTGCTGCGGCGACGACCATAATGGTAATGCCGAGTCCACCGAGCATCGACAGACCGACGAGCAGGTTCTGGTTGCTCTCTTGCGTTGTTTCTTGCGGATCCTGTGTTTCGGTTGCCACTGTTCTCTCCACCTCTGGATGCTACACTTACTGAATATTGTTATTGATTGTGCCGCCGCCCTCGCGGCGCGTCAAGTTCATTTTGGAAGGAATGCCAATGGTTGTAGAGCGCGTGCTGCTGGTTCGTCATGGTGAGACAGATTATAACGTGCAGCGTCGCTGGCAGGGGCAGTTGGACACTCCGTTGAACGACACAGGACGCAAGCAGGCGCAGGCACTGGCGCAGACATTGCGCGATATGTCCATTGACGTGATCTACAGCAGTGATCTGGCACGCGCCGCTGATACTGCGACCATTCTCGCCGCACCTCATAACCTGCCCGTGATCCCCGAACCGCGCCTGCGTGAGATTCATGTGGGTATCTTTGGGGGGCTAAACCGCCAGGAGATTCACGAGCGGTATCCCTATGAGATGCATCGGTGGACGCATGACGACAGCTACCGCCCGGATGGTGGCGAATCGCGCCTGCAATTGCAAGAGCGGGCTTTCGCTGCCTGGGAAGACCTCACACAGCGTGACGCTCGCACGATCCTGATCGTCTCACATGGTGGGACGATTCGGCTGCTGTTGCAGCGAATCATGCCACATGCCCAGGTAGACGGGTTGCGATTTGCCAATACCTCCCTCACAATATTGGCGCGTCAGGCAGCGGCTGGTTGGCGGGCTGAACGGATCGCCGACGCTGCTCATCTGTGAGATCGTGTCAGATTCGCGCATAAGTGATGAATATCACACGGATTCTTGAACACATTTCACGACGATTTTGCTTAATCGCAGGTTAAAATAGTTGTGGTTCGGAAGAATGAACTGTGACGCAAATTACCCAAAGTTGAGGGGAGATCGACACCCATGTACGCAAAACCTCATGTTCACAGTGCGGTCGGGCTGGAAGAAGTTGGCTTGACGCCTGCCGATGTCAAGGGCGTTCATGTCCATTGGAATC
This sequence comes from uncultured Anaerolineaceae bacterium, assembly GCA_964549915.1. Taxonomy (GTDB): domain Bacteria; phylum Chloroflexota; class Anaerolineae; order Aggregatilineales; family Phototrophicaceae; genus JAUZRW01. The sequence goes on along the minus strand of CAZJWX010000003.1, from coordinate 34,303 downwards.
TCAACCCGGCTGAGTTGTATGAACATGCAATCCGCAACGGAGAGGCCGAGCTGACCAAAGACGGTGCGATCCGCGTGCTGACGGGGCAGTATACCGGTCGCAGCCCGAAGGATAAATTCATCGTTGACCAGGCACCCTCGAATGAAAAAATCTGGTGGGGTGAAATCAACCAACCGACCACTGCAGAGCTGTTTGATCACATGCATGGTAAGGTGTTGAATCAGCTCAGCCATGCGCGGAATCTGTATGTGCTGGATGCGTTCTGCGGCGCAGACGAAAAATACCGCCTGCCGATCCGCGTCGTGAGCGAAGTGGCATATCATGGCCTCTTCTCCTGGAATATGTTCCGCCGTGCGACCCCTGAAGAGCAGGCCAACCACAAACCCGAATTTACGGTGCTGGCGGCTCCTTCGTTGATTGCCCGTCCAGATGTCGATGGAACCCGCTCTGGTGCCTTCATCGGCGTGAATCTGGAGAAGAAGCTCATCATCATCGTCGCTTCAATGTACAGTGGTGAGGTGAAGAAGGGCATCTTCGGCGTGATGAACTACCTGCTGCCGGAACAGGGCGTGATGCCGATGCACTGCTCGGCGAACATTGGCCCGAAAGGCGACAGCGCCATCTTCTTCGGCCTCAGCGGTACGGGCAAGACGACCCTCAGCGCGGATGCTTCGCGCACGCTGATCGGCGATGATGAGCATGGCTGGAGCGATGAAGGGATCTTCAACTTCGAAGGCGGTTGCTACGCCAAGACCATCAACCTCAGCCCCGAAGGAGAGCCGGAAATCTACGCGACGACCAAGATGTTTGGCACCATCCTGGAGAACGTTCCATTGCGCGAAGACCGTTCGCCGGATTTCGACGATACGCGCTACACGCAGAACACCCGCTGCTCCTACCCGCTGCACTACATCCCGAATGCCAGCGAGACGGGCAAGGGCGATCATCCCAAGAATGTCGTCTTCCTGACGGCGGACGCCTTTGGTGTGCTGCCCCCGATCAGTAAGCTGTCGCCGGAACAGGCCATGTACCACTTCATCAGCGGCTACACCGCCAAAGTTGCGGGTACGGAACGCGGCGTCACGGAACCGCAGGCGACGTTTAGCGCTTGCTTCGGCGCGCCCTTCATGCCGCTCCACCCGACAGTCTACGCTGAATTGCTGGCGGAGAAGATCAAGGAACATGGTTCGCAGGTCTGGCTCGTGAACACAGGGTGGACGGGTGGCCCCTTCGGCGTCGGTTCGCGCATGAAGCTGAGCTACACCCGCCGCATGGTCAATGCCGCGCTGGATGGCGAGTTGGATAACGTGGAATTCAAGGAAGAACCGTTCTTCGGCTTGATGATCCCGACCAGCGTGCCGGATGTGCCGGATGAAGTCCTCAATCCCAAGCAGACCTGGCAAGACAAGGACGCCTACGACGAGAAGGCCAGTTCCCTGGCGGCGATGTTCAAAGAGAACTTCGAACAGTTCCAGGATCGCGCCAGCGAAGACATCCTCTCCGGTGGCCCCAAGGTCTAAGGGAGTTTCCCTTATCAATTTCTTGGGGATTGGGTAGCATTACCCAGTCCCCGCTTTGTGTACATGTGTTTTGTTTACCGACTCAAAGATGAAGAGAGGAATACCCTGATGACAGAACCTATTCGCGTAGCAGTCACTGGTGGTGCAGGGCAGATCGCATACAGCTTGCTCTTCCGCATTGGTAATGGCGAAATCTTCGGCCCCGACCAGCCTGTGATCCTGCAAATTCTGGAAATCCCGGATGCCATGAAGGCGCTGGAAGGCGTCGTGATGGAATTGAACGACAGCGCGCAGCCGCTCGTTTATGGTATTGAGGCGACGGATGACCCGAATAAGGCATTTGCTGGCGCAAATTGGGCGATTCTCGTAGGCGGTAAGCCACGTGGCGCTGGCATGCAGCGTAAAGATCTGATTGCTGCCAATGGCCCAATTTTCGTGGGACAGGGCAAGGCGATCAATGACAATGCGGCGGATGATGTTCGCATCGTTACCGTTGCCAACCCCTGCAACAGCAATACCCTGGTTGCGAAATCCAACGCGCCTGACATTCCGGCTGAGCGCTGGTTCGCCATGACCCGTCTGGACGAAAACCGTGCCAAGGCGCAGATCGCAGCGAAGGCTGATGTGAACTTCACGGACGTGACCAATGTGGGCGTCTGGGGCAACCACAGCGCGACCCAGTTCCCGAACTTCGAGCACATCCTCGTGCAGGGCAAACCCGCTCTGGAAGTCATTCCGGATCGCAATTGGTTCGAGAATGATTTCATCACGACCAACCAGCAGCGCGGTAAGGCCATCATCGAGGCACGCGGTAAAAGCTCGGCTGCGAGTGCTGCCAACGCTGCCCTGGACACGATTCGCTCCTTGATCACCCCGACCTCTGAGGGCGATTGGTTCAGCGCCGCCGTATACACTGCCGGGAACCCCTATGGCATTGATGAAAACTTGATGTACAGCTTCCCGCTGCGCTCGACGGGCAATGGCGACTTCGAAATCGTCTCTGGCCTCGAACTCAGCGAATATGCGCTGGGCAAGGCCAAGGCTAGCGAAGAAGAATTGCAGGGCGAACGCGAAGCCGTTTCCGAACTGCTGTAACGCTGTAGCGAATATCCGGGCGTGGCTGCGGCTGCGCCCTTCCTCTACCAGATTGCCCCTCTGGAATTTGATATGCTGCCGTTATACTTCCCGCTCTGATTTTGTAGTGTCAGGTGTATCATGACGATCATCGAAATAATCCAGTTGGTCGCGGCTGTGGTGACAGCGATTTTCGGCGTCTTCGCGCTCTTGCGTCCCCAGATGTTGGCGTCTGCCGCTGGCTTGCGAGCCGACAGCGTGCGCGGCGCGGCGGAGATTCGTGCTTCATGGGGCGGTTTGTTCCTTGGATTGGGTCTGGCGGCAATTGTTCTGCGCACTTCAGATGCCTACTTCGTGCTGGGGTTGAGCTACGGAGTGACTGCTGGGGTACGTGTCATCAACTTGCTGCTGGATCGTAGTGTATTTCATCCCGTTGTCATCAACATCCTCGCATTCGAGGTCATCTCGGCTGTTGTTTGCTTGCTCCCAGGAGATTTGCTTTGATCCAGCATCCCCGCGCAATCGACCTTGAAGACGGTAAAGCGCTAGTCGTCACCGATTTGCATGGCGAAGGAGCAGTCTATGATCAGATTCGGGACAAATTCCTGAGGATGCACGCTGCTGGGGAAGTGGATCGGCTGGTGATCTGCGGCGACTTGATTCATGGCTATGGTGCACCAGAAGACGACCACAGCCTGCGCATGGTGCTGGATGTCATGCGTTTGCAGCGCGAAATGGGAGAGGAGGCCGTCGTAGTGCTGATGGGCAATCATGAGATGCCCCATGTCTACAACATCATCCTTTCCAAGGGGGCGTTGGAATTCACCTCACGCTTTGAGCATTCCCTCAGCCAAAGTGGCAAGCGCGATGAAGTGATGAAGTTCATCTATGATTTGCCGCTGTACGCCCGCACCAAAGCCGGGGTACTCATCACCCACGCCGGTGCTACCGTCGCTGTTGCCAGCGCCGATGCTGCGGAAAATATCCTGACCTTCGACCATAAAGCCTTGCTCAAGCTGGCGGATGATCGTATTCTGCACAGCTACGACCTGAATTTGCTGCGGCAAAACGCCGAATACATGCAGATGGCACGCGAGTATTTCGCAATCTCCGGCGCGTCTGACGAACGGCTGCATCATTACTTGCGCGGGCAGATGCTCAGCCAGGCTGAACCCGAATTCCGCTTCTTATGGGATGTCCTGTTCACAACCAATGAACAGGGCTGGAGTGTGGATGCATACGGCGTGGTCGTCGATCGCTTCTTACGGGCGATTTCAGCGGTCAGCGAATATCCGCAGCGAGTGCTGATTGCGGGGCATATCGCCGCTCGTGATGGCTATGCACTCGTCGGCGAGCAGCATTTTCGGTTGGCGTCCTACGCACATGCAACCCCAAAAGAAGCGGGGAAGCTATTGCTGCTGAATTGTGAGGAACCTGTCTACACAGCAGAAGACCTGATCCCTCACTTGCTGCCGACCTTCTCCTAAGCGCTGAGCGGGTCGATGTCGTCATTCTTGGCTTTGTGCAGCGGTTTGCCTTTGACCCGGCTCTCTTCCGGTGCAGCGATCCAGATAGCGATATAGAGCAGGATGCCGGGGCCACCCGCCAGCGTCAGCAAGACGAAGACGATGCGTACCAACGCCGGGTCGAGGTTGAAGTACTCCGCAAGCCCACCGCAGACACCAGCGATCTGGCGATTCGTTTCGGAACGATACAGTCGTTTCTGTTGCATCAGGCTCAATCCCCCTTCATCGGCTTTCAGTAGGTGTCGCCGTGCTTCGGCTTCTCGTAAATGTACTCGCCACGCGGCTCTTCCGGGATCACCAGCCAGAGGATGATGTAAATCAACAGGCCCGGGCCACCCAGCAGGGTGAAGAGCACGAAGGCGATGCGGATCAACGCCGGATCAACCTGGAAATACTCGGCGAGGCCACCCGCCACGCCCGCGAATTGGCGATCTGTCACTGAGCGATACAGTTTCTTGTTGTTTGCCATGATACCGTCTCCTGTTTGCTTGGTCGTTCTACCCCTTATTACGTACAGCGCGGCATTTTGTTGTGCGGTCAGGCCGCATTTATAATTTCTTTACCCCGCGCTGGAGATCGTCCGCGACTTCGGTCATCGCGTCCAAAACGTTGTAAATAATCGGGCAGAGCGCCGCACCCGGAATTGTCCATTCCAGCATCCAGCGGAAGTTGGGCGTGAATTCCGGGTATGCGCGGCACGATTCAGGCCGATGTTCATACACCGAACAGAGCTTGCCCTGTAGAAAGGCGCAGGGTTTCTGCCTGAATGTCCCCACAATGTCGGGGTCGTCATCGGCAAGCTGGATGTGGTTCGCCAGCACCCCCTGGGGCGTTTCCCCGGTTCCGGCTGCCAGACGCTCGACATCGTCCATGCCAAGCTGTACGGTCAGGGAGCGGCAGCAGTTGGCGCATTGCGTGCAATCGATTGCGTCAATGATCGGTGCTGCGGCTCGCTCCACTGCTGCGTCAATTTCTTCGTCGCTGAGGTCATCATCTTCGACGAGTTGGTAACGCAGCACCTCAAATTCGATGCGCTTTGCTTCTGCCAGCAGCTTGATTTGTTCCAGGTCGGTGATGAGTTCTTTCATGAAGGCAGTGTTGTCCCGATAAACTCTTCGTACCCATTGACGAACGCGTTGACATCAACCCGCTTTTTGCCGGCTAGCTGCACTTCCTCCGGCGCGTACAGCCCATCCCCCGTGCCGATGGCAACTGTTCCCCCTCGACGCACAACTTCGCCCGCTTCGGCGCTACCAGGAATCACCGTGCCACCGTGAATCTTGAGTTGGGTGCCGTTGAAAAAAGTATATGTCCCCGGCCAGGGCGTGAAAGCACGCACCAATCGCTCGATTTTGACCGCATCCTGCGACCAGTCGATCTCGCCCTCATCTTTGTCGATCTGCGGGGCATAGGTTGCTTCGGCGTCGTGCTGCGGTTCTGGCTCAATCTCACCGCTGAGGTAGCCCGGCAGCGTCTCGATGAGCAAATCCGCGCCGATTTGGGCGAGTTTGTCGTGCAGGCTCTGCCCGGTCTCGTCCGGTGTGATTGCGATGGCACGCTTGCGCAACATCGGGCCGGTATCCAGCCCGGCGTCCATCTTCATGATCGTCACACCAGCTTCCGTATCGCCAGCCCGTATCGCCGCGTGAATCGGCGCTGCGCCGCGCCAGCGCGGAAGCAATGAAGCATGCACATTCACCGAGCCATGCTGCGGAATATCGAGCACGGTCTGCGGCAGAATCTGACCATATGCCGCCACAATGTGCACATCGGGCTGCCACTTGCGCAACGCTTCAATGGCCTCGGGCTGGCGCAGCTTCTGGGGCTGGAAAACCGGAATGTTGTGTTGCAAGGCCAATTCCTTGATGGGCGACATGCGCATCTTGCCACCGCGACCGGCGGGCCGATCGGGTTGCGTGACGACGCCGATCACCTGGTGGTGTTCAATCAACGCCTGTAGTGTGGGTACAGCGAAATCTGGTGTACCCATGAAGACGATTTTTGCCATGAACAAGTGTTTCCTGTAGGTTGTTCGCTTGTTTGCAGCGTGGTAGTATCATCTGCAATTCTAACGATTCGTCTGATGAATGTCTATGATCGTCAAGCGTTGGGAAATCGCACCTCCAGCTCCAGTTTCGCTCTTGCGCAGCTATCGCGGCGTCCATCCTGTGATCGCCCAACTGCTTTACAATCGGGGGCTGCAAACGCCAGAAGACGCCCACCATTTCCTCTACGATAAAGATATCGCCAATACTGCCGGTGATCCACGTCAGATGAAAGATATGCAGAAAGCTGTCGAACGGATTCGCGCAGCGATCAAGCGCGGGGAACCCATCGTGGTCTACGGCGATTTTGACGCGGACGGCGTGACCTCTACCACGTTGATGGTGGAAGTGCTGCGCCGCTTACGCGCCAAGGTGCGGCCTTATATCCCGCACCGGGTGGACGAAGGCTACGGCTTGAATACACCCGCGCTGGAAGAAATCGCGCGTCAGGGTGCAGGCCTCGTTATCACCGTAGATTGTGGTATTCGTTCCGTGCAGGAAGTCGAAGACGGCAAGGCCGCCGGGCTGGATATCGTCATCACGGATCATCACTCCATCGGCCCCGAAATCCCAGATGCGCTGGCGGTCGTGAACCCGCAGCAAGACGATTGCCCGGGGGATACCAGCCTTGCCGGGGTGGGCGTGGCCTTCATGGTGGCGCGGGCGCTGCTGCTGGATGCATTTCACCGCAACGGCAGGCATAAGGCGCACCTGACCAAATACACGGAATTGCTGACCGATTTGCTCGATCTCGTGGCGATTGGTACGGTCGCCGACATCATGCCGCTGAATACGCCCACGAATCGGGCTTTCGTTCGGCACGGGCTGGAAGTTATCAACGAGGGGCGTCGGCCTGGAATACGAGCATTAATGGAAGTTGCTGGCATCAAGCCGGGGCAAGCAACGGCGATGAGCATCGGCTTTGGGCTGGGGCCGCGCATCAACGCCGCCGGACGCCTGGAAAGTGCCATGATCGCTTATAAACTGCTCTCTGCGCGAGATGATGACACTGCCCGCCAATACGCCGACGAATTGCAGAAACTCAATAGCAAGCGCCAACAACTCACGCGGGATGCCCAGGAGCGTATCCGGGAGAATATCGAAGCCAGCGGTGCGGAAGATGAAATGCTGATCTTCGCGGTGGATGAGCAGGTTGTTCCCGGAATCGTAGGGTTGGTCGCTGGGCGGCTGACGGAAGAATTCTTCCGGCCTACGGTGGTGGTGGATGCCAGTGATGGTGAATGTCATGCCTCATGTCGCAGCATCCCGCAGTTTCACATCACGCAGGCGTTGGATGAATGCGCGGATTTGCTGCTGCGGCACGGCGGTCACGCGATGGCTGCTGGTTTGACCATCCTGCCAGAGAATCTGCCCATCTTGCAGCAGCGCTTACAGGCCAAGGCCAAAGCAATCCTTTCGGGGCAGGAATTGACCCCAACCATCAAATTGGACATGGAACTGCCACTGACGGACTTGAATATGGACTTGGCGGAGTCGTTGAGCGTACTGGAGCCGACCGGGCACGCCAATGAGCAGGCGCTCTTCATGACGCGAAAACTAGAAGTGCGCGATGTCCGCACGGTTGGGAATGGCGATGCGCACCTGAAGCTCAAGCTAGCCTCAGACGGGCAGCCACCGATTGATGCGATTGGCTTCCGCCTGGGGCATTGGGTGCATGATCTTCCGCCGCTGCTCGATGTAGCATATCATCTCGAAATCAACGAATGGCAGGGGCGGCGGAACTTGCAACTGAACATGCGCGATATTCGGCCTGCGGAGGATTGTTGATGAGACGTTCGCTCTGGCTGTTCGCCCTCTTCCTGCTGCCCATTCTGGCCTTCGCACAAGAAGACACGCCGACAAGCGAGTACAATCCCTTCGGTATCGTCGAAGGTTTCTGGTTCCCGGAATTGACCTGCGAACTCGGTGTGGGCTGGGAACGCATCATTTTCGATTGGTCGCAGCACCAACCTGAAGGCGCGGATGACTGGTATACGCTCAATGTTGATGATCGCTGGCTGCGTGCAGCGGATGAGTGCAACCGCGAAGTCGTCGCCTTGCTGAAGAATACGCCAGCCTGGGCAACGGACGGTACACCCGGTGTTGGCGTTCCGCGCGGCCTGAATCTCCCCATTGATGATCCCGACAATCTATGGGCGAATTTCGTGCGGCGTGCTGTTGATTATTACGCTAGCCGGGGAGTGACGCACTTCATCATCTGGAACGAACCGGATATTGATGCCGATACCTACGGCTACGAATTTGAGGGCGAGCTGGAGGATTACTTCAATTTGCTGCGCGTGGCCTATCTGGCTGCCAGGGAGGCCAACCCTGCCGCTGTGATTCATCTCGCCGGCACGACGTACTGGCACGATGTGAATGAGGGGCGGGAACCGTATATGTCGCGCCTCGTCGAGCGCATCTTGCAAGACCCGCAGGCGGCGGAGCATGGTTACTACTTTGATGTGCTGAGCCTGCACATTTACTTCCGCACGGAAAGCGTCTACAACATCGTGCGCGAAATGCGCGAGATGCTGGATGCGAATGGCCTGACGGAGAAGCGCATCTGGATCAACGAGACTAACGCTGCCCCCACCGATGACCCGGAATGGCCTGTAGAACGCCCGGTTTTCCAGCTTGGTTTGGGACATCAGGCCGCCTTTCTCATACAATCGGCTGCGCTGGGGCTGGCTGGCGGTGCTGAGCGCATCGCCGCGTACAAGCTCTACGATCAGGAATTGCCTCCCGGCGGCGAGTCTTTCGGCTTGTTGAACCCCGCCACCGCCGCACCCCGTCCCGCGTTTGAGGCCTGGGCGCTGGTCACACGGCGTTTTGATGATGTCGTATCGGCGGATTTCGCCCAGAGTGAGCAGGTAGAAGCGGTGCGCCTGCATCACAGCAATTTGCAGCAGACCCTCATCCTTTGGGCGCGAACGGACGCGGGAGCCACTGCCCGCGTCGGGGCGACGAGCAACAAAGCCTATCGTATTGGCCTGGATGGGACTATAACTGTACTTCGTCCCGTAGACGGATACTATGACCTGTCGCTCTCACCTGCTTTGTGTGAAGAAGGCGAAGGCTGTTACCTGGGTGGGTCTCCGGTTCTGTTGGTGCAGCCAGACGCGCAAAATACTGTGAGCGATACGACAACTGATGAACTGATTCCGCTGGTCTTTGAGCAGGAGTAACTATCGTGGCAGAGCAAAAACCGAAACGCGCCCCCGGCGAATTGCAATTCTCTTACGGCGGGCAGGCGGTCATTGAAGGCGTACTGATGCGCGGCGCAAATGATGTCGCCATTGCTGTGCGCAACCCCAAGGGCGAAATTGTGGTGCATCAAGAGCCGTTGAACAAGACTATGTATCAGGGCTTCATTGCCAGGACACCGTTCTTGCGCGGTATCACAGGTCTCTGGGATGCGATGGTCTTGGGTACGAAGGCGCTGATGTGGTCGGCAGATGTGGCGCTGGACGAAGAAGACGACGAGTCACCAACGTTTGGCGGCGCGGTCGGCTTTGTGACGGTTGCGGTCTCGCTGCTGATTGGCATCGGCTTGTTCTTCCTGCTGCCGACGACCGCTGCTACTGGCGTGGGGAGTTTGCTCGGACTGACGACAACAGAGAGCGAAAATGCCGCGGTGGTGGAAGAAGGCGCGGCAGGCGAAACTGCGGAAGAGGGCGGACGCGCTTTCATCTTCTACGAAGCGCTGCCGATTGGCTGGCAGGCGACCGTGATCAACTTCATTGAGGCGGTCATCCAGCTTGCCTTGCTCGTGGGCTACATTTCGTTGATCGCGCGACTGGAAGATGTCAAACGGCTCTTCGGCTATCACGGTGCGGAGCACAAGACCATTAACGCCTATGAAGCGGGCGACGAGCTGACTCCGGAAGTTGTCGCCCAGTACCCGATTGAGCATCCTCGCTGTGGCACGGCTTTCTTGCTGACGGTGGTCTTCGTCAGCGTGCTGGTCTTCTCGTTGCTGGGGCGTCCGCCGTTCTTCTGGTTGATCGTCTCGCGCATTGTGTTGATTCCGGTGATTGCGGGCATCTCCTACGAGTACCTGCGCTGGTCAGCCAAGAATCTTGATAATCCGATCGTCTCCTTCATCGTGAAGCCCAATCTGATGCTGCAACACCTGACGACACGCCAGCCGACCCTGGAGATGATCGAGGTGGCGATTGTGTCCTTCAAGCATGTGTTGCTCTCAGAAGGATTGATTGAGGCGGAAGAGGCCGCAATCCCCGAACCTCGTCCGGAAGCGGCCTATGCCCCGGCTGGTGACTGATTGCCTCACCTTGCTTGTGCTGACTTGGTTGCGCTGACAATGAACATCGGGTCATGCTGCCCTGATGTTTTTTGTTGGGCGTGGATGCCTTCCCAGTTCCCCGCTAGCTCGAAGTAACGGGCGACCAGCCCCAGATGCTGCTCGTCCGTCATAGCCAGCCAGGCCGCAACGGCTTTGCTGGGAAAGCAGCGGTTGGAGAACGATACGACGAAAGGTGCGCCCGGTTTTAGCACGCGGTTGACATCGGCGAAGACCCGCACCGGATCGGTGAGGTACTGCACCGAGACCGCACACATGGCTCCATCAAAGTGCGCGTCCCGGTAGGGTAGGCGCGGATTATCGTTCAGGTTGTGAACGACGTATTCATCCAACTGCGGATTATCCGCCATTTCTTCGGCATTCATCCCCAGGCCATAGACCCGCTGATGTGTTCGTTGCGGCGGTAAGTGACTGCGCCAACTGCTCATCAAATCAAGTAAGACGCCATTTTCTGGTAGGATTTGGGCATACGCATCGCGCAACGCAGCAATTGCACCCTCGTCAATGTGCACGACTTTGCGCGGAAACGAATAGAAGTGGGAATCGCTGCTCTCATCCTGCCGCCGGAAAAACTCGCTCGGTAATGCTTCCTGCATGATCGCTTTCCTATTCCAACCAAACCATCATGCAGGGAGCATAGCCCCTGAAACTGAAGAACGCCTGAATCCTCACTCAGACGGCGGTTCATCTCCGGCGGTTGCTGGCGGCTGCTGGCGAGATTGCAGAATCTGTTGCTGCAATGCCTGGGCGCGTTTGGCATCCGGGTGATTCGGCGCGTTCAGCACCGGGACGAGCAATTGTAGCGCCTGCTCCGTCGCGCCGTTGGCTGCCTGCTGCTGTGCTGCCAGAAATGCCTGGTGGTATTGCAGCGCCTGCACCAGTGCCGGGAAGCGCCCATCATCCGGGTACTCCTGTGATGCCGCGCGGCTCTCTTCCACGGCCTGCGAGACTTCGCTGCCCTCTTCGGCGAAGAGCGCCGGGTACAGGCGGCTGTAAGCCTGATCTGCATTCAGGCGCTGGTTGATGCGCGTGCGCAGCGTATAGATGTTGTCGAAGGCTTCCAGCACAAATTCTGGGAATGACTCCAGTTGGCTCAGCAGTTCGTTGGCGGCAACGGCATCTTCGTGCATTATGGTCTGCACTTCTCGTAGAATCTCGTGCCCGTTTTCGACGTACTGCTCGTACTCCTGCGCCATCACCGCATAATCGCGCAGGCGTTCCAACAGTGGTTCCAACGCATCGTCCTTGTCGGCGTATTCCTGCTGCGCTGTTCGTGCCATCTGTCGCACGGTTGCCATGTCGCGCTCATCCTGGAAGATACGGTCTACCTCATTGACCGTCTGCTGCAACTGGCCATGTAGTCCCTGTACAATGGCCTCCCGGACTTGTCTCAGGTCTTCAATCCAGCGATAGGTGCTTTCGGCCTGGGCGAACGACTCCCATGCACGCAGCGGATCGCGCTCCGCCAACGATTGGGCATTCGCGAGCAGTTCTTGCGCTCGTTCGAGCCTGCGCAGTTGCTCGGCGGCATTGGTCTTGGCGGCTTGTAATTGTGCTTGCTGCGCTTCGTCCAGGAACTGCGTCACGCTTTGGCCGACTTCAAGGACATTCACCGCTTCTTGCGGATTGTGCAGGTTCAGATGCTGATCGGCAGTCTGAAGGTTCTGCTGCAAAGACGCTGCTGCCCAACGCCGCGCCAGTGCCGTGATTTCGCTGCGTGCATTGGGAATCGCCACCATACCCTGGTAACTCAGGCTGCGTTGACCGGAGGCATCGTCCATCAGCGCAAACCGTGGAATCAGGCTGTCCGCTGGAAGCTGATCCAGATTGTGCAGGGCGTTGCTGTATTTGTCGTGCAGGAGCGCCAGTTCATAGAGTACCATCGCGCTCTCTTTCTGCTGCTGCACGCGATCCACATGCTGCGCCAATTGCTCAATGGTCGCGTGATCCGGGTATTCCGCTTGCGCCGTGAGGACGATATTGAGGGCCTTCTGGTAATACTGCTCCATGAGGAAGTTGGGGTGGGGGGCTTGCTGGCTGCGCTCCAATTCATCGGCCTGCGCCAGCAGTGACTCGCTGCGTGCCTGCACCCCGGCGATTTGTAACTCGCGCTGGCGCTCCTGCACGCGCTCCCGGATGCGCTCACGATAGCGCTGCAATTCTGGCGGCTCGTCGTCACCTTCGGCGGCTGCCGCCCAACGTTCGAGCTGTTGCTGCGCATTCGCCCCATCAAACGCGAGCACATCCTCTTGCAACGCGGCATCTAACTCCTGTCGTGCTTCGGCGATGCGCTGTGTGCGCTCCCAGGACTGGATGTGCGCGGCCAGTTGATCGACCTGCTGCATGGCAGCGGCGAGATCGTCATCTTCTAAAGCCGTGCGGATTTGATCCAGCAGCATCAAGGCTGTGGACTTCTGAGGTGAGGGTACTGGTGGCAGGGTCATCACAGGCGCTCCCGGGTCGTTTCTGGCTGTTTCCTCTCACATGATACTGCTAGAGGGCAGTTCATGTATGGAGATCAGGCGGATTGTATGAGTGAGTCGTGAAAATCTGCATGAGTCTATGATACACTACGCCGGAAAATTCGGTTGATCTGTAGCAATGGATTCTCGTTCGATGAAAGCATTTACTCGGTACGCATGGTTTGTCGTTGGCTACAATATTTTCGTGATTCTGTGGGGGGCGGTGGTACGCGCTACAGGCTCTGGCGCGGGCTGTGGCAATCACTGGCCTACGTGTAATGGCGAGGTGATTCCACGCCCGGAAGAGATCGAAACGTTGATCGAGTTTGCGCACCGCGTCACCAGCGCCTTCGCGGGCATTCTGGTGATCGCCCTGGTGATCTGGGCATTCCGCTTGCAGCCCGTGCAGCGTTTCGTACGCCGTATGTCCGTTATGTCGCTGATTTTCATCATCATTGAAGGGCTGCTGGGCGCTGCACTGGTACGCTTCGAACTGGTCGGAGATAACGCCTCCGTTGCCCGCGCGGTGATGATTGCCCTTCATCTCGTCAACACATTGATCCTGCTGGGCTTCCTGACGTTGACGGCCTGGGGCGCGATGCGTTCGCGGGGCAAGGGGCGCTACAGCATTTCTGCGCCGGGGTGGCTGCGGGTGTCCTTTGTTGTGGCGTTGATCGGCTTCGCCGTCATGAGTGCGGCGGGTGCGGTGACTGCCCTGGGCGATACGCTCTTTCTGTCTGGCGTCATCGGCGAAGACAGTGGCGTGCGGCACTTCCTGGTCGATTTACGTGTCTATCACCCGGTGATTGCCGTTCTGGTCAGCTTTTATCTGGTTGGCATGGCGTTCTACTTGCAGCAGAAGACTGAATCCGCCTATGTGCAAAATGGCGCTTCGCGTCTCATCATGCTGGTCGCGGTGCAGATTGCCGTCGGCATCCTCAATATCTTCTTGCGTGCCCCGGTCTGGATGCAGGTGACGCATCTGCTATTGGCAGATTTGATGTGGATTATCCTGATTATCTGGTCTGCGGATACACTGACGCAGGTTGAGAGCGTTGCCGATGAAACGGTAGATACGCCGCTCACGGCAACCACCTGATCTTCGCGAGCAGGACAGGTCGGCACAGGCGTGTCGGCCTGCTTTCCCGCGCAAACATCCCTCAATTGTGACCAATCTCCCGGAAAGTCATGCCCTTCGTCACGACACGAATAACGTTTCGTCCGCTACAGTGCTTACAACAGTTGACAGTGTACGAGACTTCCGAATGTGGAGGGGCAAAACATGAATCTACCGAAGATTATCCAGGGGGGGATGGGAGTTGCCGTCTCAAGCTGGCAGTTGGCGAATGCGGTTTCGCGTGAAGGGCAGTTGGGCGTCATCTCTGGCACCGGCATCGGGCTGATCTTGATCTCGCGGCTGATGGATGGCGACGAAGGCGGTCATGTGCGGCGTGCATTGGCGCATTTCCCGGTGCAATCCGTCGCCGAGCGCATTCTGGACGAGTATTACGTGGAAGGCGGGCGCTCGCCGGATACACCCTATAAGCGTGCGACCATGTGGACGACGACGCCCACACAGGCGTTGAACGAATTGACGGTCGTCGCGAATTTTGTCGAAGTCTGGCTGGCGAAAGAAGGCCACGACAACCCGGTTGGTATCAACCTGCTGGAGAAAGTTCAGCTTCCGAATCTGTCCTCATTGTACGGGGCGATGCTGGCAGGCGTGGATTACGTCATCATGGGTGCGGGTATCCCGATGCAGATTCCGGGTGCGCTGGATGCCTTTGCCAGGCACCAGCCAGCAAGCTATCGCCTGGACGTGCAGGGCGCTGACCAGGACGATGACATCCGCGTCTGGTTCAAACCCGATGAGGTCTTCCCTGGCATTGCCGACATCGTAGGCGATTTGAAGCGTCCGATGTTCCTGCCGATTGTGTCTTCGGTGGTGCTGGCGCTGGCACTGCGCAAACGCGCCAACGGCGAAATCAACGGCTTCGTCATCGAAATGCCGACGGCAGGCGGGCATAACGCACCCCCGCGCGTGGAGGCTCTCAACGAAGATGGCGAACCGATTTACGGCCCCAAGGACGAAGTTGACCTGAAGAAATTCCGCAAGATGGGATTGCCCTTCTGGTTGGCGGGCGGGTATGGCAGCCCGGAAAAGCTGCAAGAGGCCTTGGACGAGGGTGCACAGGGCATTCAGGTCGGCACTGCTTTCGCCTTCTGCGATGAATCCGGCATGGATACCAAGCAGCGGCGCAAAGTTCTGGATGCCGTCATCAATGGCACCGTTCGCGTCCGCACGGATCCGGTTGCATCACCGACGGGCTTTCCCTTCAAAGTGGTGCAGGTTGCTGGAACCATCGCGGATCCGACGATTTACGAGGAACGTCCGCGCATCTGCGATGTAGGCTACCTGCGCACGATCTACAAGCGCGAGGATGGAAAGGTGGGCTTCCGCTGCCCCGCTGAACCCGTTGATGCCTACGTCAAGAAGGGCGGCACGGAGGAGGATACCGTCGGGCGCGTCTGCCTCTGCAATCAATTGGGTAGTGCAGCGGGCTTCCACCAGTTGCGCAAGAGCGGCTTCGAAGAACCCGCCATCATCACCTCTGGCGATGATCTGCCGAATATCACCCAGTTCATCCCGGAAGGGCAGGATCACTACAGCGTGAAAGATGTCTTGGCGACATTGACCTCACGCATTGCTGAACCTGTAACAGAATAAGCACAGGGCGGGCGGCTCCAGCGAAGTCGCCCGCTCTTTCGTTAAAACAGCCGGATCACATCCGGTTCACTGGTCACTTGCAGGACCAGCCAGTACCAGTAAAAGCCGTTGATGATGTGGAAGGCAAAACTGGCTGCATTCAGCGAGAAGCGCCAGTCACGCCATGTGCCGCGATACTGCCGAACCCAGAAGATGAATGTCACGACATAGAGCATGAAGGTCGCGTTCCACAACGGCCAGCGGAAATTGGAATGTAACATGCGATCTCCGCTCTCGTAGATGAAGATCGACATCACCAGCCCCAGCAACCAGATCAGCCACGAGAGCTGGATTGCCAGATTCCCCCTTGCCCTGTGCCAGTAGGCCAGCGTCACCCCCAGCGGGAAGATCATCGACAGGAAATGCTTCCAGAGAATCTCCGGCAGTGTGATTTCAAAGGCCTGCAAGACCGTGAAGAACCCCAGCGCCATGCCGTTGGAGCGTGTCATGAAGTTGTACGTGTATTGATACCCCAGAACCGCAATCGACGGAATTACAATCCCCCAGATGAGGATATTCCACTGCAATGGTTTGCGCCGCAGCAAATAAACCAGGCTGATGAGCGCCAATCCCGGTAGCAAAACGATGGTGTAGCTGGGCTTCGCCAACAGCGCGAAGACTGACATATAGGCCGTGAAGATCACCCAGCGCAGATTGCTCTTGTCCGTGCCGAAAGCTCGCAAACTCAGGTAGAAGAGAGCAATCATGAAGGGGCGTGCGACCAGCGATGTCGGATTATGGACGATGTTCGGGTGGATGTAGGGGTGGAATAAGCCTTCCGTGCGCCCGTCAAAGAGTATCAAGGGCGTCGCAAGCAGCAAGCCAATCGTCAGGGGAACATAAACCCAGGAGGATCGCTTCGTGAAGGGGTGCCCGGAAAATCGCGCGAGCGTCAGGTAAAGCACGATGCCGGTCGCGATGTCGTAGAGGATGATGACGGCCAGCCCCGCCGTTGCCGAGGCTTGTATGCGGTCTTCGACAGTCTCTCCGCCAGGGAAGGGATTCAGCAGCATCACGCCATAATGAAACAGTGGATAGCTGGTGTTCACATAGTCGCCATAGAGGCGGATCTGCTCCACCCGGGCGGAGTGCAGTAGCAAATCGGTGTGGGGATACATCGCCGCCCGCAGCGGAAAGAACACGGCAATTGTCAGCAAACTCAGCCAGAGAATACGTGATGGCAAAAAGCGCGACTGGCGAATCTGTTGGAAGGTCATCGGCAGGGTTTCCCGGTGCAATCCATCGTCAGGGTACTGTATTCATCGTACCGGGAATTGCGCTGGGAAGTATAGAGATATGTTGCCAATATGGCGCGGTGGATCGAGCAGCCGGATCGAAAACGAACCGGGAGACTTCACTGCGACAGCGAAGCCCGGCATGATATCAAGGGCGTTTGTATTGCTGCCATCGCCATCCGTCGGACGAAGGGTAACATCTGCCCAGTTGATGGCGTCAGTCGGCGCTTGCCAGCCGCTTGAGTTCGTAGAGCTTGGTCAGCGCTTCCAGCGGACTGAGGTTATCGACCTCCAGGCCGCGCAACACTGCGACGGCGGGATTCTCTTCGGGGGGATCAAAGAAGCTCAGTTGGGCGGGTTGCTCGCCGCTTTTCTTCTTGAGTGTGAAATCGCTGCCGTCGGCTTCGAGCTGTGCCAGCAATTCGCGTGCACGTTCCACTACCGGGCGCGGCATCCCCGCGAGTTGGGCCACATGCACCCCGTAGCTCTGATCCGCGCCGCCGGGCACGACCTTGTGCAGGAAGACGATTTCCTCTCCGCGTTCGGCGACGGACACATTGTGATTCTCGGTGCGCGGCAGGATGTTCGGTAGTTCCGTCAATTCATGGTAGTGCGTGGCGAAGAGCGTGCGGCAGTTCAGCCGCGGATTGTTGTGAATGTACTCAATCACAGCGCGTGCGATGGCCAGCCCATCATACGTGCTGGTACCGCGACCAATCTCATCCAGAATCACCAGGGAGCGTTCGCTGCTCCCGCTCAGCAGGCGCGCCGTCTCGACCATTTCGACCATAAAGGTGCTCTGCCCCGCGTGAATCTCGTCTTGCGCACCGATGCGGGCGAAGATGCGATCAACCAGCCCGATGGTGGCCTCATCTGCCGGGACGAAGCTACCGATTTGCGCCATCAGGGCGATGATCGCCACCTGCCGGATGTAGGTGCTCTTGCCGGACATGTTGGGACCAGTGATGATGTGCACGCGCCCGCCGGCGTCCATGCGCGTATCGTTCGGGACATAGCGCGTGCCATCCCCCAGCAACTTCTCGACGACGGGATGCCGTCCCGCTTTGATGTCCAGGACGATATCTTCCGTCAGGGTGGGGCGGCTGTACCCTTCTGCCACAGCAACATTCGCCAACGAGAGGAAGACATCCAGGTGCGCCAATGCACGAGCAGTGCGTAGAATTCGTTGACTGTGCGCGGTTAGTTCCTCGCAGATTTCGCTGAAGACGCGGCGCTCCGTCTGCAAAATCTCTTCTTCCGCATTGAGCACCAGAGTCTCGTATTCCTTGAGTTCGGGCGTGATGTAGCGCTCAGCATTCACCAGCGTTTGTTTGCGAATGTAGTCTTCCGGCACATTGTCACTGTTGGCTCGGGTCACTTCAATGTAGTAGCCGAAGACCTTATTGAAGCCGACCTTGATCGTGGCAATGCCCGTACGGCGGCGTTCGTGCGCTTCCAGGTTGGCGATCCATTCGCGAGCGTCCCGGGTGCGATCCAGAATCTCCTGTAATTCCGGCGAGAAGCTGGGTTGAATGATGCCCATGTTGTTCAGGGTAGCGGGTGGCTCATCCGTGATCGCGCTGGCGATCAGGTCGTGTGCTTCTTCACAGGGATCGAGCCGCTCCACCAGTGCCGAGAGCGCAGGCTGTTCTTCCAGGAGGCGTCTCAGTTCCGGGATCATGCTCAGGCTGTTGCGCAGGCTGATGAGGTCGCGCGGGTAGGCTTTGCCGATCAGCAGCCGATTCACCAGCCGTTCCATATCAGCGATATTCTTGAGGCGCTCGCGCAGTTCCAGGCGCAGCACTTCGTCCTGTGCCAGCGCTTCCACCGCATCCAACCGTGCGTTGAGGCGGTGGATTTCCAGCAGGGGTTGCAATATCCACGAGCGCAGCAGACGCGCCCCCATCGGCGTCACCGTGCGATCCAGCACACCCAGCACGCTGCCGCGCATTTTGCCGCTGCGGATGGTCTGCGTCAGTTCCAGATTGCGCCGCGTGAATTGATCCAGCACCATGAAGTTGCGCGTGGAATATGTGCGGATGGTGGTCAACTGTGCAAGGGCGTTTTTCTGGGTGGTGCGCAGGTATTGCAGCGCCGCCCCTGCCGCACGGATTGCCTGCGGCATGTGTGCCAGCCCGTACCCATCTAGCGTGCGGACACCGAAATGCTCTTTCAGAAGCTGTTCCGCGCCGGAAAACTCCGCCGTCCAGTCCTGCACCGGCGTCAGATGCATGCCTTCGGGCAGCGAAACACCGCGCTCGACCCAGCTTTCCGGCATGATGACCTCGCGCGGGGTCAGCCTCGCCAGTTCTTCGAGCACCGCGACGCCCACATTTTCGCCCTCCAATTCGGTTGCTTCGTATTGCCCCGTGGAAATGTCGACGAATGCGATGCCTGCCTTATCCCATTCACCCGTTTCGGCAGTACCCGCCGGGACGACGCAGAGCAGATAGTTGGGCTTCTCGCCATCCAGCAGTTCGGGTTCGGTGATCGTGCCGGGTGTGATCACCCGCGTCACTTCGCGCTCAACGATGCCGCGTCCGGTGGGTTCGCTCACCTGATCGCAGATCGCGACGTGATACCCTCTCTGGATCAACTGGTGCACGTAGCCATCAACCGCGTGATAGGGTACGCCCGCCATCGGTACATCGCTGCCCTTCTTGCTGAAGGTGCGCTGCGTCAAGGTGATGTCCAGTTCGCGTGCTGCCGTGATGGCGTCATCGTCGAACATCTCGTAGAAATCGCCCATGCGAAACATGAGGATGCAGTCGGGATATTGGGCTTTAATTTCCAAATACTGGCGCCGGGCGGGCGTGAGCTTCGCCATGAATTTTTCGTCCTGTAGAATCTGGTTCGTGGGAGTGCTTATCCGGTATAGTGGGGTAGATTGTAGCAAGGCTTATTGGACGCTTCAACAGGGGAGCCGCACGGGCGTTCGCCTGAACGGGGCATGTCGTAGAACACAGGAAAGGGGACTTATGTCTGAGTACGTCGTCAGTGTTGACCTGGGTGGCACGCGCATTCGGGCGGCGCTCATAGACAAGAAGTTGCAGATCGTAGAACGCAAGGAAACCCTGACGTTGGCGCAGGAAGGGCTGGAACCGACAGTCGGGCGCATCAAGGCGCTGCTTCGCGAGGTGTTCCCGTCAGACCCGAACAAGGTCAGCCGCATTGGTATCTCCGCTCCTAGCGCCGTGAACCCGGAATTGGGAACGGTGGTGGCACCACCGAACTTGCCGGGCTGGCATCACGTGCCGCTGGTGAAAATCATTGAAGACGAGTTCGATACGCCGACATACCTGGGTAATGATGCCAATGTCGCGGCGCTGGCGGAAGCAGCGGTGGGTGCCGCACAGGGCTATAAACATTCCATCTACCTGACAATCAGCACCGGCATCGGCAGCGGTATGATTATCGACGGGCGGCTGTTGACGGGGGATACCGGGCTGGCAGCCGAGGCCGGGCACATCATCATCCTGACGGAGAATGAGCATGTTTCCTCGCTGGAATTGGAAGCCGCTGGCCCGGCACTGGCCCGCAAAGCGCGTGCGCGCCTACAAGCGGGCGAACAGTCCCTGCTGCGCGAGATGTGCAAGGATGTCATCAATGATGTGGATGCGCGCATGGTCGGGGATGCAGCGCTGCGTGGGGATGAACTGGCGGTGAGCATCGTCCAGCGAGCGGGCTATATCATCGGATTGGGCATCGTCTCGCTGCTGCACATCTTCAACCCGCAGGTCGTTGTGATCGGTGGGGGCGTCACCAATGTCGGTGATTTGCTCTTCGACCCCATCAACGAGACGGTGCGCAAGCATGCTCTGGATGAATCCTACTGGAAAGACTTGATCATCGTCCGCAGTACGATCAGCGAAGATGTGAGCCTGCTGGGGGCGGCGGCGCTGGCCTTCACCGGGGGCGGTGTAGAGAGCATCACGAACCTCGTGGAGAAGCTTGGCCTGGCGTAAGACAGAAGTGGCTCGGCGGCGGGGGTAATCGTTTGCCTTCGCTGCCGGGCTAATTCAAATCTAACGTCCTGCATGTTACAATCCACTCCATGTTGAGCTTACCCGATTATCCCGTCCGACAACGAGATTTTCTGCTCGAAATTGCACGTGCGATCACGGAGCGCCTCGAACTGAGTGAGGTGCTGCGGCGGGTGCTGCGAGCGTCTGTCGTGATGACAGCGGCGCGTGTTGGCATCGTCGTCCTGCGAAATGACGAGGACGGCCTGTTTTATGTGCGTGCCTTCACCGGACTCGACCCGGAGAATGTGCCGCTCATTAATGACAAGCTGCATGAGATCATCACGGGTGCGGGCGAGAAGGGTGTGAGCTACGAAGTCCTCAACCAGCAGTTGAGCGACCTGGCGCAGTCGATTGACGATTCCTTGCGCCAGTCAGTCGCGATGCCCCTGGTCTTCGCCAAAGACCCACTGGGGTTGCTGATTGTCTTTCGATCCTATCAGGCAGAGGTAACCCCCAACGACATCCAGATCCTGCACAGCTTTGCTGATCAGGCGGCCATCGCCGTCCACAACGCGCAGCTTTATGAACGCAATACGCGCGAACGGCAGCAACTGGCTGCCATCCTGCAAAATACGGGGGATGGCGTCATGATCCTGGACGCCAACCTGGAGATTTTGCAGGCGAATCTGGCGTTTGAGCGCATCACGGCCTGGCGAGCCGATGACGCGGTGGGCTACCACCAGGATGATGTCATTGTCTGGGAGAAGATCGAACAGCCCGACCTTTATGACGCGCTGGAGCGGGGCTGGCCCTTACAGCAGAACGATCCCTACCAGGACAATACCATCTACGTCGAAGGCGACTTGCGGCGGCGCGATGGCCTGACACTGAGCATCGGCATCACCTATGCACCCCTGCTGAGCGCAGAAGGCAAATTGGCCAATATCATCGCCAATATCCGCGACATCACCAACTTCCGTCGTGCGCAAGAGATGCAGAGCATCTTCATCAGCACTATCTCTCATGAACTGCGCACGCCCGTCGCCCTCATCAAGGGGTATGCCAGCACCCTCACGCGCGAGGATGCCAACTGGGATATCGCTACGGTCAAGCGCAGCCTGCGCGTGATCGAAGAAGAGGCCGATCGACTCACGGATTTGATCGACGATTTGCTCACTGCCAGCAAGATCCAGGCCGAGCAGCGCATTGACTTGAACTTGGGCGATGTGCGGTTGGATCAGCTTGCGCAGCAGACTGTCGAGCGCCAGCGCACGCAGACTGCGCGGCACGAATTTGCGCTGAGCTTCCAGGATGACTTCCCGGTTGTGCAGGGTGATGCCAAGAAGCTGCGGCAGGTGTTGGATAATCTCATCATCAACGCCATCAAATATTCGCCAGAAGGCGGAACCATCACTGTTGGCGGGCGCTACAATGCCGAGCAAGTTACCATGTTTGTGCGCGATGAGGGTGAGGGCATCCCGGAGACAGAAGTTGAGCGCATCTTCGAGCGCTTTTATCGCGTGGATGGACGACTGACGAATCGCACGAAAGGTACTGGTCTGGGGCTGTATCTGGTCAAGGCCATTGTGGAAGCGCATGACGGTACCATCCATGT
Organism: uncultured Anaerolineaceae bacterium; assembly: GCA_964549915.1. Classification (GTDB taxonomy): domain Bacteria; phylum Chloroflexota; class Anaerolineae; order Aggregatilineales; family Phototrophicaceae; genus JAUZRW01. The sequence goes on along the minus strand of CAZJWX010000003.1, from coordinate 11,770 downwards.
GAAGAGCCAACCCGGCAAAGGCTCAACGTTCTACTTCACGCTACCGAGAATCTGAAAAAGACCCCCACGAGGAGCAATCATGACACAACCGAACCAGACGACCTTGCAGTGTTCCAACTGCGGAACACCGAACCCTGTACAGTTGCGCCGCGTCGTTGACGTACAGCGCGAACCGCAGGCCAAAACAGCGCTCTTGAGCGGACGCCTGAATGCCTTCACCTGCCAGAACTGCGGCCAGCAAAATCAGGTTTCGACGCCGCTGTTGTACCACGATGCCGAGAAAGAACTGTTGATTGCCCTCGTGCCAATGGATGTGGCGATGCGCCAACCGGGGCAGAACGATGAGCAAATCATCGGCAGCCTGATGAATGAATTGACTCAGATGCTGCCCAAGGATTCGTTCCGTTCTTATATGTTCAACCCCAAACGCGCACTCACCATGCAGGGTTTGATCGAGCAAGTCATGGAGGCCGATGGCGTCACACCGGAGATGCTGGCGCAGCAGCGCGAACGGGTCAACCTGTTGCAGAAGTTGCTGGAGGCCGACTCCGAAGATGCGCTGATCCAGTTGATCCAGCAGAACGACGAAGCGATTGACGGTTCTTTCTTCCAGACTCTGGCTTTAATGGCGCAGCGTGCCTATGACGAAGGGCAGCAGGCGGTCGCTGGTGGCCTGGTGAATGTGCAGCAATTTCTGCTGCAACACTCCACGTATGGGCAAGAAGTGGCGCAGCGCCAGCAGCAGCAAGAGGCGATGGTGCAGCTCGTGATGGAAGATGTGAACAATCTTGGGGATCAACCCACGCGCGACGACTTCCTCGACCTCGTGCTGCAATATCGTGACGACGAGCAGAAATTGCAGGCGCTGGTTGGCCTGGCGCGTCCAGCGATGGATTACGAGTTCTTCACGCAATTTGGTGAACGCATCAGCCAGGCTGCGGCGAACGAGCGCGACGAACTCGAAAAACTGCGCGACGATGTGCGCAGCCTGACGGAGGCGGTGGATCAGCAGTCGCGCAGTGTGATGCAGCAGAAGGCGCAGTTCCTGCAAGCCCTGCTCAACAGTGCGGACTACGAAGGAATGCTACGTGAGAACATAGAATTCATTGATGAGAATTTCCTCGCGGTGCTGACCGCCAATGTGCAGGAAGCAGATCGTCGCGGGGATGCTGCCGTCAGCGGCAAACTGCGCGAAATCTACGAAAAGGCCATGGAACTGCTTCGCGCGCAGATGCCTCCACAAATTCGCTTCGTGAACGAGTTGCTGGCAGCGCCGGATGAGCAATCGCAACAGGCGGTGATCCAGGCGCACCCTGACCAACTCACCCCGGAGATTCTGTTGGTTGTGGATGACGCGGTTGATGTTTTCAATCAACAAGGGCAGACGGAGGTGGTGCAGCGCCTCAAAGATATTCGCGTCGTACTGGAAAATGCACTGGCATAGCCGATGACTCGCCTACGCCAGAAGCGCCCCTGGATGAAAAACTCTGGCAAAATCGTGGATTTTGGGTAGTCTTCTGGCTGCAAAGTTCATTAATCGGCAACGAGTGCGTTTGCAAGGGATACAAACAAATGAGTTGGAATGAGGAAGTGCGACAGGGTCGTCTGACGGTGGCTCTGCTGATGGTGGTCATCGGGCTGCTGGTTTCGATGTCCATTGTGACGGTCAGCCCGGTGGAAGCCCAATTTGAGGAACCGACGGCCACACCCAATCAACCGTATTGGGTGGGCTATACGATTATCCGCGATGCCATCGAAGAAGAAGAAGGCGTTGACCTGAGTACGGTCGCAAGCTGGAATTTCTTCCAGGATGACTGGAGTGCTCCCAATGCCAATCATCCGCAGCAGGCAACGGGGATCGACAACTGTGACTCGACAGTGATCACTGCGGAAGCACGCGAAATCTTCTTCGGCCTGAGCTACACCATCACGGCGCTGAACGGCACGCGCTATGAGGGGCGCGTCAGCTTTGACCTGGAAGATTACGTCATCTGCGACCTCCTCTCGGTTCCGGTCGAAACGGCTCCGGCGGATGACGGTGCAGAGGCGGAAACCGATGCGGATTTGCCCGACCCGGTAGCGGGTGCTGGTGCGGGTGGCTCGTTCGAACTCGGTGGACATGTGACCTTCCTGAGCGGCCCCGCTGTGGAAGCCATGCAGCGTTCTGGCATGACCTGGGTCAAGAAGCAGGTGCGTCTGGCGGATGGCCTGGGTACAGGTCTGGATTACATCAGCAGTGCGGATGCCAACGGCTTCAACATCTTGCTGGGTGTGGTCGGTGACAAAAACGCTGTGGCCGCTGACCCGGATGGGTATGCGCAGGAATATGCCAACTTCGTCGCGGCGCTGGCAGAAGCGGGCGCTGAGGCCATTGAAGTCTGGAATGAGCCGAATATCGACCGCGAATGGCCTGCGGGTCAGATCAGCGGTGCGAATTACACCAGTCTGCTGGCGGTTGCCTACAACGCCATCAAGAGCGCGAACCCCAATACCATTGTAGTCAGCGGCGCTCCGGCACCGACGGGCTTCTTCGGTGCTGCGGGCTGCGGTAGTGGCGGCTGCAACGACGATGTCTTCATGCAGCAGATGGCAGCAGCAGGGGCAGCCAACTATATGGACTGCGTGGGCTTGCACTACAACGAGGGCATCGTTGGCCCGGATGTCTTCAGCGGCGATCCGCGCGGCGAATATCCGACCTACTACTTCGAGTCGATGACCAATCGCGGCGCGAATGCCTTCCCTGGTAAGCCGATTTGCTACACGGAATTGGGGTATCTCTCGCCAGAAGGAATGGGTGGCCCGCTGCCGGGTGGCTTCGCCTGGGCTGCGGATACGTCGGTTGCGGAACAGGCCTCCTGGCTGGCTGGTGCTGCCGCCCGTGCCGCACAGCGCGGTGACGTTCGCCTGATGATCGTCTGGAATGTCAACTTCGAGCGTTACGACACCGACCCGATGGGTGGTTATGCCATGATCCGCCCGGATGGGACGTGCCCGGCCTGTGACACGCTCGGTACCGTCATGGGTGGCGGCTAGGCGTTTGATTACCGAGATTGCGCCCAAAGCCCCTGGATTTATCTATGGGGATGTAGGGCGCGTGGTGCGTGTGGCTGGATTTTGTCGGACAAAATACGCCACGCCACCACATGTTGTGTTATTATCTCGATGTTGTGCAGAAGCAGAATAGGCTCAGACGACATTTGCAGTACCGGGCAGGACGTGTCCGTGTTGCATAACGTAGCCCATCGGGGCAAGCGTGCAACAGAAGCCCCCGAATTTGTTCGTGGGGAGCGTCACGAACAAGTACTGATGAGGAAAAGGGCGATCTTCGGGTCGCCCTCTTCTGATTCTAGCGGCGGTAACGGATAGATGTCAGTCCCCCGCCTGGGCGATGGCGTCATCTGTGTCACCGATCAGCAGACCGTATTCTGACTCCCGCTCCAGGAAACGTTCCAGCACAGGTGATCCGTGATCCTGAAAGTGGCCTTTGACCTGGGATTCATCCACGCGGGCTGCATCATCGGCTGCGTGCATTTCGCGCTGGAATTTCTGCATTTTGCGGCGATATTCCCAGCGTTCCAGCCAATTACCCAGAACCCCGCTCAGCAGCCATTCCGCGATTCTTTTCAGGCGAGAGGGCACGTCGTTCGGGCCGGGGTAGGGCTGTGCATTGGGCAGGTAGTCCCGCGTCCAACGATTGGCTTGCAGCATCTCGCCGTAGAGCACTCCGCCGTAAATTGGCACCATTTGCACGATCTCGTGTGCCACGTACAGATCGCGCTGCTCCTGCACGAGGCGATCCTTCGCCAGCACATAATTGGGGCAGAGGATGACGCCGCGCAGGCGCATCAGACGCACCAACAGCACCGCAAACGCTCGTGCCAGCCAGACTCGTCCCGGTTCCGTCACCAGAATGTAATCATAATCGTCGTCCGTTTGTGAGGGGTTGCGCACGGCGAGGGCACCTGTCAGCGCGACCATGCGCACGAAAGGTAGGCATCCCAGCCAGCGTCCGTAGCGCGTAGCGCGTTCCCACATTTTGGCAGTGTATTGCTCTCGCTTCTGCCGTAATTGCAGATAGGCTTCGTGTTCGCGCAGCCCCAGATAGCCATCGCGCTGCCAGAGGATATGCACCAGAGCGTGCGACTGTTGCAGCACGCTTTGCAGCTTGTTTCGGTTGATCGGTCGGTCGTGAATCAAATAACGGTGAAGTTCGTCAAAAGTGAGCGGGCATTGAAAAATATCGGCATAGAGCAAGGTGCGCAGAACCGCGATTTCAAGAGGGGTCATATCAACCAATAATCCACAGCATCGACGGGCAGTTACGAGTCATACGTCGATTGTAACCGCAGTGGATTAATCCCGCGAACTAAGGAAGCTGCCACAACCAGATGTCATCGAACTGGCATTCGGTCGTCGTCGGCTCAAAGTTGATCGCAGCAATGCCAATTCCCCCCTCAACAGCGCTGGTTTCCATCTGTCCGGCCAGTACACCATTGACGTAAAGCAAGACCCCCTCTTCACGTACGATTGCCAGCGTGCGGTACGGTGGGCTGCCCAGATCGCGCGAATCCCAGAAGAGGTTCGCGCTGTATTCTTCGCCATTGCGCTGGGCCATGCCCACGCCGCCCTGACTGTCCAGGTACGTCAGCAGGTAGGTGTCGCTGTTGCCCTGATCTTGAATCACGAGGCCGCAGCCGTTGAGCGGTGTAGGCCGCGTACTCCAGTTGATCGTCGCGCCGAAAAGAAACTCATCGAACGATTGTCCGCTTGCGAGCGGGAAGCGGCTGACACCAACCGTCCCCAACTGTACGAAGCTCTCTTCGATGCTCAGTGCGCTGCTGCCCCCTGCCGGGATCAACGTGCTGCGTTCCAGGCTGCGGGCGGTGAAGGCCGATTCTGCGTGAATGATGCGCGGGGGGATGCCCTCGCCGGAACTGGCATCTCTGGGTGTGGTCACCAGCAGGGATTCGTAACGCGCTGTTACGCTGCTGCCGAAGGCTTCAGCAGTGCGCAGCATCACGCCCAGGCTTCCACTGCCGCTCAGTGTCTCAGTCGCGTTGCCGATGTACTGTCCGTTATAGAAGGCTTCCAGGCTGCCAGCGTTGACGAGCACGCCCAGTGTGAAGCTCCTCTCTCCCGGAGTAATGGCCGGATGTGTATTCCAATCACGCAGTACCCGGCCAGCCCCATCTTCAACCAACGTCATCTGCCAGGCACCTCGTTCGTTCACCAGCACAGCCAGGTAATTCTGTGGGTCTTCGTAGTGCAGGGTCAACCCGGCCTGCCAGCCCTGGCTGCCCGTGATCGACTCGATGTTGGTTTCGACATAATAGCGTTGCGCCTGCACGGGGAAGCCGAGCGCCATCGCTTCCTGGGAGATGCCTTCCTGTTCCAGAATCAGCAAGCTGTTGCGCACTTCCAATTCGGGGGCTGTTTCCGCTTCTAATGGTGCGGTCTCCCACTCGCCCAACTCGTCGAAGCCGTTGCGATAGAGCGCTTGCCCATAGCCCGGTAGCATCAGCAGTTCGACCGCTCCCTCACTGTCCGCATACCCGCTGACTTCCACGATGAAAGTTCCGGCATACGGTGCGCTGAAGGTTTCGATCAACGCATCGCGGCTGTCGGGGTAGCTGTAATCGTCATTTTCCAGCAGCAGCGTCTCGTTGGTGTCGTAGATGCGCAAAATCGGATCAAACGCTTCGTCGATGGCCTCTGCGTAGAACGTTAGCATCTGCTCATCTTGCGCGGTGAACTGAAAGCGCTGCGTTTCACCAGCCGGGATCATGGTTTGTATGGCTTCGTCGGGCAGCAGGATGACATCCTGCTGGGCACGGACGACAACAGCGCTCAGCAGCAGGCTGAACAGGGCGAGCAACAAGATACGAGGCATAGCGTCAACCGGTCATCCAGGAGGGGTGATTTGTCTGTAAATGCTTCAGATAGGATTTGAACTCTTCTACGGTCAGTTCTGCGCCGTTATACCCGCGATCTTGCTCGGCTTCCAGCAAGCGGCGCTGTTCTCCGGCCTGGCGCATGCTGGTTTTGGTGCGATCATCGGTGCGTTTCGGGCGTTCGAGCCTGGTGAAGAGCTGTTTTTCGTTCAATATCTCAAAATCTTCGGGCGAGGCCAGCGTGTACACCGGAACGTAATCCCCGTTTTGCTCGAGCGATAGGCCGACGACGTGCCAGCCTTTGCGTACACGTCGTGAGCGCTGTACGACGAAATGCCAGGCCAGTACATTCACATGCTGCTGTGGGTCTATCTGCCGTTCGACCTCATCGTGTTTGCGCAGCATGATGTGCTCTGTCTCCACGACGAGTTCGCGTCCGCTGAGCCAGTTTCCCTTCAGCAGGCGCTCCACCAGCGAGGTTACCAGCACTGCGACAATCAGTGCCGCCAGCAGCGCGACGATGGGCGTCAAGTTCAAGAGGGTGGTGCTTGTGATGAAGGCCAGCGCCCAGACTGCTATCAAAACGCCACAGCCTGTAACGCGAATTCCTGTATGTTCGCGATCGACGGGCAGGATGAGGCTAGCACTAGGTTCGGTACTCACGCGGTTTTTCACTCATAACCCGGACAGATTAGCGACCATTCTAGCGTTTATGTGCCACGATGATAACCCTTGCCGCGCTTTCGCCGGGGGTATAGGCCTGCAATTGCTCGTTCAGGACGTATTCCACCTCAAACCCTTTGCGCTGTAGCAGGGCGGTCACGGCCTGGATGGGGTAGGCGCGTAAGGTTCGGGTCGCCATGGCACGCTGCCAATGATCATCCACCTGACGGAAGACGTGATATTTGCGCCGCTGAACCTGGCGCTCGTAGTCGAATTCGTCCTGGGTGAAGATGGTCAACCCTTCCTGGTCGTAGAGCAGGGCATCGCCTCCGCTCTGCAGGCTGAGCTGCACCAGACCTTCCACCGTGTGCAAATCACATGCGAAGAGTTTGTTCGGGCTGAGCAGTTGGTGGATGTGCTGGAAGGCGTCTTCCAGTTCGCGCAAGCTGTTGAACTCGTTCATGACATCCAGCGCCAGAGCGAGGTCATAATCGCTGAGGCCCTGGGCGGTGCGAATATCGCCTTCGAGCAATCGTGCACTGACGTTGCCAGCAGCGAGGTTCTTCCGCGCAATTGCCAGCATCGCCGCAGAGCGATCCAGCCCGGTGACGATATACCCATGCTGCGCCAACCAGGTGAGTGTTTCACCCGCGCCGCAGCCGATATCGACGATCTGTCGTCCCATCCATTGATTGCGCTGAAGCGTGTCAATCAGATGGGGTGTGATCGTGCGTGCATATGCGCCCAGGTTAAGTGTTGAATGTATCGTTGCGAGAACGTCGTAATCGCCCGGCATCCGCTAGCTCTTTTCTACAAGCGAGGAACTCTACTCTATACCTTGCCTGTAGCCTAGCACAGAGCTACGAAAATCACCACTTCAGCGCGCGATGGGCATCCAGTAGCCCTGTCCGGGTGCCGTGACGATATAGGTGGGACGACGCGGATTCTCTTCTAACTTCTGGCGCAGACGCGAGATATTGACTCGCAGCACAGAATAATCCCCCCGGTACTGATCCCCCCAGACGGAGCGCAGCAGGTCATCATGCCCGACAACTTGCCCGGCACGCTTCATCAGCATGACCAGAATCCCATATTCGATGGGCGTCAGGTGCAGCTTCGTTCCGCGTATGGATGCCTGACGACGCGGCATATCGAGTTCTAACTCGCGCACAGTCAGATGGGTTTCTGGCTTAGGCGTCCATTCGACCCGCCGCAGCAGCGCCTTCACCCGTGCAACCAGTTCTTCGGGCGAGAAGGGCTTGGCCAGGTAATCATCTGCACCCGCTTCGAGCGCGTTGACGCGATCCCGGTCTTTGCCGTAGCCGCTGAGGATAATCATCGGCAGGAAAGAATGCGTCCGCACAGAGCGCAGCACTTCAATCCCGTTGATGTCCGGCAGGTTCAGATCAAGCAGCACGAGGTCAGGCGCCCGGTTGCTGATCTCTTTCAGCGCCATCCGACCACGATCAACAGAGCTTGCTTTGAAACCCGCATCCTCCAGCAGGGTACAGACCACTTCGGCGGTATCGTCGTCGTCTTCAACGATCAGAATGCTGAGGTCTTGCTCTTCAAATGCTGTTACCATAAACAAACGTCCGAATAACTGAGTTGTAACGCTTCTATTGTAATGCATTCCGCCCGTTTCGGCGAATACAAGTTGGGAAACCTTAACAATTATATTGGGGCGATATAGGTGGTGGGGTGCAAAAAAATCCATCGGAGCGATGGATCGGGTGAATACGTCCTTTGTGGGCGGTATAAGACTCGAACTTATAACCCCTTCTTTGTAAGAGAAGTGCTCTGCCAATTGAGCTAACCGCCCTCTCGCAAACAGTATACGCAGCGGCAGCCACCTGCGTCAACGGTGAAGCTCAGGAGCCACCCGCGCTACGCGTATTCATCCACGACAGGAACGCCGCTTTCCCGTACAATGCAACGCTACACTCACGAAAGGACATCGAGCTATGACAACTACCCCCGACGCGCAGAAGCCCTACGCGCTGGTGCGGCTGCTGCGTTACATGCGTCCTTATCAGGGACGAGTCAATGGCGCAATTGCCTTCTCGATCCTCAACAAAATCTTCGATCTGGCACCCCCTGCGTTGATCGGTGCGGCGGTCGATATCGTCGTCCAGCAAGAGAATTCGCTGTTCGCCCGACTGGGCGTCGTCGAACCGGGGCAGCAGCTCCTCGCACTGGCAGTCATCACGCTGATCGTCTGGATTCTCGAATCAGCCTTTGAGTTCGCCCAGCGTGTCTGGTGGCGTAATCTGGCGCAAACGGTGCAGCACGAAATGCGTGTCGAGACCTATGATCATGTGCAGCGACTCGAAATGGCCTATTACGAAGATCGCAGCACAGGCGGCCTGATGTCGATTCTCAATGACGACATCAACCAGCTAGAGCCATTTCTCGACATTGGCGCAAACAGCCTGCTCCAGGTGACCACGACGGTGATCGTCATCGGTGGCTTGTTCGTCATCACCGCGCCAAGCGTGGCCTGGATGGCGCTAATCCCGATGCCGATCATCATCTATGGCTCAGTCTGGTTCCAGCGGAAGTTGGGACCGCGCTACGCGGCTGTGCGCGAGCAGGTTGGCAACCTCAACAGCCAGCTTTCGAACAACCTGGGGGGTATTGCCACCATCAAGAGTTACACTGCGGAAGCCCACGAAGTCGAGCGGGTGCGCGAGGAGAGCAACCGTTACCAGGAACGCAACCGTTCCGCCATCCTGCTGAGTTCAGCCTTCTCGCCGCTGATTCGCATGGCGATTGTCGGCGGCTTCATCGCCATCATGATTTTCGGTGGGCAACTTGCGCTGGATGGCACCCTCAACATCGGTCTCTACAGCGTCCTGATCTTCATGACGCAGCGGTTGCTCTGGCCGCTGACCACGCTGGGCGAGACTTTTGACCAGTACCAGCGTGCGATGGCATCCACCAATCGCATCCTCGATCTGCTGGACACTGAGCCGCAAATCCAGGATGGGGAGGATCAAATGCCGACCGAGAACGTGCAGGGCGAGGTGCGCTTCAACGATGTGCAGTTCGCCTACAACAGCGGCGTGCAGATTCTCAAAGGGCTGTCTTTGCACATTCCAGCGGGCGAAACTGCGGCGATTGTGGGTGCAACAGGGGCTGGAAAGAGCACTGTCGTCAAGCTCCTCCTGCGTTTCTACGACGTGACAGGGGGAACGATCACCATTGACGGGCGCGACTTGCGAGAAGTGGAATTGGGTGATGTGCGCCGTGCAATCGGCCTGGTGAGCCAGGATGTTTACCTGTTTCACGGGACGGTGCGCGAGAACATTGTCTATGGTAGCTTCGATGCGACGGATGAGCAGGTGATCGAAGCGGCGAAAATCGCCGAGGCTCACGATTTCATCATGGGTTTGCCCCAGGGCTACGATACCATCGTCGGCGAACGTGGACAGAAGCTCTCCGGCGGGCAGCGTCAGCGCATCAGCATCGCGCGGGCAATCCTCAAAGATCCGCCAATCCTGATCCTCGATGAAGCGACTTCATCCGTCGATAACGAGACGGAAGCGGCCATTCAGCGCTCCCTGGAGAGAATCGCTGTCGGGCGCACCACGATCGTCATCGCGCATCGTCTGAGCACTGTGCGCAACGCAGATCGTATCTTCGTACTGGAGAACGGTGCCCTCAAAGAGCAGGGGCTGCATGATGAGTTAGTCGCAGGGGACGGCATTTATGCAACGCTGTGGCGTGTGCAAATGGGCGAGCGCTTGCTGGCAGCAGGAGACTGAACGCTCCACCCGTAAATAGTCGAATGTGATATTGTTAGGCATGCTCATGAGTCGTTCACGCGCCATTAACGGCTCATGAGTCCGTAGTGGCGATACTGGACGTGATGTTCAATAAAATTCTGGACAAAATGGAGAGGAGCCACTGCGATGTCACGCACGAGATTACTACAAATTCTGAATGCGGTCGCGCTGATCGCTACGCTCATCATGAACTTCGTTTCCCAGTCGGACGTTGTACCCAATACGGTCGGTGAACTGGGTGAGAGTCGCGCGATTTTCTTCCTGCCGGCGGGGTATGTCTTCGCCATCTGGGGCGTGATCTATATCGGTTTGATCGGTTTTGCGATCTACCAGGCACGCCCGGTTGCGTTGCAGAATGGGGTGGTGGATCGTGTTGGAATCTGGTTCATCGTCAGCAACATCGCCAACAGCGTCTGGGTGATTCTGTTCGTTTATAACTACATCTGGGTGAGCACTATTGTGATTGTGATTCTCTTGCTCTCGCTGATCATGATCTACCGTAATCTCGGCATCGGCCTGCGCGATGTCGATTGGCAGGAGCAATGGGCAGCGCATATTCCCTTCAGCATCTACCTGGGGTGGGTCAGTGTGGCGACCGTAGCAAATATCTCGGCGGCACTGTACGAGAGCGGCGCACAGGTCAGCTTCCTGGGGATTAATGCCGATCTGTGGGCGGCGATTATGATGGCTGTGGCAGCGGTGCTGGCCTTTGCCATGCTCTATTTCCGGCGCGACCTGGCCTATGCGCTGGTCGTGATCTGGGCAGTGGTTGGCATTTATGCCCGTCCCTTCGATACCGAAGTCTTCGATATTCTGGCGGCGCTTGATGCGAGCCTCGTCAATACAGCAGCGCTGGTTGTGGCGGCGGTGGTCGCAATCGGGGTCGCAGGCTCGGCTTTCTTGCAATTGCAGCGTCGATAGCGCAAAGTTGGGGACGGGGATTGTATTTCTCGCCCCCAACCTCGATCTTACAAACGGGGTGGAGTCACCCCCGTTTGCCCCTGGTACTTGCCTTTCTTATCCGCGTAGGAAATATCTGGCTCACCATCACCTTCATAAAAAAGCACCTGAGCTATGCCTTCGTTAGAATAGACCTTGGCTGGTAATGGTGTTGTGTTGCTAATCTCCAGGGTCACATATCCATGCCAGTTAGGTTCCAGGGGGGTAACATTTACAATCAGGCCACAATTCTTGACGAATACTCCGGCAGCAAGCGCGAAGTTCCCCGCTTCAGGCACAGTCAAACAATAAACATCATGGTCGTCAGGGAGTTCTCGGATGGATGCTATTTTATGGTTCTTGTAACGAGAGCTACTACGAAATTCTGCAACGACATCAGGAAAACGGCGAAAGACAGAACGATTAATCCCTAAGAGCCTAGTACTCAGTCACAGTGGATATGAAGGATAAAGCAAGGTAGAGTCTGGT